>NZ_JABGBW010000001.1:0-201716 GCF_014229965.1 Peptostreptococcus canis
GGTTAAGATCCCAGGAAGACTACCTGGTTGATAGGTCAGAGGTGTAAGTGCAGCAATGTATGTAGCTTACTGATACTAATAGATCGAGGACTTGACCAAGAGATAGATGGTATACACTAAATATATTCGGTTTTGAAGGTACAAAGAATAAATAATAATGTCGCGGGGTGGAGCAGTTGGCAGCTCGTCGGGCTCATAACCCGAAGGTCGAAGGTTCAAGTCCTTCCTCCGCAACCAATGGCTCCTTGGTCAAGCGGTTAAGACACCGCCCTTTCACGGCGGTAACAGGGGTTCGATTCCCCTAGGAGTCACTTTTTTATTTTATATAAGTATGCGGGTGTAGCTCAATGGTAGAGTTCTGGCCTTCCAAGCCAGCTGTGAGGGTTCGATCCCCTTCACCCGCTCCAAAAAAAATGGGAGTATAGCTCAGCTGGGAGAGCATCTGCCTTACAAGCAGGGAGTCACAGGTTCGAGCCCTGTTACTCCCACCAAAGAAAAAAATGTGGCCTGGTAGTTCAGTTGGTTAGAATGCCAGCCTGTCACGCTGGAGGTCGAGGGTTCGAGCCCCTTCCAGGTCGCCACTAAAAATATGCGGGAATAGTTCAGTGGTAGAGCGCGACCTTGCCAAGGTCGAAGTCGCGAGTTCGAATCTCGTTTCCCGCTCCAATAAAAAAAATATGGGTGCATAGCTCAGCTGGATAGAGCAACGCCCTTCTAAGGCGTGTGTCCGGGGTTCGAATCCCTGTGCGCTCATTATTAAAAGGCTTTACATATTAATTATGTAAAGCCTTTTTGATTGCCAATGATGATAGATTATTTATTTTTTAATAATAATTCGAGTAAATCTATTGTTATATTTACATATTTCAAAAGAATTAATCACATTGCTACTTTCCCAATACTCTAATATCCTAAATACAGCATCTCTTAATTTTTTTTTAGTTTGATTGTTTTCGGCATTTAAATCAGAATATAAATTGTCTAAATATATATTACTTTTAGTCATTGAAATTGGACAATTAAAAGCATTGTTATCCAATTTGACGTGTAACCCTGACATAGTAGAAAACCTGTAAATGAATGTATCTCTTAAAACTAAAAATTCATGCTCATTTAGATCTATAGTGTATAATAATTTTTCTTTATGAGTTTGCTTGGTCATTATATTATTAATAATTATACTGATTTTTTTTAGTTTTAAAACGGAATTTCTTATTAAAGTAATTTGTTTGTCTGTAACAACATTTGGATTATTTGAACTAATATACTTAAACAAATTTGTATAAGATATTTTATTTAAATTATTTGCATAAAAAACAAAAATTGATCTTAATACTATAAAATCAAATATATCAAGGTTATCGTTTTGTAAAAAAAGTTCAAACTCATCAGTAAAAAACGTTATTTTAACAATGTTATGAATATTATAGTTTTTATAAAAATGAAAAAAAGGAAAGTCATTAGATATTTCTTGAGAATTAAATTTCATTCTATAGACAGTTTTCATATCAGGAATAACATTATTGTCGAATTGGTTATAATTATTTAAAATAAAAATTAAATTTTTTATACTAATACGCCAAAAGTAATGAGAATGTATTATTTCAGAAATTGAATTTGATATTTTTATACTGTTTGGATATGAGGAGCAAATTAAATTTATTACCTTATTTAGCTTATAGTCAAAAGAAATAATCTCATCTAGAAAAGTTTCTAATTCTTTAATATAAGAGTTAGAAACTTCTGGAAGTAATAAAGATTTATCATTAATTAAAAAATCTAATTTATTTAGTAGTATGTTCCTTTTATTTATCAATGGATCTATAATATTATCATCTATCATTTGGATATTCATATTAAGTTGATTGTCTAAAAAATATTAAAGTTAGTATTCATAATTATATTATTCCCTTCTATAATATTACTTAAATTCTATCATAATATATAAATATTATAAAATCTTTTAAAGAAGATGATATTGAATTATATATTTTCGTTATAAAATTTAGAAAAAAGGATATAATAGTTGAATTTTAAAAAATATAAAGTAGAATAATAATTAGGATATTAAGTATTGTTATCAAATACAAAAAAATATATATTTAAACTTTATAAGAAAAAACATATTAATTCATTCGTTAATTTTAATGGCTATAATTGTATCTATATTTGTTGTATTTATTCCATATGTAACAGCAAAGTGTCAATCAATCAACTATAAAAAATTATAGAATTAGAAAATATATAATCAAAATGTTTAGATTACTTATTTAATTTATTTATATAAATTTGAGGAGGAGTAGTAAATGTATACATACTTTAAATTATCAAAACAGTATATAAAAAAGAATATAAAAACATATATTATAATTTTAGTAGCATTGACACTTACAGTTTTTACAATTTCGTTTCCTACTGTACTAAAAAGGAGTCAAGCTAATAATAAAATAAGATATATACAGGAAATAGCACCTAAATATGATTATCTAGGTATTAATATTAGTACAAAAAATTTATCTGACTTGGAAAATAGTAATTTAATTAAAAATATGTATGCATATGATAACTTAGGTAGTCTGTCCATTGGCAATAATTATGCTACTAGCCTGGTCGGATATAACAATATATTATTTGATATTTTAAAATATGATATTGTTCAAGGGGATTTTCCTAAAAAAGATGATGAAGTAATTTTAAATAAAGATACATATATTTATGGAAAAAAAGTAAATGTAGGAGATAAGTATAATTTTTTTCACGAATATAGATATAAAGAGAATGGTGAAAACAAGATAATATCAGGTAATAAAACACTTAAAGTCGTAGGAATATATAAATCTTTAAATTCTGAGGAATTGGTAAAATATCTGGCTAAAATGGGATTTAACTATAACAACGCTTATACAAATGCACAATCCAAGATAATACCTGGAGATTTAAAAACATATAATGTGTTCATAAATAAGATTAATAACAAAGTAAAAAACTACGATATATCAAGTTCCACGAATATAGAGCCAATGAAAATAGTAGAAAATGATTTTAAAAGAATCCTTACTGATACGGTGAAAAGTGAAATGGTAATAAATAAAGAAAATAGGCTGGCTGTTATATCCGTGATTATGTTAATAATAAGCGTATTTCTTATTTCTTCTCCAGATAGAATGAAGTTTGCAGGTACTATTGAAATATTAGGTGGAAATAAGAAAAAATTAGGATTATCAATATTACTTGAATATATAACATTGATAATAATTTCTACTTTAATCGGTTGTGCTTTAACATATATATCTACAGCTTTGGTGTTAAATTTTTCTGATTTTGATATTACAGGAATAAAGTTAAATATTAAAGTACCATATAAGGAAATATACTTAAAGAATAAAGATATTTATTTATGTGTATTGTTAAATGTCATATGTATGTTGATTATATATATTAAACAACTGATTAAGATTATTATTACATCTCCTATTGCATTATCTAAAAATAATAGGAAAATAGATAAAGTAACAATGCTAATTTCAAATATAAATATCGGTAGAAGTATAAAATCGAAATTAGCATATAAGTGGATTGTTCTAAGTATTAAGTATTATATAATTCCAATGATAATAATATGTGCAATAGGTTCTAGTTTTATTGAAGTTGTGAGTTCTGAGAAAATGGAGTCAGAATCTGAAAAAGTTTATAGTAATGTATACGCAGAATTGATTGGGAGAGATTATATTCTAAAGACTTATTCAGAGTCTGATAAATTTGGTTTTAATAAAGATTTTATTAAAAAAGAAGCAAGAGAATATAATTTAAATAATACTATATTTTCTTATAATAGAGAGAATTATATACTTGAGAACAAAGATAATATAAACACTGAATATTTTAATGAAAGATTAAATAATATAAATCCAAGACCTGATGGAAGGTATGAAATTCCATTTGAATCAATGTCGTTAAATGAGAGCTATCTCAAATTTTTAAAGAGCAATAAATTAATATCTGATGATGATATAACTAGATTAAAAGACAAGAAGAATATTGGAATAATAATAGTTGATGATTTTTATAGTGATTCTCTAAATAGTAGATTTAAAATATTGAAAAATCTAAAGGACGGAGATTTTATAGATTTAAAATTGCCATATGTTACTGATAATAAAGTGGATTATAAAATAATAAAAGCACAAGTTATCAAAAAGATACCTAGAAATGATTGGAGTAAATATTCGATTGTACAAAGATCTTTGGAAGGTAACTTAGGTATTAGTCAAATTGTTTTGGAAAACATAAGTAATATAAATCATTATAATAACTTTGTATTCAATGGAAATAAAGTTAATGTAAATAAAATGATAAAAGGTAATAATATATATAGTTCCTTTAACTTTAGTAGTAGAAAAAATATAAGTGATAACACAAAAAAAGAAAGAAGAATAATATATTTTGGACCGATAGTAGTAAATTATTTAATAGCAGGATTAATATTAGTGTTTACTATACTATCGATATCAAAAATGATTATGGAAATAAGAAAAAGAGATTTTAGTATAATGAGAGATATCGGGGCAAGTGAAAGATACATAATATCTATATTAAGAATTGAAACTATTATTCTTTCATTCACAGCATTTATACTATCGTGTTTAATTGGTATTATTAGGTTATATAGAGATTATATTATGATATCAAAACTTGAAATTATGGATAAAGGAATTGTATATACAAAATTCAGTGTAGACAATGCAGCCATATTAATATTATTTTCTATAATCTTTATAACTTTTATAGTTAATTATATTATATTAAAAAAAATGGAAAATTAAAGGAGTAGAAATGTTTACAATTGTAATAACGGATAGATGTAATTTAAAATGTAAATATTGTTATGAAAGAAAAATATGAGGTATAAATTATGAAAAAATTGTATACAAATGTATTAAAAAGATATTATGGAAAAAAGGATAGCTTAGTAAAGGCAGTTGACGGAATTTCATTAGAAATTGAAAATGGTAGATTTACAGCTATAGTAGGTACTAGTGGCTCGGGAAAAAGCACTTTGCTTCATTGCTTAGCCGGACTTGATAAACCTACAGATGGTGAGGTTATATTAGGTGATAAGAATATATATAAACTAAATGATGATGAATTATCAAAAATTAGACGTCAAGATTTTGGGTTTATATTTCAAAGTTTCAATTTAATACCTGTACTTAATGTATATGATAATATAATATTGCCAATACAATTAGATGGTAAAAAAGAAGATAAAGAATATATTATGAATATAATAAAAAAAGTTGGACTGGAAGATCAGCTTAAAAAGTTTCCGAATGAATTATCAGGTGGACAACAACAAAGGGTGGCAATAGCAAGAGCCTTATCAAATAAACCGGCTGTGATATTCGCAGATGAGCCTACAGGAAACTTAGACAGCAAGACGACAGAAGAAGTAATGAGCCTTCTTGAAAATACAGTAAGTGAACTTAATCAAACGTTAGTAATGATAACTCATGATGAAAATATAGCGAAACAAGCGGATAGAGTAATAACTATAAGTGATGGAAAAATAATAAAAGATGAAAGGAAACAATAATATAAAAAATATTCATTTAATATGTAAAAAGGTTGGATTATGTGAATCTATATTTAACTTAAAAAATGAAATTAATACAAAAAGTGGTGAAAGAAGAGCTAAATTATAATGAATAGTTTATAGAGTTGAAAGATGTAATTTTTGAATTACATCTTTATTAATTTATGAGACAGGTGAAGATATAGTCCACTATACTCAAAAGTACATTATATCCTTCAACAGAATTTAATTTGAAGCCATATGCCATATATATTGCAAAATATAAAAAATTATGAAAAAATTATGAATTAGGCTATATAATGTTAAGGTAGATATGCTAAAATTAAAGTAGCGATATGAAATTAGGAGGTATTTTGTGTTTTCAATAAGCATGTTTTTAAATAAATTTTTTGAAATTATTACTAAAGTAAGTGTTAATGATGTAGTAGATATGCTGATTGTGGCATATTTATGTTACAAAATACTTATGTTTATTAAAGATACAAGGGCAGAACAGTTATTTAAAGGAGTAATTATTCTTCTCGTAGTTACTCAATTAAGTGGAATGTTAAAGTTGCATACACTATACTGGATGTTGGTAAAGATATTGGAAATAGGATTTATTTTACCTTTTATCATTTTTCAGCCTGAACTTAGGGCAGGATTGGAACATTTGGGCCGAAATACGAGTTTTAGAAAAATAAGTAAGACAAATAATGAAAATTATGAAGATAAAGTAATAAAGCCAATAAATGAGATAATTGATGCCATTTATGAATTAGCAGAAAATAGGATTGGAGCACTATTAGTAATTGAAGGGAAGACTAAAATTAATGAAATAGTTCAAACAGGGACAATTATTGAGGCTGCAATAAGCAAGCAGTTGTTAGAAAATATTTTTGTTCCGAATACCCCTTTACATGATGGGGCAGTTGTAATTAGAAATTTAAAGATAAAATCTGCAAGTTGTTTTTTGCCACTTACTCAAAGAAAAGATTTGAGTAAGGAACTTGGTACGAGACATAGAGCAGGTATAGGAATTAGTGAAATATCAGATTGTATAAGCCTAATAGTTTCAGAGGAAACTGGAAATGTTTCAATAGCAAAGTCTGGAAAAATATATAGAAATATAAGTAAGGAAAGATTATTCAATATTTTAAAAGAATTTGAAGAAAAAAGACACGAGTCTAATTTAAGTATTCTAAAGGACTTCTTTAAGTAATGCTTAAAAAAATAAGAAAATAATATTATATTAATAAAAGAATAATTGCAAAAAGTTATTATAAAGTCATAATATTTATAGCGAGGTTTATTATATTAATGAAAAATAATGTGTTAAAAAAAAATAATATAAAAACAAAAGTTATCTCACTTATTACTGCCATTGCACTTTGGATGTATGTAATTGTAGTTGTGGATCCTGAGGAAAAAAAAGTTATTGAAAATATTCCAATAACAATAACAAATCAAAAAGAAATAGAAAATGATGGACTTATTCCGTATCCAAATGATAACTTGTATACAGATATAACCATTGAAGGTAAATTATCTGAAATTCAAAAACTAAATAAAAATAATATAAATATATATGGTGAAGTGATAAATCCTGTTGAAGGTAAAAATGTTGTGAATTTGCGAACCAATATATCTAATAGAGTTTCTAGAGAACTTAAAGATAATACATATGTTCTCAATTTAGAAAAGATAATAAAGAAAAAAGTTGATGTAAAAATAGATATACCTATATCCATAAAGTCGGATATTCACAGTATAATTCCTGAAAAGACAGAGGTGGTAGTTAGCGGACCAAGGGCTATTGTTAACGAGGTAAATTATGTTGGAACTACTTTACAGGTGAATAATAAAAATGATTTAAATGATGAAAATATAGAACTGACTCTGACAGCATTTACTAGCAAAGGTGCTCCTTTAAATGTGAAAATATCAGATAAAAAAATCAATGTTAAAGTTTTATATTTAGTAAGTAAGGAAGTACCTATAAATATTGATTACGCTGGTAATGAACAAAATATTGGATCATATAAAATTTCACCTGAAAAAATAACATTATTAGGAAGCAACGAAATTCTACAAGATGTAAATGAAATCAACACTGAAAAATTAAAGGAAGCTGATTTAAGAGGAGCTACAAATAAAAAAGTAAAATTGATTATACCTAATAATGTGAGTGTTAAAGGCGATATTAGTGAGGTAGAAATAAGTAAAACTGAATAATTTACTTTAAATAAGGAAGTATTTTAAAAATATCGAATTTACAAAATTTTGTTAAATTAATATTTTTATTGCAACTTCCTTATTTTAGTTATAAAATAGAATATATAGACAAGATGTATTCATATTTGTTGCATTTAAACAAATTGTGAAGGAAGTATTCGGATTCGTTGAAAAAATATTTTTTTTGATGTTTGCGAAACCTTTTCAGAGTCTTGTTTTTAAGAAAACACAGTAATTTTTATATTACTTAGGAGGTAAAAAATGGCAGACATTTACAAGATTTTGACAATTAATCCAGGATCGACTTCTACAAAAATTGCAGTATTTGATAATGATGTTGAAGTATTTGAAAAGACTCTTAGACATTCTTCTGATGAAATAGGTCAGTTTAAAAATATTTCTGATCAATTCAATTTCAGAAAGGATGTAATTGAAAGCGAGCTAAAAGCTGCAAATATAGATTTAAAAGATTTAAATTGTATTGTTGGTAGAGGTGGATTGCTTAAGCCTATAAAAGGTGGTACATATAGTGTTACTGAAAAAATGTTAGAAGATTTAAAAGTAGGGGTTTCAGGACAACACGCATCTAATTTAGGCGGAATAATAGCAAATGAGTTTTCGAAAGAACTGGGAGTTCCTGCATTTATTGTTGATCCAGTTGTAGTTGATGAGTTGAGTCCAATAGCGAGAATATCAGGATTATCTGATATAGATAGAAGTAGTATTTTCCATGCTCTTAATCAGAAGGCTATAGCTAGAAGATATGCTGAGGAAGTTGGAAAGAAATATGAGGATTTAAACTTGATTGTCGCTCATATGGGTGGCGGTATTTCAGTTGGTGCTCATCAAGCCGGTTCTGTAGTTGATGTTGCTAATGCGCTTGATGGTGAAGGACCATTCTCACCTGAGAGAAGTGGCGGTGTACCAGTTGGTAAATTAGTAGAAATGTGCTATAGCGGAAAGTATACTATATATGATATGAAAAAAATGATCACAGGTAAAGGCGGATTAGTTTCTTATCTTGATACTAACGATGCTAGAGAAGTTGAAGCCTTGATTGAAAAAGGTGATGAAAAAGCTAAGTTAGTATATGATGCGATGGCATATCAGATTGCAAAAGAAATAGGCGCTTGTGCAGCTGTTTTAAAAGGTAAAGTGGATGCTATATTGCTAACAGGAGGAATAGCATATTCAAAATCTTTCACTAAAGAAATAACTGAAAGAGTTAACTTTATAAGTGAGGTAAAAATATATCCTGGAGAGGACGAAATGATAGCTCTTGCCCTAGGTGGTTTAAGGGTATTAAAGGGAGAAGAAAAAGCTCAGAATTACGACGAACAGTAATCTGGCATGATTTGATAATCGATTAAGTTAATAATAAATTAGTTAGGTGTATCCATTTTATAAATGGATACCTATAACTATGCAATTTCAATTAATAATAAAAAATATCAAATGAGAATGTTTTTTAAAACCCTTGTTATCTGGAGATTGAGAATTTTAGATAAATAAGGAGGTAAAAATGAATAATAAGAGAATTAGAATAATAACAGGTCATTATGGAAGTGGAAAAAGCGAATTTTCAGTGAATTATGCTTTGAAATTGAGAAAAGAGTTAGAAGGAAAACTTTCTCTTTCTGATCTGGATGTTGTGAATGTTTATTTTAGATCCAGAGGTCTAAAAAAATATTTGGAAGAAAACGGAATACATTTGATTGCTAGTTCGGTAGATGCACCCACTCTTGATATACCAGCATTATCAGCTGAAATTCATACGCCATTGTTGAATAAAGATCATAATAACATAATTGATTTAGGTGGCGATAAGGTAGGAGCAACAGTAATAGCAAGATATAAAAATATGATAGATGATGATGACTATGACATGTTTTTTGTAGTCAATGCAAATAGGGAAAAAACGCAAACAGCTGAGGAAGTTATGAAGTATATTGATGATATAGAAATGGCTTCAAATTTGAAAGTGACAGGTCTAATCAATAATACTCATATGCTTAAAGCAACTACAATAGAAGATTTAAAAAAAGGACAAAAAGTTTGTAGGGAGGTTTCAAAAGAAAGAAATATACCTATTAAATTTGTGTCTTGTCTAGAATCTTTAGTTGATCAGATACCGTCAGACTTTGAGGGAGAGGTTGTTCCAATCAAACTTCTTTTAAGGGACGAGTGGATGATGTAGTTTGTGTTTTAAATAAATAAAATTTAGACTAATTTTAATTTTTAAGGAGGCAATACAAATGGCTAAAGGTAGAGTGTCTTTTGATCAGAAGTACTGTAAAGGTTGTGGTCTTTGCATATCAGTATGTCCAAAAAAGATAATTGAGCTTGATATGTCAAAGGTTAATTCAAAGGGGTATAACCCTGCACATGTAGTAAGAATGGAAGACTGTATAGGTTGTGCAAGTTGTGCATTAATGTGTCCAGATGCAGTTATCACAGTTGAAAGAGATTAATTATTAGGGGGGAATTTTAATGGCTAAGATACTAATGAAAGGTAACGAAGCATTCGGTAAAGCTGCAATGGTTGCGGGCTGTAGACATTTCTTCGGTTACCCAATAACTCCACAGAGTGAGTTACCTGAATATTTATCAAGAGAATTACCAGCAATAGGTGGAACTTTCGTACAGGCAGAATCTGAAGTTGCTGCTATAAATATGGTTTATGGTGCAGGAGGTTGTGGTGCTAGAGTACTTACATCTTCATCTTCACCTGGTATAGCATTAAAGCAAGAAGGTATTACTTACTGTGCAGGTGCCGAGGTACCATGTGTTATATTAAACGTAGTGAGAGGTGGCCCTGGTCTAGGTTCAATTCAGCCTTCACAGTCTGACTACTTCATGACTACAAGAGGTGGTGGTGATGGAGACTATAGAACTCCAGTTTATGCTCCGGCAAGTGTTCAGGAAGCTTGTGATATGATAATTGATGCATTTGACGTTGCTGAAACATATAGAACTCCAGTTTTAGTATTATTAGATGGTATGATCGGACAGATGATGGAGCCGGTTGATTTCGAAAAGGAAAGAAAAGTTAGAAAATTGCCGCCAAAAGATTGGGCAACTACTGGTACAAAAGGTGAAAGAAAGCCTAATATTATAAACTCTTTATACCTTTCTCCAGAAATACTTGAAGAACATAACTACCATCTACAGAGAAAGTATGATTTAATAGAAAAAGAAGAAGTACAGTATGAAATGGATAGAACAGAAGATGCTGAACTTGTATTTGTAGCTTATGGAACAATGGCAAGAGTTGTTAAGAATTGTGTAAATGATTTACGTGAAGAAGGATATAAAGTTGGTTTAATAAGACCTAAGACAGTATGGCCATATCCTTATCAGGCGTTTGATGAGATACCAGCTTGTAAAAATTTATTTGTAGTTGAAATGAGTTTAGGACAGATGGTAGAAGATGTTAAGTTAGGTTCTAATGGAAGATATCCAGTTCATTTCTATGGAAGACCAGGTGGTATGGTTCCAGAACCAAAAGAAATCATGGCAAGAGCGAAAGATATTATGGGAGGTGTTAAGTAATGGCTGTAATTTTCAAAAAAACAAAAGGCTTAACAGATGCACAGACACATTACTGTCCAGGATGTACTCATGGTATTATCCACAGACTAGTTGCTGAAGTATTAGAAGAAATGGACGTACTAGGAACTTCAATTGGTGTTGCTCCGGTTGGATGTTCAGTACTTGCATATAATTATTTTAACTGCGATATGCATGAAGCTGCTCATGGTAGAGCTCCTGCTGTTGCAACAGGTATTAAAAGAGTATTCCCAGAGCATACTGTATTTACTTATCAGGGAGATGGTGACCTTGCATCAATTGGTACTGCTGAGATAGTTCATGCAGCGAACAGAGGTGAAAATATCACTGTAATATTTGTAAATAATACTACTTATGGTATGACTGGTGGACAGATGGCTCCTACTACACTTATAGGTGAAAAAGCTACAACTTGTCAGGGCGGTAGAGATCCTAAACTTCATGGTTATCCAATTAGAATAGCTGAAATGTTATCAACTTTAACTGGTGCGGTTTATGTAGAAAGAGTTAGAGTAGATACTCCGGGGGAAGTTAGAAAGGCTAAAAAAGCAATAAGAAAAGCATTTGATGTTCAGATGGCTGGATTAGGGTTCTCAATAGTAGAAGTTCTATCAACTTGTCCGACTAACTGGGGTAAAACAGCTCCAGATGCTCTTCAGTGGTTAAGAGACAATATGGTTCCATATTACCCAGTTCAGAATTTCAGAAATATTGATATAGAAGCTGCAAAGGAGGAAAAGTAAATGAGTACATCTAGAGTTATTTGTGCAGGTTTCGGTGGACAGGGTGTAATGTCTATGGGTCAGTTAATGACTTATGCTGGAATGTTAGAAAATAAGGAAGTTTCTTGGTTACCTTCTTATGGTCCAGAAATGCGTGGTGGTACAGCTAACTGTTCTGTTACAATTTCTGATGAACCAGTTGGTTCTCCAATTATTACTGATGATGCAACGGCTGCAATAATAATGAATTCACCTTCATTAGTTAAATTTCAGGGAGATGTAGTTCCAGGAGGAGTTATTCTTATAAATAGTTCTCTGATTCATGAAAAATGTGAAAGAGACGATATACAGGCTTACTATGTAGATGCATTAGAAATATCTAAAGAATTAGGTGGAACAAAATTTGCTAATATGGTAATGTTAGGAGCTTTCCTTGCTATAGACGATAGTGTTAATATAGATTCTGTTCTTGAAGCATTCAAAAAGGTATTTGGAAAGAGCAAAGAAAAATTCATACCAGTTAATAGACAGGCATTAGAGGCTGGATATAATGCTGTTATGAGTCAGAAAAAATAATATATATTAATAGTTAATATAAGTTAATTAAAGGATGGATTTTTATATCCATCCTTTTTGAGTTCACCTTCCAAAATGTATTTTTTGATATAAATTTGATATAAAAAAGTATTATAAACTTAGTAATATAAAGAAAAAATAAAGATTATGTGATAAAATATATTGTATAAGTAATCAAAAATGAGGAGAATAAAAATGAGGAAATATTTTGGAACAGATGGAGTTAGAGGAATTGCAAATACAGAATTAACATGTGAACTAGCATATAAATTAGGAAGAGCAGGTGGATATGTTCTTACTGATGGAAAAGAAAAGGTAAGCGTGGTAGTAGGTAGAGATACAAGAATTTCGGGTGACATGCTTGAATCAGCACTTATATCAGGATTGATGTCCGTTGGATGTAATGTAATTACAGTAGGGATAGTACCAACTCCGGCAGTGGCTTATTTAACCAGAAAATATGGTGCAGACTGCGGTGTTGTTATTTCTGCATCACATAATCCGGTTGAATTTAACGGTATAAAATTCTTTAATAAAGATGGTTTTAAGTTAGCTGATGATGTAGAACTGGAAATTGAAAAATACATTGATAATATAGATGCTGTGGATTCACATCCCGTTGGAGATAAAGTGGGTAAAAAAATGTTCATGCATGATGCTTTGAAAGACTATGTTGAATATATTACATCTCATATTAAAATTAATTTTGACGGAATTAAGGTTGTTTTAGATTGTGCAAATGGGGCTGCATATAAGGTTGCACCAATGGCGTTTAGAGCTTTGGGAGCAGAAGTTGTTGAGATGAACTGTAAGCCCGATGGAAATAATATAAATTATGAATGTGGATCTACTCATCCGGAAGGCCTTCAAAAAAAAGTTGTAGAAGTAGGCGCAGATATGGGGATGGCTTATGATGGAGATGCGGATAGACTTATAGCCGTTGATGGAAACGGAAATATAGTTGATGGCGATAAAATTATGATTATGAGTGCTATTAACATGAAGAAAAAAGGTATGCTAAAAAAAGATACATTAGTTGTGACAGTGATGAGTAATATAGGTCTCGTTATTGCTGCAAAAGAAAATGGAATCAGTCTTTCTACTACAAAAGTTGGTGATAGGTATGTACTGGAGGAAATGATAAAAGAAGGTTATTCATTAGGTGGAGAACAGTCCGGGCATTTGGTTTTTCTGGATTATAATACTACAGGGGATGGAACTATGTCATCATTAATATTGGCTTCAATACTGCAAGAAGAAAAAATGACACTTGCTAAAATGTCAGAAGTAATGGATCAATATCCACAAGTATTGATAAATGTAAAGGTTAAGAATGAGTTCAAGAATTCCTATATGGATTTTGAAGAAATTTCAAATGAAATAAATAGAATTGAAGAAGAAATGAATGGAAAGGGAAGGGTTCTTATCAGATCTTCCGGAACAGAACCTCTTGTAAGAGTTATGTTGGAGGGTAAGGATCAGGAGTATATATATTCTCTTGCTAAGGGATTGGCAAATATAATCGATGAAAAAATAGGTTGTTAATTCTTGAGTATAAAATCATACTTGTATTAAGGAGCTGATCTATAAGTAAAAGATATCCACTTTTGAATCAGTTCCTTTTTTATTAAGGTTTAATTTAATAATTTTTGTTAAAATATAAAAAATAGGTTTGATTTTTAGTGGACTTATTTGATATAATTAATTGTTAAGTAAAAAATCTGTTTTGCAACTTTTCTTTTTTGGGTTGCAAAATCTTTTATTTTTAAGGATTTTTGTTATAACATTAAAAAATAAAGAATTTGGTCAAATACAAAGTAAAGGGATTTTTTCTCTAGCGCCAGAACTACCTGAAAAATTCTGTGAATTTATGAATAGATATTAATTTTATGGTAGTTGACGAGGACGAAGTTTATCGAAAATTCGGCGGATGCTTCGCGGAATGCCTGTTTCCGAACTGTCTCACAAAACTTGAAAGAAATTTCATCGACAAAAGAGACTCAACAGGTGACCAATTCTTAAAAAAATTTAGGAGGTACCAGTATGTGTGGTATAGTTGGTTATATAGGTAATAGAAAGGCTAGTGACGTGATATCCGAAGGTCTTTCTAAATTGGAGTACAGAGGATATGATTCGGCAGGTATTGCAGTTTATAATAATGGTAATATCGAAATAAGAAAGCATAAAGGAAGACTTGCAGTATTGGAAGAATCTTTAGCCAAAAATCCGATTGATGGAAATCTAGGAATAGGTCATACTAGATGGGCAACTCATGGAGAACCTTCAGATGTTAATTCTCATCCACATTTTAATGAAGAAAAGACAATTGCAGTTGTTCATAATGGTATAATTGAGAATTATGCTGAATTAAAAGAAAAACTGATAAATGACGGGGTAACTTTCATATCAAAAACAGATACTGAAGTAATACCACATTTAGTATCTAAATTTTATAAAGGTAACTTATTGGACGCCGTTTATAATGTTTTAGATGAGATTAGGGGAGCTTATGCACTTGGGATAATGGCCAAAGACTCACCAAATGAATTGATTGCGGTTAGAAAAGATTCCCCGCTTATAATAGGCGTAGGAGATGGTGAATATTTTATTGCATCTGATATACCGGCGATATTAAAATATACAAGAGACGTATATTTTATGGAAAATGGTGAAGTTGCCCATATTGAAGGTAATAATATAAAAATTTATGATGAAAAAAGAAATCTTGTTGAAAAAGATGTATTTCATGTTAATTGGGATATAGAAGCCGCCTCAAAAGGTGGATTTGACTGTTTTATGAATAAGGAAATTCATGAGCAACCTCAGGGGATAAAAGATACTATTGAAAGAAGATTGGATAGTAATGGTAAAATACATTTAGATGATATTAAAATAACCAGAGAAGAACTTAATAATATAAATAGAATATATATAGTAGCTTGTGGTACCGCATACCATGCCGGAATGCTAGGGAAATACGCCATTGAAAAATTGATGAAGGTTCCGGTAATAACAGATATTGCATCTGAATTTAGGTATGGTCAAAATTTTGTGGATGATAAATCCCTTGTAATTCTTGTAAGCCAATCCGGTGAAACAGCAGATACATTGGCCGTACTTAGAGATTCAAAAGCTAAGGGAGCCAGAATTTTATCCGTGACAAATGTTGTAGGATCATCAATAGCAAGAGAATCTGATGATGTATTTTATACTTGGGCAGGTCCGGAAATAGCAGTTGCCTCTACAAAAGCATATACTACTCAGATTGTTTCACTTTATATGATAGCATTAGATTTTGCATTAAAGATGGATACAATAGATGAAAAAGAATATAAAAAGATTCTTGATGAAATGCGTGAATTACCTGAAAAAATCCAGCAGATTTTAAATAATAAAGACTATATAAAGGATTTAGTAAAGGATCTAGTTGCTAAAGAACATGTATTTTATCTGGGAAGAGGTATAGATTATGGGCTTTCTTTAGAAGGGTCTTTAAAATTAAAGGAAATTTCCTATATTCATTCGGAAGCATTTGCAGCCGGTGAGTTAAAGCATGGTACTATAGCTTTAATTGAAAAAGATACTCCGGTTATATCTATTGCTACTCAAAGTTATCTTTTTGAGAAGATGGTTTCTAATATGGAGGAAGTAAGAGCAAGAGGTGCAAATGTGATTGCTATAGCAAAAGAAGGAAATAAGGTAGTTGAAAAAGTTTCGGACAAGGTTATTTATATACCGGAGTCTTCTGATTTTGTGGCACCTGTTTTAGCAATAGTTCCGATGCAGTTGATGGCTTATTATATTTCATCTATGAAAGGATTGGATGTAGATAAGCCTAGAAATTTAGCGAAATCAGTTACGGTAGAATAAAAATGACTGGAAATTTTAATATGAAAATTAACTAATGTATTTGTAGAATATAAATTTATTACATATTTTAAAAACATAATAAGCACAAAACATTTTGAGAGGAGAGTTTAAACCTTTCCTTCTCTAATGTTTTTTGTGTTTTTTTGTGATATATGTTGACATATTGATAAAATAAGTATATAAAAGTATAGTAGGCATTTATACTCATTTATAAAATATATATTCTTTGAATGAATTTTAAGAAGGTTAGTTTAATAAAAATTGGTAAAATATGTGGTTTTATTAAACGTACATATTTATAATATATGTTTTATAAATGAAGATAAATAAACTCGTTTTGAGATGTTAATTTTATATTAGTTATGTAGTTTAAGTGATATGTTTAAGGGAGTAGAATTATGCCAAGAATAAGAGTAAAACAAAGTGGCCCTCTTAAGGGAACTATAAAGATAGACGGCGCTAAGAATGCTGTTTTGCCAATTATTGCAGCGACTTTATTGGCAGATGGAAAATGTGTATTAAAAAGTGTACCGGATTTAAGAGATGTTCATGTTATTTCGGATTTATTGGTTCATTTGGGTGCTAAAGTAGAATATAAAGATAACGTGTTGACCGTTGATTCATCTGAAATCAATACGTATGAAGCACCATATGAATTAGTTAAAAAAATGAGAGCTTCTTTCCTAGTAATGGGTCCTATTTTAGCCAGGTTTAATCATACAAAAATTTCTATGCCAGGCGGATGTGCAATAGGAACTAGACCTATAGATTTGCACTTAAAAGGATTTAAAGCACTGGGGGCGGAGATAAATGTCGATCATGGTTTTGTAGAAGCCAAGGCAGATAATTTAAAAGGAAATAAATTATATCTAGATTTTCCTTCAGTTGGTGCGACCCAAAATATAATAATGGCATCTGTGTTAGCCGAGGGAACAACGGTGATAGAAAATGCAGCAGAAGAACCTGAAATAGTGGATTTAGCGAATTTTTTAAATGAAATGGGGGCTTCTGTAAGGGGAGCAGGAACAAATACGATAAAAATAAAAGGGGTTAAAAAATTACATGGTGCTGAACACACGATAATACCTGATAGAATAGAAGCTTCAACTTACATGGTTGCTGCTGCCATGACAAATGGCGATGTAGTGTTGGAAAATGTAATAATAGATCATTTAAAGCCAGTAATTGCAAAGTTAACTGAAGCAGGAGTAACTGTGATAGAAGACGAAAATTCAATAAGAGTAATAGGAAATGGTAAGATTAAGCCTATTGATATAAAAACATTGCCACATCCTGGTTTTCCAACAGATGTACAGGCTCAATTTATGGCTATGCTTACTGTAGCAGATGGAACAGGGGTAGTTATTGAAACGGTTTTCGAAAACAGATTTATGCATGTTAATGAATTTAATAGAATGGGTGCTAATATTAAAATTGACGGAAGAAGCGCAGTTGTAAATGGAGTAGATAAATTGGTAGGTGCAGATGTTACAGCGACTGATTTGAGAGCAGGTGCAGCTTTGATTTTATGTGGATTAATAGCAGATGGAATTACTAATGTCGGAGAAATTTATCATATTCAAAGAGGTTATGTAGATATTGACAAAAAACTCAGGGCATTAGGTGGAGATGTAGAAATAGTAGAAGATTAATTTTGAATATATAATAGGTATTTGTATTTTTAATCTGAATGTTATTTTAGATGAGAAAAGACAATTTTAGGTCTTAGATATGTGGAGGTATTGAAATGGCTGGAATGGATATAGGTATTGATTTAGGTACTGCCAATGTACTTATCGTTGTTAATGACAAGGGAATAGTATTAAATGAGCCATCGGTTGTGGCTGTAGATAATAGAATTGATGAAGTGATTGCTGTTGGTCATGAAGCTTATAAGATGATAGGTAGAACTCCAAAAGATATTGAAGCTATAAGACCAATGATGAATGGTGTAATATCTGATTATGATAATGCTGAAAAAATGCTTAGAGGATTTGTAGAGATGCTTGGAAATAAAAAAGGTATGGGTAAAATAGTTATGCCTAGGATTATGGTATCAATACCGACGAATATTAACGATATAGAAAGAAAAGCAGTAGAAGATGCTACAAAGCAGGCTGGGGCAAGAGAAGTATTATTGATTGAAGAACCTGTAGCAGCTGCAATTGGTGCAGGTATTGATATAACTGTTCCTGGTGGGCATCTGATAGTGGATATCGGTGGTGGAACTACAGATGTAGCAGTTATTTCGCTTGGAGGAACAGTGATAAGTAAGTCTATAAAAATTGGCGGCAGTAAATTTGATTTAGATATTATAAGATATATAAAAAGAAATTACAATGTGATTATAGGAGAAAGAACTGCCGAGAAAATTAAAAAGGATATAGGATGTGCTTATAGAAGACAAGAGGAAAGATTTATTAAGATAACAGGTAGAGATTTAACAAATGGTCTGCCAAAATCTATAACTGTCAGTTCGCTGGAAATAATGGATGCTATGAGTGACAGTGTGATGCAGATAGTAAATCTTGTGATAAAAGTATTGCAAGAGACTCCTCCCGAATTAGCTTCCGATCTTGCCGAAAAAGGAATAATGCTTACTGGTGGTGGAGCATTGTTATATGGAATGGACAAGAAAATATCTGAAGTGACTGGTCTAAGAGTAAAACTTGCAGATGATCCTATTAGCTGTGTAGCTCTTGGAACGGGAATAGCTTTGGGATCAGTCGAATTATTAGAAATAGCCGGAACAGTTTAAAATATAACCAATAAAAAAATAAGATAACAAATTAATTTAGATGATTTTAACGAAATATATTGACATTAATTGAAATTAATGTTATATTAGTTTAGTAATTTAATAAGAAATCTTGATTTACCTTATCAAGAGTGGCTGAGGGACAGGCCCTATGACGCCCGGCAACCGATAAAGACGGTGCTAATTCCTACAAGATATTTTCTTGAAAGATGAGGTTAGCTAATCATTAATATAATGAATTAATGGCCTCTTCACGAATGAAGAGGCTTTTTATATGGCTAATAATAGGGTGAGGAGAGATAACTTCGCTAGTAAAGTAAAAAAAATAAAAAAGAAAGGAAATAGGAAAATGGCAAGACATTTATTTACATCAGAATCAGTGACAGAAGGGCATCCTGACAAACTTTGCGACCAGATATCAGATGCAATCTTAGATGCACTTTTGGAAAAAGATCCTACATCGAGAGTTGCTTGTGAAACGACAGCAACTACCGGGCTGATATTAGTAGCAGGAGAAATCTCTACAAATGCATATGTAGACATACCTAAACTGGTAAGAGAGACAGTGTGTGAAATAGGATATGTCAGAGGTAAATTTGGATTTGATGCAGAAAACTGTGGTGTTATTACTGCAATTGATGAGCAATCAAATGATATAGCTATAGGAGTTAATGAAGGATTAGAGTCAAAATCTGGAGAGCAGGTGGAGGATGAAATTGAAAAGGTAGGAGCAGGTGATCAAGGGATTATGTTTGGCTTTGCTTGTAATGAAACACCGGAGTTAATGCCACTTCCTATATCTCTTGCGCATAAACTGTCTAGGAAACTTACCGAAGTAAGAAAAAAAGGTGAATTGAAATATTTAAGACCGGATGGTAAGACACAGGTAACTGTTGAATATGAAGATGATAAGCCGGTAAGAGTTCATACCGTACTTATATCAGCTCAGCATGATCCTAGTGTAGAAAATGCTCAAATAAGAGAGGATTTAATAGAAAGAGTAATCAAAACCACTATTCCAGAAGAATTAATAGATGACGAAACAATATATTATATAAATCCGACTGGTAGATTTGTTGTTGGTGGACCTCATGGAGATACCGGATTGACTGGAAGAAAGATAATTATTGATACTTATGGTGGATATTCAAGACATGGTGGAGGAGCTTTCTCTGGAAAGGATCCTACAAAAGTTGACAGATCTGCTTGCTATGCCGCTAGATATGTAGCTAAAAATATAGTTGCAGCCGGGTTGGCGGATAGATGTGAAATAGAACTATCCTATGCCATAGGAATTGCAAGACCACTTTCAATTTTTGTAGATACATTTGGAACGGGTAAATTATCAAATCAAGAACTTGTAGATATAGTGAAAGAAAATTTTGATCTTAGACCCGGTGCAATAATCAGAGATCTTGATTTGAGAAGGCCTATATACAAGCAGACTGCTGCATATGGACATTTTGGAAGGACAGACATTGAACTTCCTTGGGAAAAATTAGACAGGGTAGAAAAATTAAAGACATATTTATAGTAAATGTTTTATACTTAAATTTTGATATTAAAAGGTTATTTTATTTTTAAAATAAATAGCCTTTTTTTATTTGCTTATCATTGTACTGCTTTTTACTAAAAATTTAAAAACCACCTTTTTTATGATAATAAATATTAAATCTTACTCTTCTATTTTTTATTATTTTTTGATGATTTTTCAAAAATAACTAATAATTTTTAAAGAATTCCCTATTATATTGAATATTATTATGATTATCTCTATGTTATAATATAAAACAGTAAATGAAAACAACATTTAATTATAAAGGATAATTACTACAAATATATGGAGGTTAAAATGAGTAAAAGCAAAATTAGTATAGTCAGAAAAATAACATCAGTAATGTTGGTGGCAACTTCAGCGGCAGCTTCTGTATCAGTTTTACCACAAAGAATAGTGGCAGAGGAACATTCGAAGAACGAATTTTCATCTAAGTCAGAAATTGATAAACAGTTTCTTGAAATTAAAAAAGTGTCATATTCTAAAGACAGAAAAATGATTACGATTTCTTGTAATGGTAGATTAACAGAAAATAATCATGAATTTTATGAAGCAATTTATAATAATATAAAAAAAATAGTTGTAAATGAACATAGTTATAAAGAGGGATTTAGGGTTAATTTGCAGCCAGAAAAACGAGAAATTTTCATTGAAGATATTAATTTAAAAGACAATAAAATCGAAAGCCTGATATTATATACAAAAGATAATAAAACAATAAGTTGGAAAAAATCAGATGCTGGTAATGATGGAAGTGTCGATTCTCATGAAGAAAATGGAAATACAGAAATAATTGATAAACCTGAAGTAAATATTTTACATAAAATAGATATTATAAAAGGAATTGGTTTAAAAAAAGGTGAATTTGGATATTTTTATTTAGATTTAAAACCGGAATATGATAATCAGAAAGAAAAGTTTAAGAACGATATAAAATCAATAGTAGTAAACAAAAAAACGGTACCTTTATACAAGTTTAGAGAGCTTACTCGTATGTATAGTTATTCAATTGACAGAAAGAAGTGGGATTCTTTTGGTATAAATACTACAGAGGATGAAAATAATAGAGTTACTATTACTTTTAAAAATGGTGATAAAATAGAATGGCCTAAGGGAGATTTAAGAGATAATAGTTCTGAAAGTATTGTAGAATCAAGTGTTAGTGAGAATGATCCTCTTTATACTTTTGAGGCTATTGATGATTTTAATATAAACAATTCAGAAGATTTTTATATAAATTTAAAAACTAGATATGGTGAAAACGAAGAAAAGCATATAAGAGGAATAAACTTAGATGAGAGAAAAGACGAATTTGTGGCGAACATTGAAAGTATAAGTATAAATAATACTGAATTTTCTACTTCTAGCTTGTCAACATCTCATAGAACCAGAACCATAACTTTAACTGAAGAAGCAAAAGAAAAATTGAAATTTAATTTTAAAGAAAGTGATAATATATTAAAGATAACTTTTAAAAATAAAAAATCTATTGTTTTACCAAAGGGTTCTTCTTCATCAAATACAACTGACTCCGGTAAAGAAGAAGAATTATCACCAAAACCATCTGTTCCATCTGATAAAGAAAAGATATATAATTTGAAGGATAAGCTTCCGAAGGGAGAGTACACTATAGGATTTGAAGCAAAGTATGCAGATGGTAGAGATGGATACTCTATGTTACAGGGCTTTTTTGATGAAAGAGTGAAGTTGGTCGTTAAAGAAGATGGTTCTATGGAAATAGAGATGCTTTGCTTATTATTTGCAGATGGCTTATATGATTTAGCTATGCAAAATGATGGAAAGTGGAGCTCAACAATTGAAAAGAAAAATTATGGGAATCCAGATGTAAATAATAAATACAGGCAGGCTATATTTAAGTTACCTGTTAAAAATTTAGATCAAGTACATCTTGCCGGGGTTATAGTCGGATATATGGGAGCTGTTGAAACTGATAAAGGTCAATTTGATAAGTATACAAGGGTAAATATAAACTTCAAAGAGGGAATCAAAAAAGGATTTACTAATTATAAACAAGTGGAAGAGGATGAAAAAGCTAGGATATTAGGAGAAAAAGTATTAAATAGCAGATTAATTGCAAATGGATTTGATAGTAATCAAGGAAAAGTTACCAAGGAAAATATTAAAAATTTTAAAGGTGATACAGTAAATTTAGGTTCAGATTATGATAAAGATAAAGAAACGGAAGGAAAAGATATTTATGACATATCTATTTTAAAAGATTTGGGACCTTCAGTGAAACGTCTAGTCTTAACTGGAAATGCTATTTCTGAATTGCCAAAAGGAATTTTTGATGGAATGACAAATTTGGAGGAGATAGATTTAGCAGCAAATAGATTAGATACTTTGGATAAGAATTTATTTGCGAAAAATAAGAAATTGAAAAAAATACGTTTGTCTTCTAATAAATTAGGAACTATTGATAAAGACTTTTTTATCAATAATCCTGAAATAGAAGAAATAGATTTATCAAATGCATGGTTAAAGGATATACCGGGTGGATTATTTAAAAATAATAGTAAATTGAAAATACTTCAATTAGAATCAAATAATTTATTTGAAATGGCTGATGATGCATTCAGTCATAATGAAGATCTTAATTTTTTAAATATATCAGATAATAATTTATCAAAAATGCCAAGTAGTGTTTCGGAATTGACGGGTCTTTCCAAAATATATATGCAAAATAATAAAATCAAAGAATTACCGGATTTAAGCAAATTAAAAAATCTTTTTGAATTAAATGTTAGCTATAATGAATTAGATAATATTGATGATAGAGTTTGGGAAAATATTATGACTAATAGAAAGAATAATGTTAAAGTAAATCTTATTCATAATAATTTAAAAAGGGTTCCCGTAGAAATATTAAATAAAGGTAGAAATGTAATAAGTGTAGATTTGGCATATAATTATTTACCAGAAAAATATGAAGAAATTTTTAATGGAACTGACAGTGAAAAAACCGGTGTAAACCCTAGAAATCATTCTAGCTATAACCCTCAGAAAACAGCAGTGAATTTGAATGTAAGAATTGATGCTAAAAATATAATTGTTGATTCTACCAAGAATTTGACTATGCTTGATCTTGCTAATTGGAGATATCCAAGAGGAGGGGCTATTGGAACTGTAAAGCCTGATAAAAAGTCTTATCTTGAGGAATTAAAAGAATATAAATCAGTCGAAGAAATGGTAAAGGCAAAAAGTGATAGCTATAGCTGGAAGATAAATACTAAAGTAGAAAGAATCAGAAATGGTCATAAAAGCCTTGTGGATGAAAAAATTACTACTGAAAAAGAAGATGAAAAGTTTATTTTTAATGACTTGCAAATGAGAGAGGGAGATAAATATATTGTAACAAAGACTCTTTTATTTAGGAGAGATGCTTCTAATGGATATGTTAAAGAAGTTTCTGTAACAACTACTCTAGATGCACCTAAAGATGATAAGAAAGATATTAAAAGATATGCAGTTCCAGTTAAATTGATGCATGCTTACGAAGAAAAACCTTCTATGGGTAATGCAGCTTTATTACCAAATGCAATTGTAGAAGAAAAGGATGGATTGAGAACAGTATATATTTCTTTTAAAGGTATGAATGCGCTTAATCTATATGGTCATTTAACAAAAGTTTTTGTATATCCGGGTTCTAATAAAAATGGAGTTCCAAAAGAATCTTCTGTAGAAAAAATGTTTAAAGATAAAGGACTTGACGGAAAAGAAAAAGATTTTATAAAGACTGTATCTTTTGTTAGAGAAGGAAATAGAGAGAATGTAATTTGGTTTAAAGTTTATGTAGATGCTATGGATGCTTTAACTCCAAGTAAGACTGAAGGGTCCGGCGCACAAGATGCTAAGTTAATATTTGACTGGTCTAAAGCTAAAGAGACAGATAAAACTTGGCCGGAAGATGTATTGGACAAAGAAAATAAAAAAATTGATGAAATTTTAAACAATGCAACTAGATTACAGGGAAGAGATAGATACGGAACAGCCATTTCTATAAGCAAAAAATTCTTTAAAAATGCAAATAACGTAGTACTTGCAAGTGGAGAAAATAATGCCGATGCATTGGTATCAGCATCTTATGCTAAGTTGAAAGAAGCTCCAATTCTATTGACTAAAAAAGATGAAATGCCTGTTGATGTAATAAAAGAAATAGAAAGATTAAATACAAAGAATATTACGATTATAGGCGGAAATACTTCAATATCTTCAGAAGTTGAATCTGTCCTGAAAGGTAAAGGGTATAATGTAAACAGAATCTCCGGTAAAGATAGATATGAAACATCCACTATATTAGCTAAAGATGTAATGAAAATGGGAAATTCTAAAAAAATAGCTGTGATTAATGGAAAAACAAGTGCAGATGCATTGACAATTTCTTCATTAGCCACAAAATATAATTTGCCTGTCGTGATGATTAAAAATATAGGAGCCAATGACATTTCTATCAAGGAAATAAATACATGGGGAATAAGTGAGGCGATTATTGCCGGTGGAGATTCTTCTGTGTCGGAAGATACATTACATTCTATAAAAGCTTATATAAAGAGAAGAATAGCAGGAAAAAACAGATATGAAACTGCATTAAAAATAGCAAAAGAAAGCTATCCAAATAGCAAAAATATTTTTATAGGAAATGGAGAAATATCTGTGGATTCTTTATCTGCCGGAGCTGTAACAAGTAGAGTAGAAGCGCCTATACTTTTAATAAAAAAAGATAAAATAGATGATAACATAAAAAAAGCTATTGAAGAAATGGGAACAGGAGAAGCCTACATACTAGGAGGAAAAAGTACAATTGCCCTTGGCAAATAAGTTATAAAAATTTTTACCTATATTCTAAATATATTATTATATAAAAACACAAAAAGATATCAATAACCAAAGTTTATGGCTATTGATATCTTTTTTGTGTTTTGGTTAATTCCATTATTTGAATTTATAATAGTATAAAAAATTTGGAATATGGTTTTTTCTCGTTAAGCGATTATGAGATATTTATTTGGCTTGTAGCTGATCTCTTTTTCTTATATTTTTATATCCTATAATCCAAAGTGGAAGTATTATGAAAATCCAGTTAAACAGGCCTAAATATTTATAGGCAACCTGAACTATCCACATCAACCCCTGAGTAGATACAAGATAACAAATAGTCAAACATATTATACTTATAATAGCCTTTCTTAATATCGAGCTACTCATGCCTCTTAGTACATACGGATCTATTCTTTGAACCATACCAAATATAAAACCTACTGCAGTGGTTATTAGTGCTAAGAAAAGCAATAAAGGATAAAGAACTTTTAAAACAGATATATTCAAATCGTTTACGATAAATACTGTTGGAAGAGTTCTAGCAGTTTGATTTGTATAAATATCAGGCATTCTTGAGAATATTAATAGGCAGATACCTAATAGCATTATTAGATTTATTATACAACCTAAAATCATAGCTCCTTTTGCTTCTTCTTTATATATACCGCCTTTAAATGAAGAAGTAATGCCTCCGATTGCACTTATTTGGAATCCTGCATATGTCAAAGCCCAAAGTAAAGCATTTCCGAAATTTCCTTTTACTGTCTCTTTGCTTCCTGTGATTCCCCATTTTGATGCATTTGGATTAACATATCTTTCAGACATTAATTTTACTATTTGAGGATAGTATTTTATTAAGCCGGCAACTAAAACTATTGATACAATTGCTAATATGCATATAGTCATTACCATGGCATTTTTTCTAACGACGCTTTCTCCAAATACGCAAATTAAAGTTACAATTCCAAACATTGCAAGTGAGCCGACAATAACAGGTATATGTAGATATTGATTGGCTAACAGTCCTCCGGTTGCTATTGTAGCGGCAGTAGCAGCAATCGTAGTAATAATAATACTGGCATCTAAAGTGATATTAAGAAAAGGTGCTAAAGATCCAAAAGCTTCTCTGGCCCACTGGTTATAACTCCACTTATCCGTTTGTCTAGCTGTTTCAAGTCCTACATAATATGTAAGAGCTATTATTATGAAAGTTATAATAGGCATAAATACACCAAACCATCCATGATTGGAAAAGTATTGAAGTTCTTGTGTGCCTGATGCAAATCCTGCACCACAGTGAGTAGAGAACCAAACAGTTGCAACTCCAATACTAATAGATGTAAAATATTTGTTTTTTTTCTTCTTTTCCATGTTGCCCTCCTTGTATTGATATAATTATTAATATAGATTTTAAAATCTATATTAATAATTATATCACAATAAAATAGAAAATTTGTTAATAATTTATAAATAATAGAAATGAAGAATTTGAATAATATATAAATTTAATATACAAATAATGTTTTTTATTTTATGTTTTTTAATAATATATAACCTGCTTTATTAAAATTAATTAATTATATAAACTATACAATTAGTTTAAGTAATTACCTTTTTATGAAAATATAAAAAATACAAAGCAAAAATATGCTTTATATATGAATTTTATGTAATCTTGTTTTTATATATTGCTTTTTTGCAAAAAATAATATATATTGTATCTAAATATAGATTTATAGTATGTATGTAATGATGAAAATTTAACTATTTGTTGTTAAATTATTGTTGAAGATGTTAAGGAGGGTGTCGTATGAAAGGGTTTGCAATGTTAAAATTGGCGAGGTAGGTTGGATTGAAAAAGAAAGACCTAAATGTGGTCCTATTGATGCTATTTTAAAACCTATCGCAATTGCACCATGTACTTCTGATGTTCATACAGTATGGGAAGGTGCAGTTGGAGAAAGAACAGATATGATATTAGGTCATGAATGTTGTGGTGAGGTAATAGAAGTTGGAGAATTAGTTAAAGATTTTAAGCCAGGTGATAGAGTGCTGGTTCCCGCTATAACTCCTGATTGGAATTCTCTCGAAGCTCAAGCCGGATACTCAATGCATTCAGGTGGTATGTTATCCGGTTGGAAATTTTCTAATTTTAAAGATGGAGTATTTGGTGAATTTATACATGTAAATGATGCCGATGGGAATTTGGCTTTATTGCCAAATGGAATTGAGCCTGAAGAAGCTTGTATGTTATCTGATATGGTCCCAACAGGTTTCCATGGAGCTGAATTAGCAGATGTTCAATTTGGTGATGAAGTATTAGTAGTAGGTATCGGTCCAGTTGGTTTAATGTCAGTTGCAGGTGCAAATTTAAGAGGAGCTTCAAGGATTTTTGCTGTTGGTACTAGACCGGTTTGTATTGAAGCTGCGAAATTTTATGGAGCTACTGATTTTATAAGTTATAAAAATGGTCCTATAGCTGAACAGGTGTTAAAATTGACTGATGGTAATGGTGTAGATAAAATAATTATAGCTGGTGGTACTGTTGATACATTTGCTGAAGTTATGGAGTGTTTAAAACCGGGTGGTAAGATTGGTAATGTAAATTATCTTGGTTCAGGTGATTATATAAAAATTCCTAGAATTGAATGGGGCGTTGGTATGGGACATAAAGAAATCAACGGTGGCTTAATGCCTGGTGGTAGATTAAGAATGGAAAAACTTGCAAAATTAGTATCTGCCGGAAAACTTGATCTATCTAAATTAATAACTCATAGATTTGAAGGGTTTGAGTATGTTGAGGAGGCATTAATGCTTATGAAGGATAAACCAAGAGATCTTATAAAACCTGTTGTAAGAGTTGAAAAATAGACATATTATTAGATTTGATATATAATTTACTTGTGGTTAGAAACTAGCTCAAGTATTATAAAGGCTCATTTTTATGCGAGCCTTTATATTATGGAAAAGCAGAGGTATATATGAAAATATTAGTTGTTTCAGGGTTTTTAGGTGCTGGAAAGACTACTTTTATAGAAAAGTTAGTAAAAGAAACTAAAAAAGATATATTGATATTAGAAAATGAATATGGAGAAGTTGGAATAGACGGAGATTTGTTGAAGAAAGAAGATATAAATATTTGGGAGATGACAGAGGGGTGTATTTGTTGTTCAATGGAATCAAGTTTTGGAATGACCGTTTTGACAATATCTAATACAATTAATCCGGAGATTCTTATTATTGAACCTACAGGTGTAGGAAAGTTGAGTTCTATTATGAATAATATTTCAAAAGTACAGTATGAAAGAATAGAAATACTGGAACCGGTAACAATAGTAGATCCTAATTGTATAAATAAATATATAAAAGAATTTGGTGAAATTTTTGTAGATCAAATACTAAATTCAAATAAAATTATTATATCTAAGACAAATCAATTCAAATATGATGTAATTACTGAGGCTGAGAATAAAATAAAGGAGTTAAATTCAAATGCGGATATATTAAAGGAAGATTATCAGCTATTTAGAAAAATAAAATGGGATGAATTTTTACAAAGACCATGGTCAAGAGGTATAAATAAAAGCAATGGAAAAGAAGAGGTAGAAATTGATAACATAGGATTTTCAGGAGTTTATTTTGAAGATATATCACTATTTGAGTCTTATATGGGAGCTATAATGAGAGGTAGATTTGGAGAAGTTATTAGAGCTAAAGGTTTTTTGCCCATTAATAATATCTGGTCAAAATTTGATATAGTAAATGATAAATATTCTATTGAAAAAATAGAATCAATGGATAGTTCTAAAATAATATTGATAGGAAAAAATTTGAAAAAAAATGAGTTAGAGGTATTGTTTAGTTCAATTACAGATGATAAACTGAAATTTAATCAAGGAAATAAAATGACGGATTTATTTTTAAATATAAAAAAGTAAATCATAAGTTGTAGATATAAAGTTTAAAATATAAAAACTAAATGGTATATTATTAGAATTTATGTTATAGTTTGAAGTATTTTTTATAGAAAACGTCTATATATTAATAGGAGGCATTATGGAAAAGTTTGAAGGAACTGTTGTAGATATAATTTTTTCTAATGACAGTAATGGTTATACAGTTGCAAGGTTAAAAACTGAAGATTATAATGAGATAATTACAGGAATTATGCCTGGTATAGCTTCCGGTGAAAATATAGAGGTTTTTGGTGAATGGAATATACATGAAAATTATGGAAGGCAATTTCAAGTAAAAGAATACAGGGTAGTAGTTCCATCTACTATAAGTGGAATACTAGCATTTTTATCATCAGGTGTAATCACCGGAGTCGGTGAAAAAATGGCAAAAAAAATAGTAGATAAATTTGGAATAAGAACTTTGGAAGTGATACAAAATTCTCCACAGGAGCTACTTTCTATAGGGGGGATTGGTCCTAAGAAGTTGGCGCCTATCATAGAAAGTTACAATGAAAATATGGGAGTAAAAAATATTATAGTTTCTTTATCGCCATATGGTATTAGTCCTAAATTAAGTATGAAAATTTACAGAAAATACGGTTCAAAATCTCTAGAGATAATAGAATCGAATCCATATAGACTGATTGAGGATATAGTTGGCATTGGATTTAAAATTGCAGATGATATTGCCAGTAAAACCGGTATAGAAAAAAATTCAAAGTATAGAATAGAGCAAGGTATAATGCATATTTTGAAAGAAGCTATTAATGATGGGCATACTTTTTTACCGGAAGACAAGTTATTGGATACCTCTATAGAGCTTCTGGGAGTGCCGGAGGATTTGATAGAAGAGCATATCTATAATTTGGCTATAGAACGAAAGATAGTTGTGGAGAAGTATGGTGATTATCATATTATATATCTTGCAAAATATCATAAAGCAGAAATCGATGTATGCAATAACCTGATTAGTTTGGCTTATGAAAATCATAGGGATTTAAAAATAGACATAAATGAGGAGATAGAAGCATTTGAGGAAAGAGAAAATATTTATTTAGCAAATGCTCAGAAACAGGCTGTCAGAGCTGCCTTTGAAAATGGCGTAATGGTTCTTACCGGAGGTCCCGGCACAGGAAAGACCACTACAATAAATGCGATTATAAAACTTTTTAGAATAAACGGTCAAAAAGTAGTGCTTGCTGCTCCAACAGGAAGAGCAGCTAAAAGAATGACAGAAACTACGGGTAAAAAGGCTAAAACTATTCACAGATTATTAGAAATGGCGTTCGATGTGGATGATAGACTTATTTTTACAAAAAATGAAGATGAACCAGTGGATGCAGATGTTATTATTATTGATGAGGCATCAATGATCGATATTTTTCTAATGGATAATCTATTGAAAGCTATGAGCAATAAGACTAGATTGATTTTAGTCGGAGATGCGGATCAGCTTCCTTCGGTAGGTGCCGGAAATGTATTGGGTGATATTATATCATCAGGTGCAATCACTGTAATATCTCTAACTGAAATTTTTAGACAAGCCCAAAAAAGCGACATAATAATGAATGCACATAGAATAAATCAAGGCGAGGATATAAAGGCAAACTCTAAAGGTACTGATTTTTATTTTATAAATAGGGATAATGAGTCAGGAATACTTGAAGAAATAAAAAGTCTTGTAGGAGGTAGACTGTCTTCTTTTTATAAATGTGATTCATTAAAAGATATTCAAGTACTTTCACCTATGAGAAAAGGGATTGTCGGTGTTACAAACATGAATATTGAATTGCAGAAAATATTAAATCCGGTTAGAAATGAATGGCTAGAAGTAGAGCTTATGAAAAGGGTATTTAGAGTAGGGGACAAAGTCATGCAAATAAAAAATAACTACTCTAGACCTTGGGAAGATGAAAAAAGTATTGAAAATGGAGAAGGAATTTACAACGGGGATATTGGTTATATCTATCATATTGATAAACAAAATAAGTTAATTTATATCGTTTTTGACGAATATAAAATATTTAAATATAAATATGACGAGCTGGATGAAATAGAGCACTGTTTTTGTACGACAGTTCATAAAAGTCAGGGAAGTGAATTTCCTGTGGTTATTATTCCTATGACATGGGGACCGCCAATGTTACTAAGCAGAAATTTGATATATACAGCGGTTACAAGGGCAAAAAAATTAGTGATAATAGTGGGAATGAAAAAATATTTGGATAGAATGATAGAAAATGATATAAATAATGATAGATATTCTAATTTAGGATATAAACTAAGTACATTTAGAATAAATAATATTGTAGAATGATGAATTTAATGGCCTCCCGAAAAGGAGGTCATTATGTATTTTGAAAAGATATATGAATATTTAAAGATAATTTTTGAATTAATATTGCCACAAAATTTAAATTGTATTTTTTGCGACATGCCGATTAGTCGAAATAATAGATATTCTATGTGTAAATCGTGTTATGAAAAAATTATTTTTATAAATGAAGCTTGTCCTAAATGCGGGAAACCAATTGAAAATATACATTTAGATAAAAAGATATATGTGGATAATTGCGGGTATTGTGAGGATAGAAACTTTTTATTTGATAGAAATATTTCATTTTTAGAATATGACGAGACATCTATAAAGTTTGTATTTGGTTTAAAATATGGAATGAAAACTTATTTATCCAAAATTATGGCTGAAATTATGTTTGATATCATAAAATTATATTATGAAAAAGAAATAAGTAAAATAGATTTTATTTGTTTTGTACCCTTAAGTAAAAAAAGATACAAGGAAAGGGGATTTAATCAATCCGAAAAAATAGCTTTTTATCTGTCGAAATATTTACAAATTCCAATAATAAATGCTATTGAAAGAAAAAAGAATACAAAAAGACTGTTTAAATTAAGCAGAAATGAGAGAAAAAAAGAATTGCGAAATGCATTTAATATAAGTAAAAAATATGAAAATAATCTGGAAGGTGCAAGAATTATATTAATTGATGATATATTTACTACAGGTTCTACTGTTGATGAAATAAGTAAGGTTTTAAAGATGAATGGGGTAGAACAGATAATAGTTATGAGTTTTTTGACAGGTAAATACACAAAAGACTTGACATAAGTGAATTATACTAATAAAATAAAATGGTATTTAGGTCTGTGGTTGAAAGTCCAAGCCAGTCGCAGGCAAAAGGACCCACGTAAGCGAATTCTAAAAATTGAATCGTGAGCATGGTGCGGCTTAGATGTAAGTCCTGCCGAGGAAATCGAGAGGATTAGTAGTGCGGTAACCCCAAAGCGAAAGTTCCAGCAGGCGAGTGTGGGGTCAAAGATCAGGTCAGCTAAATACTTCAATAAAAAATTACTCCCATATGTTTATTTTTATTAAGCATATGGGAAATTATTTTTTATACTCTATTATTGTCTAATCATTTTATATTGTTTTAGCAATTTTAGTAGTGCGTATAAAATAGATACTTTAATAGGGAATAGAGCTACGAATTTAATAATTCGGGGGATTGCAAAAAACTTTGCTCCATATAGTATATTTAGCCATATTGGAGTCAATATAATTGTTATAAGTATACCCTCTACTAATACACATAGTACAATTCTTTTTAATGTTATTTCCTTTTTGTATAAAAATAGTCCATATATTATACCAGTGAGTATTGCATTTAAAGTAAATCCTGGGAAAAAGGGGCCGGATGATCTTACTAAATATTGAATAATATCAGCTATACCGCCAATAATACCACCTACTATTGGCCCATAAATTGCTCCTCCTAAAGCTATTGGTGCAAATCCAAATGAAATTTCTAAAATATTACTAATTACTATTCTGAAAAAATCTACAATCACCGACATAGCGACCAACAAAGAAGAACCTGTAAGAGTACGAATGTCTTTTAAACCTGTAGATTTGCTCGAAATGTTTTCTTTCATTAAATACCTCCTATATTATATGATGAATAATAAATCTATATTATCCTATTTTATAATAAAAATCAATAAATAGTAGTTAATATTTGGATTTCTTATCTAAAACAAAAGAAATTATTTTAAATATTTTTAGCTTTTTTTTCAATAAATATGGTATAATTGACTATGAATGTGTGTTAATAGCAATTAATAATAGTTAATATAAAATAATTTTTGTATAGAATAGGAGAAGATATATGGGGTTTTTAGATGGCCTATTTAATATGGCCGATAAAAAAGATTTGAAACAATTCAATAAAATTGTTGACAAAATAGATAGTGTAGGTTCAAAGTATGCCGAAATGTCTGATGAAGAATTACAGAATATGACATCTGTATTTAAAGAAAGATTAAAAAATGGAGAAACACTAGATGATATTTTAGTGGATGCATTTGCTGTTGTAAGAGAAGTTTCTACTAGAGTATTGGGAATGAAGCACTTTAGAGTTCAGTTAATAGGTGGAATTGTATTACATCAAGGGCGTATAGCTGAAATGAAAACTGGTGAAGGTAAAACACTTGTTGCAACTTGTCCGGTTTATTTAAATGCTCTTGAAGGCAAGGGTGTACATGTTGTTACAGTGAATGATTACCTTGCGAAACGTGACCGTGATCAGATGGCGAAAATATATGAATTTTTAGGAATGACTGTAGGGGTTATTGTCCACGGTCAAAATCCTAAAGAGAGAAAACAACAGTATGATTGTGATATTACTTACGGTACAAACAATGAATATGGATTTGATTATTTGAAGGATAATATGGTGATTCATGAGGAACAAATGGTTCAAAGAGGGTTGAACTTTGCGATTGTCGATGAAGTCGATTCTATATTGGTCGATGAAGCCAGAACTCCTCTTATTATTTCTGGACCTGGAGATAAATCTACTCATCTGTATTCAGACGCCAATGTATTTATTCTTACACTTAGTGAAGAAGATTATGAAAAAGAAGAAAAAGATAAAGCAGTTTCTTTGACTGAAACGGGTATAAAAAAAGCAGAAGTATATTTCAATGTCGATAATATTACCACTATGGAACATACGGAACTATATCACCATATTAATCAGGCGTTAAAAGCCCATACAATAATGAGAAAAGATGTTGATTACGTGGCGAAAGATGATGAAATAGTAATAGTAGACGAATTTACGGGTAGACTTATGTTTGGTAGAAGATATTCTGATGGACTTCATCAGGCGATTGAGGCCAAAGAAGGTCTTACTATTCAGAGGGAATCTAAGACTCTAGCTACTATTACATTCCAGAATTACTTTAGAATGTATAGTAAATTATCCGGTATGACAGGTACAGCCAAGACTGAAGAAGAAGAGTTTAAGTCAATTTATAAGATGGATGTATTCCAGGTACCGACTAATAAACCTCTTTTGAGAAATGATTTACCGGATTCAGTATATGCAAATCAAATTGCTAAATTTAATGCTGTTGCAAGAGATATTGTTGAAAGACATAATAAGAAACAGCCGGTTCTTGTAGGTACTGTTTCTATAGAAAAATCAGAACTTCTTTCTGCTATACTTACAGAATATGGTATAGAACATGAAGTTTTGAATGCAAAATTCCATGAAAAAGAGGCAGAAATAGTTGCTCAGGCAGGTAGATTGGGAGCGGTTACTATAGCTACGAATATGGCAGGTAGAGGTACAGATATACTTTTAGGTGGTAATCCTTCTTTTATGGCTCTTAAAGAAATGAAGAGATTGAACTTTACTGATGAAATGATAAATAGGGTTAATTCAGCAAATGAAACAGCAGGTGTTGAAGAAAATGAAGAGTATGATGCAGCCAGAAAAACTTATAAAAAATTATATGATGAATATAAGCGTTTAACCGATCTTGAACAAGAAGATGTGTTAAAAGCGGGAGGTCTTTGTATCTTAGGTACAGAAAGACATGAGTCTCGTAGAATAGATAATCAGTTAAGAGGTCGTGCCGGACGTCAGGGAGATCCGGGGGAATCTAGATTCTATATAGGTCTTGATGATGATCTAATGAGATTGTTTGGTAGTGAAAGGATTCAAGGTTTACTTGACAAGTTGGGAATGGATGAAGAAACTCCTATCGAACATAGAATGCTTACAAAGTCTATAGAAAATGCTCAGAAAAAGGTCGAAGGTAAAAACTTCGGTATAAGAAAGCACGTATTGGAATATGACGATGTAATGAATAAACAAAGAGAGATAATTTATAAAGAGAGAAAAAGAGTTTTATCAGGGGAAAATTTACAGGAACAAATTCAGCTTATGATGAGAGAAGTTTTAACTGATGCCGTTGATATGTATACTGATGAAAAAGAAAAATTAGACTACAAAGCTTTAAGAAGTCATTTATATCGTAAATATCTTCCGGGCGGAACAATAGATCAATTAGATTTATCTTCAATGAGTCCTATTGAAGCTCTTGATTCCATATATAATAGAGTATTGGAACTTTATATGGAAAAAGAAGAATTTATAGGCTCTGAAAGAATGAGAGAGGTTGAAAGAATAATACTTCTTCAATCTGTCGATAATCATTGGATAGATCATATTGATGCTATGGATCAACTTCGTCAGGGCATAGGACTTAGAGCTATAGGTCAGATTGATCCAGTAATTGCATATAAAATGGAAGGTTTTGAGATGTTCGATGAAATGAATAAACTAATAAGGGAAGATACTGTTTCTTACTTATTTAATATTCAAGTTGAAGTTCCAGTCGAAAGAAAGGCAGTTGTTGATGTTGATTCATTAGAATCGCCTGATACAGAGGAAAGTCACAAAGCAAAGACAACTCAGAAAAAATCTGAAAAAACAGTTGGTAGAAATGAGCCTTGTCCTTGTGGTAGTGGAGAAAAATATAAAAATTGTTGTGGAAAATAATAGATTAAAAGTAATATAGTTTAGGCTTATGGAGATATGAGTATTCATATCTCCATAGTTGAATGGAGAAAAATTATGGATTTTTTGATGCTTAAAAAATTAATATCAAATATTGATAATCCTGCGATAATATTTAGCCGTAAAGGCGATATAGTCTGTAAGAATAAGCAGTTTGAACATGTTTATGAATATCTAGATGTAGATGAACTGGAAAGTCTAAATCAGGTTAAAATAACCAAAACCAATACGGATAATCCAGATGTAAAATTTTTTAATCTTACTGAAACCCATTTGAATGGTGTGGAGTTTATAATAAGGTTTAGTGAGGAAGAAAAATATTCATTATATGTTTTTGAAAGAACATTTATTTTAGATGAACTAATATCAAATGTAATTGAACATATTGATGAAATAGTAGTAGTATTTGATGAAAACGGAATTCTTAGAAAAATGAATGGTATATGTGATGAGTTATTACCATTTAAGAGAGAAGATGTCTTAGGAAAAAATATATTGGAACTTGTAAAAGATGGCAAGGTAGAAAATCCGGTGATAACAGAAATGATAGAAAAAAAGAAAAAAGTGTATAGAGATATTGTCTATTCTGATGGAAGGGTAATATCTTATACAGCTGTTCCGATAATAGATAAAGATGGAATATTTAAGGGAGGAGTTCTTACAGGTAGAGATGTATCCAGATTAATAAATCTTGCAAGAAAGGTCAACACTCAAGAACATGATGTAAAAGAATATATAAGTGAAAGTCCACAATTAAAGAGAATCAAATCTATAATAGACAGAGTAGCTCCATCTGATGCTCCGGTATTTATAGTAGGAGAGTCAGGGGTTGGTAAAGAAATAATAGCAAATTCTATCTGGAATCAGAGTAATAGAAGAGATAAGAATTTTGTGGCTATTAACTGTGCATCTATACCATATGATTTGATAGAATCTGAATTATTTGGTTATGAAAAAGGATCATTTACCGGGGCAAAAAAAGATGGAAAAATAGGATTGATTGAAGCTGCAGACGGTGGTACTTTATTTCTTGATGAGATAGGCGAGCTACCTTTGGAGACTCAAAAAAAACTTCTCAGGGTTATTCAGGAAAATGCAATACTTAGAATAGGTGCTGTAAAGCCTAAAAAAGTAGATGTAAGATATATATGTGCTACCAACAAAACTAAGCAGGAACTTAAAGATCCAAAGGTGTTTAGACAGGATTTATATTATAGGCTAAATGTAATTCCACTTTTAATTCCGCCATTGAGAGAAAGAAAAGAAGATATTCTTGTTATAGGAAATTATTATATAGATTTATTCAATAAAAGATATAATAGAAAAATAAAACTTACATCTGAAGCCGAAAAAATTCTTATGAAAAATAAGTGGGAGGGTAATGTAAGGGAGCTGAAAAATGTAATTGAGAGACTAGTAATACTTTCTCCTCATGAAAATATATATGCGGAACAACTGGAGAGGATATTGACTTTGGGGAATATCGATCAGATTGAGGATAAGGATATAGACTCGATATTGGGAGAAGATATTGATTATAATGAAAATGGAAACAATGAAGTGAATGAAACAGAAGAATTAGAAGGGGTTCAAGGTATTATAGTAAATGATATTGTGAATATAGATGAAGCCCATAGAATAGTAGAACAAGAAATTCTGAAAAAAGCTTTAGAAAAATATGGTAATATAACAAATGCAGCCAAGGCTGTCGGAATAAATCCATCTACAGTTTATAGAAAGATAAAAAGAGGACACATTAAATTATAAGTTGGCATGCATTTTGCTACTTAATTAGTTAATTATATTATTATAATTAATTAACTAATTAAGGAGGTATTATAAAAATGAAAAAAGCTAGAAACATCAGTCCAATTGGAGCTATATTTGGTGTAGCTGCGGTTTTATTTGGGTCTCATGCAGGTGGAGGGTTTGCCACTGGTAATCAGGAAGTTCAATATTATGTACAATATGGATGGACCGCGCCGGTTATGGCTATACTTGCCATGATCTTGCTTACTGTAACTTTAAGAGAAGCTATAGTAATGTATAATAATAAGGATTGTAAAAATTATAAAGATTTATTCAGGGAATTATGGCATCCATATGAAAAGTTAGAAATATTATGGGAAATATATTATTATCTAATGGTAATAATAGCAGTTGGGGCAGTAATTGCAGGAGCAGCATCGGTTTTCCAGACAATGGGATTACCATACTTCCTATCAGTATTATTAGTTGGATTTGTATTGCTTATGTTGACAATATTTGGTGCTTTGGTTGTATCAAGTGCTGCCGGTATAATGTCTATAATAATAATGGTATGTTGTTTATTAATATTCTTAACAGGAATAAGTATTAAGTCAGACACTATAGCTACTATTTTATCTGAAAGACAATTTTGGGGTGAAAATCCTATGAAACCTTTTATCTTAATCTTTACATATGCTGGATTCCAGTCGGTTGTTATTCCTTCTTTAGCCGCCAGTTCAAGAGAATTATTGAGAAATGAAAAACAAGCTACTGCTGCCATGGCTCTTTCTTTTGTTATGAATGCAATTGCTTTATGCCTTGCTGTTACTATGTTACTTGGTTGGTATGCTGACTTCAAAGCAGCAAATCAAATGACTTTGCCGACTCTTTATGTTGCTACTCATTCGGGAAATGCATTTGTGGCATTTGCTTATAAAGTATCATTATTCTTATGTCTGATATCTACAGGGGTTACCACTATATTTGGGCTTGTTAATAGATTCGAAGATCATGAAAAACTTGGATTTATTAAAACACAGAGAGCAAGAAGGGCGTTTGTAGCATGTGCAATAATGGTCATTGCAGTGCTTATATCATTGACAGGATTAAGCAATATAGTGAAATATGGTTACGGATATTGTGGATATTTGGGTATATTCTCAATAATAATACCATTCTTAACTATAGGTGTTTATAAGAATAGAAAGTTTAAAAAAGAAAATCCTGATCATAAGTGGGAATTAGATAGAGAGGAAATGGAAGAAGTTTAAAATGACGGTTTTGCAAAAAGCAAAAAAGTTGCAAAAAGCAAAAAAATAAATTAGTTAAATAACAAACATATAAATGTCTAATTTGCATTATAAACTTAATATAATGACAAAAAATTAATAAAAAATAATAAAAAGATACGAGTTTTCTTTATTTAAAAACCCGTATCTTTTATTTTTGTCTTAATTTATAGATATTTTTTGCAAAAAGCAAAAAAATATGTCAAAAATATTGTCAAAAATATTGTTAAAATAAATTTCTAACAAATAAATAAAAATTTTTTTTCAAAAAAAATACCATGCTCTTTAAAGAATATTGTATACAATCTGTTAAAAAATAGAATAATATAGTATTTAACATATCTTTAACAACGTTAAGATTTTTTGAAAAAGTTAATTTACCGAGAAGGATTATTGATTAAATAAAAAAAATAAAAAAAAACTGAAAGGATAAAAGTTGGTATGAATTTTGCTAATATAATAAATGGAAGTCAATTAATGACATTCTTATAGTTTTAATTTATTATATGCTAGTTTCAAACTAGAATTTATTTTAAATATATTGAGATGTCAATATATAGTAATCAATGTATTTTTAGGAGGTAGAGTTATGTCAAATAAGGGATTACCATTAGAGGGTATAAGAGTAATTGAATATGCAAACTTTGTTGCTGCACCAGTATGTGGTAGATTACTTGCAGATTGGGGTGCTGAAGTAATAAAGATAGAACCACATTTTGGTGACTCAATGAGAATTGTTGGTATTCAGTGGTGTTTCCCAGCAACTGAAGAAGAAAATCCAATGTTCGAAATTGAAAACTCTGGTAAAAAGGATATAGTAATTGATACTAATACCAAAGAAGGTGTTGAAGTTATCTATAAATTATTAGATTCTGCAGACGTTTTCTTAACAAATACTAGACAGAAAGCTTTGGATAAGAGTGGACTGAATTATGAAGAAATTAAGAAGAGAGCTCCTCATATAATCTTTGCTCACTTACTAGGATACGGAGATAAGGGTCCAGCAAAGGATAATCCAGCGTTCGACTATACTGCATACTTTGCAAGAGGTGGTGTAGCTGCAAGTTTGATGGAAAAGGGAACTTCTCCAGCCAATCCGGTTGCAGGTCTTGGAGATCACTATGCCGGTATGAGTTTGGCTGCAGGTATATTAGCAGCTTTATATAAGAGAAAAGAAACAGGTAAGGGTGAAAGAGTCACAGTATCATTATTCCATACTGCGGTATTTGGTATGGGTATTATGGTATCAGCTGCTCACTATGGATACGAAATGCCTATCACTCGTCGTCAGCCACCAAACCCATTAAATACTACTTTTAAGTGTGCAGATGATAAGTGGATACAGATAGCATTCTTCCAGTATGATAAGTGGTTCCCTAATTTCTGCAATACAGTAATAGAAAGACCTGATTTAATAGGAAGTAAATATAGTACATTGAAGAGTGCTGTTAACTATGTAGAAGAGTTTGTTATGATGATGGAAGAGGAATTTGCTAAGAGACCAATTGATGAATGGTGTGAAAGACTACAGGCTGCAGGTATTCCTTATGAAAAACTTGCTACTCCATCGGATGTATTGGTTGATGAACAGTGTTGGGCAAATGATTACTTAATCAAACATACTTATGAAAATGGCCATGAAGGTGTAATATTCAACACTCCAGTAATGTTTACTGAAAATCCAAGAGGTGAATACAGAAGAGCTCCTAAGTTTGCTGAACATACTGATGAAGTATTGATTCAGGCTGGTATGTCACAGGCAGAAATAGAAGAGTTAAAGAATAAAGATATAATTAAGTAGTTTTTAAGAGATTATTTGGAGGTGTTTTAAGTGGAAGAAAAGAAGAATCCGGTTAAAGTTATAAATGAAGTCCTTGCACAGCAATATGCTAATGCATTCAAGGCTAAAGAAGAAGGTAGACCAGTAGGTTGGGCAACTTCAGTTTTCCCACAGGAATTAGCTGAAATATTTGATTTAGATCTGCTGTATCCAGAAAATCACGCTGCAGGTGTTGCGGCAAAAAAAGAATCTCTTGAGTTGTGTGAACTTGCAGAAAATGATGGATATTCTAATGACTTATGTGCATATGCAAGAACTAACTTTGGTTTATTATTAAAAGGAAGATCTGATGCATTGCCAATGCCGGAGCCAGATTTTCTATGCTGTTGTAATAATATTTGTAATGAGGTTATTAAGTGGTATGAAAATATTGCAAGAGAAAAAAATATACCGCTAATAATGATAGATACAACTTACAATTATGATTATGAAGTTTCTGAGACAAGAATCAAATATTTGAGAGGTCAATTTGAAGAAGCTATCAAACAGTTGGAAGTAATATCAGGAAAGAAATTTGATCCAAAGAGATTGGAAGAGGTTATGAAAATATCTTCTGAAAATGGTAAATTATGGAAATATTCAATGAGTTTACCATCAGGAAATTTCCCTTCTCCAATGAATGGTTTTGATTTATTCACTTATATGGCTGCAATAGTTGCTGCAAGAGGTAAAAAGGAAACAACAGAAGCGTTTAAGTTACTGATTGACCACCTAGAAGAAAATGCAAAAACTGGTGCAACAAGCTTTAGAGGTGAAGAAAAATACAGAATAATGATGGAAGGTATTCCTTGCTGGCCATATATTGGTTACAAGATGAAATCTCTTGCTAAGAAAGGCGTGAACATGACAGGAAGTGTTTATCCTCACGCTTGGGCTTTAGTTTACGAAGCTAATGATTTAGATGGTATGGCAAGAGCATACAGCTCAATGTTCAACAATGTAAATATCGAAAAAATGGTTGAGTATCGTGTTAATGCTCTTAGAGAAGGTGATTGCGTAGGTGCATTCTACCATATGAATAGAAGTTGTAAACTAATGAGTTTTGTTCAGTATGAAATGCAAAGAAGAGTTCATGAGCAAACTAATATTCCATATGCAGGATTTGATGGTGACCAGGCTGACCCTAGAAACTTTGCCGAAGCTCAGTTTGAAACAAGACTTGAAGGTTTAATAGAAGTAATGGAAGAAAGAAGAACAAAGGGGGAACAACAGTAATGAATTTAAGCGATATACTTTTCAAATTAGAAGATGCTGCAAATAATCCTAAGAGATTAATGCAAGAATACATAGCTGAAGGAAATAAAGTTGTTGGATGTCTTCCAGTATATACTCCGGAAGAATTAGTTCACGCTGCAGGTATGGTACCAATGGGAATCTGGGGAGGTAATGTCTCTTTAGATGGTGCGAAGCAGTATTTCCCTGCTTTTGCCTGTTCAATTATGCAATCAATATTTGAATATGGTTTGAAAGGAAGCTACGATGGATTGTCAGCTGTAATGATTCCTTGTATGTGCGACACATTAATCTGTATGACTCAGAACTGGAAATCTGGAATTAAAATACCTATGATTCCATTTGTTCATCCTCAAAATAGAAAAATACAGGCTGGCGTTGATTATTTAGTAGAAGAATACAAAGGTGTTAAAGCTAAATTGGAAGAAATTTGTGGACATGAAATAAAAGATGAAGATATTCATAAGAGTATAGAAATATATAATGAACACAGAAAAGCTTTACAAGAATTTGTCAAAATAGTGCCAGACTATCTATGTACAATAACTCCTTACATTAGAAATGTAGTAATTAAAAGTGGTCTTTTTATGAAAAAAGAAGAACATACTGAATTAGTTAAAGAGTTAAACAAAGTATTAAAATCTATGCCTAAAGAAAATTTTACTGGAAAGAAAGTTTTAGTTACAGGTATAATACTTGATTCAAAGGAAATATTAGATGTATTTGAAGAAAACAATATAGCTATAGCTTATGACAATGTAGCTCAGGAAACTAGACAATTCAATACTCTAGTTCCAGATGGAAATTGTGCTCTTGAAAGATTAGCAAAACAGTGGTCAGAAATAGATGGATGTTCACTTGCATATGATCCTTACAAGAATAGAGGAAAGATAATAGTAGACGATGTTAAGAAAATGGATCTAGATGGAGTAGTTTATGCACTAATGAAATTCTGTGATCCAGAAGAATACGACTACCCAATCGTTAAGAAAGATCTTGAAAAAGCAGAAATACCACATCTATATATTGAAATTGAACAACAGACAAGTAGTATTGAGCAAATAAGAACTAGAATTCAAACATTTGCTGATATAATAGCTTAAATCAACATAATTGGAGGTTAACAATGATATTTAAGAAAGAACACGAATTAGTAAAAAAATCAGTTAAAGATTTTTGCCAGCGTGAATTGTATGATACTGATTTAGCAGAAAAAATGGACAGAGAAGGCGTTGAAATGCCAAAAGAATTTATAGACAAATTAGCAAAATATAAATTCTCTTGTCCAATCGTTCCTAGAGAATATGGCGGTGCAGGTGCAGACTATGTATCTTATGCAATAATAATGGAAGAATTATCAAGAGCGGATGCTTCTTGTGGTACATATGTAACTGCAGGTGCTTCATTGGTTGCACTTCCACTTATTAACTTTGGTACAGATGCACAGAAAGAAAAATATCTTAAGCCACTTGCAGAAGGTACTTTAGTAGGTGCTTTCGGTCTTACAGAACCGGGTGCAGGTTCAGATGCAAGTGCCACTCAAACTACAGCAGTTCTTGAAGGAGATCACTATGTACTTAATGGTAGAAAGTGTTGGATAACAAATGCTCCTTTCTGCGATTTTGCTATCATTACTGCAGTTACAGAAAAAGGAAAAGGAACAAAGGGAATATCTACTTTCATAGTTGAAGCTAAATGGGAAGGATTTTCTCATGGTGCCCATGAAGATAAAATGGGTATTAGAGGTACTAGAACTTCAGATTTGATATTTGAAAACGTAATAGTTCCTAAAGAAAACTTGCTAGGAAAAGAAGGTAAGGGATTCAGCGTAATGATGAATACTCTTGAAGCCGGTAGAATTGGTGTTGCTGCTCAGGCTGTGGGTGTTGCTCAAAGTGCTTTGGATGAAGCTATAAAGTACACTAAGGAAAGAGTTCAGTTTGGTAGAACATTATCTCAGTTCCAGAACACTCAGTTTACTATAGCTGATATGGCTACAAAAATAGAAGCAGCTAGATTATTAGTTTATCAAGCAGCTCAGTTGAAAGATAATGGTGAAAGTCCTGCAATAGCATCTTCTATGGCTAAATATTATGCAGCTGAAGTAGCAAATGAAGTAGCTTATAAAGCTTTACAGTTACACGGTGGATATGGATATGTTAAGGACTATAGAATAGAAAGAATCTATCGTGATGCCAGAATACTTTCAATCTACGAAGGTACTTCTCAAGTTCAGCAGATAGTAATCGCAGGAAAGTTATTAAAGTAAAGGACGGTGTACAATTTGAAAATTATAGTATGTGTAAAACAAGTACCAGATACAACAGAAGTTAAAATAGACAAAAAGACGAACACTCTAATAAGAGAAGGTGTTCCTAGTATATTAAATCCGGATGATGCTAATGCCTTAGAAGAAGCACTAGCTCTTAAAGAAAAATATGACGATGTAAAAGTTACAGTATTATCAATGGGACCTCCACAAGCAGATGTGATGTTGAGAGAATGTTTAGCAATGGGTGCAGATGAAGCTATATTACTAAGTGATAGAGCGTTTGGTGGTTCAGATACATGGGCAACTTCAAATGCACTTGCTGCAGCAATAAGAAAGATTGGTGAATACGACATAATATTCGCTGGTAGACAGGCAATAGATGGGGACACAGCTCAGGTTGGACCTCAGATTTCAGAAAAACTTGGAATTCCACAAATAACATATGTTGAAAAAATGGAGTTATTAGGTGATAAAGTAAGAGTGCAAAGACAGTTAGAAGATGGATATGAAGTTATTGAAGCTTCTATGCCAATACTTCTTACAGCTGTAAAAGAACTTAATGAACCAAGACATATGTATATTGATAAGATATTTGATGCCTATGAAAAGGAAATACCGATACTTACAATAAATGATGTAGATATTACTACAGCGGAAGTTGGTTTAAAGGCGTCTCCAACTAGAGTATTTAGATCATTTACACCAGAAGTAAAGGGTCAGGGAGTTATTTTAGAAGGAACTGAAAAGGAAGTCGCTGCAAAACTAGTAAATGAATTTAAGCATGCACATATAATTTAGTAGGTATTTTAGGGAGAGTAATATTATGGAGATAAAAGATATTAACCAGTATAAAGATATTTGGGTTTTCGCTGAACAGAGACAGGGAAAACTTACACCAGTAGTAATCGAATTACTAGGTGAAGGAAGAAAATTAGCAAATGTAAAAGGGAAAAAATTAAATGCAATACTTTTAGGTAAAGATGTTGATAGTTTAATTCCAGAGCTTTATGCATATGGAGCAGAAACTGTATACTATGCAAATGATGCTCTATTAGAAAATTATACAACTGATGCTTATACAAAAGTAATAGTTGATGCAATTGAAGAAATAAAACCGGAAATAGTTCTAGTTGGTGCTACAAATATAGGTAGAGATTTAGCTCCTAGAATAGCATCAAGACTTAACACTGGGCTTACAGCTGACTGTACAAAATTAGAAATAGATGAAGAAGATGGTAAAATCAAGCAGACTAGACCTGCATTTGGTGGTAATATAATGGCCACTATTATATGTCCGGATGCCAGACCACAGATGTCTACAGTAAGACCAGGTGTTATGGATAAGGCAGAAAGAGATGATTCTAGAAAAGGTGAAGTTGTTAATTTAAACATCGATTTAAAGGAATCTGATATCAGAACTAAGATTATTGAAATAGTAAAATCTGCTCATGAAAAAGTTTCATTGACAGATGCAAATATAATAGTATCTGGTGGTTTGGGACTTAAAACTCCAGACGGATTTAAGCTAATAGAAGAATTAGCGAATAAACTTGGTGGTGTTGTAGGTTCATCAAGAGCTGCAGTTGATGCTGGTTGGATAGACAGAAGTCATCAGGTTGGTCAGACTGGTGTGACAGTTAAGCCTAACCTATATGTAGCTTGTGGTATATCAGGAGCTATTCAGCATCTAGCTGGAATGAAAGAGTCAGATATAATAGTTGCAATAAATAAAGATCCAGATGCACCTATATTTAAGGTAGCTGATTATGGAATAGTTGGGGATCTATACAAAGTAATTCCTGAAATAATAGAGGCATTGGATTCAATACAAAAATAAGATTATCTTGTTTTTAGTTTTCATGTATTTTTAGTAAAGGTGGAGGAAAAAATGAGAATTTTAGCATATCATGTTCAACCATATGAAGAAAAAGCATTTCTTAAGTGGTCAAAAGAAAATAATATAGAAGTAGTATTAGAAAAAGGTTTATTAACATTAGATTCAGTTGAAAAAGCTAAAGGGTTTGACGGTGTTACGACTCAACAAGTTATACCTGTAAAAGATGAAGAGATATTCAAAAAATTAAAAGAATATGGCGTTGGTCAGATTTCATCAAGAACTGCAGGTGTTGATATGTTTGGCTTAGATATGGCAAAAGAATACGGAATAGCAATTACAAATGTTCCTAGATATTCTCCTAATGCCATAGCTGAATTAGCTGTTTCTCATGCTATGCATCTATTGAGAAATGTTAAACGTATTGAAAAAGCAATGTCTGTTGGAGATTTCTCTTGGAACAAGGATCTTATATCAAGAGAAATTAGAAGTTGTACAGTTGGTATAGTAGGAACAGGTAGAATAGGTCTTACTGCAGGTACACTTTTTAAGGGATTAGGAGCTAATATTATAGGATATGATAAGTTCAGAAATCCTGATGCAGATGGTGTATTGGAATACAAAGATACATTAGAAGAATTATTAAAAGAAGCTGATATTATTTCTTTACATTTACCATTGGTAGATGATACTTATCACTTAATAAATAAGGATAATATAAAGATAATGAAAGATGATGCAATAGTAGTTAATACAGGTAGAGGTGCTTTAGTTAATATAGATGATATAATTGAAGCTCTTGAATCTGGAAAACTAGCAGGAGCTGGTCTTGATGTGTTAGAATGTGAGACTCTTTATGTTAATCAGAAAGTAGGTCTTGAAAAGATTAAAGGAACTGTTGTTGAAAAATTGATGGGAATGGATAATGTTGTATTGACAGGACATTTTGCATTCTTTACTGAAACAGCAGTAGATAATTTAGTTTCAATTTCTCTTGATAATATTAAAAAGAGTATAGAAACAGGAAAATTACACAATTGTACAAATATGTAGTTTTTAATTTTATTTAACAAATATTAATGTAAATGTATGGTATAAACCATAATAAATTTTGATAGAATTGTACCCTTAAAATTTTAAATAAGCGATTTTATCGCTAAAGAGAAATCCTGACTTTTATTTAGTCGGGATTTCTTTGTTTAGTAACTTATACTCGTTCTGTGAGGCATAACATAAATAAAAAAATAAAGACTATAAATTAAATAAATATATATACTAAATCTATTTTTAGTATACATGCTATGTTATAATAAAAAATATGTACAAAAATTAATTACCACTATAATATTTTATTATAGCAAAAGACATTAAGTTATATAAAAATATTGATTTTAAATGAACTGATTTGAGGAGGAATGTATATATATGTTAAATATACAAGATTACAAGGCGGAGTTCGATTCTATCGGCTTCAGAGTAAGAGAGTTAGGTGTTTCTCTTTGACCTGGATGGTTTGAGAGCAAAGCAGGTAGATATAAATACTTTAATGGAAGAGCAGGAATTTTGGGAAGATAGTGAAAAAGCTAATAAATATCTTCAGGAAAATAAGGCGATTTCAGTTAAATTGGAAAGTTATAATGAGTTATACACTTTATATGAAGAAGTAGGTATTTTAATTGATTTAAGCGAAGAATCAGATGAAACCGAATCAAAATCATTGGAAGAATCCTTAGTAAATAGAATAAAGCTGGCAAAAGGGAAATTGGAATCCATGACCTTAGAACTTTTGTTTAATGGTGAATACGACAAAAATAATGCTATATTATCAATTAATCCAGGAACAGGTGGACTAGATGCTCAAGATTGGTCTCAAATGATGCTACGAATGTACACAAGGTGGGCAGAATCGAAGAAATATTCGGTGAAATTACTGGATTTAATTTATGATACTGAAGCAGGTATAAAAACAGCTACATTGTTAATAAAGGGAGAAAATGCCTATGGATATTTAAAGAGTGAAAAAGGTGTTCACAGGTTGGTTAGAATATCTCCATTTGATTCTTCGGGAAAAAGACATACCTCTTTTGCATCTGTGGATGTAATGCCGGAAATAGACGAAAATATAAATATAGAAGTAAATCAAGCTGATTTGAAGGTAGATACATATAGAGCGTCTGGAGCAGGAGGTCAACATGTAAACACAACTGATTCAGCTGTAAGGATAACACATATTCCAACTGGTGTAGTAGTACAGTGTCAAAACGAGAGAAGTCAGCACATGAATAGAGATGTGGCAATGAAACTTTTAATAGCGAAATTAATACAGTTAAAAGAGGAAGAACAAAAAGAAAGAATAGAGGATATACAAGGTAAGTACAATCAAATTACGTGGGGAAGTCAAATAAGGTCATATGTATTTCAACCATATAAACTGGTAAAGGATCATAGAACTAATTTTGAGAATGCAAATGTAGATTCTGTAATGAATGGTGATTTGGATAAATTTATGTTTGAATATCTAAAAAACAAGCAGAAAAGGAAAGAAAATGAATATTAATGAAATACTAATAAAAGAATTTAAATTAAAAGAATATCAGATTGAAAATGCAATAAAACTCATAGATGAGGGTAATACAATACCATTTATTGCAAGATATAGAAAAGAAATGACTGGAGAAATGAGTGATACTCAATTAAGAGATTTATTTGAAAGATTAACTTATCTTAGAAATCTTGAATCCAGAAAAGAAGATATTATGAGACTTATAGATGAACAAGGAAAGCTGACAGAAGAGATAGAAAAATCACTTGAAAAGGCAAAAACTCTTCAGGAAGCAGAGGATATATATGCCCCATATAAGCAAAAAAAGAGAACAAGAGCTACAATTGCGAAAGAAAGAGGATTAGAACCTTTAGCTCTTATGCTTTTGCTGTCAAAAAATATAGATTTGGAAAAAGAGGCATTTGCATTTGTAAATGAAGAAAATGATGTATTAGATATTCAAACTGCTATTGAAGGTGCTAAAGATATTGTTGCAGAGCAGATGAGTGATGATGCTGACATTAGAAAATATATAAGAGAATATGGTTTGAATCATGGACTAATTAGCTCAAAAGCGAAAAATGAAGAGGATTCAGTATATAAAATGTATTATGATTTTTCAGAGTCAATAAAAGATATTCTTCCTCATAGAACTTTGGCTATAAACAGAGGTGAAAAGGAGGACTTTTTATCCGTGAAAATAGTACTTGACGATCAAACTATGATAGATGAAATAGCCAAAAGATACACTGGAGCACAGAATGAGGGAAATGAAAATATACTTTTTGAAATAGCACAAGATTCATATAAAAGATTAATATTTCCATCAATAGAAAGAGAGTTAAGAAATCATTTGACAGAAATAGCACAGGAAAGAGCAATAAAAGTATTTGGACAAAATTTAAATGGCCTTTTACTTCAACCGCCTATTAAAGAGCAGGTAGTTATGGGATTTGATCCCGCATTTAGAACAGGATGTAAAATAGCGATTGTAGATAAAAACGGAAAATTATTAGATTTTACTACAGTATATCCAACAGAACCTCAAAATAAAATTGAAGAATCGAAAAAAATATTAAAAAATATGATAAATAAGTATAATGTGGATATAATTTCTATTGGTAATGGTACAGCTTCAAGAGAGTCTGAGAGATTTGTCGCGGAAATGATATCAGAAATGGATAGAAATGTTAGTTATGTAATTGTGAATGAAGCCGGTGCATCTGTATATTCCGCTTCAAAATTAGCAAATGAAGAGCATCCGGATATAAATGTATCTATTAGAGGAGCTATTTCTATTGCTAGAAGATTACAGGATCCTATGGCTGAATTAGTGAAAATAGATCCTAAAAGTATAGGAGTAGGTCAATATCAGCATGATGTAAATGAAAAAAGGTTGACTGAAGTACTAGATGGAGTAGTTGAGGATTCTGTAAATAAAATAGGCGTAGACGTAAATACAGCATCATACTCTCTGTTAGAACATGTTGCAGGTATTTCTTCAAGTGTAGCAAAAAATATAGTGATTTATAGAGATGAAAATGGAGAATTTAATGATATAAACGATTTAAAAAATGTTAAAAGGTTGGGACCGGCTGCATTTAAGCAATCAGCAGGATTTATAAGAATTCCTGAATCTAATAATCCTCTTGATAATACAGGTGTTCATCCCGAAAGTTATGAAGCATGTCTGGGATTGTTGGATAAACTAGGTTATTCATTAAATGATGTAAAAAACGGAAATCTTGAAGATATAGATTCAAGGGTAAAGAAATATGGGATTTCTAAACTTTCCGATGAATTAAAATCCGGAGAAGCTACGTTAAAAGATATTATTGATGAAATTAAAAAGCCGGGAAGAGATATTAGAGATAGTGGTATAAAACCCGTACTTAGAACTGATATTATGAAGTTGGAAGATTTAGAAAATGATATGATTCTTACTGGAACAGTTAGAAATGTCGTTGACTTTGGTGCTTTTATAGATATAGGCATAAAAAATGACGGCTTGGTTCATATTTCTCAAATTTCAAAGAAAAGGATAAAAAATGTGTCAGATGTTTTAACAGTTGGAGATATAGTTAATGTAAGAGTAATAGGGATAGATTTAGAAAAGGGAAAAGTATCCCTATCACTAAAAAATGTTCCACAAAATAAAGAAACAGAAGCAATTTAAAAATTCAAAAAATCAATAGAAAGATAATATAAAAAGATTTTGCAAAAGGTGGTGTTTTTATGAAGAGAATTTGCGTAATGTATTTTAGTGGTACAGATAATACCAAAAAGGTTTCAATAGGTTTTGCAGAAAGCCTTAAAAAACATTTGGGGAATAGTCTCTGTTGCGAAATATCAATTTATAATTTTACACCACCTGAAAATAGAAAACAAATGCCTGAGTTTGATAGTAATGATATTCTAGTACTTGCAGTTCCTACTATTGCAGGAAGGGTGCCTAATTTGCTATTGCCGTATTTATCAAAAATAAAGGCCAAAAATTCTCTGGGAGTTCCAATTGTAACTTTTGGTAATAGAAATTTTGATGATAGTTTAATAGAACTTTCTAGACTGATGGAAGAAGGTGGTTGTAATATAATAGCCGGTGGTGCTTTTATAGGAGAACATTCATTTTCAGAAATTCTGGCAAAAAATAGACCTGATCAGGAAGATTTTATTGTGTTGGATAATTTTGCAAAGAAAGTTGCTCAAAAAATATTATCGGGCGATTATTCACGGGTTGAAATAGATGGGGAAATTCCATTTAGACCATATTTTACTCCTAGGGATAGAAATGGAAACAGTATAAATTTTGTGAAGATAAAACCTGTCACAGACACTGAAAAATGCGATAGTTGCGGAATCTGTGCAAAAATATGTCCATTAGGTTCAATAGATAAATTTAATTTTGATAAAATAATTGGCAAATGTATGAAATGTTGTGCTTGTATTAAGAAATGTCATACGGGTGCAAAATATTTCGATGATGAAGGATATATTTATCATATGAAAGAATTAGAAGATATGTATTTTAAAAGAAAAGAGCCAAAAGTATTTATTTAATTCCTATGATAAGGCAATTTAATATGTTATGAAAAAGTTTTCAAAAGTATATTGACTTTAATTAATGTTAATAATATAATTTAATTAAGAAAATAAATAGAAAATCTTCGGGGGTGGGTGAAATTCCCTACCGGCGGTTATAGCCCGCGAGCTTGTTTAGAGCAGATTTGGTGAGATTCCAAAGCCGACAGTACAGTCTGGATGAGAGAAGACATTTATGCAATTTGTTAGTTATAATTGTAATTATTATTCCTGGAGAGAGATTTTTTCCAGGTTTTTTTATTTCCCCTCGAAATAATAGGAGGTAAAATATGCAAAAAGCGAGTACGTTAAAAGCACAAAGTAGTAGGGTTTCAACAAATAAGCTGGTAAAAGTAGCTTTGTTATCAGCAATATCATTTATATTAATGTTTATAGAAATGCCAATACCGGGATTATTTCCGGATTTCTTAAAAATAGATATTTCTGATATTCCGGCACTTATAGCCGGGTTAGCATTGGGGCCTATTGCAGGAATTGCAGTTGAAGTGATAAAAAATTTCTTGCATGGTATCGTGGCCACGACTACAGGTGGAGTTGGCGAATTGGCAAACATTGTAGTAGGAAGCTCGTTTGTAGTAGGATCTTCAATCGTATACAGAAGCAGAAGAAATTTAAAAGGTCTTTTGATGAGTTTAGTATCTGGAACAATTATGATGGTGGTAGTAGGTTCTATTGTAAACTATTTTTTCTTATTGCCATTCTATGGAAAACTTATGGGCTTAGAGGCAATAATAGGAATTGGTAAAGCAGTAAATCCAAAAGTACATGATTTGGCTACATTTGTAATCTGGTTTATAGCACCATTCAACTTTATAAAAGGAATAATGATTTCAGTAATAATAATTCCTATATATAAAAAGATAGAAAATTTAATAAGAGCAAACTAATGGCCAATAATATAAAATATGGCTAATTTAGACAGAATTTACTGAGACCATGATATAGTAATGTAAAATTAATATTAAAGAGCAGAATGATAGATGACTCATAAGTTAGGAAAATTTTATTATCAAAAATTGGAACTGTTAAAAAAATATATGTTTCTAAAATGATAAATAAAAAACACCAGCTTTGAGTCATCTGTTTTTATGTTGTTTTCATTATAATTAAGTTTAGAATGTATATAACAAGATAAAGTTGTCAGATAAAAAGATTAAATAATTACAAAGGATCTATCATAAACTATAAAAAATAGTATATTTTTGTAATTGTTTAGAAAAAGGAAAACTTTTACATAATGTCAATTATATGCTAAAATATAATGTAGGCAGATTATATAAATATGAAGAGTATATTTTTATTATCGGTAAATATTAAAATGAATATTATTGATTTAAACGGGAGGAAAAGATGATTAATCAAGATTATTTTGTGAATTTAGCCAAAGAAATATCAGGAGATGCTATTCAAACAGTGGCGGTTGCTGCTCCGTATGATGATGCTACTCTTGAAGCACTAAGAAATGCTGTAGACTTGGGATTTGTGAAAGTTCAACTTGTAGGAGAAGAAGATAAAATACTTGCTACAGCTAAGAAAGCTAATTTGGACATATCAGATATGGAGTTAATCCATGCCGAAGATTTGGCGGATTCTGCTCAAAAAGCAGTAGATCAGGTGAAGTTAGGAAAAGCAAATTTGATTATGAAAGGACTTATAGACACTTCATTAATTCTTAAAGCCGTTGTAAAAAAAGAAAATGAGTTGAGAACAGGGAAGACATTAAGTTATGTTGGTATTTTATTTAGAGAAGATAAAGAAAAATATTATTTAACTTCTGATGGTGCTATGCTTATTGCTCCTGATTTACAGCAAAAAAAAGGTATAATAGAAAATGCAGTTGAAGTTGCTCATGCTTTAGGAAATGAAGAGCCAAAAGTAGCTATGATTTGTGCAAAGGAAAAATATTATGAAAAAATGCCGGCTACTGTAGATGCGACTGAATTACAGAAGATGAATAAAAATGGAGAAATTAAAGGTTGTATAGTAAGTGGGCCACTTCAGTTTGATAATGCTGTGGATGCTCATGCAGTTGAGGTAAAAGGAGTGGATGATCCGGTTGCTGGAAAGGCAGATATACTTGTTGTTCCTGCTATTGAAGCCGGTAATGTTCTTTTAAAAACAGCGAAGTATCTTGGAGGATGGACTTTTGGTGGAGTGGTAGTAGGTGCAAAAGTACCTATTGTTGTATGCTCAAGATCTGATGGAGAGTCAGCTAAGTTGGTTTCAATAGCCGCTGCTTGTATGATGGCTGCTAAAAATGGTAAGTAATCTATACGAAGATATTTTGTAAATTTATATAATGATGAAATTTAAAGTCTTAAAGAAAAGTAATAGTCTTTTAATTTGTTAACTTATTGGGAAGTCAGAGATGGCTTCCTTTTTGATTTCATACTCATTTTATATATTACTTATGGTATAATATAATGATGTGAACTTTTATTATAAAAATAATTAAGAGTAATAACTTTGGAGTAGGTGAAATTATGAGAAAAATTTTTCTTAAAAATGAAGAATATACAAAGAAAATCGGAAAGTCTCTTGGAGAGTTGCTATTTGAGGGGGCTATTGTATGTTTAAATGGAGATCTCGGTGCAGGAAAGACAACCGTGACAAAAAGTATTGCAAAAGCTCTAGGAATAAATGAAGATATTACGAGCCCTACATTTACAATAGTAAATGAGTATAATGAGGGGAATATTCCGTTATACCATTTTGATGTATATAGAATAGGAAGTAGCGAAGAAATGTATGATATAGGATTTGACGAATATATAGATTCAAATGGGATTTGTGTTATTGAATGGTCAGATATAATTAAAGATATATTGCCAAAAGAAAGACTGGAAATTTTTCTATCATATGAAGATGAAGGAAGAAATATAGAATTTATACCTTATGGCAAAAAATATCAAAAAATTGTTGAGGCGGTGAGTTTATAGTGAATATTTTAAGTTTTGATACATCTTCAAAGGCTGCAAGTGTATCGCTTATAATGGATAATGTACTTATAGGAGAAATAGTAATAAACGATAAGAGAACCCACTCGCAAAAGCTAATGCCAATGCTAGAAAATTTATTTTCGTTAGCTAATATAAAGGTAGAGGATATAGATTTATTGGGTGTGTGTATAGGTCCAGGATCTTTTACAGGTCTTAGAATTGCGATGGCAACTGTAAAAGCTATGGCTCATGTAAGAAGTTTACCAATAGTAGCAGTAGATTCTTTAGAAGGACTTGCAAATAATGTATCTAATTCCGGTGCTGATGTGGTGCCGATTTTGGATGCACAGGGAACTAATGTCTACACTTCATGGTACAGTAATAATAAGCGAATAAAGGATATTGAAGTTTTGGATATTGATGAACTTATAGATGCTATTAAGGCTCATTCCAAAAATGTGATAGTGTTAGGAGAGGCTGTAGAAAAATATAAAGAAAAACTAATAATGGTGAAAAATATTGAATTTGTAACATCGGAAAAAAATATCTTAAAAGCATCTAGCATAGGAACAATAGCTATAAAAAAATATAATGCTGGAATGGATATTTATAATTGCTATGATATTCTTCCGATGTATATTAGAAAATCTCAAGCAGAGATTCAATATGAGGAAAGACATAATGAAAATAACATATAGAAGAATGAAATTAGATGATATAGCGAATGTTTATAAAGTTGAACTTTCTTGCTTTTCGGAACCATGGTCAATGGCAGCACTAAAAGACGAAATAAAAAATCAACTATCCAGGTATATAGTGGCTGAGGATGAAAATGAAAATATACATGGATATATAGGAGCGTGGTTTATTATAGATGAAGCTCATATTACTAATGTTGCAGTGCATAAGAATTCCAGGGGAAAAGGTATAGGGAATGGACTGATAGAAGAGCTTATAAAAGAATGTGAAGAAAATAGAATTCATGCGATAACTCTTGAAGTAAGACAAAGTAATATGGTTGCACAAAATTTATATAGAAAATACGGTTTTTTACCCGGTGGTATTAGAAAAGAGTATTATAGTGATAATAAAGAGGACGCAGTAATAATGTGGAAACAGCTAAAGGAGGCATTATAAAGATGAATACTAAAGATATTATTACACTTGCCATAGAGAGTAGCTGTGATGAAACAGCCTGCTCAATTTTAAAAAATGGAAGAGAAGTACTTTCAAATATTATTTCAACACAAATTGATATACATAAAAAATTTGGAGGTGTTGTGCCGGAAGTCGCATCCAGAAAACATATAGAAAATATAGATATAGTGGTGCAGCAGGCTTTAGAAGAAGCAAATGTTGATTTTGGTGATATAACACATGTGGCTGTAACTTATGGGCCAGGTCTTGTGGGAGCGTTGCTGGTTGGATTGTCATATGCAAAAATGTTAGCATTTACGTTGGGAATACCATTAGTGGGAGTGAACCATATAGAAGGTCATTTAAGTGCAAATTATATAGAACATAAGGAACTCAAACCGCCATTTATAACACTAATTGTTTCCGGTGGTCATACACATCTTGTAGAGGTAAAAGATTATGGAAAATACGAAATAATAGGTAAAACTAAGGATGATGCTTCAGGAGAAGCGTTTGATAAAATTGCAAGGGCTATGAATTTAGGTTATCCGGGTGGCCCCATAGTGGATAAATTAGCTGAAAATGGAAATCCAAATGCCGTGAATTTTCCTAGGGCATGTATTCATGAGGAAGGATATGATTTTAGTTTTAGCGGATTAAAGTCTTCTGTACTTAACTACCTAAACTCAATGAAGATGAAAAATATTGAAATTATCCCGGAAGATGTGTGTGCTTCTTTTCAAGCGGCTGTTATAGATGTATTAGTTTATAAAACGATAAAGGCTTGCAAGGATAAAAAATATAATACCGTAACACTATCCGGGGGTGTAGCATCAAATTCTGCATTAAGGAAAAAAATGGAAGAAGAATGCTACAAGAGTGGATTAAACTTAAAATATCCCCCTCTCGTATTATGTACTGATAATGCTGCTATGATTGGGTGTGCGGGATATTATAGATATAAAAATGAAAGAAGAGATGGAATGGATTTAAATGCCGTTCCTAATCTGAAAATTAATCAAGGATAGTATTGCCTTTTATTGCGCACTATCCAGTTTGGAGGTAGAAAATATGATAGTATTGTCTTGCAACAATGTAAAAAAAAGCTTTGGTGTGGAGACTGTTCTTGAAGATATATCATTTTCAGTAAACGAAGGTGATAAAATAGGTATAGTGGGAATAAATGGCACTGGAAAAACTACTTTATTTAAGATAATTACAGGTATATATGAATATGATAGTGGTGATATATATACTTCAAAAAATTGTAAAATAGGTTATTTGGAGCAAAATACCAATTTCTACTCTGAAAATACTATATTAGATGAGGTTATGGAAGTATTTTCAGATTTAATTGAAGCAGAAGATGAGTTAAGAGAATTAGAGAATCGAATTTCTGAATTATCTTCTAATGAAAATTCATCAACTAAAGAATTAAAAACATTAATGGATAATTATGGAAAAAAATATGAAGAGTTTGAAGCCAGAAATGGATATGGATATAAAAGTGAAGTTTTAGGTATACTTAGAGGATTGGGCTTCAAAGATGAAGAATTTGGAAAGAAAATTAATGTACTATCAGGCGGAGAAAAAACTAGAGTGTTGCTAGGTAAATTGCTTCTTATAAAACCATCTTTATTAATGCTGGATGAACCGACAAATCATTTGGATTCGGATTCTGTGGAGTGGCTTGAAGGTTTTTTAAGAGGTTATAATGGAACTATAATGACAATTTCCCATGATAGATATTTTTTAGACCAATCTGTGAATAGAATTTTTGAAATTCATAACAAAAAACTGACTGCATATAATGGAAATTATACAGAGTACCAGAAAGAATCTAAGCTTCAGAAAGAAATCGCATTAAAAAACTATGAAAATCAGCAAAAAGATATAAAAAAGCAGGAAGAGTCAATTGAAAGATTAAAAGCTTATGGGAGAGAAAAACATCTTAAGAGGGCAAGAAGCAAAGAAAAGATGCTTGATAAGATAAAAAAGCTAGATAAACCGGAATCCGAGAGGAAAAAGGCAAAATTTAGATTTAATTTGGAGCATCAAAGTGGTAAAGATGTTTTACAGGTGGAAAATCTTGAGAAAAAATTTGATGATAAAATTCTCTTTAAAGGAGTTAATTTTAACATATACAGAGGCGAAAAAGTCGCTTTGATAGGGCCAAACGGTATGGGAAAATCGACTATTTTTAAGATTTTAGTAGGTGATGATGAAAAATACTATGGAAATTTTAGGGTAGGACAGAATGTTGAGATGGCCTATTTTCATCAGGAACAAAAAACATTGGATCTAAATCAAACTGTAATAGATGAGATTTGGAACTCTAAACCCAAGCTAAATCAAACCGAGGTTAGGAATTTATTAGGTGCTTTTTTATTTGAAGATGAAGATGTATTTAAGGAAATAAAATCTCTAAGTGGTGGTGAAAGAGCGAGGGTAGCGATATTAAAACTTATTTTATCTAAATCTAATCTGCTACTATTGGATGAACCAACAAATCATTTAGATATAGACTCTAAAGAAGTATTGGAGGATGCCTTAATAGATTACGAAGGAACAGTATTTACAATATCACATGATAGGTATTTTATTAACAAAGTAATTGATAAAATATTAGTATTATCAGAGAGTGGTGTGATTGAATATTTGGGTAACTACGATTATTATCAAGAAAAGAAAAATCAACAGCTGGAAATGAATTTACTAGCAAAAGTATCTTTTAATAAGGATAAAACCAAAACACAATTAAAAGAGGAAAAGAAACGTGAAAAAGAGCAAAAACAAAGAGAAAATGAAGTTAAAAAGAGTATTAAGGATTTAGAAAACGAAATAACAATCTTGGAAAAACAAATTCAGGGGCTTGAATTAATGCTCTGTCGAGAAGAAATTTATACAAATCCAGATAAATCAAGGGATATAAATATAGAAAAATCTGAGTATGAAAAAAAATTAAAAAAATTATATGAAAAATGGGAAGAAATATTGGTATAAAAATGTTTTAAATTTATCGAAAATATTGTATAATTATTCTATAATAATTCAGCCAATGGGCGAATGATTAATATATCAAAGACTATTTAGATATAGGTATAAAATAAATTATAAGCTACAAAAAAATATTAACAGGGGGTTTTTTAGACATGGGAAATAAAAATATTTCTATGGCGGTTATCAGAAGATTACCGAAATATTATAGATATTTAGCAGATTTGCTGTCAAAAGATATTCAAAGAATATCGTCAAAAGAGTTAAGTGATATCATTGGCTTTACTGCATCACAAATAAGACAGGATTTAAATAATTTTGGTGGTTTTGGTCAGCAGGGGTATGGATATAATGTGGAAGCTCTTCATAGGGAAATTGGAAAAATTCTAGGGCTTGATAAAAAGTATAATGCGATTTTAGTAGGTGCAGGTAATCTTGGTCAGGCATTGACAAACTATTCGGGATTTAAAAATGCAGGATTTGATATCAAGGCTGTTTTTGATGCAAATCCCAAAATAATAGGATTAAAACTTAGAGATTATGAAATAATGGATTCTGATAAATTAGAGGAATATATAGTAGAACATAACGTTGATATAGCAATACTTTGTATACCTAAAAATGGCGCTCAAGATGTGGCAGATAAAATTGTCAATGCAGGCGTAAAGGGGATTTGGAATTTTGCACCGATTGATTTAGAAGTTCCCAATCATGTAATTGTGGAAAGTGTAAATTTAACTGAAAGTTTATTCACATTATCTTACCTTATGAAAGAAGATAATGAAATATAAATATGTTTAATATATAAGTAAAAATTTTAAGTTAGCTATAAGCCCTTCATAAGGAAGAGGTCCCATGGCTTTGTATATCAAATAAAATATTATTGTGCTTGAAGCGATATAGTCCTATAATTATATCGCTTTTTGTTATGAGAGCATGTTATCTTCGCATAGGGAGGCATAGTTACCGATGGACCTATATAGGATTTGCAAGATTAACATCGTTATAGTATATGGATTTTTTCAAGCGTGGCAACACATTGGTTGCCAAATTTACCACAGCTCGACTTTGCTATTTTATATTTCTATATGTATAATTAATTAAAATCACGGAATTAATCAATACAAAAACACAACAAAAAAGGAAATTCATTATCAATTACAATTAGAGAGAGGGAAATATATTAAAAAAAGAAACCAACAATATTGTACTTTCAATGTGAATATAACAATATAAAAAAATACAAAAAATATTTAAAAATCAATTGCAAATATCCTTTGCATTTGCTATAATAAGAATATCGATAGAATATAATTAATAAGGAGGTACAAAAAATGGCTTATGTAATTAAGGATACTTGTATTAGTTGTGGTGCTTGTGCTGGTGAATGTCCAGTATCTTGTATATCTGAAGGAGATGGAATCTACGTTATAGATGCAGCAGCTTGTATAGATTGTGGTTCTTGTGCTGGTGTATGTCCAGTAGATGCTCCTCAGCCAGAATAATAGCTGACAGATTTTAATATTTAGTATAATTAAAATATACTAAAATTTATAAAAGACAGATTTGTATTAATGTACATGATCTGCCTTTTTAATTTTTTGGATTGCATTACAAGTGTATTTTAATATAAATTAACTAATGTTATATGTATTATAAAATAGATTAAATATATTTTTTATATGAACAGATATAAAATTCTATAAGTTATTAATATAGTTGAAAACTTGAAATATTCGGACGATTTTGAAAATATTATAATTAAAAAATAAATTGTTAAAAAATAAACTATGGTACACTATTATTTGTAAATATGTTATAATTTTAGTGTAGTTAGGAAAATGTTTCGCAAGTACTATGAGAAATTCAGTTTTACTGGAGTAAAAAATTTTGATGTTTAGTAAAACATTTTCCCAACATAAAAATTTTTAGATGATCTTAATTTTAAGGAGGCTTACAAATGGCAAATGTATTTGAAATGGCACAAGCTCAGGTTAAGAATGCTTGTGATAAATTAGGGATGGAACCACAGGTTTATGAGTTATTAAAAGAACCAAGAAGAGTTATCGAAGTTAATATTCCAGTTAAGATGGATGATGGTTCTATAAAAGTTTTCAAGGGATTCAGATCTCAGCATAATGATGCTGTGGGACCAACAAAAGGTGGTATAAGATTCCATCCAAATGTTTCTTTAGAAGAAGTTAAGGCACTTTCTATATGGATGACTTTTAAGTGTTCAGTAACAGGTATTCCTTATGGTGGTGGTAAGGGTGGTATCATAGTTGATCCATCTGAATTATCTCAGGGAGAATTAGAAAGATTATCAAGAGGATACATAGAAGGTATCTATAAATTAATAGGTGAAAAGGTTGACGTTCCTGCTCCAGACGTAAATACAAACGGACAGATAATGTCTTGGATGGTAGATGAATACAATAAGTTAACTGGTGTTTCTGCAATAGGTGTACTTACTGGTAAACCATTAGAATTTGGTGGTTCAAAAGGTAGAAACGAAGCTACTGGTTTCGGTGTTGCTGTTACAGTAAGAGAAGCTGCTAAAAAACTTGGAATAGAAATGACTAAGGCTAAAATAGCAGTTCAGGGATTCGGAAATGTTGGAGCTTTCACAGTTAAAAATATACAAAAATTAGGTGGTAAAGTTACTGCAATAGCAGAATGGTGTAAAGAAGTAGGACCATATGCTATATATAATGAAGATGGTTTAGATTTCCAGGCTATGTGGGATTACAGAGCTGAAAAAGGTAATTTAGTTGACTTCCCAGGTTCTAAGAGAATAGATATGGATGAATTCTGGTCAGCTAATGTTGATATATTAGTTCCAGCTGCTCTTGAAAATTCAATTGATGCTAGAGTTGCAGAAATGATAAAAGCTAAATTAGTTTGCGAGGCTGCTAATGGTCCTACTACTCCAGAAGGTGATGAAGTTCTTAACAGAAGAGGAATAGTTCTTACTCCAGATATCTTAACTAATGCAGGTGGTGTTACAGTTTCTTACTTTGAATGGGTACAGAACTTATATGGATACTACTGGACTGAAAAAGAAGTTGAAGAAAAAGAAGAAATCGCAATGGTTGACGCTTTTGAAGCACTTTGGAAGATCAAAGAAGAATACAATGTTACAGTAAGAGAATCTGCTTATATGCATTCAGTTAAGAGAGTTGCACAGGCAATGAAACTTAGAGGATGGTATTAAGATAAAGTATATGAAGTTTTAATACTTTTATATACCATAATAGTATGATAATAAAAAGATTTATATAAAAAAGAATCGGTGTATTACACCGATTCTTTTTTATAAAATGAGTATCAGTTAAGTGATTATTTCAGATGAAATTCAATTGATTTATAGATATTAAAGTCAATGGAAAAATTGTTTCACAATTTATTGACAACCATTGTAAATTGCATTATACTTTAAATGTACATAGAGTATTTATCTTATAAAGGAGGGCGATTCAATGAATCTATCCATTGCACCAATAGGTGTTCCGATGAAGATAGTAAAAATAAAAATCAAGGGCGAACAACAGAAACAACTTGCAAACATGGGATTTATTGAAACGGCAAATATAACGGTAGTTTCTGAAACTGTAGGTAATCTGATTGTGAATATAAAGGACAGTAGAGTTGGACTTGGCAAGGATTTAGCTCAAAAAATAATTGTTACTCCTGCTTAGATAAATATCAGGGGTAATGTTTTTTGTGTTTAGTTGATGAAAAAAACTATCATTATTATTTAGAAAATGAGAAGATTGGAGGAAAATTTATGATTACACTAAAAGATGCTCAGATTGATTGCTATTATATAGTAAAAAAAATCAAGGGTGAAGGTCCGTTAAAAAGAAGAATAATGGACATGGGGATTACAAAGAATGCAGAAATTTTTGTAAGAAAAGTAGCTCCATTAGGAGATCCTGTACAGATAACTGTGAGAGGATATGAATTAAGTCTTAGAAAAAATGATGCTTCATGTGTAGAAGTAGAGTTATTGGAGAAGTAATGCTTATTGATTAGGTATTTGTTTTAGAGTAAGTACTTGTAAAACGTTTTATTAATTGAAGGAATAATAACATTAAAAAGGAATAATAACATTAAATTTTTAGTTTATTTAATTTAGGCTTATTTGTAGAAAGGGGAAGTTATGAGTATAAGAATAGCATTGGCGGGAAACCCCAATAGTGGTAAATCTACCTTATTTAACGCTTTGACTGGCTCAAATCAATATGTTGGTAACTGGCCAGGTGTTACGGTAGAAAAAAAAGAAGGTAAATATAAAAAAGATAAGGAAGTAAGTATTACTGACTTACCGGGCATATATTCACTTTCACCATACACGTTAGAAGAAGTTGTAAGTAGAGAATATTTAATAAATGAAAGACCCGATGTAATTGTAGATGTAGTCGATGCATCAAATATCGAAAGAAATCTTTATTTGACTACCCAATTATCTGAGTTAGGGATACCGGTTATAGTAGCTTTAAATATGATGGATGTTGTTGAAAAAAATGGAGATACAATAGACACTGCAAGTTTAAGTGAAAAATTAGGGTATCCAGTAATAGAGATTTCAGCACTAAGAAATAAAAATATAGAAAAAGTAATTGAGGTTGCAAAGCAAGTTGCCGGTTCGGGCAAAGTACATACTCACGTTGAAGCTTTTGATGAAGTAACGGAAGGATATATTAAAGATATAGAGAGAGCAGTTTTTGTCTTAAATAATTCCTCTACAGCCAGATGGTATGCTATCAAATTATTTGAAGGTGATGAAAAAGCAACTAAAGATCTTCAAATATCGGATTCAGAAAGGCAGATTGTTAATTCTATTATAACAAAAGCAGAAGCAGAGTTTGATGATGATGGTGAGGGAATTATAACGGATGCACGTTATACATATATATCTTCTTTAATAGCGGATACTGTGAAAAAAGGAAGAGCAGGTATGACTACAAGTGATAAGATAGACAATATTGTTACAAATAGAATATTGGCTATTCCTATATTTGCAGCAGTAATATTCTTTATATATTTTATATCTGTAAGTATAGTTGGCGCTGAGCCTACTGACTGGGTTAATGATGTATTCTTTGGAGAAATAATAGGCGGTAATATTCAGGTGATGCTTGAATCTGCAAAAGTTGCTCCATGGTTAACAAGTCTTATTGTAGATGGTGTAATAGGTGGTGTGGGTGCCGTACTTGGCTTCCTTCCTATAATTGCTACATTATATTTATTCTTAGCTATATTGGAAGATATAGGATATATGTCAAGAATAGCATTCATTTTAGATAGAATATTCCGTAAGTTCGGGCTTTCAGGAAAGTCCTTTATTCCTATTCTTATAGGTACTGGATGTTCAGTTCCAGGGATTATGGCAACAAGAACTATTGAAAATGAAAATGATAGAAAAATGACTATAATAGTAGCTTCATTTATGCCTTGTGGTGCGAAAACTGAAATTATAGCGTTATTCGGTGCATCTATATTTGCCGGTGCAAAGGGCTGGTGGTTTGCTCCAGTTTGTTATTTCGCGGGAATAATTGCTGTAGTGATTTCCGGTATAATGTTAAAGAAGAGCAGTCAGTTTGCAGGAGATCCGGCACCGTTTGTAATGGAACTTCCTGAATACCATATGCCATTGGTTTCAAATGTACTGAGAACTACTTGGGATAGATTGAAGGCATTTATTATCAAGGCCGGTACAATTATATTACTGGCTACAATAGTGATTTGGTTCCTTCAGAATATTTCTACGAGCTTTGAGTTTGTTGAGTTTGATCAGGGAAGTCGTTCAATTCTTGAAGCTATAGGTAGAACTGTAGCTCCAATATTTAGTCCTTTAGGATTTGGACATTGGGCTGCAACTGTTGCTACTATGACTGGTCTTGTGGCTAAGGAAGTTGTCGTATCTACATTTGGTGTAGTTGCAGGAATGGGAGCTGATTTAGGAGCTGATGATCCTAATATGATTAAATACGCATCTACTGTATTTACATCAGTTTCTGCTATGAGTTTTCTATTATTTAACCAGCTATGTATACCTTGTTTTGCGGCAGTCGGTGCTATCAGAGAGGAAATGCATAGTGCTAAATGGACTTGGTTTGCTGTGATTTACCAATTAGTATTTGCATATTCTATAGCACTAATGGTATTCCAGTTTGGTAAAGTTCTGGTATTGAAGCAAGCTCCTACTATAGGAACATTTGTTGCAGGTATTGTATTTATAATTATGATATACTTATTATTTAGAAAACCTAGAAAAGCGAAGGTAAAAACTAAGACAGCGGTTGCGGAAAATAATTAGTTGCCGTTTTGCATAAGATTATAATAGAAAGAAAGGTGGTATGAATATGCAGTCATTGAATATATCGACTATGATAGTATTTACAATAGTAGTATTAATAGTGATATTTGCTATTAAAAGGGTAAAAAAACGCGGTGGATGTAATTGTGGAACTTCTTGTGGCTGCAGTTCTTGCCCAAGTGAAAAAAATATAAAAAACAAAATAGATTTGGATAAGAAAAAGATAAAATAATTCAAATTTATCTGAAAGTGGAGCTCTGGGTTGGGCTCCACTTTTATGCAGTTTTTTAGAAAAAAGAAATATTAATAATCATTAATTTATGCAAAGTGTAACATATATATTTACTTTGAAGAAATTTATTGTAAAGTTTTTGGTAATAGGATTGTACTTTTAATAGCGATGGGGTATTATAGACAATGATAAGTTTACTGATTGAAGGGGTGATAATATGGAATTAATATTTTTAGAGCCTGTATTAAAAGAAAAGATATGGGGAGGTAAAAAACTTAAAGAAGAATTTGGATTTGATATTTCAAGTGATAAAATAGGTGAGGCCTGGATTATTAGTGCACATCAAAATGGTGTTTCTAAAATATCATATCCTGAAATATATAAAGGTATGGGATTAGATGAACTCTATTTTGAACATAGGGAATTATTTGGTAAAAGAAAAGAAGAAGTTTTTCCGCTACTTGTTAAATTACTGGATGCATCAGATAACTTATCTGTTCAAGTTCATCCAGATGATTATTATGCACAAAAGTATGAAGGAGAAAATGAATTAGGAAAGACAGAATGTTGGTATATAGTATCTGCAGAAGAAAATTCTGAAATAATATATGGACATAATGCTCTTTCAAAAGAAGAATTTATACAAAAAGTTGAGTCTGGAAAATGGGATGAATTACTGCGAAGAGTAAAAGTAAAAAAAGGAGATTTTTTTTACGTCCCAAATGGTACTATTCATGCCATAGGAAAAGGGATTGTGATTTTAGAAACGCAACAGAGTTCGGATACTACATATAGAGTGTATGATTACAATAGAACAGATGAGAATGGTAAAAAGAGAGATTTGCATATATATAAATCCATAGATGTGGCAAAATTTCCCCATAGTGATCCAAAAATACACATAATAGAAGAGAAAATGGGTAATAATGTAATAACTAGACTTATCGATTGTGAGTATTTCAGTGTATATCAATATGACTGCAAGGATGATTTATGGATTCAACTAAAAGGGGATTATAATTTAGCTACCGTAATTGATGGAAAAGGCAATATTTTTACAGAAAAAAAAGTTTATAATATTGAAAAATCTCAATCCTTTATAATTCCAAATGAAATAAGAAAAATTAAAATAAGCGGGAATCTAAAAATGATAGTATCAAACCCTAATTAGAGATAAGCAATCATTTCATTGACGAAATTAATGGTTAGTGATATAATTATGGTCGATAGCTCTAGGAAAAAATATTTCTAAATTTAAACAAAATATTTATTTTTGAAATGAATGAAATTATAGTTTATTTAGGCTGAATTTTGCCAAAATTCGTATAAATTTGTGAAATTTTAGTGATTAGAAATATTTTAAAGAAATCCCAGGGTATGTGTCAAAAAGTATATTTTTGATGCAAATATATAGAAAGGAAGTGAAAAATATGGTAGGAATTATCATTGCGACTCACGGAGATTTCGCAGATGGTATTTTTCAATCAGCACAAATGATATTTGGCGAGCAGGAAAATGTAAAGACTTGTAAGCTGATGCCAAGTGAAGGACCAGATGATATTAGAGCAAAAATGCAGAATGCTATTGATTCTTTTGTTGATAATAATGGTGAAGTTCTTTTCTTGACAGACTTATGGTCCGGAACGCCATTTAATCAAGCTAGTGCATTGATTGAAGGTCATGAAGACAAATGGGCAATTGTATCAGGATTGAACTTGCCAATGCTAGTTGAAGCTTATGGTTCCCGTTTCGCTATGAACACTGCACACGAGATTGCAGCGAATATTGTAGGATTAGGTAGAGATGGAATCAAAGTTAAACCAGAATCTTTAGAACCTGAAGTAGAGCAAACACCAGCTGTTTCAGCTCCAAAAATAAATGGTTCTATTCCAGAAGGTACAGTTATAGGTGATGGTAAAATCAAGTATGTCCTTGCTCGTATTGATACTCGTTTATTGCATGGGCAGGTTTCTACAGCATGGACGAAATCGGTTTCGCCAAATCGTATTATAGCTGTTTCTGACTCTGTTGCAAAAGATGAGTTAAGAAAGAATATGATTGAACAGGCAGCACCTCCAGGTGTTAAAGCCCATGTCGTTCCAATTGACAAAATGATTAAAGTCGATAAGGATACTCGTTTTGGAAATACAAAAGCTTTATTATTATTTGAAACACCACAAGATGCATTAAGAGCAATTGAAGGTGGTGTTAACATCGAAACTTTGAACTTAGGATCAATGGCTCATTCAAATGGTAAAGTTGCATTGACAAGATCTGTTTCTATGGATCAGGATGATGTAGAAACGTTTGAAAAATTAATTAATCTTGGTGTTAAATTTGATGTAAGAAAAGTGCCATCAGATTCACCGGAAAACATTGATCAGATATTGAAGAAGGCAAAAGTTGAATTAGCAAAGAAATAGGAGGAAATTAATATGTCACTAATAACAATCGTATTAATTATAGTTGTGGCTTTCCTTGCTGGTATGGAAGGGGTTTTAGACCAGTTCCAGTTCCATCAGCCACTAGTTGCTTGTACATTAATAGGTTTAGTTAGTGGTCACCTAAGGGAAGGTATCATATTAGGTGGATCACTTCAGATGATAGCTCTTGGTTGGGCAAATGTTGGTGCAGCAGTTGCACCAGATGCGGCTTTAGCTTCAGTAGCATCAGCAATTATAATGGTTTTAGGTTTACAGGGTGGAAATGTAAATGTACAGAATGCTATAAATACATCTATAGCATTAGCTATTCCGCTATCTGTTGCAGGTTTATTCTTAACGATGATAGCTCGTACAGTTGCTATACCTATAGTTCACTTTATGGACGGTCAGGCTAAGAAGGGTAATATAAGAGGTGTAGAAATTTGGCATATTGTTGCAATATGTATTCAGGGGATTCGTGTTGCTATACCGGCAGCGATTCTTTGTGTAGTTCCACCAGAAATAGTTACTAGTGGACTTAACTCTATGCCAGATTGGTTATCAGGCGGTATGGCTGTTGGTGGAGGTATGATAGCAGCAGTTGGTTATGCTATGGTTATCAACATGATGGCTACAAAAGAAGTTTGGCCATTCTTTGTTCTAGGATTTTGTTTAGCAGCTCTAAATCAGTTGACTCTTATATCATTAGGAGCAATTGGAGTGAGTTTAGCTTTATTATACTTAGGATTAAAAGAATCAGCTAAATCGTCAGGTGGCGGTGGTTCCAATTCAGGTGATCCGCTAGGCGATATTCTAAATGATTATTAGACCTGAAGGAGGAAGAGAAAATGGAAAATAAAATACAGTTATCAAAAAAGGAACGTTTTTCAGTAGCTCTGCGTCACCAATACCTTCAGGGTTCTTGGAACTATGAACGTATGCAAAATGGTGGTTGGGCCTACTCAATTATCCCGGCTATAAAAAAACTATATCCTAATAAGGATGATCAAATTGCTGCATTGCAGCGTCACTTAGAATTTTATAATACACATCCTTATGTATCTGCACCGGTTATGGGGGTTACATTGGCTCTGGAAGAAGAACGTGCTAATGGGCTTCCGGTTGAAGATGCGGCTATTCAAGGTGTTAAGATTGGTATGATGGGACCTCTTGCTGGTGTGGGAGATCCGGTATTCTGGTTTACAGCTCGTCCAATATTAGGTGCTTTAGGTGCTTCTCTAGCATTAGGTGGTAGTATAGCAGGGCCATTATTATTCTTTGTTATTTGGAATGTAGTTCGTTTTGGATTTATGTGGTATACTCAGGAATTTGGGTATAAAGTTGGTACTACAATTACTCAGGACTTATCGGGAGGACTTTTAGGAAAAATTACTCAAGGTGCTTCAATGCTTGGTATGTTCATAATAGGTGCTCTTGTTCAGCGTTGGGTAAGCATTGGCTTCACTTCAATTGTATCTAAAGTGAAGCAGGCTCCAGGGGCTTATATAGACTGGACAAAGCTTCCGGATGGAGCAGATGGTATAAAAATGGCATTGGAACAATACAATGCTTTAGGTGCAAATGGCTTAAGTATGTATAAAGTAACAACTTTACAGCAGAACTTGGACTCATTAATACCTGGTTTGGCAGCTTTATTGCTTACTTTACTTTGCTGTTATTTACTAAAGAAGAAAGTTTCTCCTATAGTAATAATAATTGCTTTATTCATAGTTGGTATAGCTGCTAGATTGGCAGGAATTATGTAATTTGGTACATAAAAAATGTATAAATACATACTGTAATTATAAAAGCTCGGATGCATCCGAGCTTTTATAATTTATATGAATATGATAATATATTAGTAAAGAGCAATTTCTAAAAAAGAATGATTACTGATAAATATAAAATTTGAACTATGAAGCAATAGGGGGGATAATATGGCTCAATCTATGAATACGAAGGTAGATTTAACAATAGATGCAACATCTTATTTTGGAGTTTTGAGTTACGGAAAAGTAATGGTTGGAGATAAAGCATTTGAATATTACAATGACAGAAATGTCAATGATTATATACAGATACCATGGACTGAAGTTGATTATATTGCAGCTTCTGTTATTTTAAAGGGGAAATGGATTAGTAGATTTGCCATTTTTACTAAAAACAATGGGAATTATTCTTTTTCATCTAAAGACAATAAAAAATTATTGAGGGCTGTAAATAAATATATTCCTTCTGAGAAATTAGTAAAATCAGATTCTTTTTTTCAGGTCATAAGTAGGAGTTTTAAAAGAATAATTAATAAGTAATAATAGTTTATGAAAAAGGTTTTAAAAATTATAAATCCTTCTATGATTAAAAATACTTAACATAGAAGGATTTATAATTTTCTATTTATTTTTACAGATTATATTTTTATAAAATTCTATTTTTGCTAAATTAATCTCTATAATATTTTATAAATACTATTTTCCGGTTATTCTCTTGACTTCATCATATACGAATTGAACCTTTGGACCTATAATAACTTGAACATTTTTTTCAGATGGTTTAATCAGACCTAAAATACCAGCCGATTTAATCTTAGAATCATCTACTATACCAGCATCTTTAATTTCTGTTCTCAATCTAGTTGCACAATAATCTATTGAAGATATATTGTCAATTCCACCTAAACCTTCAATTATAATTTCAGATTTTTTAGTAAAATTATTTGGTTCAATTTTTACTTCAGTTTCTTCTGTATCATCCTCTCTTCCAGGTGTCTTTATATTAAAAGTCTTGATAGCAAAACTGAATGAGAAGTAATAAATAAAGAAAAATACAACGCCTAATAATAAAAGCATATATGGTTTGTTTGCTAATGGATTTCTTAAAGAAAGCACAAAGTCTATAAGACCTGCACTGAATCCAAAACCTGCAGTCCAGTGTAGTGAAGCAGCAATAGCCACAGAAATTCCGGTCAACACTGCATGTAGTAGATATAATCCAGGTGCAAGGAACATAAATGCGAATTCTATAGGCTCTGTAACACCAGTAGTAAATGAGGCTACCATACCTGCAATCATTAATGACTTAGTTATTGTCTTTTTTTCAGGTTTTGCATTTTTATACATTGCAAGAGCTGCCCCTGGAAGACCAAACATCATAATTGGGAAAAATCCGGCTTGATACATACCTGTCACACCTTTTATTCCAGTTCCATCAGCAATTGATTTAGCACCACCTAAAAATTTACCAATATCATTGATTCCTGCTATATCAAACCAGAATACTGAGTTTAAAGCATGATGAAGACCAGTAGGTATTAAAAGTCTATTGAAAAAACCATAAATACCGGCACCGGCAGGACCTAGTTTCTGAATAGAAGTACCAAATGCAACCAATGCAGAATAAATAAAAGGCCATACAAAGTATAATATAAACGAAACTATTAACATGAATAATGCCGTCATTATTGGAGCTAATCTTCTACCGCTAAAGAAAGCAAATGCCTGAGGTAGTTCAACTTTATGGAATTTATTATATGTTTTAGCTGAAACTATACCTGATATGATGCCTAAAAATACATTTTTATTGTTAATAGCTCCCCAACCTTGAGCAACTGGTAGTGTTTCAACTGCTATACCTCTAAATTGCGAGATAGCATCAGCAGACAATAATGTGGTTACAACTAGAAAGGCAACTAGACCTGAAAGAGCAGCTGAACCATTCTTATCTTCTGATATACCATATGACACACCAACTGCAAATAATATACCTAGGTTACCCAAAACAGAATCACCGGCTTTAATAAAAAATGCCGCGATAGGACTACCAGCGCCCCAACCAGTAGGATCTATCCAGTAACCTATACCCATTAAAAGAGCAGCTACAGGAAGTATTGCAACTGGTTGCATTAAGGCCTTACCTAGTTCTTGTAGTTTTTTCATCATAAATAAAACCTCCTTAAATATTTGAAATTAATTTTAGTATATCATAAAATTCATACAATTGGAAAAGGTTTTTTGTATAAAAAAAGAGTTTTTAGAGTTAAAAATCAATAGCAGAAATATTAAAACAAGATATATTGATAATCATAATAAAGAAAAATATTAAAAAAGTTAGAAAAAAATAAATAAAACTATTATTAAAAAAGTATAAAAATATTTGTTTAGTAAAAAAATGAAAAATGAAAACTAATTTCATATATAGAGGTATAGTTTTTTATGATATTATATATATAGTAAATTAAGAAAGGGATTAATTATGAAATTTGAATTTGTAAAGAATAATATTCAAATGTCAGAATCCACATTAGTGGGAGTTCTTTTAACATTTGGCGGTGGCTTTAGGGACGCTTATTCATATAATATAAGAGGCCATATATTTGCTAATGCACAAACGGGAAATTTGGTTTTAATGGGACATAATTTAGCCAATGGTAATTTTATATCTGCATTCAAATATGTACTCCCGATACTTGCTTTTATAATAGGAGTCTATCTGACTGACTATATAAAAAGTAAATACAAGTATTTAGATACTATTCACTGGAGACAGATCATAATTTTTTTAGAGTTTGTAATGCTTTTCGGTGTAGGGTTTATGCCACATTTTATGGATAGCTGGGCCAATATTACTATATCTCTAGTATGTGCCATGCAGGTGGAAAGTTTTAGAAAATTTGTCGATATACCAATTGCAACTACTATGTGTACTGGAAATATGAGAAGCGGTACGGAGATACTTGTGAAGTATTCACAGAGTAAAAAATTCGGGAAGCCCGACAAGAGTCTTAAAAAGAAAAGTCTTTATTATTATTTCATAATATTGGTGTTTTGTATTGGTGCGGCGTTTGGTGCATTTATATCCAGCAAATTAGGTATAAAGACTATTTGGATTGATTCGTTTATAATGTTTTTAGTATTTATTCTTATGTTTAAAAAAGAAAAAGGAGCGATTTAATTTCGTTGTGAAAAAATTATCAATATGTTAAAATAAATTATTTTACACTTTTTAAAAAATAAAATTAAATAGTTAAAAATTAGAAAACACGATAAGGTAGGTGTTGAAATATGAAAATAATGATTATAGAGGATGACTTAATTATTAGAGAATCTATTGGCAATGAGCTTAAAAAATGGGGATATAATGTTTATTGTGTGGACAAGTTTGATAATATTACAGAAATATTTACAAATGAAAATCCTCAGTTAATACTTTTGGATATTATTTTACCATTTTACAATGGATATTATTGGTGTCAAGAAATAAGGAAGTTATCAAATGTTCCAATAATATTTATATCCTCCAAAAACGAAAATATGGATATTGTGATGGCTATGCAGTTCGGTGGAGATGACTATATATCAAAACCTATAAATTTGGATGTAACTGTGGCAAAAATACAAGCTGTTATCAGAAGATGCTATAACTTTACCAAAGATATAGATTATTTGAGTTTCGGAGAGGTTCAGCTTTTTATATCTGAATCAAAGGTATGCTTTAAAGAAGAGGAAGCAACTCTAACAAAAACGGAGTTACTAATACTGGAAATTCTTTTAAAATCTCAGGGGGATATTGTGTCTAGAGAAAAAATTATGGATAGATGTTGGCAAGGAGATAGTTTTATTGATGATAATACATTAGCTGTAAATATTACGAGGCTAAGAAAAAAAATGAATAGAATTGGTCTGGAAGGTATTATTCAAACTAAGAAGGGTAAAGGCTATTTTATGAATAAAGACGAAAAATGGTATTAAAACTATTTTTATAAGGTGGTAATTATGAATAATAAAAATATGAATGGAAATTTTTTGAATTTTATAGATAAAAATAAAGGTATTTATATTTCTATATTGTTAATTCTTTTGTTATTTTGGGTTGTTTTTTCTCTAAATAGAATTGATATGGATGTATATTTTTTATCACTGGAAATAGTAATCTTTTTTACCCTTATTTATACTTTTATTTCTTTTTTGAATTTTAAAAAAGAATTAGATCTAAAAGCAAAGATAGAGTTATTAAAAAGTGAGAATTCCAATTTAAAGCATACTATGAATAATTATATAAGTGATTTAAATGAATATTTTTTGATGTGGGTACATCAGATTAAAACCCCGATTACAGCAGCCAAATTAATTACAGAGAATGAGAATCTTGACTTGAATTTAATTAAAACTCAGTTGTTCTTTATAGAGGACTACACTAATATGGCGATGGATTATTTGAAAATATCAGATATCAACAATAGTATGGATATAACAAATATAAAACTGGATGATGTGATACGACCTATACTAAAAAAATATTCGATATTATTTATAGGAAACGCAATATCTTTAGAATACTATCCGATAAATGATTATGTAATATCGGATTCAAAATGGCTAAGTATACTAATAGAACAGATAATTTCAAATGCGGTAAAATACACCAGAAATGGAAAGGTAAGTATAAAGTATGATAAAGAGGATAAAAAATTATATATTTCAGACACAGGAATAGGAATAAGGTCGGAAGATATACCAAAAATATTTGATAAAGGATATTCGGGCTTTAATGGTAGATTGAATCAAAAATCAAGCGGATTGGGATTATTTTTAGTGAAAGAGATTTCAAAAAAACTTTCAATTTTAATTGATGTTGAATCAAAGATAGGAGAGGGGAGTAATTTTAGCATTTATTTCCAAAACTTTCAATTTTGTAAGGATTAGATAAGTTTTGTCATCTTAGATAAATGCTCCGAATTTAAAATCTTGATAAAATAAAATTAAGATGAAGGAGGTATTCAAGATGACTATATTAGATGTAAAAAATATTAAAAAAGTATATTCTGGAAAAGGATTTAATACAGAAGCACTTTCTAAGATAAATTTTTCCGTAGATGAAGGAGAGTTTATAGCAATAATGGGAGAATCCGGAAGTGGTAAGACTACTTTGCTTAATATATTGGCAACGCTTGATAAACCTACTGAAGGAAATGTACTTATAGCAGGTAAAAATGTAAGTTTATTAAAAGAAAGCCAGGTTGCGGCTTTTAGGAGAAAAGAGTTGGGGTTTGTATTTCAGGATTTTAATTTATTGGATACTTTTAATAATAGAGATAATATATATTTACCCCTGGTATTATCAAATCATAGGTATGAAAGTATGAAAAAAAAATTGGATAAAATAGCACCGGAATTAGGGATAGAAAAAATACTTGATAAATATCCTTATGAAATTTCCGGTGGTCAGAAACAAAGGGTTGCAATAGCAAGGGCGATAATAACGAATCCCAGCCTAATATTGGCTGACGAGCCAACAGGTGCATTGGATTCATCATCATCTGAAATGATTCTAAGACTTTTTAATAATATAAATAAAAGTGGACAGACAATTTTAATGGTAACACATTCACTTAGAGCGGCATCATATGCCAGTAGGGTATTATTTATAAAAGACGGAGTAGTATACCATGAAATATATAGGGGAGATGAATCTTCAGGTGATTTTATGGAGAGAATAAATCAAGCACAATCTGTTTTAGGTAAGAGAGGTGTTTAGATATGAATATCAGAATTGCGAGTAATTTTGCAGTAAAAAATATCAGAGCCAATAAATTATTTATCATACCATTTATATTGTCAAGCAGTTTGATGATTTCTTTACTCTATATAATGTTTTCTCTTTTACAAAATGAATTTGTGAAAACTAGACATACATCATTACCCATGTTAATTAATTTTGGGTGCATAATAATATCAATTTTTACATATATTTTTATAATTTATGCTAATAGATTTTTAGTAAAGAGAAGAAATAGAGAGTTCGCTTTATATGGCATTTTGGGGTTGGAAAAAAAACACATAAAGAGGATAATAAGCATAGAGCAATTTATTAATTTTTTGTTCATATCGACAATCAGTATATTAGGAGGGCATTTGATAGGAAAGTTGATGTTTATGTTTCTTAATAAACTTATGGCTGATATGAGTGCAAATTTAATGGATTATCCATTTTCAGGCTTTGCTTTAGTTTTAACTATGATATTTATTTTTGTGATTTATGTTTCAATATATATTATAAATGTACTAAATATAAAAAATGTGTCACCAATAGAACTTATTGCCAAACAACATAAAGGAGAAGGAGAACCAAAGTCTAAACTAATTTTGACTATATTAGGTTTATTGGCTTTAGGGTATGGATATTATTTAGCACTGACAATTGAAGGTACATTAAAGAGTCTGGGGCTTTTCTTTGTAGCATCTTTATTTGTGATAGTAGGAACATATTTCTTATTTATATCTTTTTCAATAATTGTATTAAAAATTATGAAGAATAATAAAAAGTATTTTTATAAGGATAAAAATTTTTTATCTGTGTCAGGAATGCTTTATAGAATGAAGGCAAATGCTGTAGGCCTTGCCAGTATAACGGTTCTTTGTACAGGAGTTATAATAACTTTATCTGCTACGATTTCTATTTATAGGAGTATAGATAAAGCAGCAAATAATGTTATTCCAAGAGAATACTCTATTATTAGTAATGAATATGTGGATTATAAAACGAATCCTCAGAAAATAGAATTATATAAAAAAGAGTTGAAAAAAATTGCAGATACAAGTATTTCGGGTAGTGAAAAGATAAAGAATCCATATATGTCCGAGCAGGTGTTCACGTACGTTTCCAAGGAAGGAAACAGGTTTACTTATCCCAAAATGGCCACAGGGAAAATATCCGATACCGGAAAAGCTATTGATATAGGATGTTATGCAATTATTGAACCTATTGATTCATATAACAGTGTATCAAGAAAAAATATTAGCATTAAAGAAAATGAAATATTGCTTACCTCTAATGTTAAGAGACTATTAAAAGATGATAAAATTATATTTGGCGACAAAGAATATAGGGTGAGAAAAGTGGAAGATGATATTCCCGGAAATATAGGTGTTGAAACCTTTAGAATAGTAACACCAACTAGAAAAGTATTTTTAGACGCAACAAATTACTATAAAACCAGAGATAGAAAAGGAAATGAGTATCCTTCAAAAATTTCCATAGAGTATGGGTGGAATATAAAAAATAAAGGAAGTAATTATGATGCAAAACTGAAAAAAATTACAGAGGATAAAAATATTGCTCTGGAAGTGAGGAATGACTATAAAAAATTTATCTATGAAATGAATGGAGGTTTCTTATTTTTAGGTATAGTAATAGGTATGGTGTTTTTGACAGGAACGATATTAATATCATACTATAAACAGGTATCTGAAGGATTTGAGGATAGAAAACAATTCCAAATAATGAGAAAAGTTGGTCTACCGGATAAGCTAGTAAGAAAGACTTCATCATCACAAATAGTGTGGATGTTTATAACACCATTAATAGTGGCGTTTATACATTCAATGGTAGCTTCTAAAATAGTATACCAACTTTTAGGTTTATTTGGAATAAGAAAATACAGTGTATTTATTGCCAATAATGTTATGGTATTAGCAGTATTTATAATTGTGTATTTAATTATTTATAAAATCACTTCAAACATCTATTATAAGATAGTCAGATAATCTTAAATATATATTTCTATATTAAAAACAAAAATACAAGTAAGAAATGAGATAAAGAACCAAGCATTATAAAGATATGGAATATATCATGGAAATTCCATACTTTTAAGTTTGGTTTTTTTATTGCATAAATTACCCCGCCTACTGTATATAGAACGCCCCCTAAAACTAAAAGTAAGAAAGCTTCCAGTTGAAGATGAACATATAAATCTTTTATTACAAAGATTGCAAACCAGCCCATTGCTATGTATAAAGAGGAAGATAATTTTCTAGGCATATTTATCCAAAGAACTTTCATCACTATACCCGCAATCGCAATTGCCCAAAGAATTGTAAATACCGGAACTCCAATTTTTTTAGGAAGCACATAAAGGCAAAATGGAGAGTACGATCCTGCTATCAACACATATATCATAGAATGATCCAACTTTTTCATAAAAAGTACGGCCCTTTCTTTTGTAGCACTAATTGCATGGTAAATACCGCTCGTAAAATATAAAAGTATCATTGATGATCCAAAGATAATAGTGGAAACAAATAATGATATACTGTGGTATCCGAATACCAGTTGTTTTGTAATTAGCAACACTAGAGCTAATATAGACAGAAGTCCTCCTATCAAATGTGTTATAGAGCTAATTGGGTCTCTTAAAGTCTGCATATTTTTCACCTCGTTTTAATTAACTTCATATATGGTATTAAAAACTACTTTCAAATATAGTATACAATATATAATTGGAAAAATCAAGTTTAATATGTCTTAAACTATACTATAATTTATGACAATTTGGTATAATATATTTTATAGCCCAAAATATACTATTAGAATGTATAAAATTTATTTGTGATTATAGATAGTATCGGAAGTTAACCTAAAGGAGGTTAAGATGTATAGCTTAGGAAGAATAATAGATGAATTAATGGAAAAAGAAGATATAAAAATTGAGGATATTCCAAATATTGATTTGTATATGGATCAGGTTTTAACTCTTTTTGATAAGTGTTTTCCATATAATTATGGAGAGCAGGAACTTACAAAGACTATGATAAATAATTATGCAAAAGGTGGAATAATAAAGCCGGCAGTAAAGAAGAAATACAATAAAGAACATATACTTATGATAATTATGATATGTATATTAAAAAGAAATATAAGTTTATCTGAAATAAAGGATGCTGTAGACATGGCAATAAGCAATGAAGAGAATTCTCAAGAGAAAGTTATTGAACTGGAAAAAGTATATAAAATATTTTTAGATAAAAAAAATATAATGAATGAAATAACAAGAAGTCAATTAGAGAATATTCTTTCAAAATTCAGAGAAGATGACATAATAATACAGGAAAATAAAATGTTGGATGTACTAATTCTTTGTTATTATTCTAATATATTAAGTGAAGCCGCAAGGGCCATAATAAGAGGAGAAGAGTAATGATAAAAGAAGTAATAGTAGTCGAAGGAAGAGATGATATAACAGCAGTCAAAAGAGCAATAGAATGTGAATTGATAGCTACGGGAGGTTTTGGCTTTCCAAAAGGTGTAATGGAAAGAATAAAATCTGCCCAAGAAAGAAGGGGAGTAATAATATTTACTGATCCGGATTTCGCAGGCGAAAAAATAAGAAAGAAAATTTCGGATGAAGTTCCGGGATGTAAACATGCATTTCTGCCAAGGGAAGAAGCAATGAAAAATGGAGACATAGGTATAGAGAATGCAAGTCCGGAAAGTATATTGTCGGCTCTTTCGAATGTAAGAACTGAAATTAAAGAGAATAGGAATGAATTTTCAAATATTGATCTGATAAAAAATGAACTAATAGGTGGAGATAATTCTTCATATAAGAGAGATTTAGTGGGAAGAAAATTAGGAATCGGATATGGTAATTCAAAACAGTTTCTAAACAGACTGAATAATTATGGTGTGACGAGAGAAGAGTTTGAAAATGCTGTAAAAGAGTTTGAAAATAGATAGGAAGTAGGTAAAATAATGGTGAGTAGACTATCATCTCATAGTGCGACTATGGAAGTAGTAAAAAAATATGGATTTAAATTCACGAAATCACTAGGACAAAATTTTTTGATTGATGATAATATAATTGATAAAATTTTAGAAGGTGCAAATGTTAAAAAAGGAGATAAGGTTATTGAAGTAGGTCCGGGAATAGGAACTTTGACCAGAGAGTTATGTAATGTTGCAGATAAGGTGATGGCAATTGAAATAGATAAAAACTTAATACCAATCTTAGAAGAAACTTTATCGGGCTTTGATAATATAAAGATAGTGAATGAAGATATAATAAAAGCGGATATAAAAAAGTTAATCGATGAAAACTTAGATGGAGGTCCTGTAAAATTAATAGCTAATTTGCCCTACTATATTACTACGCCTATAATAATGAGGTTTTTGGAAGAAAATATAAATGTAACGGATATGGTTGTAATGGTACAAAAAGAAGTAGCTGAGAGAATGAATGCAAATCCCGGAGGAAAAGATTTTGGAGCACTTTCCGTAGCGGTTCAATATTATTGTGACACGGAAATAATATCGAAAGTACCTAGACATTTGTTTGTTCCCCAACCAAATGTAGATTCTATAGTAATTGCACTTAGGGTAAGACCGGAAAGAAAATATAAAGTAAATAATGAAGACTTATTTTTTAAAATTGTAAAGGCATCTTTTGGACAAAGGAGGAAGACTTTATTAAACTCTTTATCCAGTATGGGAATATTAGATAAAAAAGATATATCACAAATATTATTTGATGCTGGCATAGATGAAAAAAGAAGGGGCGAGACTTTAAGCCTGGATGAGTTTTCAAAGCTTGCAAATTGCTTCAATGCCTTTGTTAAGGAGGAAAAGTATGTTTAGGAGAATTTTTAACAGTATTTCAAAATTAAATAAGACAGTGTTGATTATTCTCGTTATAATTCTTTTCTTTTTGGTATACAGTTTTTCTTTTAAAGTATTTAGAAAGTGGATTTCCAGTAGCCCTAAAACTGATATAGTTAATATAGACACCAGAGGAGAAAAAAATAGAGTTCAACAAGAGTTAGAAAGAAAAGAGATTGAAGATAGAAAAAAATCGGTACTTCTTAGATTTAATGAATCGAAAAAAATGTTTATTTCAAGTGGAAATATTGAAGATATTAAAGTCGAAGGAGAGATGATGGATAATTTTAATAGAATTACCATTTCTTTTGTTAAACTTAGAGGTATTGATGGAAAATTTGAACCTGATAACAGGGGTAAGACAAATACCGGTATTGAATTTGAAACGGATTTTAATTATTTTGTGGTGAAAGATAGAGATAAAACAGAATATTATAAAATACCTGTAGCTGTCAAGTCGGATTTTCAGTCAATGTATAATCGAATGATATTTACATCTGTGGATTATATAGTAAATAAAAAGGATTTAGGCAAAATAAGAGTATGTAAAGGAAATGATGAAAAAGGTATTATGCCTTGGAAGAAAGATGATTTAATTCATAAAATATTATATAAAAGAGAGGTTGGAAAAATACAACCTGAGAAAGATTTTCAAAAAAGTAAAAAGAATTTTACCATAAAAATCAAAAAATCAAATAGAGATATAATAATACAAACTATGGGAAAAGACTTTATTAAAGTTACATCAGGAGATAATATAGCTTATTATGAAGTCTATAAAGACTTGTACGAATACTTGGATACAGAAATTTTTGGTGATTAATAAAGGTGAAAATATGGGAGTAACAGTATATAATACAAAGTTCGGGCAAATAAAAATAGAATATGATAAAGAAGCAGTTATTTCTATTGGCAGATCAAATTTCAATTTATTAGATATTAAAAAAACAGATAACGAAAAAAATGATTTGACTGATAAGGTATATTGGCAGTTGGAAGAGTATTTCGATGGAAAAAGGGAGGTTTTTGACTTTCCATTCAAGTTGAAAGGTACGGATTTTCAAATAAAAGTATGGAGTGCACTTTGTGAAATACCGTATGGTAAAACTTCGACATATAAAGAAATTGCTGAAAAAATTGGCAGTCCAAAAGCATTTAGAGCAGTTGGAAATGCTAACAACAAAAATAAGCTGATGATAGTTGTACCTTGTCATAGAGTCATTGGAAGTGACGGAAAGCTTGTAGGATATGCTGGAGGACTGGATTTTAAAAAGAGACTTTTAGATTTAGAAAGCAATATAAAGGCATAAAAATAATGGATTAAAGGTATTTTTATAAAGTTATATTCTTTAAAGGAGGTACAAATATGAGCAAAATTCTTATTGAAAAAGGTGATATTACAAAACTTGCATGTGATTGTATTGTAAATGCTGCAAATAAAACTCTTTTAGGTGGTGGAGGAGTCGATGGGGCAATACATAGAGCGGCCGGTCCACAACTTTTGGATGAATGTAAAACATTAAATGGTTGTAGAACGGGTGAGGCTAAAATTACTAAAGGATATAACTTAAAGGCAAAACATGTTATTCATACTGTTGGTCCTATATATTCAGGGGCGGAAAATGATAGGGAAATGTTAGCTAGCTGCTATGAAAAATCGCTTGAACTTGCAAAAAAACATAACATAAAATCTATAGCTTTTCCTGCTATATCTACGGGTATATATGGATATCCTAAAGAAGAAGCTGCAAAAATAGCCTTAGAAACCATCTACAAATGGATAGATAGTAGTAATTACGAAATAGATATAATATTGATGTGCTTTGATAGTGAAACACAAAATATTTATGAAAAATATATTAAAAAAGAAAATAATTAGTATTAAATGTTATCTGTCTAAATTTTGATAAAATTACTAATATGCTTAAATATATATTTTTATTATAAATTTATTTGTATAATAAATTTATGATATTTGTTAATAATACATTGGTTAATTTTAAAAATATGACTTTATAATTAAAATAGAATGACTCGTAGGTCAAAAAGCTTTTATCAGAGATTGTTGTCGTTGAAAAAACGCATATTTTGTGATGACAAAGGTAAAAGTGATGACTTTTGAGTCATTTCTATTTCAGTTCATTCTATTATTTTTTTTAAAATGATTTATATATTTCCCCATTTTTTTACATAGTCTATAAATTTCAAAGTAGCAGGAGATGGAGTAATATCTTTAGAATATGCTATTCCAAGAATTCTATTATAGTGTTCGTTAAAAGATCTTATGCATACATTAAAAGGTATATTACGAAGAAGAAGTTTAGGTAAAATTGTTATTCCAAATCCTTTTTCCACCATTTTTAAGACTGCAAAATCTTCATTAATACTATATTTTATTTTTGGCTTTATATTATTTTGTTCAAATATTTTTCCGGTTTCATAGTTAAGACCATCTGCAGAAAGGATAAAACTACTTTCATTCAAGTCCATAATCGAAATAGACAACTTATTAGCTAACGGATGTTCTAAAGGTGTTACCAATACCAGCTCATCTTTCCCTATCGCTGAAAAATTCAATTCAGGTACCGAATATTCAGAAACAAAAATGCAATCCAGTTCATTATTGCTTATTTTTTTTCTTAGTTCATCAAAACCGTCTACTATTAGTTCAAATTTAATGTTTGGATAGGCGTTTGAAAACATTGAAAGTATATCAGGCAACCAATTATAGGATATACTTTGTATAGAGCCTATTCTTATATATCCTTTTTCCAAACTTGTCAATTCTGAGGAAATTTCAAACATTCTATCTTCAGATTCACATATTGATTCAATACATTTAATAATTTCTTTTGTGTATGGCATCAATTCCATACCGTTTTTTGAACGTTTAAATAACTGTATTCCAAGTTCATTTTCAAAGTTTTTAATTGCCTGACTAACAGCTGATTGAGTATAGTTAAGTTTTATAGCTGCATTAGATATACTTTTGGTTTCATAAACAGTCAAAATAATTTCATATTTAGTCATGATACATCCTCCCAAGCCTATTAAAAATAATAATATTTGATATAAAAAAAACTAATATTATTACCTAGAGTAAATTAAAAAACAATATATAAGAAAAATTGAATATATCCATTAAAATACATTTACTCAAATATATCTATTGATGACTTATTATAAACATATAAGCATATATTTTGCAATGGAATATATAAAAATTTTGGCATTGTAAACTAAATATGGAAAAAGGCACAATATTATTCTTAAAACAAGATGTAAAGTATTATGAATAGGAGGTATATTATGGGAACTGAATTTTGGAATGGAGCAGATGCGGCTCATAGAAGGGTAATGATGAAAGCAGCCGGATATTCCGATGCTGATATTAGAAACAAACCTCATATTGGAGTACCAAATTCATATATGGCAGGTTCTCCGGGAACAGCACATTTGCGACAGATAGCAGAAGCTGTTAAAGAAGGTATATGGGCAGCCGGAGGAATACCGGTTGAATTTGGTATCCCTGCCACATGCGGAAATATAGCCAATGGTGTGGAAGAATTAAAATATGAACAGGTTGGAAGGGATATAGTCGCTATGTCAATTGAATTTGTTTCCAAAGTTCATAATTTCGATGGTTTAGCCATGGTTGCATCTTGTGACAATATAATAGCTGGATGCTATCTGGGAGCTATGAGATTAGATATTCCATCTATTGTTATTACAGGAGGTTCTATGCAGCCTGGTCAGCATTGTGGAGAAACAGTTGTCGAAGCAGATTTGGATGCAAAAAGATTTTCAGGAGCGAGTGAAGAGGAATTGATGGAAATGGAAGAAAATGTATGTCCGTCATTTGGAGCCTGTCCATCTATGGGAACAGCAAATACCATGCAAATGATAGGAGAAGTAATAAACATGGTATTACCTGGAACATCAACTATACCGGCAACGGATAACTTGAAGTTGAGAAAAGCAAGAGAAGCAGGTATGTATGCTGTTGAAATTGCTAAGAAAAAATTAAAACCATCCGATATAATAACTGAGAAAATATTGCTAAATTCAATAATGTTTGATATGGCTGTTGCAGGATCAACAAATGCAGTCTTACATATACTGTCATATGCATATGAATTAGGTATAAAACTTACATTGGAGGATTTTGAAAAGTATGCAAAGGAAATTAAATGTATTAATGCAGTTGTACCAAGTGGGCCATATACAGTTGTTGATTTTCATTATGCCGGCGGGGTTTTAAATGTTATGAAAATGCTAGAAGAAAAATTATTTATAGATGAGCCGAGTTTATATGGGTGCAGCTGGTCTAATATATTGAAAGATGTAAAACCGTTAGAAAATGAAGTTATTCATTCCCTTGAAAATCCTTTATTTGAAGAACCGGGGTTAAAAATTTTAAGAGGTAATTTATCACCAAACGGTGCAATAGTAAGACCAACCGCTGTTTATGATGAAGTTAAATATATAAAGGGAAAAGCAAAGGTATATGAATGTGATAGAGATGCATTTGATGCGATACAAAAAGGCGATATAATTCCTGGAGACATAATTGTAATTAGATATGAGGGATGTAAAGGTGCACCGGGAATGAAAGAACTTATGCTGAGTATAGATGCGTTGATAGGAAAAGGATTGCATAAAAGCGTGGGTTTAATATCGGATGCAAGATTTTCCGGATTTAATTTCGGGGCAATAGTTGGTCATGTATCTCCTGAAGCTTATGATGGTGGAAATATAGCATTGGTGGAAAATGGAGATGAGATAGTAATTGATATACCAAATGGAGAAATTTCAATGTCAGTTTCTGATGAGGAACTGAAGATAAGAAGAGAAAAGTGGGTTAGACCGGCTTTAAAAGAAGGTAAAGGGTGTCTAAATATATATGCCAAGATGTGTAGACCTGCCGAAGAAGGTGGTGCAATGCAACCGTGGGATTTAGATGCTAAATACAGTAAATAATTTTATAGAAGAAGGTAGAAAAATGTTATTATTATCAAAAGAAAATATTAAAAAAGTTTTTACAATGAAAGACGCAATAGAGGCTGATAAAATAGCTTTTAAATTAGTTGTTGAAGGCAAAACCAATTCCCCATTAAGAACTAATATACAAGTTCCAAAATATGATGGATGTTTATTATTTATGCCGGCATATGTTGAAGATATGGATGTAGCCTCGCTGAAAATAGTTAATATATTTCCTCGCAATATTGAAAAGGGGATGCCAACAGCACCTGCTCAAGTCTTATTAATAAATGGAACAACCGGCATAGTAGTTTCTGTTTTGGATGGTACCTATGTAACTAAATTAAGAACGGGAGCCGCATCCGGAGTAGCTTTTGAACTGTTGGCAAAAAAAGACTGTAAAATAGGAGCCCTAATAGGAACAGGGGGACAAGCAGAAACTCAATTGGAAGCTATGTTAACCGTTAGAGATCTTGATGAAGTAAGAGTTTATGATTTAAATTACGAAAGAGCAGTCGACTTTGTAAAAGAAGCAGAAAGAAATTTTTCGTCCTTTAAAACCAAGATTATGGCGGTAAAAAGTTCTGATGATGCTATCGATAATGCCGATTTAGTTATTACAGTGACTCCTTCTACAAAACCCGTATTTGACGGAAATAAAATAAAAAAAGGGGCAACTATCAGTTGTGTAGGTGCATATCAGCATCATATGCAAGAGATGGATCCGGTGATATTGACAAGAGCATCAAAAATATTCTTTGATTCTAAAGAAGCTGTTTTATCGGAATCAGGAGATATACTTATACCACTAGAAGAAGGAATCATAACCGAAGAAGATTTTAGTGGAGAAATAGGTGATGTAATAAAAGGAACAGTTGCTGGAAGAGAAAATGATGATGAAATAATAGTATTTGAAACTGTTGGCGTTGCAACTCAAGATTTAATAGTTGCCAATGAAATATATAATAAGGCTTTAAAAGAAAATATTGGAACTATATGGGAATAGAATAACCATTTGCATAGGATTGAAATTTTAAGTATGCTTTCCAGCCACTCCAGTCAACATCGTCTTTAATTGCGCGTGCATTAAGTTTTAATTGTGATGCAATTTTCTCTGCAATTCGTTTACAGTTACCGGTTCTAGTAAAATAATATACGCCAATATTCATAATAGGCAACTCCTTTCCGTTCTGCTAAAAATACTGTTTAAATTCGAGTTTAATATATATTAGATTAAAAGATTTCATTTATCCTGTTTAAAAGTGATTTAAATATTCTAAGTGTTATTAATCCCTCTTATTGTCAAACATTTTCGCTAGTAGCTTTTTGATTAATAGTATTAATGTCACAAATAAACATATAATCCCCTCCATGTAGTTGTATAATACAACTATATGAAGGGGATGTCAAGTTACACATCTTATTCGGCTATTATTACTTCAATTCCTTTTTCAGACATTAGGTTTACCCATCTTTGTTCGATTTTAGAATCGGTGATTATTTTATCTATACAATTGAGGTCACAGATAAATGCGGATGATACATTTCCAAATTTTGAAGAATCTATTAATAATATCACTTCAAGTGAGTTTTTTATTATTTTCTTTTTCACCATAACTTCATACGAATATGCACAAGTAACACCTAGTTTTTCATGTACTCCGGCAGCTGAAAGGAAAAGTTTTGTAGTTCTGGTATTATTTATAAGTTCCATTTCCTCTGCTGATTCAAACATACCGGTGTCTCTATGAAAAATTCCACCGGATAGGAGTATATCGACATTTTGTTTTCCTAAAAGATGAAGCAGGTTGTTTGCACTAAATACTAAAGCCGTAAATTTCAGTTCATTATCTAAATTTTGTGTCAGTTTTTCGGTCGTAGTGCCAATATCAATAACGACGATATCATCTTCTTCTATCATTTCAGCAGCTTTTTTTCCTATACAGTTTTTTTCAAATTCCATTTTATGAGAATTTTTAGATATACTATATAACTGTTCTTCTTTTTCTGAAGATACGATAGGGTTATCTTCTCTGGGATTAAAAACTGCAGAGCCATAGAAACTATCGATTATTTTTTTTTCTTCCAAATATTTCAAATCTCTCCTGATTGTCATCTCGGAAACATTCAATTCAGCTGCAAGTTCTTTTACAGATGCTCCGTTAGATTCTTTTAAAATACTAATCAATTGCTTTTTTCTATCTTCTTTCTTTGACAAGAACAATACCTCCTAATCGATTAAAGTGCAAACTGAAGCACAAAGTCACAAAATTTTACTCTATACAATTATAACATATTTAGAAATAAAATATAACATTTTATAGAGGAGATTCACATTAAAATGTTATAAAAAGCAAAAAAATGATAGGAAAACAAAAAATAATGTGAAATTACGAACAAAAAATGCTCAAATTTATTGACAAAAACACAAACAAAGTGTATATTATGGGTATGGTTTTGTAATATTAAGAACATATTAACACCAAATTGGGAAAATGTTTTTAAAAAATGTTGTAGTATAAACAAAATTAGGAGGATAAAAATGAATAAGGGATTTATTTTAAGTCATATCGATCATACTTTATTGAAAGCATATGCAACATGGAATGATATAAAAGCACTTTGTGATGAAGCTTTAGAATATAAAACTGCTTCAGTGTGCGTTCCGCAATCTTATATTAAAAGGATTAAAGAAGAATATGGGGATAAGTTAAATATTTGCACAGTAGTAGGATTTCCTTTGGGATATAATTCAACTGAATCAAAGATGGTTGAAATAAAAAATGCTTTACAAAATGGGGCATCTGAAATAGATATGGTAATAAACATATCTGATGTAAAAAATGGAGATTATAAAAAAGTAGAAGAAGAGATAAAAATTCTTAAAGATACTTGCGGAGATAAGATTTTAAAAGTAATTGTCGAGACTTGTTATTTGACGGAAGAAGAAAAAATCGAAATGTGCAAGGCAGTAAGTAATGCAAAAGCGGATTTTATAAAGACATCTACAGGTTTTGGTACCGGTGGTGCAACTATGGAGGATATTCTTTTATTTAAAAAGCATATTTCCGAAGAAGTCAAAATAAAGGCTGCCGGTGGTGTGAAAACGGTTGATGACCTGGAGGCATTTATAGAAGCAGGTTGTTCAAGAATAGGAACCAGTTCTGCAGTAAGTATGCTGAAGGGTATAAATAATAACGGAGAATATTAAAAATCATTTGATAAATGGAGAAAATATATGAAAATGTCTACAGGAATAAAAAGAGTTTTCTTAATAGTATTGGATAGTTATGGTATAGGTGAATTACCGGATGCCGTGGAATATGGCGATGAAGGTAGTAATACGCTTGCTGCAATTGTCAAATCGAATAAGTACAATACACCTTGGCTTCAAAAGCTGGGACTATTTAATATTAAGGGTGTTAATTTAGATAAAGACATAGAAAATCCAATAGGAAGCTATGCAAGATTAAAAGAAAGATCAAGAGGAAAAGATACTACGATAGGTCATTGGGAAATTGCCGGTATAGTATCGGAAAATCCTCTTCCAACTTTTCCAAACGGATTTCCAAATAGTTTTTTAGAAGAATTTTCAAAAAGAACCGGAAGGGGTTGGATGTGTAATAAACCCTACTCCGGAACGGATGTAATAAGAGATTATGGAAAAAAACATCAAGAAACAGGTGATTTAATAATTTATACTTCTGCCGATTCTGTATTTCAAATTGCGGCTCATGAAGATGTAGTAGGTATTGATGAGTTGTATAATTGTTGCGAAATAGCCAGGGAGATGCTAAAAGGTGGAGAATTAGGAGCAGGACGTGTTATTGCAAGACCTTTTATCGGTGAAGATGGAAATTATACAAGAACTTCAAAAAGACATGATTACTCACTTTTACCGCCCGGAAAAACAATAATGGATGAACTTGTCGATAATGGATATGAAACGATAGGAGTAGGAAAAATATTCGATATTTTTGCGGGCAAAGGAATACAATCAACTAATAAAATGAAAAATAATACGGATGGCATGAATATTACTTTGGATTTGATGAATAAGGATTTTAACGGCTTGTGTTTTGTTAATTTAGTGGATTTTGATATGATTTATGGTCATAGAAATGATGTAGACGGATATGCTAATGCAGCTACCGAATTTGATGTTCAACTTGGTGAATTTATAGAAAATATGAAAGATGAAGATGTATTAATCATTACAGCGGATCATGGTTGTGATCCTTCAACTCCAAGCACAGATCACTCGAGAGAACACACACCCATGTTAATATTTGGTAAGAACATAAAAGAAGGAGTAGATCTTGGTACTAGAGATAGTTTTGCTGATATTGCTAAGACAATAGCGGATATATTTGGTACACCGGGTGATTTTTCCGGAGAAAGTTTTTTACAAGAAGTTATAAAATAAAAATATATTTAAACTCAGGAGGATTTATGAATATTTTATTAAATATCATTGGTATTGTCGTAGTAATTGCACTAATGTTTTTAGTTTCTTACGACAGAAAGGCAGTTAATAAAAAGCAGGTATTAAAGGCCTTGGTTATTCAATTTATAATTGCGGCATTAATAGTGAAGTTGCCAGCCGGTAGGGCTGTAATTTCAAATGTCAGTAATGCCGTAGCAAAAGTTTTAAGTTATGGTAGTGAAGGGCTACAGTTTGTCTTTGGTTCTCTAGGTATATCGACAGCACCTACAGGATTTATATTTGCATTCCAGACTTTAGGAAATATTGTCTTTATATCCGCATTAGTGAGTGTTTTATATTATCTGGGCATATTAGGTTTCGTAGTTTCTAAACTTGGATGGATACTAGGAAAAGCATTTAAGACTTCGGAAGTTGAGAGTTTCGTAGCTGTTGCCAATATGTTTTTAGGACAAACGGATTCGCCAATATTAGTAAGTAAATATTTAAATTTAATGACAGACAGTGAAATAATGCTGGTATTGGTATCCGGTATGGGAAGTATGTCAGTAAGTATTATAGCCGGATATGTGGCCTTGGGAATTCCAATGGAATCTCTTTTAATAGCATCTACAATGGTACCCGTTGGATCAATTATTATTTCTAAAATAATCTGTCCACAAACTCAAACTGTAAATGAGATAGATGATGTTAAAATGGATAGAAAAGGAAATAATGAAAATGTTATTGATGCACTTTCTGCAGGCGCAATGGATGGTATGCATATGGCAATGGCTATAGGTGCTGCATTGATAGCTATTATATCAATTGTTGCATTGGTAAATGGTATACTAGGCAATTTTGGACTATCATTAGAAGGTATTTTATCTTATTTATTTGCACCTATTGGATATTTAATGGGGCTTGAAGGCGGAAATGTATTTAAAGCCGGTGAGTTGCTGGGTACTAAACTTGTATTAAATGAGTTTGTAGCATATGGAAAATTAGCACCTATTTTAAAGGGATTAGATCCGAGAACATCTTTAATGCTTTGTATATCTCTTGCCGGTTTTGCCAATGTAGGAAGTATAGGTATGTGTGTATCAGGTATCTCAATACTTTGCCCGGAAAAAAAATCAACACTTGCAAGACTTGGGACTAGGGGAATGATAGGAGGCTTTTCAGTAAGTTTGCTATCGGCACTGATTGTAGGTCTAATGATGTTGATTTAACTAATATCCAAAGCATATAATATTTACTTAATAAGGAGTATAATATTAATATAGCAAGTTGAATTATAAATGCGATGAACTATGTAAACTATTATGAAAGGAGACCGGTTATCCGGAGATAGATATGAGATTTTTAGATATTATAGAAAAGAAAAAAAATAAATTAGCTTTGACAGATGAGGAAATACAATTTTGGATTGATGGTGTTACGGATGGAAGTATACCGGACTACCAAACAAGTTCACTGCTTATGGCTATAGTATTAAATGGAATGGATGAAAGAGAAACAGCAAAACTTGCTGAAGCTATGATGAATAGCGGTGATGTAATAGATCTTTCTGAAATAGAAGGAATTAAAGCCGATAAACATTCTACAGGTGGTGTTGGAGATAAGACTTCTCTAGCCCTTGGTGCAATGGTAGCGGCTTGCGGATTAAAAGTAGCAAAAATGTCCGGTAGAGGATTAGGCCATACCGGTGGAACATTGGATAAGTTGGAGTCAATAGAAGGATTTAACATTTTTCTTACTGAAGAACAGTTCAAAAAGCAGGTTAATGAAGTAGGATTGTCTATAATAGGACAGACAGGAGAACTGGTTCCTGCAGACAAAAAGCTTTATGCATTAAGAGATGTTACGGCAACTGTCAACTCTATTCCTCTAATAGCATCATCAATAATGTCAAAGAAATTGGCTTCCGGATCAAACACCATACTTCTTGATGTCAAGTATGGGGAAGGCGCTTTTATGCAGACTATAGAAGATGCAAAAAAACTTGCAACGGCAATGATATCCATAGGTAATAGACTTGGTAGAAACACTATGGCTATGATTACAGATATGAATCAGCCTTTAGGTAACACAATCGGAAATGCACTGGAAGTTGAAGAGGCAATACAGACAGTTCAGGGAAACGGTCCTAAAGACTTTACAGAACTTTGTATGTGTGCCGGCGAAATAATGTTGATGCAAGGCAAAATAGCGAATTCAAAGGAAGAAGCCAGAAAAATGCTAAAAGAAGCTATATTATCGGGTAAGGCATTTGAAAAACTGCTTCAAATGGTAGAAGCTCAAGGCGGAAATATTGAACAAATAAAAAATACTAAATTACTTCCACAGTCGAAATTTGTAACAGAAATGAAATCGAAAGAATCAGGATATGTAGAAAATATTCATTCTATGCAATTAGGGATACTTGCTATGCATTTAGGAGCGGGGAGAGCTACTAAAGAAGATTCAATAAATTATGCGGTTGGAGTGAAGATGAATGCAAAAAAAGGTGATAAGGTAAATATTGGTGATGTACTGTGTACAGTTTATCATGATGAGGAATTAAAGCCGGAATGGATTGATAATTTCTACAAGACATTTACTTACAGTGATTCTAAGGTAGATCCTATTCCTATTGTAGAAGAAATACTAGGATAATAAAATGACTTTAAATTTAGTCAAAGATATTATAATATAGCGAAAAACATCAAAAAATTCCAATAAAATTATTTAGAGTATAAAGGGGTTAACCTAAAATACTTTTGCCGCAGGTGGAAAATTGTCTATCTGCGGCATTTTTATAAATAATATTAAAAATTGTCCATACTGAATAAATCGTTATTTTGTTAAAATTTGTGTTAAATTTATAAAATTCTATTTTAGGAAATTTAACACAATATAATTTAAATAATTAAATAAAATATAAATATTGACTTTTTAATGGTATATGTATATAATTGGGTTGATAAATAAGCTTATTTTAAAAGTTTATTTGTTAATTTAATATCTTAAAAATGAATAATAGGATAGCAAAGATTAATTTTTATTAAGGAGTATGTCAAATGATTAAGAAAAGTAAAAGAAGCACTTTATTATTTTTATCACTATTTTCTGTTTCTGTTCTGTCTTTTTCCGGTAATGTAATAAAAGCAGATGAAAACGTCTATAATATAGAGAGAATAGCCGGAAAAGATAGATATGAAACATCATTAAATGTGATGAAATATTTAATGAAAGACTCGAATGATTTAAAATTTGGAGTAGTAGCCAGTGGAGAAGATTTTCCGGATGCTCTTTCAGCAGGGTTTTTATCAAGTGAATATGATGCACCTTTGATATTATCGAAGAAAAATTATGTTCCTTCTAATGTTGAAAAAGATTTAAAGCAAAAAAATATAGATAATATGTTTTTGGTTGGTGGAGAGAAAACTTTATCTAAAACGGTGGAAAATACAATTTCTCAAAATTCAAAACTAACTACTAGAATAGCTGGAAAGGATAGATATAGTACATCAGAATTTGCAAATATACAAATCGCTAAACTTTATGGTTCTCCTGTTATAGGGGATACAAGTGCTGTTTATAATGGGAATTTATTTGCAGATGCATTATCAGCAACACCTTTTATGCATCAATATAATTCTGTTAACGAAACAAAGCTACCATTACTGGCTGTTGATGGGAAAAAAGGTGCTAAAAATTATAGTTTGATATTTGGTGGTGAATCTTCTATACCAAAATTTGAAGAAGAACATAGATTGGCCGGGAGTGATAGATATAAAACGGCTGTTGAAATTGCAAAAGCATATAAGACAATTTTAAATAAAGATATTGATACTATAATCATAGCAAATGGTGAAGATTATCCAGATTCCCTTTGTGCAGGGCCTTTGGCTTCAAAAAATAACGCTGCTATTTTACTAACTAATTCGAATAAATTAAATAAAGATACGAAAGAATACATTGAGTTTAATAAGAACATAAAAAAAGTTATAATTGTAGGTGGTGAAAATTCAGTATCGAAAGATATCGAAAAAGATCTGGAAAAGATTATTAAAAGATAATATTTTAAAGAAAGTTTTCTGTCAGAATATATTGATGAAAATTGAAATTTAAAATTTTTATGGAATTAATTTAAAGACCTTTATACCGTAAGTAAGAAGTAATTTACTTACGGTAATTTTTTGTACAAAGTAAAAATCTAATGCACATATTTCCAGTTTTGGATTTGCTTGAAGCTGTTTGAACATTTTTTTCTACTATCAAAATAAAATGCAAGTTGTCCTTTATATTCCATTACGAAACCTATAGGTCTAGAATGAGGTTGATCAACATCTACTGTTGCTATGTTATACGCTTTTGTATTTTTTAAAAAATCAATTACTTTCATATTTATCTCCTCCCAAATTAATTGTTGCAATTATATTTTACGCTTATAAAAAATTTAATTTGTTTTTAAATTTTTTATTTGTTATAATGATAGCAATGCAATAATATAATAACAAGTACTATTATTTACAATACTAAGTATTAAAAAAGATAGTATTAGATTAAAATAACGTATTAAAGATAAAAAAATAATTGTATCTAATATAGTCTAAAAGTAATATTTTGAATTTTTGGAAAGAGTTTGAATACGATGGAGATGGATATATAAAATACACTTGACATTAATTTTTGTTATTATATAATCGAAGTTAAAAGTAGGTAGTTATATAAAAATTTAAAACGTATCAATAAATATTAATTTGAGATATAGAACTAATTGATTTTTATCTAACTAATTGACTTTATTATTACAATTAATCAAGGAGAATTAATACATGAAAGGGAAGATTTACGTTGCCGATGACGAGAAAAATATAAGGGATTTAATAAAATCTTTTTTAGCTGAAGAAGGACATGAAGTTGTTTTATTTGAAGATGGTGAAAGCCTATTAGAGGCTTTTTATAAAAGTGAACCGGATATAGTGATATTAGATGTTATGATGCCCGGAATGGACGGATTTACGTTATGTACAAAAATAAGAAAGAAATCTGATGTGCCAATATTATTATTGACAGCGAGAGATACGGATGCGGATTATATAACGGGATTTACAGCCGGTTGCGATGATTATTTTACAAAACCTTTTTCACCTGTAAAGCTTACAATGAGAGTAAATGCAATATTAAAAAGGTCATTTAAGGAAAATAATTCTTCTCAAGATAGAGAATTGTTTTATGGAGATATAACTATAAATAATGATTTGAAGACATTTATGGTAAATGAGAAACAAGTCAAGCTGACTAATACAGAATTTGAATTAATGAATTATTTATTAGTTAATAAAGAAAGGGCTGTATCAAGAGAGGAACTTCTAAGTAGTATCTGGGGATATGATACTGTTGTAGAAACTAGAGTAACAGATGATATGATTAAAAGGATACGAAAAAAATTGAGAGAAAACAACAGCATAGTATCAATTGATACAGTTTGGGGGTTTGGATTTAAATTAGAAAGTAGGGATTAATTATGAAAATAGAAAATAAAAAAAGTCTTTCTAAAACTATTTTACTCGCACCTATTATAATAGTTGTAATATCTTTTTTTATAATTTCTTTATCATTTCAATTTGTGATAGATAAACATATAAACTCCATAACAGAAGGTGGTATAAAAAGTGAATTTGAGGATTTAGACTTGATATACAGGAATGAGGATATGATTCCTTATTCTAGTGAGGAGGAGAGTGAAGAAGAACCTTTAATAGTACCAACAAAATATATTATTTTGGATGAAAATTATAATCTGATTTTTCCGGATAAAGAATGGACATTTCAAAAAGAAAGAAAAATAGCATTGCGGATAGCTAAATATTTTTTGGAAAATAAAAATTTGCCACAAAAAGGTATATCTCAAAAAATTGAAATAAATAATAGAACCTTACTAATAAAATCAAAAAAGTATAGAGGAATATATGAAGGTATGTATGTAGTAGAACCTGATAGTGTGCAACTTGATGTTGATAATCAGAAAGTAAGTGACTATCATGTGTTGGTATATGCTGATATTTCCCCAATACAAAGACTTATAAATGATATAAATAAGATTCTAATTGCATTACTTATTGTGTCTGGTTTATTATCTATTTTTGTTATGCTTCATATATTAAAAAAAGTAACGTTGTCATTTAAGGGATTAAATAATTACTTGATAAAAGTGGGAAAAAAGGAAGATATATCAGAAATTCCAAATTTTACTTATGATGAATTTTCAAATGTAGTGGATACGGTAGTTTCTATGTCGAAACAAATTTCTAAGTCAGAGCAAATTCAAAAGCAGTTTTTTCAAAATGCATCTCACGAGTTAAGAACGCCTCTGATGTCTATTCAGGGATATGCAGAAGGATTAAAGTATGATGTAATAAAAGATAAACAGAATGCATATGACATTATAATATCAGAAAGTGATAAAATGACTAAATTAGTGGATGAAATTTTGTTTTTATCAAAATTTGAAAGTGAAGCGCCAAAAAAAGAAAGAATAAAAGTTAGTGAAATTCTATATGATTGTGCTAGTTCTATGGATTCAATAGCAAAAGAGAGAAATATAGAATTTGCTTTTGATATAGACGGAGATTTTACAATAATTGGAGATGAAGATATGATTCAGCGAGCATTTTCTAATATAATTTCAAATGCTATTAGATATGCAAAATCGAAAATAGATATTGAATGTAAATCTGAAGGTGAAAAATTGTACTTATCAATAAAAGATGATGGTTGTGGAATTTTGGAAGAAGATTTACCACATATATTTGAAAGGTTCTATAAAGGAAAAGGAGGTAAATTTGGTATAGGATTATCTATGGCTAAGGAAATTATTGGAAAGCATAGCGGTGTGATATATGTAGATTCAAAGTTTGGAAGTACCATCTTTACAATAGAACTGCCATTAAATAGTTATGAATAATTTTGCCACAAATTAGCCTATTTTTTCATACAATATTAAGGAGATTTATCTTAATATCATTTGATATAATAAAAATAAGATAATAGGTGAATAAAAATAAGATAAAAAAAGAAGCTTTGGATTTTATAAAAACTATAAAAAGATAGTTATCTAAATGAAGATTAGAAAGGATAGGTGGAAATTATGAAAAAGATGGTAGCATTATTAATGACAGGAACAATAGCAACATCATTACTAAATAGTTTTAATTCTCAAGTTTTTGCAGAAGAGAAAGATAAAAGAGAATGTATAGAATGTAATGAAGAATTTATACAAAGTGAAAATATTAATGATATTTTTGCTTCTGGTAATTCATTTTTGACTCAAAATCAGGTTTTAGAGGAAGAAAAAGAGTCTGAACTTGATAATAAGGAACTTGAAAAAATTGAAAGTGAAATAGATAGTATATATGATTCAATAATGAATAGAGATAATATCTATGAAAAGTATGATAAAATTTCTGCTAGAAATCAAAATCTATGGGAAAAATTATATAATTCGCTTGATGAATATTATTCTGAGGATATTACGATTGATACAATAAAATCTTCTAAGGCAATAAACGAGGATGAAAAAAATAAATTAATAGAAGACCAAAAAGAACTTGATAAATTAGATAAAATATTTGAGCAAAGAATTAAAGAAGCAGAAGATGCTACTAAGTCATTGACTGAAAAAGCAGATAAAATTTATGAAAAAATTAATTCTGAACAGGAAAATGATGAACCAGTATTATATAAAAATAATTCAAATTTAAGTGAAAATAGCGAAGAAACTGATTTCGAATAATATAGTTTTAGAAAAAGATTACAATGAGTGCCATAAAAATTAAGTAGCTATAGAGCCGATTTAAAAACAGTGTTTTTAGATCGGTTCTTTTTTTGTTATAAAGTAAGTTATATTTAATTATATGTAAAAAATATTACACATATAAGTTTACACATGTAAAGTACAACTGTATTGTCAGTTGAAAGTAGGTATGTTATAATTTTTATGAAAAGGGGGTTGATTTTGTGATACGTGACAGAATTAAAGAGTTGAAGCAAAATGAAGATGCCATAATTTTAGCACATTATTATGTGGATGGCGAAATTCAAAAAATTGCTGATTATGTAGGAGATTCCTTCTACTTGGCTCAAGTGGCTAAGAAGTTGAATAATAGAACGATTGTTATAGCGGGAGTATATTTTATGGGAGAGAGTGTAAAAATATTAAATCCCGATAAAACAGTAAGGATGGTTGATATAAAGGCGGATTGTCCGATGGCACATATGGTAACTGTGGAAAAAATTAAAGAGATGAGGGAAAAATATGAGGATCTTGCAGTGGTTTGCTATATAAATTCTACTGCAGAAATTAAATCTCATTGTGATATATGTGTAACATCGTCAAACGCAGTTAATATTGTTAGTCAACTTAAGGAAAAAAACATATTTTTTGTACCGGATCAAAATTTAGGTGCATATGTTGCAAGATTCGTGAAAGAAAAAAATATTATTTTAAATGACGGATATTGTCCTGTTCATAATAAGATAAGGGCAAATGAATTAGAGGATTTGAAAATCAAATATAAAAAGGCTAAAGTTCTCTGTCATCCTGAATGTAGAGAAGAGGTTCTAGCACTTTCAGATTATATAGGAAGTACAAAAGGCATAATACAAGAGGTCGGAAAATATAAGGATGAAAATGAATTTATCATAGTTACGGAAGAAGGCATCTCATCAGAATTATTTTCAAAGTATCCAACTAAGAAATTTTACTATTTGAATGATTTTGTATGTGATGATATGAAAATGCCGACATTGGAAAAATTGGAAAGCACGTTAAAAAATAAAGAGAATGAAATATTTGTAGATGAAGATATTGCTAAAAAAGCATTGGTAGCATTGGATAGAATGCTGGAATTGGGAGTGAAGTAAAAAATGATTAAAATAGATTGTGATGTTGTGGTCGTAGGATCCGGCGTTGCCGGGCTAGTTTGTGCCCTAGAATTACCTGAAGATTATAATATTATATTAATTACCAAGAAAAATTTAGAAGATAGCAACTCTTATTTGGCACAAGGGGGAATTTCAGTAAGGCGTGGTGAAAAAGACAGAGAATCTTTCATTAATGATACTCTTACTGCAGGACATTTTAAGAATAATAAAAAGGCTGTTGAAATTTTAGTAGATGAATCAGAAGATGCGGTACAGAGTCTATTAAAATATGGTGTTGAATTCAATATGAAAGATGATTCTTTGGCTTATACCAGAGAAGGAGGACATAGTAAGTTTAGAATAGTATATCATAACGACATTACAGGTAGAGCTGTCATGGAGGGATTAATAAAGAAGGTAAAAACAAGAAGAAACATTCGTATATTAGAAGAATGTGAAATGAAGGATATTGTAGAAATGGACAATTCATCCTTAGGTGTAATAGCAAAATACGATAATAAATACACATTTATAAATTCAAAATATACTGTACTTGCAACCGGTGGTACAGGTGGTTTGTATGGGAATTCCACTAGCTTTCCCCATATAAAAGGGGATGGGATAGGTGTAGCCATCACTCATGGGGTAAAGTTAAAGGATATTTCCAATATACAGATTCATCCAACTTCGCTGTATGAAGAAAAAATAGGAAGAAGATTTCTAATATCCGAATCGGTAAGAGGAGAAGGAGCGAAAATATTAAATTATCATGGAAATAGATTTATAGATGAATTAAAGCCCAGAGATGTAGTATCAAAGGCTATCTTTGAAGAAATGAAAAAGGACAATTCAAAACATGAATGGCTCAATTTTAGAACAATAGACAAGGATATAAATGCCAGATTTCCAAATATTTGTAAGTATTTGATGGATATAGGGATAGATCCAAAAAAAGAAAATGTACCTGTAGTTCCGGCTCATCACTATACTATTGGTGGAATTGATGTTGATATGAATGCAAGAACATCGATGAATAATTTATATGCCATTGGAGAAGTTGCAAATACAGGAGTTCACGGAACTAATAGATTGGCGAGTAATTCTCTTTTGGAATGTGTGGTATTTGGAAAAAGAGCCGCCAAAGATATTAAAAACAATTATACAGAGGAAAAGAAGAACCTTGATTTGGATAATTTGGCGTATTCAATAGATGGCAATTATGAAGATATAGTTAAGAAAAGGATTGAGGAAGATGAAAATTCAAAAGTTAAATAACTTTCAGATTGATAAATATATAATAGCAGCGTTAAAAGAAGATATAACGTTTGACGATTTAAGTACCAGTGCTATTTATAGAGAAGATAAAACTGCCAAAATATCATTGTTATCTAAAGATAAAGGTATATTGGCGGGATTAGATGTCTTTAAACGAGTTTTTTCAATAAACGATCCTTTAGTTGATTTTATAGAATATAAAAAAGATGGAGATAAAATAACTAACGGAGAATTAGTGATGGAAATCATTGGGAATGTGAGAACCATATTAACGAGCGAGAGAGTAGCACTAAATTTTCTTCAAAGAATGAGTGGAATTGCGACTCAAACAAAAAAATATGTAGAGGCTTTGGGAGATGAAAATATAAAAATTTTGGATACCAGAAAAACTACACCTAACTTGAGATTATTTGAAAAATATTCGGTTAAAGTGGGTGGAGGATTTAATCACAGATATAATTTATCTGATGGAATAATGCTTAAAGATAATCATATTGGTGCTGCGGGTTCTGTAAAAAAAGCAATTGAAATGGCAAGAGAATATGCTCCATTTGTTAAAAAAATAGAAATTGAGGTTGAAGATCTCGAAATGTTAAAGGAAGCAGTCGATGCCAAAGCGGATATAATAATGCTTGACAATATGGATATAGATATGGTAAAAAAAGCTATAGAAATTATTGATAAAAAAGCCATAATAGAATGTTCCGGAAATATAAATATAGATAATATAAGCAGATATAGAGGTATGCAAATTGATTATATATCAAGCGGTTCACTTACAAATAATGCAAATATTGTGGATTTATCTATGAAGAATTTGAGGTATGTAGATTAATTGTATTTAGGATAGGGGTGTATTGATGAACAAAACAGACGAAAGAAGAGAAAAGATATTAAAAGTATTAATTGAAAATGATGATCCTATTAATGGAACAGAATTATCAAAAATATTTGGAGTATCACGCCAGGTGATTGTTCAAGATATAGCTATTTTAAAAGAAAAAAACAATGATATTATATCAACAAATAGGGGATATAAGATTTTTAAAAAAGCTTCTTGTGTCAGAGTAATAAAAGTATCACATAGTGATGAAGACATTGAGAATGAATTAAATATAATTGTTGATTTAGGAGCAGTTGTAAAAGATGTATTTATATCTCATAAGGCTTATGGTAAAATAAATATAGATTTAAACATAAAATCCAGAAGAGATGGTCAAAATTTAAATGATAGAATCAATGCAGGTATTAGTAAACCATTAAAAAATCTCACAAATGGATATCACTACCATACTATTATGGCTGAATCTGAAGAAATACTAGATGAAGTAGTTAAAAAATTAGATGAAGCCGGATATCTGGTAAAATAAAAAACAGGAGGTATTAATATGATAATCACAACAACAGCAAATATTGATGGCAAGGAAATAATAGAATATAAAGGGATAGTATTTGGAGAAGTTATAACAGGGATTAATATATTAAAAGATATTGGTGCCGGACTAAGAAATTTCTTTGGTGGAAGAAGTGAAGGTTATGAACAGGAGCTTTTAAAAGCTAGAAATGAAGCCTTAGATGAGATGGCAGAAAGAGCAAAATCAATGGGAGCAGATGCGGTTGTAGGAGTGAAAATGGACTATGAAGTTCTTGGAGCTGATAATGGAATGCTGATGGTAACTTGTTCAGGAACCGCGGTTAGATTAGGATAGAATCCAAATATACATAACATATACATATATAGAAATTATGATGTGATTCCAGGTTATACTTTATTAGTTCATTTATAATGTTTTTATTACCTGGATTCATTGGTTCTTTTCTTTTTCTCATAACAAAAGTCCTCCTATGATAATTGTACCGACCCCCAAAAGTTAGACCTAAAAATCTAGTGATTGGTAGGTCACCTCAAAGTTAATTTTATCATAGAAGGACTTATAATTTTACAGATTTTTCATAGACTTTTAGTGTACAAAAATTTTATAAAAAAATTAAAATATATATAATGTTAAAGTAGTATGTCAACAAATGATTAAGTATTAGACTAAAATAATCAACTTATGCATTGAAGAATACTCCAACAACTATTCCCATAACAGAAATTTCTTCACGATTAATATCGATAGGAGGAATATTTTTATTTCCTGCAATAATTATTATTTTATTTTCATTAAATTTATCTACATAACATCTTCTTAATATAGGTTCTGAGTTAGGAATTTTAATTACAAATAGTTTTCCATCTATTATTTTAGAACAAGCTTTTATTAAGACAAAATAATTAGGAAAAATATTGTATAAAATATTATCTTTAGATTCGATTTTAACGGTATAATCTGCATCAATTAAATTTTTATCAATAAGAATATAGTTCTCTATATTTTCATTTGAGGTTACCTTTTTTCTATTTTTAAGATTATAAATATTCATAGGTTTTACAGAAGAACATTTATAATTAATAAATTCAGGTTCCATATTTAATACTTCGCATAATTGATTAAATTGCTCTAGGGAAATTTTAGATAAAATTTCCTCATCTGACATATTTTCAAATCTTGTGATTGTTGTTCTCGAAACATCTAAGCTCTCTGATAAATATTTTTGTGAATATCCATTTTTTTTTCTGAAATATCTAATTATATTCATAATTTTATTATCTCCAAATAAAAAACTAATAGTGTTTATTTTTGAAACATCTTCAATTAATATTATATCTTAAATACAATAAAATTCAATTATAAATGTGAATTATTAATTAATTATGTATCAAATAAAAACATTGATTAATGTTTGATGTGTAAGTATTATGTAAGTATATAACTCTTAAAAAGATATAGAAAAGGGATTATTTAAAAATTTACTTAATAAAGGAGTAATTATGATTAGAATTAGATTTAAAACGCAATATATAATGACTTTTATAATTATAATATATTGTATATTTTTAATTTTAACTGATATTTTTGGTAAATATACATTTGTTGATGTGCCTGAGATTATAAAATTTAACAGTCATGAAATTGTTTTTTCATCATTTTATAAGAATGCATATTTTTTTGGAGCAGATTTGATGTTAATATTATGTATGGCATTATTTGATTTATTTATTTTTATACCAATAGGATTTTATTTATATAAGACAAGTAGTAGTGTAAACAAAATTTTTAAAATCTATTTAATTATTTCTTTCTTATATAATTTACTTAAATTTTCAATATGTATATCTCCATTAGCATTTGATTTAGTAATTTTAAATTTTATGGGAATGGTATATGGCTTTTTTTTAAAAAAGGAAATAGGCTTAGATGTTGATAAGTATACAAAATTAAATGTAGAAATAAAGAAAATATATTTTTTATTGTTTTTTTTACTATTTATTTTTATGTTACCTATAAAAGGAGTTACAGAAAATATTTCGGATAGATTTTCAAATGGAACAAAATATTATCTTAAAGAAAGTGATATTAGTAATATATTAAATGATACTAGTTTGGATAAAGAGTTTCGTCAAACTTATAAATCATATAATAATTATAAAAAAATATTAAATGATAAAAAACAAGAGAATATATTATCTGGAAGATTTAAAGGAATTTCTAATGAAAATGATAAAGACAGTAATATTAAAATAAAAATTGATAATAATATATATAAACTTAAAATAAGTGAAGATTCACGTATTTTATATGTTGATTATGCAGGGGACGATAAGAAATTTGATTGTTTATCATATAAACTTTCGAAATATTTTGATAAGGATAGAAGTGTATTTAAAAATATAATTCGTAATAATGATTTATCTTCAAAAGTCAATTCTGAATCTGAAGTAATGGTCATCAGTGATGAAAATAATGTAGTTGAAACAATTGTAATTAAATCAAATTATTTTAAAGGGGTGAATAAATATTGAATAATGTATCAATAAAAAATTTATTAAGTTCACAACAATTAAAAATAATAGCTCTAACTTGTATGTTTATACAGCATTTTACATATGCATTGATAAAACCCATTTATGGAGATAAAGCAAGTATACTTATGGATATAGGTAACATAACTTTTCCAATTATAATTTTTTTGTTGGTAGAAGGATTTATACATACAAAAAATTTAAAAAAATATTTAATTAGAATTTTTATTATGATGATAATATCAGAAATTCCATACAGACTTATATTTAGTGAAAGTGAAGGTTCCATAGGAAATATTATGCTGTCATTATTACTTGTGTTAATAACAATAAGTATTTTTAGAGTTTTTAAAGAAAATTTTATTATAACAATAATTGTAGTTATAATATTTGCTATTATAATGTTGCGTTATGCTGATTATAATATTTTTGGATTACTGTTGGCTTTGAATTTTTTTATATTTAGAGAAAATAAAATGACTAAATCATTAAATTTATTTTTTATATGGATATTATGGACAAAAGTATTTTATATACCAATAATAATTACTTTATTAATAAATTTATATAATAATAAATTAAGTAATAGTTTAAATGTTAGTGTGAAAAGAAAAAATATAATTAAATATGTATTTTATTTATTCTATCCAATACATTTTATAATTATATATATCTTAAAATCAATTATATAATGTTTTATATATCATGTATTGAATTGTAATAATTCCAACAACAAATTAATTTGAGTATATAGAGTTTTTCTGTAATTTAGCCTTCTATGTCTAGTCTGCCGATTAGTCGGTTTTTAAAATTTAAATATTTACTGCAGGAGATACTAAAAAGAATCTAGTTCTCCTGTTTGTTTACGCGCCATGGGCGCACTATAACGGGTGAAAGTCCCGAACACGCCTAGGTGACGAGAAATCTTTTGTTCTTTTTTTATTGTTATTTATATAATATTCTATTGTTGATTTTCATAAACTCTAAACTTACCTAAACGCCTTACTCTCTCATTCGCGTTAATTATTTTTTTGATTTTCTTGTTTAATCAAAATAGTTGCTATTTTCTCTAATTTTTTTATTAAATCAACCTGTTCTTTTTTATCATCTGATAGTTTTCTATAAGATTCTTCTGAAAAATCATATTCACTAGGGATATTATTAACAACATCTATATACATTTCTGAATAATATTTTTTATCTTGCAAACGAATTTTTTTTTCATCAATATCCTTTATATCTATTTTTAAAAGCTGGTTTTTATCATATCTAGTTGATGTAAAATCATCAACTGAACTGTTTTTATTAAAATAAAATAAACTGGATAACAGAATAACAATAACAACCAATGTGTAAAATTTCAAACTTTTCTTTTTATTCAAATAAAACACCTCCACAATTGCTGATTTTAATGTTAACATGTTTTAAGTAATATATAAAGTTTGTTTTTACTATTCATTAAAATAAAAACATTATAAATAAAATGTAATGTATTTATAGCATATGTTACAAAAATAAATAAAAAAGAGAGGAATTCTGATATAATGATAAAATCAATTTGTAAAGGTTATTTTTCATGTATACTATAGCAAAAAAAGAAGTTTTTAATAAATTAGAATTTGTAGGAGGAAACCACTATGGCAATTGCAAATATGAAGGTTACTTTTTTATGTCCAATAGAAAAAGTATGGAATAAGGTAACGGACCTTAATGATTTTTTTTGGAGAAGTGATTTACAAAATATAAAAATTATAGATGAGAAAAATTTTTTAGAGATTACAAAGGATGGAATAGAAACACATTTTAAGGTTACAGAATTTGTAAAATATCAATGCTGGTCTTTTGAAATAGAGAATGAAAATATTAAGGGAACTTGGATAGGAAAATTTTATTCACAAGAAGATAAAACAACATTGGATTTTACTGAAAGTGTAGTTTCCAAAAAGCTTATATTTAGGCCATTTGTAGGTTTGTATTTAAGAAAACAACAGAAACTTTATTTTAGGGATTTAAAGAGGGCGTTAAACTGTGAAGAAGCAAGTTTTATTCAAAAGCCATAAATGAGAATTAAATAAAATTAACAAAAGGAAGTAAAAGCATATAGCCAATACTTCCTTTTTTGATTGTATATATTGATTGTATCAATGGGTTTAATAGTTTTTATAATTCTTCTATTTTGTCCCATTCTATTCCATTGTTTGAAAGAACAGTTTCTATTTTTTGTCTCTCTTCAGGAATACCACGCCAAGCAATACCACATCCGGTAGAAAGAACTCTAGGTACAGGAACCAGTTTTCCTTCTATGTCATTTTTCTTAAATGCCTGTTCTGTCGCTATTGCTTCAGATGTGACAAAAAAAGTTATGTATAAATATTTTTGTTTTGTCATTTTACTTTATCTCTAATTTATATTCTAGCCCTACTTCTTCTGTAGTAACTTTTTTACCTAGTTTTTCACAAAACTTTGTGATGTTCTTTACTGTATGTGCTTCATTAGCTATTACTAATAATTCTTCCTCACCCGAATCAAGTTCATTTTTAACTCTTAGTACAGGTTCAGGGCAAGATAATCCTCTTACGTCTATTTCTTTCATTTTACTACTCCTTCAAAATTACAAGTATTTATATGATTATAATTCTATATTTAGTTGATTTCTTTCTTTTTCTTAGAACCCCATACAGCTACTATAAATAATATTATTATAGATACAATAACTGCTATTTTTCCATTTGGTCCAGGTCCACCGATTGCAGCCGCTTTTTCTGCCGTTTCAAGTGCAGCCGGTGCAGATGCTAAAGCGAAGTTATGTGCAAATGCAGCACCTACAAACATACCAATCACAGTGATAGCTGAGTCAGATGATCCTGTTGATGCTATGACTAATTGTCTAAGTGGGCAACCTCCCAATAAAACTGCGGCAAATCCTACAGCATACATAGATAGTATATTCCAAAGAGTCTGTGCATGAGCGATTGGTCCAAATGAAACTAATTTGAAGTTATTTGTAGCTACATTAAATACTAACATTACTACAAATATACCTGCAATAATACTGAAAAGACTAAAATCTTTTAGTAGGAATATATCCCTTATAGAACCGGCAAAGCACATTCTGCTTTTCTGTGCTATAATACCGAATACAATACCAACAATCAATGAAGCTATTATCGGTGCATGCATACTTCCAGGACCTTCTTTACTAAAGGCAAAAAGAGAAGTAACAGTTATGCTTAAAACAAATAAAACAACTGTGATAACCGGTAGAATATATCCGCTTTCCTTTTTTACAGTATATGATCTACCTAGTGAGAATCCTTTTTTCAAGAATACTACTCCAGTGTATACTCCTCCTACAAATCCTACTAAACCTATATATGAGCTGATATCACCGGATGACATTCTAAGAATCATACGCAATGGGCAACCTAGAAATACAAGTGCACAAACCATCATAATTACTCCTAAAAGAAATCTGATTGGAGCAGCAGATCCACCTGTAGATCTATACTCTTTTTTGTATAGTGATATTATAAAAGCACCTAGAATAATTCCTACAATTTCAGGTCTAAAGTACTGTACCACTTCTGCCTGATGAAATTTCATAGCTCCTGCAGTATCCCTTATAAAACAAGCGATACAAAACGCCATATTTTTAGGATTTCCTAAAAAAGCAAGTATTGCTGAACCTATACCGGCTATAATACCCAGTATAAATAAACCTTTTTTACTTTCGAATAATTGCATTTATTTTCCCCCTATTTCGTCAATAATATTTTTTATTGCGTTAATTGCAACTTCAATCTCTTCTTTTGTGTTTGAATGTGAAAAACTAAATCTTACCATACCTTGATCCACAGTGCCGAAAGACTTATGTAATAAAGGAGCACAATGTGCGCCGGGTCTGGTAGAAATTCCATACTCATCTGATAATATCATACTGATTTCCGAAGAGTCAGAATCCATAATATTAAAAGCGACTATTGGAGACCTCAAATAGTGATCGGAATAATCGCCATACAACTTGATTCCAGGAAAATTTTTGATACTTTCATAGAAATATTTAGCAAGCTCCTGAGACTTTCTAGTTAGATTTTCCATGCCATTATCATTAATGTATTCAATTCCTGCAATCAGACCGGCAATACCATGTGTATTTAGAGTTCCGGCTTCCAACCTTGTAGGCATTTTATCAGGTTGATATTCATTATAAGTTTGCACACCGGTTCCACCTACAATAAATGGTTTTATTTCTATTTTCTCTGAGACACATAATCCTCCAGTGCCCTGAGGTCCTAATAATGATTTATGTCCAGTAAAACAAAGCACATCGATACTCATTTCTTTCATATCGATTTTAAATGAACCTGCTGTTTGTGAAGCATCGACGATAAATATTAATTTATGTTTTAAACATAGATCTCCTATTTTTTTCAAGTCGTTTATATTGCCTATGACATTGGATGAATGATTAATAATAATAGCTTTAGTATCATCATTGATAAAGTCTTCAATACATTCATATTTTAGATTGCCTTTTTCATCCATTGGAATATAATCTACTTTTAAGCCTTCAAGCTTTAAATAGTTTAACGGTCTTAGTACTGAGTTATGCTCCATTTCTGTTGTTATAACATGATCTGATGGTGTTAAAATTCCCATTATAGCTATGTTTAATGCTTCTGTAGAGTTTTTTGTGAAAACTACCTGCCTTGGATTATCGGCATTAAATAACTTACATATTGAATTTCTTGCACTATAAATAATCCTATCTGAAGATAGGCTTTCATTGTACACACCTCTGGAGGCATTTCCGGCAGTTTTCATAGCATTTATAACAGCTTCAATTACTTTTTCAGGTTTATTTTTTGTCGTTGCGGCATTGTCAAAATAATACACTTATTACACCTCCTTACTAATTATATTTAGATTAATAAAGGCAATCTATAATCCTTTTTTATGTATTTACAAATAAATAACTTTATATAGTTAATTCTAACATTTATAAATATAATAGGATATAAATATAGATTTATTTAATACTTAACATTTTGATTATAGAAAAAATTAATAGTTTAAAATGTAAAAGGAAATAAGAATCATGATTTGATTTTTGATACGATATATATTTTAAATAGATAAAAGAGCTTCGTATTATTGACTTTACAAATGAACATATGAAATTATATTGTGATATAATTTAGAAAGAATGTGTAAATATACTTTTTACTGGAGGATAGATATGTATGATATTATGATATGTATATTAAGCTGAAAACTGACTACTTGACATCAGATAGCGGTCAAATTGAAATTGGAATATCAATATTTATTTAAAAGTTATAGTTTGGAGGAAATATTTTGGATTATTATAAAATTATGGAAAAACAGGGATTAACTGTAAGTGTAGTTGCTTGTGCTCTTAACATAAGTGATGAAAAAATGCAGGAGATATTAGAACTTGATAATCCTATCGATGGAATGGATTGTATGCAAATAGGTGAGTTTGCAAGAGTTTTAGGGATAGATATAGAAATATGATTTTAGAGTTTATTTATGATATATTTTTATAGAGGTAAAATAATAAAAACTATAGATAAGCAACCTATTAAAATTGATATGGCAGGAGAATTTATGATTAGAAAAGCTAATATTAGAGATATTGAAAGAATAATGGAAATAGTATATATTGCTAAATCTTTTATGAAAAATATGGGAAACCCTAATCAGTGGAAAGAAGAATATCCTCAACAAGCTCACTTTGAAAAGGATATAGCTATGGGAAATTGTTATGTTGTTGAAAATGAAGGAGTTGTTAGAGCAGTTTTTGTATTCGTAATAGGAGAAGATCCGACATATTCTATTATAAAGGATGGCAATTGGCTAAACAATGAAGAGTATGGCACATTACATAGAATAGCAAGTGATGGGAAATTTAAAGGTGTCTTCAATACTATTTTGAATTATGCAAAGATGTATACTTCAAATATAAGAATAGATACTCATGAAAATAATATTATAATGATAAAACTTTTTGAAAAAAATGGATTTAAAAAATGTGGAAAAATAAAAGTGGAAGATGGAAGTGAAAGAATAGCATATCACTGGGTAGAAGTAGAATAAGAATTTTAAGAGATAAACCGTAAGGAAAAATAAGAATAAACATTAAAAGTATGACATTAAAGAAAAAAGGTTGGATTTATCCAGCCTTTTTTCTTTAAGTGAGTGTGTATTTATATTGTATGTCCTAGCTTACCAATTCTTTAAGTACTAAGTAAATTATATATTTATACCATGAATTTATTGGTATATATGTTATCTGTCAAAACTATATCCTACTATCATAATGATATAATATCTACTTGAATATTTAATGAAACATTTTTGAATTGAAAGTGAGTTTAATATAAAAAAAAACTAAAGAAATCTTAAGGAAAATTTAGTAATGTAAATTTTTTATGTTTTTATATTATGTTATCAATAGCAAAAGGTATAAAATATATGGGGATGAATTGCGATATTTAAATATAATAAAAGGTATTATTAAAAAATTAACCATATAAAATTGTTTGGGAAAACGTTTAAGGGGTATTTTTCTGTATAAGATATTTCATATAAAAAATTAAATATATAAAATTAAATATCAATACATTGGAGATAAAAATTTTATATAAATATTAAGATGAATATATCTAAGTATAATTATATTGAAAAAATGGAGGTATTTTATGTCAATATTAACTGAAAAAAAGTATAAATTATATATTAATGGCGAGTGGAGGGATGCTTCGGATGGAGCCGTTTTAAAATCTTATAATCCGGCAAATGGAGAATTTTTGGCGGAAATTGCGGATGCTTCGAATAGTGATGTTGACGATGCTGTGGATGCTGCAAAAGAGGCTTTTGAGTTTTGGGGAAAAACAACTACTTCACAGAGAGCGGATCTACTTGATAAGGTAGCGGATATAATATATAAAAATGCTGAATTTTTAGCCAAGGTAGAAACTTTGGATAATGGTAAGCCTATTAGAGAAACAAAGAATATAGATATTCCGCTAGCCGCAGATCATTTCAAATATTTTGCAGGTGTGATAAGAAGTGAAGAAGGCTCTGCTAATATTCTTGATGGAGATAAATTAAGTATTGTACTTAGAGAACCGATAGGAGTTGTGGGACAGATAGTTCCTTGGAATTTTCCATTTTTAATGGCAGCTTGGAAATTGGCCCCTGTAATCGCAGCTGGAGATACTACTGTTTTAAAGCCTTCTAGCTCTACATCTTTATCGATTTTGGAATTGATGAAACTTATTGGTCACTTAATACCTGCCGGAGTTGTAAACGTAGTGACAGGAAAAGGATCTAAATCCGGTGATTATTTAGTTCAACATCAAGGATTGGATAAGTTGGCGTTTACAGGTTCTACAGAAGTTGGTAGAGGAATAGGTATTGCAGCGGCTGAGAGAATTATTCCGGCAACATTGGAACTGGGTGGTAAATCGGCCAATATATTCTTTGATGACTGTGATATAGAACAGGCTTTAGATGGTGTTCAGCTAGGAATATTATTTAATCAGGGACAGGTTTGTTGTGCAGGATCCAGAATTTTTGTTCAAGAGGGCATATATGATGAGTTTATTCAAAAAGCAGTGGAAAGATTTAAAAATATTAAAGTTGGAGATCCGATGAATGAAGATACAGTAATGGGTTCACAGATAAATATTCGACAGGCGGAAAAGATATTAAATTATGTTGAAATAGGTAAAAATGAAGGTGCAAAAGTCGCAGTTGGCGGTAAAAAAGCATGCTCGATAAATGGTGCTTTTGTAGAACCAACTTTATTAGTAGATGTAACAAATGATATGATTGTTGCACAGGAGGAAATTTTCGGTCCAGTTGGCGTTATTATAAAGTTCAAGGATGCAGAAGAAGTTATAAAAATGGCAAATGAATCAATATATGGATTGGGTGGAGGAGTATACACTAAAAATATAGATACTGCTCTTGATGTGGCAAGAAGAATAAAAACAGGAAGAATTTGGGTAAATACTTACAATCAGATTCCAGCAGGTGCTCCATTTGGTGGAATAAAGCAATCCGGAATAGGTAGAGAAACTCATAAAATGATACTAGACCATTATACTCAAGCCAAAAATATAATGATAGATCTTACCGGTAAGGGAAGTGGTTTTTACTAAACATACATATTTATTCATAAAAAAATAAAGAAATGACTCATAATTCGATATTTTTACATTTACCAATATAGAATGCTTATTTTTTAATGATTCTATTTTGATAAAAGAAAAATTTGATCTTATGAGTCGTTTCTTTATTGTCAATTATTTTCTGCATATCCAGAATGGATGTGTAGATATACTAAAATGTAATTCGTGTATTTGAGGTTCGCTTTTTTCACCATCTATTTGCATATATTGATTTTGATTTATTTTTATGGAAATTTCATTGTCGGAAATTCTGAATATTTTATCATATTTTTCAAAATGATCTCCATGTGTAATTATCCTGTATACAATTTTAATTAAGTCAGTTATTTTTATATTATTTGCAATGACTAGACCTAATTCGTGATTATTGCTGGAGGATAATGGATCTATTTTTATTCCTCCACCAAAAAAAGGATGGTTGGTTATTATAGAGATCAGTGCATTACTGTAGTTAAGTATATTTCCGTCACTTTTGATTATTTCTATATCAAATTTTTTATGTTTTTTAATCGCCTCGAATAAATATACAAAATAAGATAACTTACCTAAACCTATTTTTTTAAATAGATTTTTCTTATCGCCACTAGATGCCAGGTATATTATAAGTGCATCAATTCCAAATCCAATGCTATTTATGGAATAAATCTCCGTGTTATTTTTTAAATTGCGACATTTTATTATTTCCAATGTATTTGGGGAACTTAATGAATTTAGAGAATCTATATAAAAATCCATGTTTTTGGTTATTTTTAGTTCTCTTGCAAAATCATTGCCCGTTCCTCCTGGAATATATGCTATGGGAACATTTGATTTTATTTGCTTTAAAGCATTTACCGCTTCATTTAGTGTTCCGTCTCCTCCTATTATTATTAACCTCTCGTTTTTTCTTATATTATTTGCTATATTTTGCACTAATTTTATAGTATGTCCTCTATATTCAGATACATGTATATCATATTTAATTTCTTTTTTATTACAGACTTCTATTAATTGGTTTAAGACTTTTTCGCCGGTATTTCCACCTGAACCCTTATGCACGACGATGCTTAAATCTATATTCATATTTTCACCTTTTCTATATTATTTTCAATTTCGACTTTTTTATTATATCATAAATATTAAATTGATGTTAAATAAATAGATTATTATATAATTCCTATTCCGGTCTTGATTTTTAATAATATTATTAGTATACTAAAAAAGTAAAATAACTTACTATTTTATAAAGTTCAATAATATCAAAAATTTTCATATCGTTATGTAATTTTTGGAAAACGATATTTTTACTTTAGTTTTAGATATTACTGATGTATAATAGAAAAGAGAAAAGGAGGGGGATGTTTTGCTAGATTTTAAATATTTGATTGGTATTGCTATTATATTGCTCTCAACTAAGATTTTTGGCGGACTTACTGAAAAAATTAAGTTACCTCAAGTCGTGGGAGCTTTGCTAGCGGGTATAATAATAGGTCCTTCAGTGTTAGGAATTGTTCATGATACAAAATTTTTAGATGAGGTTGCAGAATTAGGTGTAATAATTTTGATGTTTATGGCTGGTCTGGATACTGATTTGAATCAGCTTAAAAAAAAGGGAGCATCTTACTTAGTTATAGCTCTGTTTGGAGTGATTATACCATTAGTAGGTGGATTTTTATCTTATTTTTGGTTTTTCCATGTAAATCCGGCTTCAGAACAGGAATTATTAAAAGCAATATTTGTAGGTGTCGTACTTACTGCCACATCTGTTAGTATTACAGTAGAGGCATTAAGGGAGTTAGGGCATCTCACAGGAAGAATAGGAAATGCAATACTAGGAGCTGCAATAGTAGATGATGTAATAGGTATAATTATACTTTCTATTGTAACTAGTTTTAAGGATTCAAGTATAAGTATTTCTACGGTATTAATAAAAATTCTTGTATATTTTATTGCAATGTTTATTTTTGGGATTATTATCATGTATGGAGCCAGGTTGCTGGATTTAAAAACCAATAGAAGGCAAATAACGGTATATGTATTTGCATTAGTGTTATTTATTGCTTATATTTCTGAAGAATATGTAGGGATAGCAGATATAACCGGTGCTTATTTGGTCGGAATGATATTTAGCAAGTTTAGTATACGTAATGAAATAGTTAAAAAAATGAATATAATGTCTTATTTATTTTTTTCACCGATTTTCTTTGCGAGTATAGGCTTAAAAACAAAGCTTGATACTTTTTCGAGTTCAATGCTTGTATTTTCAATAATATTATTGGCAGTAGCAATATTCACCAAGATTTTGGGTGCTGGACTAGGAGCGAGAATTTGTAAATATACCAGACACGAAGCCGTTAATATAGGAATTGGCATGGTTTCAAGAGGAGAAGTAGCTCTGATTGTAGCTCAGAAAGGTTATAATTTAGGGTTGATAGACCATGATATGTTTTCTCCTATAATATTGATGGTGGTTATTACAACTATACTTACTCCTGTTGTACTAAAATACACTATGAGCAAGAAAAATAATGATAGCCTTGAAGCTATTTGATAAGTATTTTGTAGTAAATATTTCTATATATAATAGTATATTGCTATTGTGAGCATATGGTTAACTATGTGCAAAAAATTGTAATTTTAAAATCATAAAAACCGTAAAAAGCGTTTATATTACAACTGAAATTTTAAATTATTTCTGTACTTTAAATATAAATTGTTTTTGCGGTTTTTTATATTTTATAAATAAAATAGTTTAAATATTAGGAAAATTTCATCCTGAGAGCATTGACAATACTATTATAGACAAGGAATAACAATTATTGTATAATGTATGGTAGGTAATGATAATAATTTATAATAATATTAAATTTTAAAAAATAGAAGGGAGAGATTTAAAAAAAATGAATACAGTTTCCGTAGAAATTTTAAAGGACCTATATTATATGGGTGTGAATGATAGAGAAACAAATCTATTTGAAAATATGTGGCCTTTGCCGGAAGGAGTGGCTTATAACTCTTATTTAATAACAGATGAAAAAACAGCACTTTTAGATACAGTTAAAATAACTAAGGTAGATGGTTTTATCGATTCTCTTAAGGATAATTTGGGAGGAAGAAATTTAGATTATTTAGTTGTTCATCATATGGAACCGGATCACTCCGGATGTATAAAGACAGTAAGAGATTTATATCCTGAAGTAACGATTGTGGGCAATAAAAAGACTAAGAGCATGATGAGTGATTATTTGGATATTGAAATAGGAAATTTCGTTGAAGTAAAAGATGGAGATACTCTTGATTTAGGAAATAGAAAACTTACTTTTGTGAATACTCCTATGGTTCACTGGCCGGAATCTATGGTAAGTTATGAGTCAACTGATAAAATACTATTTTCACAGGATATTTTTGGAGGATTTGGAGCCCTAAATGGAACTATTTTTGATGATGAAATGAATTTCGAGTTTTTCCAGGATGAAATGAGAAGATATTATTCTAATATAGTAGGAAAATATTCTAAGCAGGCAGCTAAAGCACTTCAGAAAGTTAAGGCGTTAGATATAAATATAATTTGTCCTGTTCATGGTATAGTATGGCGAACAAATCCCGATCGTATAGTTGATGAATATATTAAATATGCGAATCAAGTGAATGAAGAGGGTGTGGTAATTGCTTATGGTTCAATGTATGGAAATACTGAAAAAATGGCAGATTATCTAGCTAGATTCCTTGCCGAAGAAGGAATTAAGAATGTAAAAGTCTTTGATGTTTCTAAAACACATGTTTCATATATATTGAGTGAAATATGGAAATATAAAGGCGTTATAATAGGAAGTTGTACTTATAACAATTCGGTATATCCTAATGTAAATCAATTGCTTTATACATTGAAAATGAATAAATTAAATAACCATGTATTGGGAATTTTTGGTTCTTATGGATGGAGCGGCGGAGCTGTTAAAGAGCTTTCAGAATTCGCTTCAGAAGGTGGAAATTTCGAGGTTGTTCCTACTGTAGTTGAAACTAAGGGAACGATGAAAGAAGATGATGTAGAAGGATTAAAGAAAATGGCTAAGGAAATGGCCGGATTATTAAAAGCAGAATAATATATAATTAATCGGATTGTGTATAAATATATTTGCTGAAAAATTATTTAAAAAGGAGATAGCATTTAGCTATAGATAAAAATGATTAGAGGATTTGAAATAGTATCGGATGAACATAGAAAATATCCAAATATGAATATAGTAATGCCCCAAAGAGGTACATCTAAGTCAGCGGGATATGATTTTTGTACTCCGGTAGATATTGTTATTCCACCTGGAGGTAAATCTGATGTTATATTTACAGATGTAAAAGCTTATATGTTACCGGATGAAGTATTGACTACTCACGTGAGAAGCTCGATAGGCATGAAGAGAGGGCTTGTACTAGCAAATACAACCGGCATTATAGACTCGGATTATTATTCTAATCCCGATAATGATGGAAATATAGGTTTTATGTTGAGAAACCTAACTGATGAAGAAGTCGTTATAAAGGCTGGAGAAAGAGTTATACAGGGAATATTTGTAAAATATCTGGTAGTTGATAATGATTCACCTAAGTCTGAAGAAAGACTGGGAGGAGTAGGCTCTACCGGCAGAAAATAGTTTAAAATGGACTTTAAATTTCACTTAAAAAGTGATATAATATATAGTGTTATTCGTGTACGAATTAAAGTCTAAAAACAAAAAAGGTGATCTAGATTAATTCTAGGTCATTTTTTTTATTTTAATAATATTATTTTGATAAATTAAAAGAATTTAACAATGCAACCAACTATGTTATAATAAAAAAAGAACGTATGTTCTTTAAGTTGGAGGTGAATTTTAATTTATGAAAAAGATATTTTTTCATGTCGATGTGAATTCGGCTTATTTGAGTTGGGAGTCGGTTAGAAGATTAAGAGAAGACAGCAAAGCAATGGATTTAAGAGAAATACCGTCGGCTATAATTGGAGATCCTAGTAGAAGAAGCGGAATAATATTAGCCAAGAGCAGTATGGCTAAAAAATTTGGAGTAAAGACAGGAGAACCGGTAAATATATCAAGAAAAAAATGTCCACTCTTATATACGGTACCGGCCGACTTTGATTTATATGTCGAACAATCCAATTTATTGATGAAATTATTAAAAGAGTATTCTCCAAATGTATATCAATATTCCATAGATGAAGCTTTTATAGATATGAGCGGAACAGGTCGATTATTCGGGGAACCTATTTCATGTGCAAATAGAATAAGAGAAAGAATAAGATTGGAGTTAGGGTTTACTGTAAATATTGGCATAGGGAATAATATGGCAACAGCTAAAATGGCAGGGGAATTTTCAAAACCGGATAAAACTCATACTTTATTTGAAGATGAAATAGAAGAAAAATTGTGGAAACTTCCTATAGAAGATTTATTTTTTGTGGGAAGAAAATCTTCTATGAAATTGAAAAATATGGGCATTTATACGATTGGTGATTTAGCAAAAATGGATATAGAAGTAGTAAGAAAAAAGTTGAATAAATATGGTGAAATTATACATAATCATGCCAATGGAAAAGATGGATATGAATTTTTAAAAAATAAAACTAAGAATAAATCAATAGGTAATTCAATGACTGCACCTAGTGATATCTGTGATACGAAAAATGCAAATCTGGCAATTTTATCTTTATGTGAAACCGTGTGTGCGAGACTAAGAAAAAGAAATATGAAAGCCATGATTGTATCGATTGAATTGGTCGATTCTAACTTTAATAGATATCATAAACAGAAGAAAATGAAAAATAAAAGTAATGAAGTAAGCATAATTTATCATGAGGCGGTTATTTTATTTGAGGAATTATGGAATGGGAAACCTCTTAGACATATAGGAATTTCTACCGGCAAAGTAGAGGGTGAAATATTTGAACAGATGAATTTTTTTGATGAAATATCATCAAAGGAAGAAAAACTATACAAGGCACTGGACTCTATAAGGGAAAAATATGGAGAAGATTCTGTGCAGAGAGCGGTTTTTATAGATAATTATATTTCTCATATGGAAGGGGGAACATCAAAAAAGAAAAAAAATGGTATTATATACTTATAAATAGGGTATATAAATTTATGTAAATATATAATATACAAATTATTTTGCATATGAAATTTGCATATGAAGGATTATAAATAAATTAATTTGAATGGAGAGAAATATGAATAGTAATATAGGTGTAGTAGGATTATCGGTTATGGGAATGAATCTCGCTTTGAATATGGCAGACAATGGATATAGAGTATCTATATTCAATAGAACGATTTCTGTTGTAGATAAGGTTATGGAAGAAAATTTTCATAAAAACTTTACCTCGACATATAGTTTGAAAGAATTTGTAAAATCTTTGGAAAAACCAAGGAGAATATTCTTGATGGTCAAATCCGGAAAACCGGTGGATATGCTTATAGAGCAATTGATTGATATCGTTGAAGAAGGAGATATCATTATAGACGGGGGAAACTCTTTTTATAAGGATACTATAAGAAGAACAAATTATTTAAAGGAAAAAAACATAAATTTTCTGGGTGTAGGAATATCCGGGGGAGAAGAAGGGGCAAGATTTGGACCGGCGATAATGCCTGGAGGAACTGAGGAAGCATATAAATATGTAAAGGATATATTTGAAGATATATCCGCCAAAGCCTATGGGGAATCTTGTTGTAAATATATTTCTGAAGATGGTTCGGGGCATTATGTAAAAATGGTCCACAATGGAATAGAGTATGCTGATATGCAGCTTATAAGTGAAGCCTATGCAATATTGAAAAATATAGGCGGATTAAACAATCATGAAATACAGAAGGTATTTGAGGATTGGAACAAAAGTGAACTCGAAAGTTATCTAATAGAGATAACTGCAAATATATTCAAAGTAAAAGAAGATGACGGAACATATTTACTGGATAATATAATGGACAAGGCATCTCAAAAGGGAACCGGAAAATGGACAAATTTGGAAGCAATAGATTTAGGTGTTGATATATCAGTTATTTCTGCTGCATTAAATGCCAGGTTTATGTCTAATTTAAAGGATGAAAGGACAAAAGCCGAGAATATTATATTTAAAAACACAGTAGGAAATAATCAAGATCTAAATATCAATTTGAATATGGACAGAAAAGAACTTATAAAATTAGTTAAAAATAGTCTTTATATATCAAAAATAGTATCTTATGCACAGGGATTTAAATTGCTTAAAGCTGCTGAAAAAGAATATTCCTGGAATCTGAATTTTTCAGAAATAGCAAAGATATTCAGAGGTGGATGCATAATAAGAGCAAAATTTTTAAATGATATATCCGATGCATTTGTAGCAGAATCGGATGTAGATAATCTTATACTTACTAAATTTTTCTCCAATGAGATAAATACCGGGTTGGAGGATTTAAGAAGACTTTTATCAATAACCGTTCAGCAAGGCGTTCCGGTGAGTGCAATGTCTTCTGCATTGGGATATATAGATACCTATAGAACATCTAGAAGTAGTGCCAATTTAATTCAGGCACAAAGAGATTATTTTGGTGCACATACTTTTGAAAGATTAGACAGGGAGGGTAGCTTCCACTATGAATGGATTGAAAACAATGAAAAATAATGGAATAGTAATATTTGGAGGAACCGGAGATTTGGCCTATAGAAAGTTATTTCCGGCGTTATATAATCTATTTTGTCTGGGAAAGCTTCCTCGAGATTATAGAATAGTTGGAATAGGAAGAAGAGACTATTCTCAGGAAGATTATAAAAACATAGTTAGAGATTGGATGAAGGATTTTTCGAGGCTAAAATATACCGAATCCGATTTCAATGAGTTTAAAGAACTTATACATTATTATGAAATGGATATGAGTAAAGAAGAAGATTATAATGGATTAATAGACTTTTTAAATAATCAGGGTATAATAAAATCAGAACTTATATATTATTATGCCGTATCTCCACAGCTATTTTTACCGATAACGAATGGACTAAAGAAAGTTCAGTGTTGCACAGGAAAAACCAAGGTAATAATAGAAAAGCCATTTGGAGAAAATATAGAGTCTGCGGAGAAAGTATATGATTCACTTAGAGAATATTTCAAGGATGAAAATATATATCATATAGATCATTATCTCGGTAAGGAAATGATAATAAATATAATGACTTTAAGGTTTGAAAATGCTATATTTTCCGGAGTATGGAATAAAGACTTTATAGAAAAAGTAGAAATAAATGCATATGAAAGTGTGGGAGTAGATAGCAGAGGCGGATATTATGATAAGAGTGGTGCCCTTGCCGATATGGTTCAAAATCATTTATTTCAAATTATGTCAATAGTAGCCATGGAAAAACCAGAAGATTCATCCAGTTATATGATAAAGGAAGCTCAAGGTGAGGTATTTAAATCACTAAAGCCTATTATTTCTGAAAATATAGATGAAAATTTAGTAATGGGGCAATATAAGGGTTACAGAGAAGAAGAAAAGGTAAATTCCGATTCAACTACAGAGACATATGTATCCCTAAAAGTAGAAATAGACAATGATAGATGGAGAGGAGTACCATTTATTTTAAGAACAGGTAAAAAACTTCATACTAGAGAAAGTGAAGTGGTAATAAGCTTTAAATCCATGTCTAAAAATGCCGGTGGAAATAGCATAATAATCAAAATACAACCCGATGAAGGTGTAAAACTGGATTTCAATATAAAGAAACCGGGAACTGAAAATCAAATAGAAAAAGTCGGTATGGATTTTTGTCAAAGTTGTATACTGGAGAATAGAGAAAACACTCCGGAAGCATATGAAAGATTATTATATGCTTGTATGGAGTCGGACAGAAGCCTTTTTTCACAATGGAATCATATAGAATTAAGTTGGAATTATATAAACAACATAATTGATTCTTATAAAAAATATTCAAATAAATTATATATGTATGAACAGGGTACAAAAGGACCAAAAGAGGCTTTATAATAAAATGACTATTAAAAACTAAAAAAATAGGGTATCATAGTATTAAAGTTATTTTTGAAAGAAATAATCCGTATTTTTGTAAATAATAAATTGAATGATTTATAAATAGGAGGACATTATGAGCGAAAAAGAAATTTATGACATAGTGATAATAGGTGGTGGACCAGGTGGAATGACAGCCGGTGTATATGGGGGAAGAGCCGAATTGAAAACTCTAATACTGGAAAAATCTTTTCATGGAGGTCAGATGGTTTCTACCAGTGATATAGAAAATTATCCTGCACTGCCTGAAACAAATGGTATTCAGTTATCTAATGATATGTTGGAACATGCAAAAAAATTTGGTGCTAAAATAGATTACAAAGGAGTAGACTCAATAGAAGTATTAGAAGATGGGACTAAAAAATTAGTCACAGGAGGAGAAGAAATTCTTACCAAAACGGTAATACTATCTATGGGATCAACTTCCAGAAAATTAGGAATACCGAATGAGGAAAAATTTACAGGTAGAGGTGTAGGTTATTGTGCGATATGTGATGGTGGATTTTATAGAAATAAAGTTGTTGCAGTAAATGGCGGAGGAGATACTGCTGTAGAAGATGCATTATATCTATCCAGAATTGCTTCAAAGGTCTACTTAGTACACAGAAGAGATGAGCTTAGAGCTAATAAAACTCTACAGACAAGATTATTTGAATCCGATGTGGAAGTTGTTTGGAACAGCACTATAAAAGAAATTCAGGGTGACGATAAATTAAATGCAATTGTAACGGTAGATAAGACTGACGGTTCAGAAAGAACTATAGAATTAGATGGATTATTTATTGCTATAGGTGGAATACCGACATCCGATTTAGTTAAGAATTTAGTTGACTTAGATCCACAGGGATATATAATAACCAATGAAAACTGTGAGACAAATATTCCTGGAATATTTGCTGTAGGGGATATAAGAAAAAAATCTTTAAGACAAATAATAACTGCAGCAGCAGATGGTGCTATAGCGGTGCACTCTGCAGAAAAATATATATTGGAGCACTAAAATTATAACGATATAAAAATGATAAAAAAACAGATAGAGTACATTTATACTGAATTCTATCTGTTTTATTTTTATAGTAAGATTAAGGTTATAAAATCCCTTCAATTAAAATTTTAAGACCTATTATGATTAAGATTAGTCCACCTAAAATTTCCGATTTTGATTTAAATTTTGAACCAAATTTGAAACCGAAAAAAACTCCTACAATCGAAATTGCAAATGTAATAATTCCTATTACGGATATTGCACTAAAAATATTAATTTCAAGTAGTGCAAATGAAATTCCAATAGCAAGTGCATCTATACTTGTTGCTATTGAAAGAGCAAGTATATTTTTAAGATCCAATTTTAATTCGCCCTTAATATCACAACAGACTTCTTCATCAGATTTTATTTCTCCGGATTCTCTAATCATATGTACACCGATAAAAGCAAGTAAAATAAATGCTATCCAATGTCCGATACCGTTTACGAATCCGGAAAATTGATAACCTAAAAAGAAACCTATAAGTGGCATAGCAGCCTGAAAAAATCCAAAGCTGAGACCGATTATAAATGCATTTTTCCACTGCATAGTTCTTTGACAGAGTCCCTTACAGAGCGAGACTGCAAATGCATCCATACTAAGCCCGATACCAATACCTATTAAATTTACAAAGTTCATAAATAAAACATCCTTTAAAAAAAACATCTAAACATCATTAAAAAATTTAATAAAAATACTTAATAACCTCTAATTTTCCGCTGCAGTATTTGAATTAGAGCCACCTGTAGTAGAAGCTGAATTATTTGAAGAACCTGAAGATTCAGTAATACTTTCCTGATCAAGTAACTCTCCAGTAACTCCATCTATATATATAGTTTCAGTTTTAACATTTTTGGAGTCACCATTTCCTAAAGTGAACTTATATATATTAGTGCCATTATTTCCAAAAAGTTTATACCCTAAAACCTGGATATATTTATTTTTTGAATTTCTAATTGCAGAATCAGCTGCCTTATCTACATCCATTACAGGTACAAAGTCTATATAATTTCCTTTTATAGATTGAGAAACAGGCCCGTTATCCTTTGTGTTTACAACTTTTCCAGTCTTTCCGTCGATTGTAAGAATTACTTCATTTTTATTCTTAGCAACGGCATCTACAGTGTACATATATTTATCTTCCACTAACCTTAATTCAACTGAGTGAACGCTACCTGCTTTATTGGCAGTTGTAAATCTTAAAAGTGCCTGTTGTTGATTTACTATATCAGAAGTTCGCAAATCAATAAAGTTTTGGATTTCTGTTTTTTTTGAATCTTTATCTGATGAATTCTTACATCCCACTAAAGTAAGCCCCATAGAAGTGCATATGGATAAAGCCAATATTTTACCGGCATTTCTCTTTATTAATTTTATTATCATAAAAACCTCCTAAAATATCATTGATACACATTATTATACAATATATATATAAATAGTTGAATATAAATATCAAATCTGTAATAAGTTAATAAAATATTATAAATTAACTTAAAGTATAGGTATTATATTATTTTCTATTCCATTTATAAACTTGATATGATAAACTATAAATGAAATATTGTTTTTTGTAGGAGGTGAATCTGTGTCTAAATTGAAAAAAACTCTAAGTGTTATATACTATTTAGTTATTTTATTGATGGTATTGATACTTTATTCGGCAAATTTCGATATTGGATTCGCTTCTATATTAAGTCAAAAAATATTAAGTTTAGAGTACGGAGAGATAACAATAACTTTATTTTCATCTCTTGTAGTAATTATCAGTTTTATAAAAATAATAACAACAGTTCTACAAAGAACTTCGGAAAGATATTTTACTCTATTTGAAGACTCAGGAAATGTTTCAATTTCTGATACTGCTATAAATAAGGTAGTTGAAAATTCTCTGAATAGCTTTGATGAAGTATTAGAGCACACAATATCGACAAAAATAAGAGATGATAAAAATGGTGAATCTCGTATAATTGTTAATATAAAATGCGGTCTAAATGAGGAACTTTGCAGAAGAAAAGGATATTATGAAGAAAAAGAAATAAATTTAGAAGAGAGGGTAGAGAATCAGAAAGAAGATTCAACAGAAAATAATAAGAATTATATGAGTATCAATGATTTCTGTAATAAAATACAGAGATATGTCCATTCTTCATTGGAAAAATTTCTGTCGTTGAAAGTAGAGCAAGTAAATATAAAGTTTTATGATATAAAACAAAGAGAAGACACTAAAACAAACGTAAAAAAAGACAACGGAAACAATAGTAGCAAATCTGTAGTCAATAATCAAAAGAATTATCAAGAAAAAAAGAAAAGAGTTAATTAGGAGGTGATACTGTTGATAGATGAAAATTACCATATAGAAGATTTTGATGAAGGCATCAATCTGGAAAATGAATATATAGGTGAAATAAAAAGAAAAGAAAAACCTGTTTTCAAAAGCAAAATCATCTATGAAAACAGCAAAACCTCTGAAAATGATACATATGATGATTACCGACAGTTTGATTATGGAGAGCATTACAAAAGTGAATATGAAAGTGAAGATGATAAATCATATTCTGATTTCAAATTTGATGAAAATAAAAGAAATAAATATTCGTCAAATAGAAATAGTTTCTTTAATAGATTTATGGAAAATTATATAATAAAATCCTATAGAAATAATCCCAATACGTTTAAAGGAACTATAATAGGAATTATAATATCTATATTAATACTGTCAATCGGTTTTTTAAAAACCCTTTTAATAACGACTATTGTATTAATAGCCAATATAATAGGACAATTTTTTGATCAAAATCCCAGATTAATTTCATTTGTGGATTTAGTGGTAAAGAAGTTTAGATAATTTTTGGGAGGAAAATAAATTATGGAAAATAATGAATTCAATCAAGATAGTGTGGAATTGGTAGAGATAAATAATAGTAAATTGACATTTGACGAGCAGGTAATTGCTAAAATAGTAGGAATGGCACTTAAGAATGTCGATGGTGTAGCTCTTGTAAGAAGTGGAGGAGGAGCTTTTTCCGGTATAGTAGGAAGAAATAGCGGTGCCGGAATTAATGTTGAAGTCGGAGAAACAGAAGTTGCTGTTGATTTAAGATTAATATTGGAATTTGGAAAAAATGCTAGAGAAAAATATCTGGAATTGAAGACTCTAATTGAAAGTCAGGTATTTAGTATGACAGGTCTTAGAGTGGTAGAAGTAAATGCCAAAATAGAAGATGTATTAGATACTGAAGATTTTAGAGCGAGATTAGATCAGTAATTACTGAGGGGCAACTATGCGATTGTGTAGTTGCCTTTATTTAAAAACTGAAAGGTATGTTGTATTACAGGAAAGGAAAAGAAAAAAATAGTGATAATAAGTGAAGTTAAAAATTTAGATGATTATGTAGTAAATGAATATGAAACCGGGGTTATAGTAAAGGATGTAAAAGACTTTGATCCGGTTCATATATTTGATTGTGGACAGTGTTTTAGATGGATTGGGGAAGAAGATGGCTCATATACAGGTGTCGCTATGGGGAAGGTCATAAATGTAAAAAGAGACGGAAAAGATATAGTTATAGATAATACTAATCTAAAGGATTTTAAAAATATATGGTTTGAATATTTTGATTTAGGCAGAGATTACTCTCTATTAAAAAAAGAATTTGTCAAGTTTGATGAAAATTTGAAAAATGCAGTCGATTTTGGATGGGGAATAAGGCTTTTACAACAAGATGGCTGGGAGATGATTATATCGTTTATAATATCTTCAAATAATAGAATTCCGATGATACAAAGGGCTATAAATAATATATGTCAAAGATACGGGAAATGTATTGGTGAATATAGGGGTAAAAAATATTATTCTTTTCCAGATCCTAAGGAATTAAGTGTTGCGACGGTTGAAGAATTAAGAGACTGTAAGACTGGATTTAGAGATAAATACATATACAGCACCACAAAAGATATAGTAGAAAATAATATAAATATCAATGACTTTTTAGAAATGGATTCTGAAACTTGCCATAAGGAACTGATGAAATTTAAAGGGGTAGGTGCAAAGGTTGCTGATTGTATAGCTTTATTCGGTATGAGAAAATACAATTCTTTTCCAGTTGATGTATGGGTAAAAAGAGTTATGCAGGAATTTTACAATGCAAAAGAAATGAGCCTACCTAAAATGAGAAAGTATGGAATGGATTTATTCGGTGATGACGCCGGATTTGCTCAACAGTACTTGTTTTATTATGTAAGAGAACTTGAGATAGGTAAATAGGAGACAGTTATGTATTTAAATATAATCGTAGTTGTGACAATATTATCGTATATAGTAGGTATAATTATATCTATGAGTATATTGCTTGAAAATAGAGACCCTTCTAAAACTCTGTCTTGGATGATGATGTTTGTATTATTGCCGGGTATCGGTATAATGATATATATTTTTTCAGGAAGAAATATCAGAAAACATAAGCTTTTTAAAGCAAAAACAAAATCTAAAAACCTGAACGAAAGACAGCTATTTGAAAATTTAGAAGTTGTAAAGCATATAGTAAACCTTCAAAAAAAGATGTTGGACGATGGAGAACTTATTAAAGATGTATCACCCATGAAAGAAAGGGTAATAAGGTTATTATTTAATTTGGGTCAATTTCCATACACTACTAATAACAAGGTAGAAATATATAAAGATGGTAATGAAAAATTTGCTCGATTATTAGAAGATATAGAAGCTGCTAAAAGCCATATACATTTGGAATATTTTATTATAAAAGATGGAGAGATAGCGAAAAAGGTAAAAAAAGCCCTGATAAAAAAGGCAAGACAAGGAGTAGATGTAAGAATTTTATATGATGACCTGGCCTGTTGGAGATTTAAAATAAAAAGGGATTTTTTACATGATTTAAAGGAAGCAGGAGTGAAATACGCTGCATTCCTGCCTACAAAATTCCCTCTACTCGGTGGACAATTAAATTATCGTAATCATAGAAAGATAGCTATAATTGATGGTAGAGTGGGATACATGGGGGGATTAAATATAGGCGATGAGTATATAGGCAAAAAGAAAAAATTTGGGTATTGGAGGGACACTCACCTTAGGATTGAAGGTGTGGCAACTCATATGCTGCAAATGATATTTTTGATAGACTGGTATTTGACCACTAATGAGATTTTAACTGATGAAGATTTTACTCCTAGAATAGAAAGTTTGGGTGATAAGGCTATCCAGGTAGTCGGTACCGGTCCAGATAGCAAATGGGAAGACATTCACTATGCATTTTTTTCTGCTATTAGTCAGGCAAAGGAAAGAGTATATATTGAAACACCATATTTTATACCTGACGAAAGTCTATTAAAAGCTATAAAGACAGCATCTTTAAGCGGTGTGGATGTGAGAATAATATTCCCTTCTATAATAGATCATTATGCGGTAAATATAGCGTCATACTCATATTTTGAAGAAGTATTGGCGGCAGGTGGCAGGGTATTTTTATACCAACCCGGTTTTATTCACTCAAAAATGATAATTGTGGATGATGAAATAGCATCTGTTGGATCTTCAAATATAGATTTAAGGAGTTTTATGCTCAACTTTGAAGTGAACGCATTTATATATGATAAAGAACTGATAAAAGAAATTACTGATTTATTCTACTTGGATCAGGATAATTCAAAAGAGTTGTTAAAAGAAAATTTCAGAACCAGAAATATTGTAGTAAGATTGGCAGAATCTATTGCAAGATTATTTTCACCTTTACTATAATTATAAAAGAAGTATAATATATAGTATAAAGGTTTTTGTAAATATATTTTATGTATACTAAAAAGAATTATATGAAATGGAGGTAATGATATCATGAAAATCAAGCCATTAGGCGATAGAGTTGTTTTAAAAAAAGTTGAGGCGGAAGAAAAAACTGCCAGTGGAATAATACTTACAGGGGCAGCTAAGGAAGTACCTCAATTTGCAGAGGTAGTAGCTGTTGGATCCGGAACAGTAGACGGAAAAGAAATAAATATGGAAGTGAATGTAGGGGATCATGTAATATACAATAGATACGCAGGTACAGAAGTAAAATTGAAAAATGAAGAATTTATCGTAATAAAAATAGAAGACATAGTAGGAGTATTAGAAGACTAGGAGGGTGAAAAATGGCAAAGGAAATTAAATTTTCAAAAGACGCTAGAACAGCATTAGAAAGTGGTGTCAATAAACTTGCTGACACTGTAAAAGTAACACTTGGACCAAAAGGCAGAAATGTAATTTTAGACAAGAAATTCGGAGCTCCATTAATAACAAACGATGGTGTGACTATAGCGAGAGAAATTGAACTTGAAGATAAATTTGAAAATATGGGAGCACAGCTAGTAAAAGAAGTCGCAACAAAGACTAACGATGTGGCAGGTGACGGTACTACAACAGCAACTGTACTGGCTCAAGCCATAATTAGAGAGGGATTAAAAAATGTAACGGCGGGTTCTAATCCGATATTATTAAGAAAAGGAATAAACAAGGCCGTAGAAATAGCGGTAGAAGAACTTAAGAAAAATTCAAAGGAAATAAATACAAATGAAGAAATAGCACAAGTAGGGGCTATATCCGCCGGCGATGAAGAAGTAGGTAAATTAATTTCAGAGGCCATGGAAATAGTCGGCAAAGATGGAGTAATAACTATTGAAGAGTCCAAATCAATGGTCACTGAACTTGAGGCAGTAGAAGGTATGCAATTTGATAGGGGATTTGTATCTGCATATATGGTAAATGATGTAGAAAAAATGGAATCAGTGCTTGAAAATCCATACATACTGATAACTGATAAGAAGATTAGCAATATCCAGGAAATACTCCCAATACTTGAAGAGTTGGTACAAAGTGGAGGAAAGTTATTGATAATAGCCGAAGACTTAGAAGGTGAAGCCCTTTCTACACTTGTAGTAAATAAATTAAGGGGTACATTTGATGTGGTAGCCGTAAAAGCACCTGCATTTGGTGAAAGAAGAAAAGCCATGTTGGAAGACCTTGCCGTACTTACAGGCGGTAGATATATATCTACGGAATTGGGATTTGACTTGAAAGAAGTAGAACTATCCATGTTGGGAAGAGCACAGACTGTAAAGGTAAATAAAGAAACAACTACAATAGTCGGTGGATTAGGAAATAAGGTAGACATAGAACAGAGAATAAATCAAATAAAGATGCAGATAAAAGAAACTACATCCGATTTTGATAGGGAAAAACTATCAGAAAGGCTTGCAAAATTATCCGGTGGAGTTGCCGTTGTAAAAGTAGGTGCAGCCACTGAAGTAGAAATGAAAGAAAGAAAATTAAGAATAGAAGATGCTCTAAATGCTACAAAAGCGGCTGTTCAGGAAGGTATAGTTGCCGGTGGTGGCACTGCCTTTGTAAGTGTGGTTCCGGCAGTAGACGAGTTGATAAAAGAACTTGACGGGGAAGAAGAGCTTGGAGCAAAAATAATTAAAAGGGCATTGGAAGAACCATTAAGACAAATAGCATTCAATGCAGGTTTAGAAGGTTCGGTGATAATTCAAAATGTAATTAATTCAGAACCTCAGATAGGATTTGACGCATTAAATGAAAAGTATGTAAATATGATAGAAGCCGGAATTGTCGATCCTACTAAGGTAAGTAGAAGTGCACTTCAAAATGCAGCATCAATAGCAAGTGTATTCTTGACAACTGAAGCAGCAATTGCGGATATACCTGGAAATGATGATATGCCTCCTATGCCTCCAATGATGTAAATTTAAAATAGGCCTTGAGATAAGCTCAAGGTCTAAAATTTTCTTTATAATGTCATTATAAAAATGCTAACGATTAAAAGAAATATGGTATAATAGAGCATATTAATTAAAACAAAACTTATTATATAAAATGGAAGGAGACATAAATGAATCATAACCATGAAATAGTATTGGTAATTGACTTTGGTGGACAGTATAACCAATTAATTGCGAGAAGGGTAAGAGAAAACAATGTATATTGTGAAATTTATCCATATAATATAAGTGTAGAAAAAATAAAGGAACTGAATCCAAAAGGAATAATATTTACAGGAGGCCCTAATTCTGTTTATGAAGACGGATCTCCAAAAGTAGATGAAGAAATATTCAAACTAGGTATACCAATTCTTGGAATTTGTTATGGTATGCAGATAATGACTCAGATGCTTGGCGGAGTAGTAAGCACGGCTTCAACAAGGGAATTCGGAAAAACTGAAACAAAAATAAAAGATAATTCTTCATTATTTAAAGGAACATCTGAAATACAAAAAACTTGGATGAGTCATGTTGACTATGTAGAAAAAATGCCGGAAAACTTTGAAGTAATAGCTACTACATCAGCTTGTCCGGTAGCTGCAATGCAGAATGTAAAAGATAAATTTTATGGAATACAATTCCATACGGAAGTTGAACATACAGAATTTGGACAGAAAATACTAAGTAATTTCCTTGATATATGTAAAGTATCACGTGACTGGTCTATGAAAGGTTATGCTGCGGATTGTATAGAAGAAATAAAACAAAAGGTAGGAGATAAAAAAGTTCTTCTTGCGCTTTCAGGCGGTGTCGACTCATCAGTAGTAGCTGCAGCTATCTCTAAGGCAATAGGAAATCAGTTGACTTGTATATTTGTAGATCATGGTCTAATGAGAAAAAATGAAGGTGACGAAGTAGAAGCGGCTTTCAAAAATTCAGGAATGAACTTTATCAGGGTAAACGCTGAAGACAGATTTTTAGGAAAGCTTGCAGGGGTAGAAAATCCTGAAAAGAAGAGAAAAATAATTGGTGAAGAATTCATTAGAGTATTTGAAGAAGAAGCGAAGAAAATAGGTTCAGTGGACTTTTTGGCACAGGGAACTATATATGCCGATATAGTGGAATCAGGTATTGGTGAATCTGCGGTAATAAAAAGCCATCACAATGTGGGTGGATTACCGGAGCACGTCGACTTCAAGGAAATAATTGAACCTTTAAGAACTCTATTTAAAGATGAAGTAAGAAAACTAGGCTTGGAACTAGGATTGCCTGACTATTTGGTATATAGACAACCATTCCCGGGACCGGGTCTGGCTATAAGAGTGATGGGCGATATTACTAAAGAGAAACTGGATATATTGAGAGATGCAGATTTTATTTTTAGAGACGAAATTGCTAAGGCAGGCCTTGACAAGGATATAAATCAGTATTTTGCAGTCCTTACTAACACTAGAACTGTTGGAGTAATGGGCGACTTTAGAACGTATGACTATACCCTTGCTTTAAGGGGTGTGAGAACTTCTGACTTTATGACCGCTGACTGGGCTAGAATCCCTTATGAGGTATTGGATAAGGTGTCTATAAGAATTGTAAATGAAGTAGATCATATAAACAGAATCGTGTATGATATAACAAGCAAACCACCTGCGACTATTGAGTGGGAATAGATAATGAAAACGCTAGAATCTTTATATATCAAGGGTTCTAGCGTTTTGTTTTATATATAGGGAGTTAAAAAGGAGTTATTTATTTTCTGTCTGTTCAAGTGATTTCAATTTATCCACTACTTCAACTCTTTTATTTGGGTATAGGTGTCCATATGTATTCCATGTTGTATCTACTTTTTCATGTCCTAATCTGTCCGCTATAGTCATAATATTTATATCTAAATTTATTAGTAAACTGGCATGTGAATGTCTAAAATCATGCGTTCTTATTCTTTTCAATTCAGTATCTTTAATATACTTATTCATCAATTTAGCTGGGTATGATCTTGCAAATGTGAAGATTCTATTATCTTTTTCAAGACAATATATTGTTTTCATATAAGATGAAAGTTGATTCATGATTGATTCGGGTAAACCAATGATTCTTTTTCCTTTTTCTGTCTTAGGTTCAGTTATATATGTTATACCGTTAATAACAGATAAAGACTTATTAATAGATATAGTTTGTTCTTCAAAATTAATATCTGTTGGTGTGAGTGCTAACATTTCACCTATTCTCATTCCACTATAATATAATATCTCAAATATAATTTTATCCTCAGGTTTGGTAATATTTGATATGAATATTTTGTATTCATCATATGTCCAAAAGTTCATTTCATCAGATTTTTTCTTACCTATGCTACCTGCTTTTCGAACCGGATTAGATTGTAATCCATAAAATGAGACTGCATAATTTAGTATGGCACTCATTTGATTATTTATTGTCTTTGTGAATGTGTTAGAGTAACCTTCTTTTAAAATTGCGTTTTGCCACTTCCTAATAAGTAAAGGAGATATATCTTTTACTTTTATGTCTTTAAAAAAGGGTAGTATATGTTTGTCTATTATATTTTTCTTTGTAGACATAGTACTAACCTTTAATCTAGGTGATAAATCATCCATATAATTATTTACTAAATGAATAAATATTATATCTGTTGTAACATCTAAGGAGTTAATAAAATCTGACTCCCATTGTTTCGCTTCCTTTTTGGTTTTAAACCCTTTTTTCTGTTTTCTTTGACTCTCGCCTTTATAGTCTGTATAGTAAATTTGGACTCTCCAAAGTCCAGTAGAATTATCTTTATATACCCCCATTTTTATACACCTACTTTCAATTTTATGTTATAATGTAGGTACAGCAAATAGGCTCACTCAGTGAGTTATTTGTGTACGGTATAAGAAGTAGTGTTCCGCCAAGATTCAGCTACTTCTTATTTTTTGTAAAATTATCTTTTCGCTCTTCTATACCCTGCAGCCTGAGCTTCTTCCTCTGAATTAAAATAAACAACATTGTTTTTACTAATTTTATTGTATGAAGCACCACCAGGAACATGATATATCATACTCTTGCTATTACCTTTAATTTTTCCATATGTTGTGTCAGCACTATAATCCTTTCCAAAGCTATTGCTCGAATCAGTGCTTTCTGAATTTGAATTGACGGATTTTGAGTTAGTAGAATTTGAATCAGCAGTTTGATTAAATTCTTGTGATTTCGCTTCATTCCACAATCCAATTCCGTTATTTCTAGCTTCCCTTTGCAATTTATTAAAAAATTCGCTATATTTACTATCAGGTTGATATGTATAAGCTTGACCGTACCCGTCTTTTATAAGTTTTGCATTAAACATTTTATCGATAATTTCAGCTTCTGTTGGTTCGTTCGTATTTGGTCGTGCCAACCACACATATCTCAAAAGTCTGCCATATTTATCAGTTTCAGAAACATCTTTTTGGAGATATACAGTTTTAGAGTTTAGTGAGTTTTTTGTAAAATCACTAGCTTCTTTTCCATAAAATTGAACTGGGTTACTAGGGTGAACAGTCTCAGGAGTATCTACGCCTATCATTCTAATTTTGTACTCTTTATTATCTAAATTAACGTATATTGTATCCCCATCAACGACTTTTGTTACTTTTGCCTCAGAGAAAGAGTTAGTGTTTTTATTAATTGAGTTATCTACAGACTCTTTAGTTTCCGTTTCTTTCTTAGCTTTATCGTTATTTTCAATCTCTTTATCGGCTACAATAACTTTTTTAGAATTATTATTAGAATGTTCATTACCAACTTTTTCCTGTTTTTTAGTTTGCTGAGTTACTGTTTGTTGAGATGAGTTTAAATATATAGCATCTCCGACTTTGCCAGCAACAAAAAAAGATAAAACAAAAGCCATTAGTGAATATAAAACCGGATTTGAGTACCATTTGTTTTTGGGTAGGTTGAATTTTTCTTGTATTTTAAATTTATTTTTCTTCGCATAATATATACCGTATATTCCAGCCAATACTATTGCCAAAGGCGCAAGAAATATTGCAAAGAAAAATAATAATCCATATTTGATGATTTTAAAAATTCCAATTTTCTTCTTCATAAAAAATACCTCCATAAAAAATTTATACCAAAATTTTAAAGATTATGATAAATGTTTTCTATTCAATACGCACAAAAAGAACTAAATACTATAAGGTATTCGCTAGTTTAAGTAAATACTTGTGGACTACTTCAATTAGCTTAGCAGCAGTATATACCTCTGAATCTTCTTTTACGATAATTGGCTCATAGTTTGCATTGCAAGGGTTTAGTATTGATTAATAATCTGTTTTGTGAATTTTTTAAAGTAAATTCACTATTAATAACAACTGTTACAATCTATACATTATTTTCTTAATTTATTTTTTAGTGATTTAATACTTAATAGAGCCTTATCAGCAACTTCTTTATCTTTTGCAAATTGAATTCCTTTATTTGCTGTATTTTTAATTGAATTTTTTATTGCTCCAGTTTTATATCTAATGCAAATAAAAAAGCTAAAATCTGTATTTATAGTTACTACTTTTTGAATTCCAAACTCATCAATTACAACTTGCTTGTACGGCCCACCTTGTGGAATTAGTTGCACAGAGCTTATTGTGTTGAAATGCTTATGAACAGTTGGTAATAATGAAGTCGGAACATATCCAACTTGTTTCTTATTGGCCATTATTTTTATGGCATTTTTATCATGTATATTTTTGGGCTCCTTTACAAGCTTTACAGAACATGAAAAAGTAGCATTAATAGGTATTTTATACTTTATGTATCCAACAGGGTTATCCAAAAAATCTTTTTTAGTCAATCCACCATACTCGTCGTATGGTTCTAAATATTCTTCATAGATTTTATTTACATTTTCCTGAAAGTAATATGAACTAGTGACTTTTTCTCTTAATTCAAAAATGTCAGCGGAATCAGATGTTTTATTAATAATGCTAAGTAGACCCAAGGTAAACACTCTCCTTTATCATATATATATTTAATTCTTAAATAGTATTTAAAATTTATGGATGACTCCCACCAATTTTCCAGCAATATATACCTCTGAATCTTCTTTTACGATAATTGGCTCATAGTTTGCATTGCAAGGGTTTAAAATTAGTGAATCGTCGGTTTTATAGATTTTTTTTAGTGTTGCTTCATTATCAATAATAATTGCACCTATTTCGCCATTTTCAACAGTTGATTGTTTTTTCAGTAAAGCTATATCTCCATCATATATTTTGGCATCAATCATACTATCACCTTTGACCCTAAGACAAAAATCTATCTTCAAACTTCTATCCATATATAGATAATCCTCTATGTTTTCATCAGCAAATATTGGCGTATCTGCAGCTATGGTGCCGACTATTGGAACTGGTATTGCTTGAGGAAGTATTATATTTTTTACATTTGATAAGTCTGGTTCATCTTCAACCACACACGAAAGCCAAGATGGACTTACATCTAGTGCATTTGCTAATAATGTTATTTTATCTTGTTTTGGCATATATCTGCCATTATAATAGTCAGAAATAGAAGAAGCTCTAATTCCAGTCAATTTTGATAATTCAGCTTGTGAAATACCTTTATCTTCAAGTATTTTTTTAAATCTAACCAAAAATGTTTCCAATTGTTGTTCACCTCCTTAGCTCGAATTATACAGTATTCCGTACAAAAAGTAAATAGAAAAGAAAAAATAATACAGAAAACTGTTGACTTTTTGTATGAAGTAAACTATACTTGAAATATAAACGGAAAACCGTATAAATAAGAAAGTGAGGATATGAATATGACAGTAAAGTATGATTATAGTAAACTCAGAGGTTTAATTAGAGAAAAATGTGGAACTCAAAGTAACTTTGCAAAGGCAATTGGTATTTCAGGTACAAGTTTATCTCAAAGACTGAATAATAGTGTGCCATTTACCCAAACAGAGATAATGACAGCTTGCAAATTATTTGGATGTACTATATCGGAAGCAGATGAAATTTTTTTTAAACATCAATAACGGAAAACCGTATAAAAAAGAGGTGAGGTGATAAGAGATAAAGCTGACACTATTAAAGTAGCGATTGCTATTTTGGTTGAAAGAATAGAATCTTTTTTTAGTTCTTTATAATGTTGTTCGTTCAACTTTATAAGTTCATTAAGTCTAGTTATTTCTTCAACTTTCAAGTTGTCGCTATGGAGAACAGATTGTCTCATTTGCTTGTAATCAATCATAGAATACCTCCGTATTAATATAGTTATTTTGATTATATCACACAAAAAGAAAGTGAGGTGAGATGTGATGGGAAAAATCTTAAGTGTAGAAGATATTAAATATTTTCTATCAACGCAAAATATTTCAAAACGAAAATTTGCTAAAGATTTGGGAATAAGTAGAACGCATCTAGACAAATTACTATCGGAAAAATGTACGGTAGGAGTGCGTACTTATCAAAAATTAGATAGATATTTTAAGAAATTTGAATTAGATATTGAAATGTTTCTTTTGCCAACTGAAATAGTACTGGGTGATAAAATTGTTAGATGTATCAATATAACAAATGAGTCAAATGAATTGATAGCAAGTATTACAAGTTCTAATATAATTGAACGAGATGGATACAAAGTTGAGTGCAAGTAAAAAATAATTTAACCTAGATTATTGTTTTTTGATTTGTCAGGGTTAGACACTGGAGTATCAACTCCGTTAATATTTCTAACATGGAAATTTTCGTAGTTACCTTTGTTTATTTCCTTTACAAATTGATTTCTTGTCATTGTTTTTCCGGTATTGTTATCAACAAAATGTGTGTTTCTACCGGTTGAAGATTCTTTTGTTACTGAAATTCTTTTTGGCATTTAATCACTCCTTTAAGAAAAAATACAATTGAGTTTTGGAAATTTTACAAGAAAACTTGCACTCATGTATATTATAGCATGGCACTAAAAAATAATCAATATATAGTGCAAAATAAAAAATATAGACAATATTATACTATATATAGATATTTTAGAAAGCGAGGTGATGAGAAGTGAATAATTATTTTATTGAGGTAAAGGAGATATCGAAAATATTATGTATGTCAGAAGCATATGCATACAAAGTAATCAGAGAACTTAATGAAGAGTTAAAAGAAAAAGGGTTTAGAGTTGTTAGAGGAAAGGTTCCAAGGGTTTATTTCAAAGAAAGGTATGGTATTGATGAGAATTGATTTAGTTGGTGCATTTAAGTACATACTTTTGATTGTAGTAGAATATATCTCAATGTATTTGAGATGGGCAAATGATTAAATAAATAGGAGTGTAGCATGGATAATAAAACGAAAGATGCATATGAAAGATTAATAGAGTTGATGGATAAATATGGATTAACTTTTGATGATGTAATAAGTATTATTCAAGATAATATATAAAAAAGCGACGACTAATTAAAGTCAATCGCTAACAACTTACACTTAATATTATATCAGAAAAAAGGTGATATGAATATATTTTTAGGAGATTTGTTATGGCTAATGTAATTAATTATTTTTCACATGACAGCAATGCGAGGAATTCTGACAAAATAATAAAACTAAGAATGAAGCTTGGCATGGAAGGTTATGGAATATATTTTGCTCTTTTGGAAAGACTAAGAGATGAAAAAGAATATAAATCACTAAGAGATTATGAGATACTGGCGTTTGATTTTAGAGTTGATGTTGAAAAAATAAGATCAGTGGTTGAAGATTTCGATTTATTTGAGATTTCTGAGGATGGTAATTCATTCTATTCAAAAGGATTTCTTGAAAGAATGGAAATTAAAGATAGTATTAAAAAGAAACGTTCTGACGCTGGCAAAAAAGGTGCTGAAAAGAAATGGAATAAGATTGATGGCGATATTGCTGGTGTTGAGACTGACGAAATAGAAGCTTGCAATAGTTATGTTATAAAAGATAATAGCAATGTCAATACAAAAGATAGCAACACTATAGCAAAAGATAGCAAAAGTATGGCAAAAAATGGCAAAGAAAAGGAAAGTAAAGAAAAGAAAAGTAAAGAAATATATAGTCAAAACTCGAACGAGTTTCGACTTGCATATCTTCTTTTCAAGTTGCTGAAAATGAATAATGACAAATTTAAAATGCCTAATTTACAAGAGTGGGCGAAACACATTGATTTAATGTTGCGAATTGATAAAAGGAGTGTTGATGATGTTGAAAAAGTCATTAGGTTTTGTCAACAAGATGAATTTTGGTGGAACAATATACGGAGTACGTCAAAACTTAGACAGCAGTTTGACGCTCTTTATCCGAAAGCGGCAAAATTGAAACCTAAAGGAATTTGTCAAAGTGATAATGTAGGAGGGGAGTATGGTTGGGATAGATATTAGTTTTGCAAATATTGAAGCTGAGACAGCGCTGTTGGGTTGTATTATTTCTGACAACTCATGTATGGTCAAATGTATGGATTCAGGTGTTGTTCCGGATGATTTTATGGAACAAGGATTCGGATTTGTGTATTATTGCATGAGTGAGCTATTTAAATCAAATAAGCCTATTGAGGCGGTTAGTTTAATTTCATACGTAAGGTCAGCTGGTGGAAGTATAGAGGCATCAGATGTAACTGCGATGGCTCTGGCTGGGATAGTAACAAGTCTTGATTATTACATATCTGAGATTAAGACAATGAGCTTTAAAAGACGTATTGTGGCTGAGATTAACGATATTGTTGGCGAGATGAAGAACAACTCTATGTCTCAAATTAAAAGCAGTATTGCAGATTTATTAAACAATGCTAGTACTGATAGTGAAGTTAAAGAACTGTATTGTGATATTTCAGAAATTAAGCGAGTTGAAATGAATTCTGGCTTACAGTTAGGGTTTTCTGAGTTGGATTATTTGACTAATGGGTTGGTATTTGGAAGTCTCACAGTACTGACTGGTGAGCCTAGCAGTGGAAAATCAACTCTGTTAAATCAAATCATTGCACATAATATTGCTAGTGGATATAAGGCACTGATATACTCTGGAGAATTGACAGCATTTAACACATTGCAGTGGTTCATGAGAACTGTTGCCAATGTTGAGGATTTGAAAGAGTATAGGGGTGCTAACGGAACATATTATGATGTGAATTCTAGGGGAGAGAATGCGATTAGGAGCTGGATTAAAAATAGGCTGTTTCTATTTAACGAAGAGAGTGTTGCAAATATTGAAAATATAACAGTTACAATTGATTATCTGGCTAGGGAAAAAGGTTTGAAATTGGTTGTTATAGATAATATGATGACGGTTGAAAACTCAGGAGATGAAGAGCTTGAAAAGCAAAAAAATTTGTCCAAAAGTTTAAAGTCGCTAGCAAGAAAACATGGCTTGTGTGTGATTTTAGTGGCTCATCCAAAGAAAAAAGATCGGCGTGAAAAATACCATATGCATGATGTTAGTGGGGCATCTGAAGTGGTTAATTTGGCTGATTATGAGTTTTTGTTGACAAGAACCATTGACGATAAAGATGATATTACTAGAATCGTGATATTGAAAAATCGTGTAACTGGAAAACAAGGGATTAAGAGGGTTTTGCATTTCGATGAAATCAGAAAAAGATTTTATATTAATTCTGACGAGAGAAACAGAGATTATAAATACATTCAGTTGGATCAAATTTGTTTTACCGAAAGTGATGCATATGACGCTCCATTTTAGAAAGGGGGATTTGAAATGACAGAGATTGAGGCAGTTGAGTTATATCTGGATAATCTAAAACGACTTGAAAATGCTGAAATATATTTTTACAACTTGGATTTGAGCGATAAGGAATATTTTGATAACCCGCACTGGGGATCATATTTTGAAATATTACAAAATTGCAAAAAAATATATCCTTTAGTAAAAAATTTTGAAGGGCTATCTAAATTAGCAAAGGAAAGAGGACTATCAAGATATAAGTGGTTCGAAAGGAATAAACACATAAGAAATTAAAGGTGAATAACATGATTTAGTTCAGTTATTGGCTGCTAGAATTAAATCACACTTTTAAAATAATTTTTTCAAACAGGAGGTTATTATGGCAAATATAAATAGTGTGGTATTAATTGGCAGGCTCACAAAAGATCCTGAAATTAGATATATACCAACTACAGGAACACCAGTAGCTGCATTCACATTAGCTATTGATAGAGATTATAAAAATAAAGATGGCTCCACTACTACTGATTTTATACCAGTGGAATTAATGGGAAAGCCTGCAGAGTTTTGTGCAAATTACATTACAAAAGGTAGGCCAGTAGCAATACAAGGCTCAATACGAATAGAAAAGTACGAAAAAGATGATGAGAAAAGAACTTTCACAAAAGTTGTAGGTAAGAATATTCAAGCATTGGATAGTAAGAAAGGTGAAAAATCTGAACAGGGTGAAAGTCCAGCATCCTTTGAAGCTGTTGATAATGATGATGTTCCATTTTAAAAGCATGAATTTCTTTAAAAGTATGTTGGCAAGGAGGTATATGTATGGCTAAAACAAAGCGTTCAAGTGACTTTAGACGTATTGATAAATGGCTTCACGAGTATGAATTTCTTAAGCTAACAATAGAGATTTTGGAAAGAGAAATTGAAGATATTAAAAAGGTTGAGATTGACGGTGGATGCAATGGAATCTCATACGATAATATTAAAGTAAGCCCTACTAACTCGGTTAATAATATGTTGGAAAATAATGTTATTAGAAAGCATGAAATACTCTCAAGAAAAGAACTTGAAATGAAGGCTTTGCTGGATCATAAAGTTAAAATGGATAGAGCGTATAATAATTTTAATTCCGATCAGAAAATTTTTTATGATTTATTCTATGTAAAAAAATATTCCAGAATAAAAATAATGGATATGATGAATATAAATAAAAATATCTACAATAGTTTAAGGAGCAGCACTGTTTATAGCGCACTAAACTCAATTGAGCCACAAAGGGTTTTTAGTGAAATAATAGAAAGATTTGCTGGCAACCAAAAAAGGAATAAATAGGGGAAAAGTAGGGAATAAAAAAGCGTTGAAAGATGATATCATGGTATTGTGGAAGATGAAGGTGGTAGTCATTGTGAATCACTAATTACCACCTTCTTTGACTTAAGTAGACAGGCTTCATGACCTCCCTAAAAATATATTTATTAAAAAAAATAGCACCTTTGCTGGGTGTTATTTTTTCGTTTAATTTTTGTAAATTTGACTATAATATATTGTGGAAAATATTTTCCTTTGGTATAGTTAGGGTAAGAATGATTATATTAGGGGGAAAATAGTTAATGGCGGTTAAGACGGTGTATTTTTATGATGTTAAAATTAGAGAAAATGAAAAAGAAAGTCTTTATTTAAAACATAAAAACATTATAGAGAAATATGGAAAGAAACATGGTAAATCAAAGAGTGAGTATATCAGCATAAACTTGTACGATAAGAACGAAGAAGATGATGAAAAAAGAATTGTTCTTGATGTTTTGGAACACAATAAAACTTTTTTCTTTGGAAGGTTAGGCAGACCGAGCAAAGCTGGAACAATAGGTAAAAGAGATTATGAAAGTGGTTCACTTGAGGATGTTTTGACGGCAGAAGAGGAGATAAAGAGAGGAATTCAGTTAGTTAATTATTTTTATTTTGTGTATTCAAGTAACATTTTATGCATTACGAATACTAAAGGAGGGGCGAAACATTTTAGTTTTAATGATATAGTGAATATTTTTGAGGGTGAAGGAGTAGTATCTTCATTTCCAATACCTAATGAATATGGGTTAAATGCGTTTTATAAAAATGACTATTCAAAAATAAAATCTATAGAGTTTGAATCTGCTGATATAGATAGCTCTTTCTTGAAGCATATATTAAATTTAGATGATAAGACGCTACTTCAAATGCAAGAGAATAAAAATAAGGTGGGTATATATTTAAAAGCTGATAGAGATAAATTTATATTAGATAATAAAGATGTTGTAAGGAATGCAATAGATTCTCTTAAGGAAGGTGTAAAAGCCAAAAAACTAAACAAAGCTAAAATAAAAGGTAGCACTAAAAATGAAAAGAAACAAGAATATGATTTAATGTCCTTGTATTATAAATACACGATTGATGTAAAACTATACAGATATGAGAATGGAAGGAAACATTCTCATGATTTGGAAGAATTAAAAACAGAATATCTATCAGCTTTGAAAACAGCATACAATGAAAAGAAGGAAATATTTAGTAAAATGAAAAAATAGTATTCTCTTTGATGGGGGGAGGGCTGAAAATGAAAAAAATATTTAAGTATCTAATTGTGCTAATTGTGTTGGTATGTATGTGCTTTCTTTTCATTAAAAATACAATAGTGAGGATTAATGATTTTGGTAATATATTTCTTTTTTTTATAACTATCAATTCAATATTATGTGGGTTTAGTACGAATAATGAAAGTAAAATACTGAGTGTTACATCTGAAAGTATAATTCAAGAATTAAGAGGGAGCGGAATAATTGCCGAAAGAGAAAGGTTAGTATCTATTAACTTTAAATTTTCAGTAGTATCAATCTCTCTTTCCTCGGCGCTATATTTGATATTGATTTTAGGTATTCTAAAAAATATTGTGATTTTTAAAATTGCGACCTATGTACTTATAGTATTAACCATAGTAGGAGTCAGCCTATTTATTAAGTCATCAAGTAAAATAAAGAGTATAATAAAGATTGTGTATGATGATAGGTGTCCGTTCACTAAAGACGAGTTGGAAAATATGAAGGATGATATAGAAAAATTACATTAGATATAGTAATGATGACTAATAACTTATAAGAAAAAAAGGACCCAGAGAGGTCCTTTTTTCGTGCAAATAAAAGTTGAGAAAGTGAGGTGATATATATGAACATAGTGGAGCCAATACGTGATAACAACAAATTAGAAGACATTCTGAACTACTTAAAAATGACAAATACAAGAAATTATTTATTATTCTTACTTGGGTTATATACGGGATTAAGAGTGTCTGACATTCTTCAGTTGCAGGTTAAACATGTTATTAATAAGGATCACCTAAGGATTAAGGAGAAAAAGACGAATAAATATAAGACTATCAAGTTAAATAGAATATTAAAAAAAGAATTGGATAACTATGTAGTAGACAAAAATGATTATGAATACTTAATTGCAAATTCAAAGACAGGATTGAATCCAATAACCAGGCAGCAGGCATATAGGATTATCAGAGAAACCTGTGAAAGATTTGGGGTTGAAAATACAGGCACTCATAGCTTGCGTAAAACTTTTGGATATAACTATTACAATAAAACCAAAAATATTGCAGTATTACAGAATATATTTAATCATAGTGATCCAAGTATAACATTAAAGTATATTGGCATAAATCAAGACACAATCTCAAGTGCTTATGATTCTATGAGATATTTTTAATCTACAAAATGTTACATATTGAGTAAACGTAACATTTTAAATTGAATACCAAGATTGAAACAGATAGAGATATTGAAATATTAATAGCTCTATAGATATAAATAAATAATAATGAAATGTAACACAATATAAGATATGTAACATTTTGAAAGGAGGAATATATATAAAAAAATCAGAATTTAGACCAGATAGAGGTGCGCATAGAACAGCATATGAAAAAAATAGAAAAAGAATTTTAAAGACAGATAGTATATGTGGAATATGTGGTAAGCCTGTTGATAAAACACTAAAACCTCCACATCCTTTATCACCGTGTATTGACCATATAATTCCTTTAAGCAAAGGTGGTCACCCAAGTGATATAAACAATCTCCAATTAGCTCATTCTACATGTAACAGGCAAAAGAGTGATAAGATGCTGGCGATAAATAGAGTTGGTGATAAAGATATAAATATTGTTCTTTCAAATAGGAATCTACCTAAATCAATAGATTGGGTGGCTTATGGAAGAAAAAACAATAACAAATAAGTAAAATAATTAAAAATTTTTGAATGAATTTATTTTCAGTAATTTAAAAAAAGAAATTATAAAGTTTTATGAAAAATAAAATTTTTAATAGTGATGATTCAGTTTACTGGGGGCATATTACCCCCTAGAGGGCAACGTAAGAGGTTCCCGCCGTTACTGTACATATTCGCGGAGATACGAAAGGAGTTGTGAAAATGGCAATAGAATACGGAATTGAATATCTTAGAAAGAAACTGAATTCGCACAAAGTAAGTGTTGACATAAGATATTCGAATTATGATATGCATAGAGTAGAAAAAGATATTGGAGTAACTATTCCATCTCATTTGAAAGCACTATATAGATCTACTCTTGGCTGGTGTGCAAAAGCTGTTGATTCAATTGCTGATAGATTGATATTTAGAGAGTTTGAGGATAATAAGGATATATTTAATTTAAATGATATATTTAAGTTGAATAATCCAGATATTTTGTTTGATTCTGCAATATTAAGTGCATTAATAGCATCATGCTGTTTTATTTATATAACAAAAGATGAGAGAGGAAATCCAAGATTACAAGTGATTGAGGCTAGTAATGCTACAGGAATAATAGATCCAATAACTGGGTTACTTAAAGAAGGATATGCAGTTCTTGAACGAGATAGAGGCAAACCTAAAATGGAAGCACATTTTTTGCCATTCAAAACAATTATATATCGTGATAATCAAATTGATGATACATATAAACATAGTTCAGCACATCCGCTTTTGGTTCCAATTATATACAGACCGGATGCAGTAAGACCTTTTGGTAGAAGTAGGATATCGCGTGCTGCAATGTATTTACAAAAAAGTGCAAAACGAACACTTGAAAGAGCTGATATAACTGCTGAATTTTATTCATTCCCTCAAAAATACATAGTAGGTATGGAGTCAGACGCAGAATCCTTTGATACATGGAAAGCGACAATAACATCTATGCTTAGAATAGACCAAGATTCAGATGGAAATAAGCCTACATTAGGTCAATTTTCTGCGCACAGTATGTCGCCATTTATAGAACAATTAAGAATGACAGCAAATTTATTTGCTGGAGAAACTGGTCTAACGATAGATGATTTGGGCTTTGTTTCTGATAATCCAAGTTCAAGTGAGGCAATCAAAGCAAGTCACGAAAATTTGAGGTTGATGGTAAGGAGTGCTCAAAGATGTTTTAGCATTGGTTTTTTAAATGTGGCATATCTCAGTTGTTGCGTAAGAGATAATAAAGATTATGCAAGGGATGTATTTTGTGATGTGAAAGTGAAATGGGAGCCAATATTCGAGCCAGATGCATCTACATTATCCGTTGTTGGAGATGGCGTTATTAAGCTCAACCAAGCGGTACCAGGATATATTACTTCAGAGACATTGCATGATCTTACAGGAATAAAAGGTGGTTCAGAAATAAATTTGTTGAATGTGGAAAACAATAGTTTTAAATTACAGGAAAGAGATAAACAGAAAAGTAGAATTATATCGACTTACGAAATTACATCATTACTATCAAATTACCAAAAAGGTGTCCTATCAAGAGAGAATGGAATAAAACTTTTAGTGTCAATGGGGTATGAAGAGCAGGAAGCAACTGAAATGTTAGAGAATACAAGTATAATTCGAGAGGTGTAGCACGTTGGATATATCGCCAGAATTACTTAAAAATATCTTGGAAGATTTTAATAGAAAGTATAGAAATAATAAAAAGTTGATAGATCTTGTAGCAACTATTGATAATAAAACAGCCACTTATGAAGATGCATATAACTTTTCTGTTGAAATAGGTAATATGCTTGCTAGTAGTTTTGATTTGTTCATAAATGCTGATGATTTGCCAAATAGAAAGATGTATTACAATATTGCTGAAAAAGTGATAGGTGAAACTTTAGGTTATAATCATAAATTAGTGTCTGAATTTGCAAAAGATGTGCAAACTGTGCTTAATAAACAATCAGGAATGAACATAAATGGCGTTGCTGCCGAAATTTCACGAGAACGAATTGAAGGATTGATTAATAAGGTTTCTAGTGATGATTTCGATAAAGTGAAGTGGGTGTTGGATGAACCTGTTAAAACATTTGCAAAAAAAATTGTAGATGATACTGTAAAAGCAAATGCAAAGATACATAAGGATTTGGGATTAAAGCCTCAAATCACTAGAGTGGTTCATTCTAATGCGTGTAGTTGGTGTAAAAATTTAGCAGGTCAATATAATTATGGTGATGAATCTCCAGATGTGTATAAAAGACATGCATATTGTAATTGTGTTGTTACATATACGCCAAAAGGATATAAAAAACCAGTCAATGTGTGGTCCAAAAAAGAACATAAAGTAGGAAACGATCAGAAAAAAAATGCTAAAACAAACAACCACAATATTGAAACATTTTCAAAAAGAGGGTATAATGATGTTAATAAATTAAGTAACAATGAGGTCAGAATTTGGTATCATGATAAACTTGATGAAATAGACAATTTGGTGGATAAAACTAAATCAATTGAGGAACAGGCTATACAGGCTTTTGAATTGAGAAATAAAATAAGATCTCAAGCAAGGGAATTAATGGATGATGCAGAAGCAAGAGAATATTTAGAAAAAAATAAACCAATCAATACAGATTTTGAGAAATTTGTCGAAGAGAAAATGAAAAGGAAGAATATGACTAGAGAACAGGCTTATATTGACATAGTTAAAACGTCAAAAAAGTCAAATAAAAATATTGATGTTTCTCTAGGCATAGAAAGGAGTGGCTATGAGTAAAAAATATGAGTATGACTATACTATATGTACTGAATATGATGAAGATATTTTTAATAGACAGTGCAAAGCACTGGAACAACATATTCATGGGATAAAAAAAGGCTTGTTTTTACATGATGTAGACAATTCTAAGTTACAATATTATGATATTGGTGGTAAGGAATTAAGGGTTGTCAATGATTTTCAAATTGGAGCTGTATATATCGATTCAGACATAGAATTAAGGCAATTTTTTTAAAGAAGTACTTTGACGGTAGATGTTGAGGTGCTTTTTTTATGTAAAAAAATACTTGGACACAAGGTAAAAAATGGAGGTATATGAGATGGCTAAAAGATTGGGTAGTCATACACCTACACAATATAGGTACTTGCCATCTAAAAGTAATGATTGCGAATTTGCAGTACAAACGTATGAAAATACAGGAAGGAAGATTCAAAAATGGCAAGAGAACCTACTTAAAGAGATATTAGGAATAAATGAAGATGGTTTGTGGACACATACTAAGTTTGGGTATTCTATTCCTCGTAGAAATGGTAAAAATGAAGTTGTTGCTATTAGGGAATTGCGAGGCTTATTAAAAGGCGAAAAGGGACTACATACTGCACACAGAACCACAACATCTCACAGTGCCTTTGAGAGGCTCATTAAATTGCTTAATGATTATGGCTTTGTAGAAAAAGAGGATTTTAGAGCATTGAGACAAATGGGTCTTGAAAAAATTGAGATGATTGGTGAATATGATGGTTCATTATCATTTAGGACTAGATCAGCAAAAGGCGGTTTAGGAGAAGGATTTGATTATTTGATAATAGATGAGGCACAGGAATACACTCAAGATCAAGAATCAGCATTGAAGTATGTTGTAACTGATTCGAAGAATCCACAAACTATATTTTGTGGAACTCCACCGACAATGGTAAGCTCTGGGACAGTATTTGTTGATATGAGGGATAATGTATTAGATGGCAGATCTAAAAATACTGGATGGGCTGAGTGGTCAGTGGATGAAATGTCCGATATACGCGATAAGGAATTGTGGTATAAGACAAATCCATCATTAGGTGTTATCTTTACTGAAAGAAGTATTGAAGATGAAATTGGCAAGGATGAAATAGACTTCAATATACAAAGGCTAGGGCTATGGCTTAAATATAATCAGAAATCTGCTATATCACAAAAGGATTGGGAAAGATTGAAAGTCAACGCAATACCTAAATTTATAGGAGATTTGTTTTGTGGAATAAAGTATGGGAAAAATGGAACTAATGTGGCTGTTAGCATTGCGGTAAAAACTCTGTCAGGAAAAGTATTTGTGGAATCGATTGACTGTAGAAATATAAGGTCAGGTAATAAATGGATAATTGATTTTCTATGTGCAGCTAATATCAAAAATTTAGTTATTGATGGAGCTGGGACACAGTCTATATTGGAGTCTGAACTGAAAGAACAAAAAATGAAAATAAAACCAATATTTCCAACAGTAAAAGAAATAATCATTGCTAATATGAAATGGGAACAGGCAATATTCCAAGAGTGCATTAGACATAACAATCAACCATCCCTTACCGATGTGGTAACAAATTGTGACAAGAGACTCATTGGTTCGCAAGGTGGATTTGGGTACAAAGCACTCTTTGAAGACAAGGAGATAGCACTAATGGATAGTGCGATTCTTGCACATTGGATGTGTACAGAAAATAATACAAAAAGAGTTAAAAAACAAAAAGTTAGATACTAATTGCATCCTTATGGGTGCTTTTTTTATGTAAAAAAAATACTTGGACACAAGGTAAAAAATGGAGGTATTTAAGATGTCGTTTAAAATAATAGAAACTCAAGATCAGCTAGATAAAATAATAGCTGATAGACTTGAGAGACAGAAAACTCAAATCGAAGAGAAATATAAAGGATTCGATGAGGTTAAAAAAGCTAATGAGGATTTGCAAGTTGAAATAGCTGGATTAAAAGAAAAAATAGATACTCTAAACAGTGAAAAGCAGGAACATATTAATAAGGTAGAGGGTTTAAATGCTAAAATCAAAAATCATGAATTGAGTGATTTAAAATTAAAGATAGCATTAGAGAATAACATTCCATATACTATTGCACAGAGACTGCAAGGAGAAACTGAAGAAGAGATAGAAGCTGATGCAAGAAATATGTCGGAATATGTATCAAACAATGGAATTTTTAAAGCTCCGCCATTAAAAAATTTGGAACCCGCTGGAGTGAATGAGGATACTAGCTATAAGAAATTATTATTAGAATTAGAAGGAGAGTAAAAATATGTCAAAAACAGAATTATCAAAAGGAACATTATTTGAACCATCATTGGTCACAGATTTAATAAGTAAAGTTAAGGGAAAATCTTCTTTAGCTATACTATCTCAGCATACACCAATACCATTTAATGGACTAAAGGAGTTTACTTTTAGTCTTGACAATGAGATTGATGTTGTTGCTGAAAATGGTAAGAAGGCGCACGGTGGAGTAAGTGTTGAACCAATAAAAATTATTCCAATAAAAGTAGAATATGGTGCCAGAATTTCTGATGAATTTATGTATGCGTCTGAAGAAGAAAAGATTGATATTTTAAAGGCTTTCAATGATGGATTTGCTAAAGTTGCAAAAGGTTTAGATTTGATGGCATTTCATGGCATTAATCCAAGAACTGGTGAAGCATCATCAGTAATTGGAGATAATCATTTTGATAATGTTGTAGTTCAAACAGTGGTGTATGATGCCGGTGATCCAGATGCCAATATTGAGGCTGCTGTTGCGGTAATACATGGTTCGGAGGGCGAAGTTACTGGCGCTGCTTTTTCTCCAATATTTTCATCAGCATTAGCGAAAATGAAAATTAACGGTGTAAAAGCATTTCCAGAATTATCTTGGGGTGCAAATCCTGGTTCAATAAATGGGCTTAAAATTGATATTAATAAAACTGTAGAAAATAAGACAGTTAAGGATAGAGCTATATTGGGGGATTTTATGAATATGTTTAAATGGGGGTATGCAAAAGAAGTTCCTTTTGAAGTAATCAGGTATGGCGATCCTGACAATTCTGGAAAGGATTTGAAGGGATACAACCAGGTATATTTAAGAGCGGAATTATACATTGGTTGGGGTATTATGGATGCAAATTCATTTGCAAGAGTTGTGGAGGCATAACATGAACAGATATGAAAATAAAAGAACTGGGGCTATCATTGATAGCCCTTGTGTAATAAGTGGTGGCGATTGGATTGAGCATGCTGATATGGATCAAGGTAATGCATCTTCAAGCATTGAAACGATCGAGAATAAACAATTAAATAATGGAACTGAAGTAACCAGCATTGAAAGCGAAGGAGATACTAATATAGATAGTGATAAGACTAGTGATTTAGATTCGATTGCGAAAAAAGATATAATGCAAGAACTTGATGCACTTGGCATTAAATATAATCCTAAATCTACTAAAAAGGCTTTGTATGATCTGATGATGAAAGGTAAATAGCAATGGATAGTTTTGCAACTATAGAAGATTTGAGAGTACTATGGAGAGATTTGCGAGAAGATGAAGAACAAAGAGCTAGTGAACTCTTAATCTTGGTATCTGATAGTCTAAGGGAAGAAGCTATAAAAGTTGGAAAAGATTTGGATAAGATGTTTAATGAAAGAGATTCTTTTAAGTCTATCGTAAAATCAGTAGTAGTTGATGTAGTAGCTAGAACCTTGATGACATCAACTGATTCGGAACCAATGATTTCATCAAGTGAGAGTGCTTTAGGTTATAGCTTTAGTGGCACGTATCTTATTCCAGGCGGAGGTCTTTTTATTAAAAAGTCTGAACTTGCTAGGTTAGGGCTAAAAAAACAAAGGTTTGGAGTGATTGATTTCTATGGGAAAGATTAGAGGAGTTAGGATTACATTGATTGAAAAAGTGGAAGTAGGTAAAGATCCTTTTGGAAATGCTATATTTGACGTTAAAGAAATAGCGGTTGACAATGTATTGGTATCACCATCTTCTACAGATGACATTGCAAATCAGCTAAATCTGACAGGGAAAAAAGCCGTATATACCCTTGGCATTCCTAAAGGCGATACAAATGCTTGGGAAGATAGGGAGGTTATAGTATTTGGGGAAAGATATAAAACTTTTGGTGCAGTTTTAGAAGGGATTGAAGATTTAATTCCTCTAGGTTGGAACAAGAAAGTGATGGTTGAAAGTTATGAGTAAGTATAAATTTATCTTGAACAAAGCTGGTGTAAAGAGCATACTGAAAGGTCTTCAAATGAAGGAGATTGTTGAGAAAATGGCTGTTGAGATAAAGAATAGATGCGGAAGTGATTATGATCAAAATTCATATGTTGGCAAAAACAGAGTTAATGCAATGGTTTTTGCATCAACTTTTAAAGGAGTAAGGGATAATAAAAAAAATAATACTTTGTTGAAGGCATTAAAATGATAGAGTTAGTAATTAAAAAATATTTAGATGAAAATTTAAAAATTCCAGTATTTATGGAGCATCAGAATAAGGAACCTAAAAGGTTTGTTATTTTTGAAAAGACAGGTAGTAGCAAAAGGAACAGAACTTATGCTGCTACCTTTGTTTTTCAATCATATGCAGAGTCAATGTATGAGGCTGCTAAGTTAAATGAAGAAGTAAAAAAAATTGTCGAAAATATGGTAATGCTTGATGAAGTAGCGTTTGTAAAGTTAAATACTGATTATAATTTTACAGATACTGAAACAAAAAAATATAGGTACCAGGCCGTATTTGACATCAAGCATTATTAAGAAAGTGAGGTATAAATATGAGCAATAACGCAAATAATGTTAGTTTTGGAAAACCTAAAATTGGTGGAGCAATATTTACTGCACCGCTTGGAACAGAATTGCCAGTAAATGCAATATCGGAATTAAATGAGGCATTTTTGCCATTGGGCTATGTGTCAGAGGATGGACTTGTAAACGAGAATTCTCCAGAAAGCGAAAAGATAAAAGCTTGGGGTGGAGATGTTGTGTTAGTTACTCAAACCGAAAAAGAAGATACATTTACGTATACACTAATCGAGAGCACCAATATTAATGTATTAAAAGAAGTATATGGAAGCGAAAATGTAAGAGGGGATATAAGTACTGGAATTACAATAACTGCAAACTCCAAGCCATTAGAGGCACATTGCATCGTTATAGAGATGATTCTTAAAGGAGACATATTAAAGAGAATAGTAATTCCAAACGGAACTGTATCAGAAATAGGAGAAATTCAATATAATGATGAAGATCCAGTTGGATATGAAACAACAATAACATGTGTGCCTGATGATAAAGGTAATACTCATTATGAATATTTACAAAAGAAGAATAGTTTATAGGAGGAATAGTAGATGAAGTTAAATGGTAAAACAAGTACAGGTTTTGAATATGAGATAGATGTTGATAAGCTTGATGATATGAATTTCATAGAGCTGTTGTCCGAGGTTGATTCAAATCCAATATTACTTCCAAAGATAATCGAATTTATGCTAGGTAAGGATGGAAAGAAAAAGTTATACGAACATGTATCTGAAGAAAATGGAAGAGTTTCGATTAAAAAAATCGAACAAGAAATGGCGGACATAATAAAATCTCAAGCAAAGATAAAAAACTAATTATCCTCGCAAGAATGATAAGCGTAGACGAGGACGCACTGATTTGCGACCTCGCTGAAACTTATCGCATAATTGATTATCGCTCGTTTAGTTTAATTTTTATTTCAACGTTGGCAGCTGGGTTAAGGGATAATTCAAGAATAAAAATGAAAATTGCGAATCAAAAAATTGAGCTTAACACAATGCTTTTGGCTGGTGCACTTGATATGTTGAGATTGCTATTCTGGAGCAAAACAAAAGATGGCACAAAAAATAGAAATAGACCAAAATCAATAGTTGAAATACTAGAACAAAAAGAAAAAGCTGTGCATGATTATGCAACTTTTGCTTCTTGCGAGGATTTTGAAAAAGAAAGAAAAAGATTATTACAAGGTATTAAGGAGGGCGAATAATATGGCAACTGAACTTGGCAAAGCGTATATTCAAATAATGCCTTCCGCAAGAGGTATTGGAAGTTCAATATCAAAAGAGTTAAATGGTGAAATGGGTGGTGCTGGTCGTTCTGCTGGAGACATGTTGGTGGGTGCAATCAAAGGTGTAATCGTTGCAGCTGGGATTGGAAAACTGATAGGAGCATCTCTGAAGCAAGGTGGAGAACTTCAACAATCTCTTGGTGGTATAGAAACATTATTTAAAGATAGTGCTGATAGAGTTAAAAAATATGCAGCAGAGTCTTACAAAACAACGGGATTATCAGCAAATGAGTATATGAAAAATGTGACTGGGTTTAGTGCTAGTTTATTGCAATCTCTTGGTGGAGATACTAAAAAAGCTGCTGATATCTCAAATATGGCAATGACCGATATGGCTGATAATTCAAATAAGATGGGAACATCTATGGATTTGATACAAAATGCCTATCAGGGGTTTGCGAAACAAAATTATACTATGCTTGATAACTTAAAGTTGGGCTACGGTGGTACCAAGCAGGAAATGGAGCGCTTGTTAGCAGATGCTGAAAAAATTACTGGAGTTAAATACGATATTAGTAATTTATCTGACGTGTATCAGGCAATTCACGCAATTCAAGGTAAATTAGAAATAACTGGAACAACAGCAAAAGAGGCGTCTTCTACTTTGGAAGGCTCATTTAATTCAATGAAAGCATCGTGGCAAGATGTATTAGGGAATATGGCGATAGGTGCTGATATGACTCCGTCACTTAATGCCTTAGCTCAGACCGTATCAACATTTTTATTTCAAAATTTTATTCCGATGGTTGGAAATGTCTTAAAAGCTTTGCCTGGAGCTATCGCAACATTTATTCAGGCATCAATTCCAATCGTTGTGACTGAAGTTCCAAAATTAATCAATTCAATGATTGATAGCATGAAATCAACTTTTGATTTTGGTATGGATGGTTTTTCGGCTAATTTTCAGGAAGGCATTAATATTTTTTTAAGCTCAATATTGCCAAAATGGTTGCAAGTTGGCTCTGATATGGTAAGCAAAATAGTCGAAGGAGCAAAGCTTTATATACCTCAATTATTATCAACTGGTGTGGAATTAATAACAAGCATATTGAGTGGCATATTAGGTGCTATTCCACAAATATTTGCGACAGCTGGTGAAATTGCAACAACATTGATAAAAGCTATTTTCAGTATAATGCCTGAATTTTTGAAAAAAGGTGCAGAACTGGTATTAAATCTAATTGATGGAATAGTATCGGAGGGTCCAAATATCGTAAAAAGTATATTGGACACCTTGGTAAAGTTGATACTTACAATTACTGAAAATCTACCAAAGTTCTTGAAGCAGGGGACAGAAATCATTATTAATCTAGCAAAAGGTATTGTTGAAAGATTACCTGATATTATGATGGCAATTGGAAAGATATTATTGTATATTCTGGATGCGTTAGTAAAAGTACTACCCAAAATATTGTCTGCTGGGATGGGAATTATTAAAACTTTAGCTTCTGGAATACTTCAAATGCTTGGGTTGGCACTAAGTGCAATAGGTAAAATTCTTCAAGGAATAATAATGGCAATTGCGAAGATAATGGGATCAATATTATCAAAAGGTGCAGAATTGATAAGAAATTTTGCACAGGGAATAATAAACTCAGCAGGGAATGTTGGTAATGCGATTGGTAATGCACTGAGAAGTGGGATGGAAATTATTTCCAGTTGGTTTAGAGCATTTGGGAATGCAGGTGGTAATATTGTAAAGTCAATAGCTGATGGAATTTGGGATGCAGTAGGATATGTAACGGACGCAATTGGAAATATTGCACAATCTATAAGAGATTTTCTTCCATTTTCACCAGCAAAAGAAGGTCCACTTCGTGATTTGAATAGATTGAATTTTGGTGGAACTATTGCCGATTCAATATATGGTGGAAAGAAAATTGTAAATAAGGCTATTTCCTCATTGGCTGATGATGTAAATGAAGGATTGAGTTTTAATTCAGAATTAGTACTTGATGCAGATAAATATTCAAATCTAAGCAATGTATTGAATTTTGATTTATCAAAAGTAAGCGGGCTTGATATTGACAGCAAAGAGGATAAAACTCTTATTGACAAATTAGATGAGTTAATTAATCTTTTATCAACAAGAGACAATCTTCAGTTAATTCTTGATTCTGGTACGCTTGTTGGAGAGATAATTGATGGGATTGACAATGGTTTGGGATTATTGAAGAAAAGGAAAGAAAGAGGTGAATAACGATGAATCATCATGGTGTATTTATCGATAATAAACATTCATATTATGATTTTGGATTGATTATGCAGTCGGTGTCAATTGGATTTCCTAAGCCGAATATTGAAAAAATATCAATTCCTGGGCGTGATGGAGAACTTGATCTGTCAACAGTATTGACAGGAGAAATGACATATAAAAATAGAGAGATATCAATTTCATTCATATTTCCTGATAAAGATGAAAAGTCTTGGTTTAGAAAAATATCTGAGATATCGAATCATGTTCATGGCAGAAAAACTAGAATTATATTTGATTCAGATAAGGACTATTATTATGAAGGTATGTGTGAAGTAAATACAATCGACACAGAGTTTGAAAATTTGCAAATAACTATACATTGTAATGCGTTTCCGTACAAACTCAGAGATATGATGGTAACTGCACAAATATCAGGAAATGAAACAATTAGTCTATATAATTTAAAAATGAGAACTATACCTAAAATTTATTCATCATCAACAATGGATTTAGAATATAAATCTAAAACATACCATTTGCAACCTGGAGAGAATATATTTCATGATTTGAGGCTTGATAGTGGAAACAACCTAATAAGTATAAATGGTACTGGAAAAGTTGAAATATCATATAGGGCTGGTGATTTTTAATGTATAAAGTATACTGTGACAATGAATTAATATATTCACCATCTGAAGATTTAAATTTAATAAATCCCAAGGTAGAGTTGGAGGTAAATAAGGCAGGGTCATTTGATTTTACAATCTTACAAAATCATTTTTGTTACGACAAAATATATAAACTTAAATCTGAAATATGTGTATTACAGAATGATATTGAAATATTTGCAGGAAGGCCTACAGATATTGATATTGATTTTATGAATAGAAAAAAAATACATTGTGAAGGCGAATTAGCATATTTGAATGATTCTGTACAAAGACCTCATGAGTATAAGGGTGTGAATGTAAGGGAGTATTTAAAGTTTATAATTGATAGTCATAATGCACAAGTCGATTCTAAGAAGAAATTCGAAGTTGGTGCTGTCAGCGTAAAGGATAGCAATGATTATCTGTTGAGATATACGAATTGGGAATCAACATTAAGTGTACTATATGATGATCTAATAAAAAATCTCGGTGGATATTTTTTTATTAGAAAAGTTGATGGTACAAGATATTTAGATTATCTGGAGGACTACAATCATACAAATACTCAAAAAATAGAGTTTGGCGAAAATATGCTAGATTTTAGTAAGAATTTTGATACAACAGATATTGCTACATGTGTAATTCCACTTGGTGCTAGATTAGAAAATCCAAAGATAGAAGCATTGGGGGAGAGAGTAACTATTGAAAGCGTAAATAACGGTGTTGATTCAATAATAAGCCCGGAGGCAGTCAATATATATGGAAAAATAACAAAAACAATAACATATGATAATGTAACTCTTCCATCTAATCTAAAAAGAAAGGGAGAAGAGTATTTAAAATTTGTACAGTGGGAAAAATTAACGCTGCAAGTCAAAGCTATTGATTTAAGTTTTATTGATGGATCTTTTGAGCAATTTAAAATTGGCGAATATGTGAGAGTTGTATCGAAACCACACGGAATGGATGCAAATTTTCCTCTTAGAAAAATGAGTATTAAACTTGATAAGATATCAGATAATACTGTAACATTAGGAAATTCAAAGAGCGTATCATTAAGTTCATCAAGTATTGAAGCGAGTTCTGAAATAAAAAAAGAATTGGATATGTTGCCTAAAAAATATGAAGTTATGAAAATAGCACAAGATAATGCTACTGCATTATTAACAAAAGCTTTAGGTGGATTTATTCTTAAAACAGAAAACGAGCTATTAATTATGGATACCAACTCTATTGATACTGCAAAAAATGTGTGGAGATGGAATATTAATGGATTAGGTTATTCTAAGAATGGATATGAAGGACCTTTTGAAACTGCAATTACTATGGATGGTGCAATAGTAGCTGATTTTCTGACAGTAGGTGAAATACGTGGTGAGAACTTCAATCTTGATTTAAATAAAGGAGTGATGAAGTTTGGCTCTGGCGCAATAGATTCTGATGCTTTAAGCAGTGAATTAAAGAGAGAATTAAAAGGCTCTGATGGTAAGGCGCCTAAAATATTTTTTGCATATGCAAATGATGTTAATGGTGGAGATTTCTCAATTCAAAATTCAGATAATAGGTCTTATATGGGCATGTATACATCATTTGATGAATTGCAAAGTACTGACTATAGACAATATCGTTGGGTGAAAGTAAAGGGTGAAGATGGAACTGACGCAACAATTTATGACTGGATAAAAGATTGGAATGGAACGCTAACTATGATTGATGGTAAGAGAGTAGTTTCACCTCGCATATATGCGGGATCATCATATAGTGGAGTGTATATTAATGAGAATGGCATTATGGCTAAAAATGGGAGCGACACTACTGTTCAAATAAAATCAGATGGCTCTGTAGTTTTTGGAAATAAGATTGATAGGCAGATTATCATAGATACGTCAGGGAATGTTACAATACCAAAGGTGCGCACAAGCGAAATAAAAGGCGACGGTAGATTAAATTTAGATGCGAATGGATACGCTAGTATTAGTATGTCTGGAAATGATTTAGAAATCAGAAATAATAGCGCAACAATAAGATTTAATTCTGATGGAATAGAGATAGCACAGGGATCAAGAGTGTTGAAAGGCGGCTCTGGATATGCAGGATTGCAAGTCGCTTATGGGACTGTCATGGAAATGGGAAATAGCGAATCTAACATGAATATCAGAGGAGAATATGGGTTCTGGGCATCTCAAAACGGGACTCAAGTAATAAGAGCTGATACAAATGGGACTTACGGATTTGGATATCATAATACATCTGATGCAAAAACAAAAGAAAATATCAAGAGATTCGAAAGTGGAACAGAATTTTTGAGAGTTAATAAAAATAAAAAAATTACTGATATTACAAAGGAAGAAGTAATTAAGTTTATTGAGGATGCAAAATTTTATTTATATAATTTTAAGCATAATGATAAAACGAACTTATCAATAATGACTCAAGATGTAATGGGTAACGTGAGAGATGTGTTAGTGAACAAGGACAAAAAAACCGGATTTTTTGGAATTGATTTGTACAACTATTCATCAATGCTACATGTTACACTCCAGGAAGAGCTGAAGAAAACTGAAGAATTAAAAAAAGAAGTTGAAAATTTGACTCAGGAAATTTCAAAAATTAAAGAGTTATTAAACTCCTAAAATATCAACATTGCTGAAATTTAAAGACTCTCTATTTTCAATTTTAGAGGATTAAAGGTAGTAAGATACCTCTATTTTCTTAAAATCGTTTTTAGAGGGTCGTTTAAAAGAAAGGGGATAACCGTGGGAATAAAAGATATTGGAAAAGCCAGATATAAAATCACAATGAAAGATGGATATATTGAAGATTGCTATGCAACGCAATATGATACAGCTAGAGTATTTGAGTTTCAAGTATTTAATGAAAATCAAATACAGAGTATAGAAGACATAGATATTAAATTAATAGTTGAACAAAAAAATAAGGTAGTGTTTGCCAATGCTGAGATAATTAATGCTAGCGAAGGTGTCTTTTCAGTTACACTAAACTCTGAAATGCTTGAAGATGATTCAATACATTATGCACAAATAGAAATGTCAAATAGTCAAGGAATATTACAATCTCCGCTTTTTAAAATTAAAATAGGAAAATCAATAAAATCTGGAGCTGTAGCAGGCGTTAATATTGTTATCGATTATGAAACTGTGAAAAAATATATTGATGAAATAAAGTATTTAAGGGACCATACTGAAGAATTGAAGGGAGATACTCCGAAGTTAGAAATAAACTCATTGGGAAATTGGGTTATAGATGGAAAAGACAGTGGACATAAAGCAAAAGGCGAAGATGGCAAAATGTCATTTGAAGAGCTGACTGAAGAACAAAAGAAGAGTCTTAAGGGAGAAAAAGGTGATAGTCCATATATTAAAGATGGATACTGGTATGTTGGTAATAAAAATACCAATATAAAAGCACAAGGAGAAAAAGGCGATAAAACAACTGTGGACATCAAAAATGGATATTGGCATATTGATGGAGTTAGTACAAATCAAAAAGCACAAGGAGAAAAAGGCGATAAGCCAGCCATTACCATTGAAAATGGCTACTGGTATATTGATGGAGTTAGTACAAACCAAAAAGCAAAGGGTGAAGACGGAACTGTCGCATTTGAAAGTTTAACCCAAGATCAAATAAGTATGCTGAAAGGAGAGAGGGGAGATAAGCCGATAATCTCTATACAGGATGGATACTGGTTTGTTGATGGGGCTAATACAAATCAAAAAGCACAAGGGGAAAAAGGCGTACAGGGCGAGCCTGGAGAAATAAGAGTAGTAACTCAAGCACAATACAATCAATTACAAATATCTGAAGATGACAAAACACTTTACATTATTAAAAAGGAGGTGTAAAAAATGTCAACAATAGACTTAAATAGCGATACATTTGTTAAATTATATTGTGGCAAAAACCTGATCATTGATGGATATAGTAGTGGAGACTTTTTAGATATTGATAAATTGGAAGAAAAGTTGGAACAAAAGATAGTCTTAGAGAAAAAGAGTGAAATTGATTTTGCTAAAACCGATAATGGAGGTAATACATTAGTCGGGGAGTACAATAATAGCTATGTATTTATTGACTCATCTTCTATTAATATAATTGATAAAGAAACTTTAACCATGTCACATAAATTTAATATATATACGTCACCATGGAGAGCTTTTCTATTTGATAACAAATTGATATCAGCACAGAGTTATTCATTTGATTGTTTTAATTTAGATACACAAAAACAGGAACGCTATGATGCACATATTAAAATTGCATTAAAAAATGATGATAATTCATTCTATGTAATTGGATCACATCTAGATTCTTTTTGCAACGATTGGAATAGTAATGTTAATGTTGTATTGGTAAAAGACTTGAATGATAAATCTAAAAATATTAAATTTTCAGCTGATGATTATCCTTTTATGGGAGATGATGCAAATATTATTTTAGCAAAAAATAATAAAATTTATTACACATACAGTGATTTGAGCGTACGTGTGTTTTCAATTGAAAGTGAACAAGAACGTGTTTTATTCAGAAATCTAAGCAGTAGATATGTTAATGTTTATAAAGCTAATAATAAAGTCTTTATTATAGATAACGAAAAATTGCTAGAATTAAAAGATGCGGAAGTTATAGAAACAGGAGTAGTAGATGTTTCTGAAATATTTTTTTCATCAAATCACTACATATGTATTAGTAGAAAAAATAAACTTAAAGTTTATGATTTGGATTTTAAGTTGAAATACGAGCATAGCTGCGATTTTCTGTCAGCAAGAGTTATATCGTTTCATAAAAATAAATTTTTTGTAAGTCCACATTATCATGATGAAGGTGGAGTTAAAGTATATGACTTTGACTATAGCGAAGTAATTAAAGGTTATTTTATTAAGTAAGGAGAAAAAACATGAGTTTAAATTTATTTGATTTTTTTAGAGATTGTGTTCAAACACAGGAAAGCAAAATATTATTTATATTAATGATAATCGCAATTGCCATGATTGTTGATTTTATAACTGGAACTATCGCAGCATATGTGAATCCAAAAATTAAATTCCAATCAAAAGCAGGAATTAACGGAATTTTAAGGAAGATAGCGAGTATGTTGTTACTTATCGTATTTTTACCTGTGAGCGTATTAATTCCAGGTAATGCTGGAATTGCTTTGACATATACATTGTATTTTGGATATTTGTTAATGGAAGTTAAGTCAATAATTGAAAATGTCGGAAAGAATGGTACTAACACAAGCTTATTCAGTGATGTAGTTAGTAAATTATCTAAGCTGGATAATAAGTAACATGAAGGAGGGAATAAAGAATGGAAGTAAATTGTGTAATAGAATTTGATGAAGAACTGTATAAGGAAAATTTAGAAAAGAATCATTTCCATGACACTGATGAATTTGGTGGTTTATCTGATGAAGATTTAGAACAGTTAAAGAAAGAAGGGATAGTATAATGAATGGTATTAAATGTGGAGTGGCAATTTATGATTTTCCTGTACCAAATTGGAATAAAGGTAAAAAACAAACCTATGCTATGAATGCCGAAAAAATTGTAATTCATAATACTTATAACTCTGCCAAGGCAAAAGCTGAGGCATCATATATGGTGGGTAATTCCAACTGGACTAGTTTCCATACAGTGATTGATGAATCGGCTATATATGAGTGTATACCATTTAATCGCAATGCTTGGCACTGCGGAGCAACGTATGGTAATAGACATTATATCGGAATTGAAATAGCAAGATCAACTGGTAACGCTAATGATTTTGCAAAAGCAGAAGAGAACTGCGCTAAATATGTGGCGGCCATTTTAAAAGCTAAAGGCTGGGGAATTGATAGAGTGGTTACTCATCAGTATTGTAGTGGAAAATATTGCCCACATAAAACTTTAGATCTTGGTTGGCAAAGGTTCATAAATATGGTTAAGAAGTATATGGTACAAACACTAGTGCAGGTTAATGCTAGTGTGTCAAGAGGTGGATATTCGGTTATGACTAAAACACCAGGAGATGTATTAAACGTTCGTATGGGTCCAGGTGTAGGATATAGAAAAGTATCGTCCTATAGAGATGGGTCAAAAATTTATGTTGAAGAAGTGGTTAAAAATATAGAGGGAGCTTGGTATAAAATTCCACGAGTAGGATATGTATCAGCGAGATACTGTGAAAAAGTAGCATAGTATATTTAAGGGAGTGGCATAATAACCACTCCTTATTTTTTTATCATTGTCCACGATTTATCCACCATGAGTAAGTCATATTATGTTACAATGAATATGTAATGCGTTTAATTGCGTTTTAAATTTACTTAAAACGATGATATATCAAGGTGTCATAGTTGAATTCAGATAAAAGTGCGTTGAAATAAATTTGCAGATATCGATAAAGTTCAGATGTTTATACAGAAGAATAGATAATAAAAAGTAAAAAATTTTTAAAAATCATACTGAATTATTGATTTTATGATTCTACTATGATAATCTTATCTTACAGAGATAAGGAGTGGTCAACATGAAGAAATTAGATAATCCTAAATTAATATCTGCGATTGATGAATATGCACTATTTGCGAGAGAAATGATACTAGGTGATTATAATAATAAAGTACTATTTGATATGGTGCAAGAAAAAGGAATAGAGTTGTTTGGCATATGGGATGCCAAATATGATGGTATTTGTATTTGGAATTCAGAGACCAATAAACCGCAGATATATCTAAACATGGAGCAATCTGAGGAGAGAAGATTGTTTACTCTGGCTCATGAATTGGGGCATTTATTTATAGATTATGAGTGGAGTCCAAACAAAAAAATAGAAAGTGATCAAGACAAGCGTGTTTTATCAATAAACTTTAGAGATAAAGATAAAGCATCAGATACTACGGAGATTAAAGAGAGAATAGTAAATCAATTTGCAGGCGCATTTTTAATGCCAAAAGATAAGGTTGAAAAAGTGATTGCAGACTGTGATAACAAAGAAGATCCAGAGTGTATGATACTGGCTGTGAAAAAACATTTTGGTGTTACATATAAGGCGGCAACAAACAGACTCATAATGTTGGAGAAGATTTATGTCAAGTAATATAGAAAAACAACATGAATACGTAATGAAAATTAATAGTGAATTGCAAGAATGTACGGATAAGTATAAAACATTTACAATAACTGATAAAATATCAGAGAAGGCTTTAAAAGTCGCAGAAAATTCTGAATCTTATGGTGAGATAATAAAAAAAGAGTTAGCTGTAAGGCACAGAATTATTAATGATTTGTTAAAAGAGTTAAAAGCCCCTCTAACAAATGAACAAAAAAGTAAACTTAGATATAGGAGCAGAGTTTTAATATCTTTTTCCATATACTTTATTATTGTAACAGGTTTGTTTTTTTTATTACTATTTTGCCTCGCAAAAGATGGATATACTTCTGAAGAAACAAAAGTTGGAATGGCATTGGTTACAGGGTTCTTTGTAAATATAATAGGTTTAGTAGTTATAATATTCAAATACTTATTTGATGACAAGAATTCGCTAATGAAAGATATGATAAACTTAATAACTGAAACATTGAAAAATGAAGAATAAGGGGGATAATTTCCCCCTTATTCTTATGCCTTGTGCATGAAGCCTGCTTTTTATTGTAGTGGCTGGTGACTGTAAAAGAAGCTTATAAGAAACTTTTGGGCGGTTTAATTCCACCCTTAATTTTCTCTATATAGGAGTTAAAAAGGAGTTAAAAACTCCAATTTTTATGTAAAATATAATCAAAATTAGAAAATATAAAAAATAAAATTAAGTTATTTCAACTATTTCAAATCATATAAAAAATAAATATGTAGAGTGGGAGTAGAGCGAAAAAACAAGGAAATGGCTTAAAATAAGGCTTTTGAGCCTGTTAAAACGAGCAACTGGGACAAAATTGGGTAAAGATTGCAAAAAGAATAATCTTAATAATTGTTCAAAGTGGCTTTACAAGAAAATACAAAAAAATGAGACCGTAGCTTAGTTGTTACGGTCTTTTTGACTCTAGTGCTATTTCTGCTTGTATGTGAAGCATATGATATCGCAAAGGAGACATATTCATTAGCTACCCGATAAACAGGGGTTTGTTAGGCTGTAAATGGTTTGAATCCATATAACAAACATATTGGGAAGTCCATATATAACAACATTATAGATTCAGATTCCCAATAAATTCTCTAATTTGATCATATACCGGGTTATCAATGTGGGGATATGCTTCAAGCACTTTATTTGTCCATTCTGGTCCGTGCCCTCCAATATCTTTAATGAAGCATTCCAACTCCCCAACTGGAACAATATGAATGCCGTTTAGCTGTAACGTTTGGTTCAATCGCCTAAAAGCCTGAGCTGCATCTCCAGATGGAATAGCAGTTATCCCTGCCGATTTGATTGTCTCCCATTTTGAAATAGTACTAATAACTGTGCGTATTTCTTTTATTTCTCGATTTGATAAATACTGATTTTGAGAGCCATCAATGATTCTGTTAATACTTGTTTTGGCATCGTTTCTATTGACTTTTTCTTTTTGACTGTGCAAATTTCCTACAATAGTGTTGTAATCACTTTGAACGGTTGTCCATTCAATTCCAAAAGCTTCTACAATCCCCTTAAATACCACTTCATCATTCAGTACATCTATGTCTGCTATCAATTTTACGTCAATTTTCAATACCCGGAGTGCCAAAGCAATCTTTGACATACGTTGCTTACCGCCACAATGGATAAAAAGAGTCTCAGAATACCTTCCAGACAATTGTTTAAGGTAGCTTTCGACAATTGAATATATTTTACAGTCAGAATCGCTCTCACACAAAACAACAGAGTTATGAAATAAGCTAGACATTATGTTGGAATATTTTAGCAAAGGGTCATTCCATACAACTTCGAAACTATCATTATCAAGAACCGAAAAGTAATTTGTGTCATCTTTTCGAGTAATTCTAATGATTTTGATTCGTTTTGGACAAACCTCTAATAGACCCTTAATGATTTCTTCACTATGAGTTGAAATGAAGCATTGCTGTTTGTCTGATAGTGTTTGACCGATTATTTGCCCCATAATGTGGGCCTGAGGCGGATGAAGAAAAGATTCAGGTTCATCAATTAGAAAGGTACAAAAGTAGTCAAGCATCAAATAGAGCAAAATCCCAGTAAAACTTTTTATACCGTCTCCTTGATTTTGGACCTGTTTATAATTCTTGAGTATATCCGCATAAGCTTCCTGTCGTGCTTGCTCATCTTCATACTCTTTATCAAATTTTACTGGTTCGCCCACACAAAGTGGAATTGTAGATCCATTTAGGATATTTGGAGTAACCTCAATCCCAAAAGCTTTCTTAAAATTATCTGATATCCACTTTCGATACGTCCTATCAAATGCAGCATAGTGAATAGGGTGTTGCTTGGGTGAATTTCTTGTTATACTGCTGGGTGCATTACAAATTGTTAATCGTGCAGTTGTATCCAAATTAGCCACAAATAAATCTCGAAAATCGTCAAAGTAAGGGGTTGTTAGAAACTGCTCATTTGTTTGCTCAACATAAGTGAAATATTGCCCGAGAACTTCATATGAAGTATATGAACCTTTAGGTTGTTTTGGAGAAATGCTATCAAGCAAATCTTTGATTTGAGTAGGATATTTTGTTATAGCAATATCTGACACAACTGTAGTTGGGAATTTATTTGAAGACAGTGCATAAATATCTTTTAAGGATTGACTTTTTCCAGCGTTATTTGGTCCTACAAAAATAATAATGTCATTTTGTTGGATATCTACATAAGTTTCATCATTGAAATGAATTTTTGAAATATATCCTCCTGGTTTTACTGCTTCCATTTATATTATCTCCTTATATAATGTATTTAGGTTGTTAAAGGTAACCTATAACCCTTTATCGACTAAATATTATTCAGTTTTACTGTATAATATTGTTATTAGATAGAGTGTACTCGTTCGCTCCTTGAGATTTAATCTCGTACTTGAAAGAGTGAGACCTCTAATCTTTTAACTGTTTACGAATAAGTTAGATGTTGACCCTTTCAGGGTACTTCGGATTTGCCATAAGGCAGTAACGTTATTAGATTTTGAGGTGTCTATCTAAAATATATTTTTTGTGAGGTATCAAATGTTTTATTTAGGTATTGATATTGGTAAAAATACTCATGTTGCTTATTTACTTGATTCTAAGAAAAAAGTTGTTTTTAAGGCTTTTTCTTTTTCAAATTCTATTGATGGTGCTGAAAGTTTAATCTGCAAATTAGAACCTTTCAAAAATGAACTTGAAATTGGTATGGAAGCCACTGGTCATTATTGGTTAAGTCTATACTCATACCTTAGTGAAAAAAATTTTACTGTTCGTGTTATCAACCCCATCCAAACTGATGGTTGGAGACAAGGTATTGAGATTAGAAAGAGAAAAACTGATATTATCGATTCTCTTTTAATAGCTGATCTTCTTAGATACGGAGACTTCGTTGAAACATCACTTTCCGATGAATACTATTTATCTTTAAGAAATCTTTCTAGATTTAGGTCTTATCTAGTATCTTCAATTGGTGACCTTAAAAGAAAAACAATTGCTCTTTTAGATCAAATTTTCCCTGAATATGCCTCTTCTTTTAGTAATATTTTTGGTAAAACTTCAAAAGAAATTCTAGCGAATTTTTCATCTCCATCTGATTTTGAAGATATTAGTTCTGAAAAGTTAACATCTTTTTTAGAGAATGTTACTATGAAAAAATTTGCTACTAGAAAACTTGAAGAGCTTTCAAAAAAAGCATCAACCTCTTTTGGTGTAAATTTCTGCTTGGATTCATTTGGTTTACAAATCAAGATGCTTATCGAACAAATTTCTTTCATTCAAAATCAAGTGTTGGATGTCGAAAATGAACTTGCTACTATATTAGAAAAACTTAATTCTCCAATTACTACCATTCCCGGTATTGGTTCTGTTAATGCAGCTACAATATTAGGTGAGATAGGAGATATTAAAAGATTTTCTAATCCTTCTAAACTTGTCGCTTATGCCGGTTTGGATGCAAGTATTTCTCAATCTGGAGAGTTTGAATCCACTTTTAATCATATGACTAAAAGAGGTTCTCCTTATTTAAGACGTGCTTTGTTTCAATCTGCTCTTAGAGCTGAATTTTGTGACCCTGTTTTTTCTAATTATTATCAAAAGAAAATTACAGAAGGAAAGCACCATCTCGTTGCTACTAATGCTGTTGATAGAAAGCTTTGTCACACTATTTTTGCTGTTTTAACTAAAAATGAACCTTATCAAGAACAAAGTTAGTTTTGTTTAATTGTAAATTACAATCTAAAAATCAAAAACTTTGCTAACCCTATTTTTTTTAGTCTTAAACTCTAGGGGGGGTTCATGCTTATTTTTATTCAGTTTTTATCAATATCAATCCTTATATTTTTTTTCGTTTAACCTCTTGACTTTTAATAGTTAGTCTTTCTTAAATTGATTATTGTAACAGTAAAATGATTAGGGCTTATCAGTTTCCTATAGTTGCTAAAACTTGTAACTGCCTAAATTCAAATTTAACTATTATCATTTATTACATAGAAATTTTCCAAATCATAACTCCAAAATCATTTCTGGTTATGTGTTATGTGTATTACTCTTCCTTTTTATTTCTTTTCAAGAATCTTGATTTCTTTGGAAAAGACAACTTCCAATCTTCAAACTCCTCGTCTGTAATTTCACCATTATAGTGTTTCTTTCTCATTTCGTCCCATTCAATTAAAAAATCATCAAAATGAGGATTGTGGGATAGAAGAGCAGTAGGCTCACCATTTCCTGCAAGGGGACGGAACTTCATTTCTTTTTCATAGTCAAAGATGATATGCATGATTTCAAAAATAGAATTCGGCTCATGGTCGATTAAAGCTGAAATATCACAGTTAAGTGCATCTGCTATTTTTCTTAATTGTTCCTTGTTTGGAGATCTATTTCCCAATTCATAATTACGAATTGCAGCATCAGTTAATCCGGACATGATGGCAAGTTCTTTTTGTGTTAGTTTCCTAAACAAACGAATTTGTTTTAATTTCTTACCGGAAATCATTTCAGGACTCCTCTCTTAAAATTTTTTTATATTCTATCATAAATAATCACAAAACACAACACAAGCGTTCTGTTTAATATTTTCGGATAACGCTTTAATATCAGCGATAATAGAAGAAAATATTTTATAATAACTCTTGACAGAACGAAAATGAACTACTGTAATGCGAATATACAGTTCAAATACGAACTGTTAAAACGCAAGATATTTAGATTGACGCTCGTCCTATCTCAAAACATGGATGCAGAACCTTGCAAAAACTATGAATTGAAAGGAGGGTTAAAAATGCAAAAGATATTCATGACAGCAAAAGAAGTTCAAGATTTTTTGGAAGTCAGCAGAACGACTGCATATCAGCTGATCAACGAAATGAATCAGGAACTTACAAAGCTCGGCTATCGAGTACAAAGAGGCAAAGTGAATCGATAGTATTTCATGGAAAAGTATTGCTATGGGAATGAAGTTAGAAAAGAGGTGTAAAGGTGGGTGCATATAGAGATGAAAATAAAAACGGCACTTGATATTGCAAGTTCAGCTATGTGAATTGGAAAGGTGAGAAGCTAAACAAGAAAAAAAGAGGGTTTTCAACAAAGAAGGAAGCATTGAATTGGGAAAAAGAGTTTCTATCACAGCAAGCAGGAACGGTTGAAATGACTTTTCGAGAGTTCTTTGAACTTTATAAAAGGGATAAAAAGCCTCGTATCAGAGAAAATACTTGGCGTACGAAAGAAGCTATTGTTACAACAAAAATAATGCCATATTTGGGTGATTTACTTATGAATGAAATCAGCAATGTAGCGATTATCCAGTGGCAGAATGAATTGATGAAAATAAAAGATGATAGAGGTCAAACTTATTCGCCGACATACCTTCGCACAATCCATGCTCAACTTAGCAGTATTTTGAATCATGCTTGCAGATACTACAACTTGAAAACTAATGTTGCCAGAGATGTTGGAACTATGGGAGAAAAAGAAGCGGATGAAATGCTATTTTGGACACAGGAAGAGTATGAAGCTTTTATCAAGGCAGTTAAGGATAAACCGCATTCATATTATGCCTTTGAAATTCTATATTGGTGCGGGCTTCGGATGGGAGAGCTTCTTGCCTTGACTAAAGAGAAATTTGATTTTAAGACAGGAACCATAAAAATTGATGAATCTTTGCAAAGGATTGATGGAAAGAATATTATCACTCCACCAAAAACGAAGAAGAGCATTCGGAAAGTAGCTATGCCGGATTTCTTGGCTGAAGAAATCAAAATATACTTGAATGGATTTTATAAATTAAAGTCAAAGGATTTGATATTTACATTTTCAAAGAGCTTCCTTCATCACGAAATGAATAGAGGAGCAAATAAAGCTAATGTAAAAAGGATAAGGGTGCATGATTTGAGACATTCTCATGTATCTCTTCTAATTGAACTTGGTTTTTCTGCAACAGCTATCGCTGATAGAGTCGGGCATGAGTCAATTGATATTACCTACAGATATGCACATCTTTTTCCTAGTAAGCAGAAAGAAATGGCAGATTCGCTAACACAGGTGAGAGTAAAAACACAAAATGATTGGGAAGATTTATTGAAAGAGGATGAAGAAAATGTTTAGACCGGAATCTCTACAAAAAAGGACAAAGCAGATTAAAGAAAAGAAGATAAAGAACGAGAAAAACAGAAAGCGTAATCGCATCTTGAATTTCAGAGTTTCTCAGGAAGAATATGATTTGATAAATAAGCAAGTCGAAATAAGCGGACTGTCAAAACAGGACTACTTTATACAACTTCTTGGTGAACACAAGATAAATATTACAGCTGATTATAGAGTTTTAGATGCCATAGCAAAAGAGATATTTCAGTTGGCAAGAGTAATTAAAAAGTTCGGGAAATTAGATGAAGAAGAGCAGGACATCTTGCTTTATGTTTTAGAGATTTATGAAGAGATTAAACAAGAAAAAAGCCTTTAGCCAACAGACCAAAGGCAAGATGAAAGTACAACTTGGTATTTCATCCCTGAGAAGACTATTTTATCAGGTTGTACTTTTGTCATCAACTATAGATTGGAGGACAACATGATAAAAACGGAACAGTATAAACAAAATATTCCGATGGAATTAAGACAGTATAAACAGTGGTTATGGTTTAAGAAAATCAGAAGAGTAGATTTGAAAGGCAAGGAAAAAATACTAAAGCTTCCTGTGAGTCCAATTACTTTAAAGTCAAGTGATTGGAATAATAAGGAAAACTGGGCAGACTTTGAAACAGCAGTTAATAATATAGAGAGTAGTGGCTCAGATGGATTGTCTTTTGTACTAAGCATAGATGATCCATTTATTTGTATTGACTTGGATAATGTATCTCGTGATATGAGAGAAAGGTTTTTCAGAGATTTTCATGACACTTATATTGAAATTTCTCAATCCGGTAAAGGACTTCACATTTTTGCAAAAGGGGAAATTGCTGATAATTTCAATAACCAAATTGAGAAAGTGGAAATGTATCAAAATAACAGATGTATCGCTATGACCGGGAATAGTGTTGCCGGAACCTCAAATAACATCATAGATAAGCAAAGTGAGATTGATAGATACTATGAGTGTTTTGCACCTAAAAAGAGCGTTAGAGAGCAAATAAGAGCTTATCAATCAGATAATGATATACTGCCTGATATACCTAAAATCATAGAAACGATGTGTAAGCATAATAGAAAAGCTAAAGGTTTATTTGAAGGAACAATAGCAAGCGGAGATGCCAGCAAAGATGATTTTTTGCTGTTGCTATTATTAAATAGCTATACACATGGTGATGAAGCTTTGATGAAAGAGATATTTTTAATGTCTGCATTAAATCGGAGTGATGACAGAAGCAAAAGAAAAAATGAAGCAGCCTATATCAAATATTTGGAAGATAGTATAAAAAAAGCGACTCGGTATGAAAATCAAAAATACTGGGACTATAACTATCACAGAAAAAGTGTAGGTGATAACCGTGAATGACTGGCTAAAATTTAGTGATGATGAATTGTCGGATTATCTGAACAGAGAACTCGAATATACCGATAAGGGACAATTAAAAAGTAATACTACTAATCTAATCACTGTGCTGGTAAATCCGTTATTTTGCAAAGAAGAGAAGATAATAGACGGAACAGTTTTCTTTGATACATGCAGCATGACAGTCAGGTTTTTCGGAACTCTTAAGGGAGAAAAACAGAAAGACTAACTATTAAAAGTCAAGAGGTGAAACGAAAAAAGTATAAGGATTGATATTGATAAAAACTGAATAAAAATAAGCATGAAAAAATACCCTGGAGTTTAAGATTTTAAAAACAGGGTTAGCAAAGTTTTTGCTTTTTAGATTGTAATTTTTTTCAAAAATTAATTTACAATTAAGCAAAAACTAACTTTGTTCTTGATAAGGTTCGTTTTTAGTTAAAACAGCAAAAATAGTATGACAAAGCTTTCTAGCAACAGCATTAGTAGCTACTAAATGATGTTTTCCTTCTGCAATTTTCTTTTGGTAATAATTAGAAAAAACAGGGTCACAAAATTCAGCCCTAAGAGCAGATTGAAACAAAGCACGTCTTAAATAAGGAGAACCTCTTTTAGTCATATGATTAGAAGTGGATTCAAACTCTCCAGACTGAGAAATACCGGCATCAAGACCCGCGTAAGCAACAAGTTTTGAAGGATTGGAAAATCTTTTAATATCCCCAATCTCACCTAATATTGTAGCTGCATTAACAGAACCAATACCGGGAATGGTAGTAATTGGAGAATTAAGTTTTTCAAGCAAAATCTCAATTTCATTTTCGACATCTGAAACCTGGTTTTGAATAAAAGAAATTTGCCCGATAAGCATTTTGATTTGAAAACTAAATGAATCCATGCAGAAATTAACACCAAAAGAGGTAGAAGTTTTCTTAGAGAGTTCTTCAAGTTTTCTAGTAGCAAATTTTTTCATAGTAACATTGTCTAAAAAAGATTGTAAATCTTCAGAACTAATATCTTCAAAATCAGATGGAGATGAAAAATTCTCTAGAATTTGTTTTGAAGTCTTTCCAAAAATATTACTGAAGGAAGAAGCATATTCAGGGAAAACTTGATCTAAAAGAGCAATTGTTTTTCTCTTAAGATCACCAATTGAAGAAATTAGATAAGATCTAAATCTGGAAAGATTTCTTAAAGATAAATAATCTTCATTAGAAAGTGATGTTTCAACAAAGTCACCATAACGAAGAAGATCGGCTATTAAAAGAGAATCAATAATATCAGTTTTTCTCTTTCTAATTTCAATATCTTGTCTCCAACCATCAGTTTGGATTGGATTAATAACACGAACAGTAAAGTTCTTTTGGTCAAGATATGAGTATAGACTTAGCCAATAATGACCTGTAGCTTCCATACCAATTTCAAGTTCATTTTTGAAAGGATTTAGTTTAGAAACTAAACTATCTGCTCCATCAATAGAGTTAGAAAAAGAAAAAGCCTTGAAGATAACTTTTTTCTTATCATCAATTAATGAAGCCACATGAGTATTTTTACCAATATCAATACCTAAATAAAACATTTGATACCTCATAAAAAATATATTTTAGATAGACATCTCAAAATCCAATAACGTTACTGCCTTATGGTATATACGAAGTACCCTGAAAGGGTCAACATCTAACTTATTCGTAAACAGTTAAAAGATTAGAGGACTCACTCTTTCAAGTACGAGATTAAATCTCAAGGAGAAAACGAGTACATTCTATCTAATAACAATATTATACAGTAAAACTGAATAATATTCAGTCGAAAAAGGATTATAGGTTACCTTTAACAACCTAAATACATTATATAAGGAGATGAGATCAGAAAAATGGAATGACCATTTAACAAATTTTTTAGGGGTGGAAATAGAAAGGGAATTTGGAATTAAGTATTCTAAAAACCGAATGGACGATGCCATAACTTTTATTACTCATAAAAGGGCGGTAAATCTTCCTGCTATGTACATGAAGTCACTTCCGTATGATGGTGAGAGACATATTCCTAAATTGCTCCCAAAATATCTTGGAGCGGAAGATACAAAATTAAATGCTTGGATTATGGAACATATGTTAGTCGGCATGATAAAAAGAGTTTTTGATCCCGGATGCAAATTTGACGAGCTTATGGTTCTTACGGGAATTCAGGGTGTAGGCAAAACCAGTTTTATAGAGAAGTTGGCATTATTTCCCGAATGGTATTGCTCATTAAATAATATAAAAGGCAAAGATGCAGTCAGTAATCTTGTTGGAAAAGTTGTGGTAGAACTTGAAGAATTTGTAGCTCTTAGAAATGCGAAAAGTGCTGATGAAGCGAAGCTGTTTATATCTGCAAGAATAAGCACGGTAAGGCTTCCATACGAACGATTTTCTGCTGATGTAAAGAGAACTTGTATCTTGATTGCTACTACCAATGATGCGACTTTTTTAGGAGATTTTTCCGGAGAAAGACGGTATCTACCTGTAAAAGTGAATAGCGAAAATATTGAATTACCAGTTATGTATGATGTAGAAAAATTTCCTGTACTGGAAACTATCACAAGAGAAGAACATCGTAATATTATTCAACATGATTTTGAAGGTGCTATTGCAGAAGCCGTGTATCTTTATGAAAACAAACTTCACGATTTCTATTTACCTAAAGAGTTAAGAACGGATCTGGATTATGTTATCCAAACCCATAAGAGTGAGAACAGACACGTTCAAAACTTCTTGGACTTCATGGAATGGAAATCCACAAAATCAGACACTCCAGATTTGTTATGCTCTGCCGAATTTACAAGTAGATACCCTGAAACCAATGAAAAAGTATTTTTCGAATTGATGGCAAACGAAATGGCAGATGAATGGAAACTTGAACCATCTGTAAAAAGTAAGAAGGTAAGAATTGACGGAGTGGTTCGGGTGAGCAAGAAGTTTTATAGGAGAAATGAAAATACTGATTTTATTGAGGTTGATCCTTCGGAGATACCATTCTAAGAGTTTTAAAAAAGTCCGCTACCGCTACTTCGCTACCAGCAAGAGAAGGTAGTGAGGTAGTGGTAGCGACAATTTTTAACTTTTATAGAATTTACGGAAATGAAACAGGGAATATTTCTGTGATGGTTAAGAGCATGAAGAAGCTTGATAAATGGAATATGGCATGAACTTTAATAGCAAGCACAGTAAGTGTGTGTACACTTACGGAAAAATGACTTCAGAAATCAAATCGAAGATTTAATTTCGAGCAACATTTTTAGCTTGTTAGGGAGAACCCTAAGACCCCAGAAGGAGGATATTTAAGATGGAAAATAGAAAGAGAAATATAAGGTTGAGATTTGATTTAACAGATAAAGAAAAAGAATTGTTTGAAAGGAAAAAAGAAGAAAGCAGAGCAAAAAGCATGAGCCGCTTTATACGAAAAACAGTTTTAGAAAAGGAAATTTATGAAGTTGACTTGAAGCCTTTGAGAGATTTATACGGAACATTATTCGCTGCCACAAATAAATTAAATCAGATTGCCAAGAGAGTAAATCAAACAGGAGTAATTTATAAAAGCGATATTGATGATATGAAAAAATCTATCGAAAAGTTCTCAAAAGAGCAAGGGACTATACATTCGTTGTTGCTGAAAAGGACGAAATGATTTACAACGAATGAAGCGCTAACAACTTCTTGCAGCTGTATATTTTAACAGTTGTAAGAAGTTGTTAGATGTGGTATAATATTTTAAAATATAGGAGGTATAAGTGGTGAGTAATGAAATTAAATTTTTAATAAATGATGTGCTTAGTGAAAAGAAATTGAGTAAAAACTGGCTAGAAGAAAATGCTAAGTTACAAAGAAGTCAGTTAAACTCCTATGCAAATAACAAAGTGAAAAGAATAGATCTTGATGTATTAGCAAGGATATGCATTGCGTTGAATGTTGAGGTTGGAGATATTATGAAAATTCAACATAAAATCGGAGGAAGATAAATGGAAACGAAAGTGGTAATTATTCCAGATGGTAAAATCTGTGATTATATTGATGGTAAATTTAGAAATGATACGCCAGAAGAATATGTAAGACAAACTGTTGAGAAAAGACTTGTCAATGAACATAAATACTCAAGAGACAGAATATGTGTTGAATATACTGTCCAAATAGGTTCTGGGAAGAAAAGAGCAGACATTGTAATTTTTCCTGATGAAGAAACAGATAAAAAACAAGAAAATATTAAGATAATAATTGAATGTAAAAGTGAAAAGATAGAAGCTAATAATGCTAAGGATGGCGTGGCTCAATTAAAATCATATATGTCCGCTTGCCCCAATGCTGAATGGGGGATGTGGACAAATAGTAAAGAAAAGTTTGTCTTTAAAAAATTTACTGATGATAAAGGTGTAATTCAGTTTATGGATTACAATGATATACCATCTGCAGATGGCAATATTGATGATATCAATCGTCCGAAGAGAGCTTCACTTAAGAATGCATCAGATGACAATCTTTTATTTACATTTAAGACTTGCCACAATCACATTTATGTAAATGAAGGAATGCAGAAACAGCCAGCATTTTTTGAGTTGCTTAAAGTTATTTTTTGCAAAATTGAAGATGAAAGAAATATCCCCAAGGCTCTTGAGTTTTACGCAACGAGTGAAGAGCGATCTAATTCAGATGGACAATTAACGGTTAAAAATAGAATTGAAAAAATATTTGATCGCGTAAAAAAAGAAAAAAAGAATGCAAAAATTTTTGATCCTAATGACACTATAAAACTTAACCCCAGAACATTATCATATATTGTTAGTGAAATTCAAAAATACAGCTTACTTAATACAAGAATTGACATTAAAGGAAAAGCTTACGAGGAAATTGTTGGTGCAAATTTGCGTGGCGATAGGGGAGAGTTTTTTACACCAAGAAATGTTATGGCGATGGTAGTAGAAATGATAAATCCAACTATCGACGAAAAGGTATTGGATTCTTCTTGTGGGACAGGTGGGTTTTTGGTAACTGCAATGACCTATGCAATGAAGCAACTGAAGATAGAATTTGAAAAAGAAACTGGCAAGTTAAAATCTGAATGGAACGATTTTGAAAAGAAAGCCTTTCAAGACAAAATCTCAGATATGGCTATGAACAATTATTTTGGATTTGATATAAATCCTGATTTAGTTAAAGCTACAAAAATGAATATGGTAATGAATAATGATGGCAGTGGTAATATTTTGCAGAATAATTCTTTACTTCAACCGCATGAATGGACAGATGATTTTAAAATAAGATTGTCAGCAGCGTTGCAGATAGATAAGAAAACACTCATCAATAAAGATAGTATAGGATACTTTGATGTTATTGTTACAAATCCACCATTCGGAAGTAAGATTCCAATTAAAGACCATGCCATATTAAGCCAATTTGATTTGGCAAAAATTTGGAAGCAAGATAAGAAAACTGGTAAATGGACTATTACTGATAGATACCAATCTTCAGTATCACCAGAAATTTTATTTATAGAACGTTGCTATCAATTTTTAAAACCAGGTGGAAGAATGGGAATTGTACTCCCTGATGCTTTACTTGGTTCACCGGGAACAGGTTATATAAGAGAATGGTTAATCAAAAATACTAAAATCATTGCAAGTATTGACTTGCATGAAGATACATTCCAACCAAGGAATGGTACTCAAACTTCCGTGTTGATTTTACAAAAGAAAACTGAAGAAGAAATTTCAAAAGAAGAAACAACTGGGCAAATGGCAGATTATAATATCTATATGGCTATAGTTGATAAAATTGGACATGATAAGAGAGGCAATACACTTTTCAAGAGAGATAATGATGGAAATGAGATTATGGTTCCGGAAAAACAAAATATATATAAACTTGATGAAACATCATCAGGATTTAAAACCGCTCAAATGGAAAGTAGAGAAAAAGTTGTTGATGATCAAACAATACTTATTCCAAATATTTTTAGAAAATGGAAAATAAATGAGGGAATATCATGGTAAATTCAGCGACAAAAAAATTAGAAAAAGAATTTATAGAAATAGTTGATTTCCCTAAAGATGATATAAGTTGGTCAAGTGTATCTTTAAGTGAAGTATTAGAAAGAGATAATAGGCTTGAAGCTTCAACTTTTAATATAGATAGAGCTCATTCGATACAACTTTTAGAAAATAGTAAATATGATTTGGTGCTTTTAGGGACAAAGGAAATTGGCTTTAAGGATTGTTTTTATGGACCAAGAGCAAAAAGAAACTATTTGACCAATATAGATAGCACATCAATAGGATTTCTTGGTAGTTCAGAGATGTTAGATATATATCCAAATCCTGTTAAATTTGTTTCTCATGATAATTCTATGGTAGATTCTCTTTCTTTAACTGAAGGAACAATATTAATATCTCGCTCAGGGACTATAGGCAATGTAACTTTTGTAGGTCAAACATTGTCAAAATTTTTAGTAAGCGAGCATGCAATTAGATTGGTTGTGAACGAATTCCCAGGGTTCGTGTATACTTATTTAAAAACTGATGTCGCACAAAATTTGCTCCACGCTGAAAAATTTGGTTCAGTAATTTTAGAAATAGAACCTGATGCCTTAAAAAATATGTTGATTCCCAATGCACCTGCCTTAATTAAGAAGAAGATACATGATTTAATAATGGATTCGTATGCTAATAGAGATGAATCAAATCGTCTTATAGATGAAGCTACCAAAATAATGATAGAAGAATTAGAACTTCCACCTATTGACGATTTAAAGAAAGAAGCTTTTTCATACAGTAAGGAAATTAACTCTTTTTCAACTAAACTAAGTGATTTAGACGGAAGGTTAGAGGGAAGTTATCATATTCCTTTAATCGAAGTTATTGAAAAATATATAAGTAAAAAAGCAATTGTGAAAAAATTGAATAGTGAAGATCTTACAGAAAAAATAATATTGCCAGGAAGGTTCAAACGGATTTATGTGGAAAAAGGAAACGGAAAAGTATTTTTAGGAGGGAAAGAAATAAATCAGCTTGATCCGAGTAGTAAAAAATTTTTATCTATAAAACATTATTCAGATAAATTGATTAGAAATATTGCAATAGAAAAAAATGATGTTTTAGTAACGAGAAGCGGATCTGTTGGTAGAGTTATGCTTGCACCAGAACATTGGCAAAATTGGATTTCTAGTGATCATGTTATTAGAATTTCGTCCAAAAAATCATATCATGGGCTGATTTTTACATGGTTGGCATCTGAATATGGAAAAGAGTTAATGAAAAGGCAAATATACGGTTCTGTTGTAGATGAAATTACAGATAAACAATTAGGGGATGTGGTTATTCCTGTTTTTAAAGAGGATACTATAAATAATTCAATTTTAAGCTTAATCAATAAGGCAAATGAATTAAGATATCATGCTTATAAGCAAGAGCAAAAAGCGATTGAAATAATGAACAGAGAAGTTTTAGGCTTGTAATGAAGTTGGAGGGTTTAAAATGGGTAGATCAATAACTAATGCGTTGCTTGATAAATCAAAAGAAGCAATGGTATCTGCTGTACAAATTTATAACAACCCTTTAATTAAATTTAAGTCCGAGATGTTTATAATCACTGCAATTATTTCTTGGACATATCTTATGCATGCTTATTATAGCAAAGAAAGTATAGACTATAGATATTTTCATATGAGAGGCAAACGGAAAAGATATGACAGGACTAAAAATGGTGCATATAAACACTGGGAGTTAGAAAGGTGTATAAATGAACAAGCTTCTCCATTAGATAAAGGTACAGCAAATAATCTCAGGTTTTTAATTGGGATAAGACATGAAATCGAACATCAGAAAACGGATAGCATTGATGAATACATTGGAGCTAAATTACAAGCATGTGCATTAAACTATAATAGAGAGATAATCAAAATATTTGGGGATAAGCATAGCATAAAAGATAATTTGAGCTTAGCAATTCAATTTGCTCCAATATCACCTGAACAGGAACAGGTATTAAGAAAAGAATCAACAAATGAAATACCGACTAATGTAAGGAATTTTATTGCAACATTTGAATCTGAGTTGGATGATGAAGAATTGAAATCATTATACTATTCTTACAGGATTGTATATATTCCAATACAAGTAAATCGAGCTAATCAAGCAGATAAAGCAATAGAATTTATTTCTCCAGATAGTGATAAAGCAAAAGATGTAGAACGTGTGTTAGTTAAGGCTGTTGAAAAAGCAAAATTTTTGCCTGGTGATATCGTGAAAATGATGAAGGATGAAAGTTATTCTACATTTAGTATGCATTACCATACTCAATTATGGAAGGCCAAAGATGCTAAAAATAAAAAATACAATTATGGAGTAAGAGTTTCTAAACAATGGTATTGGTATGAAAATTGGATCGAAGTGGTTAGAGATTTTTGCCAAAAGAATAATTTTTAGCTTAATTATGGATATATCTGATTCTGGAGCTGGAACTGGTACTGGGACGGGTAAAAAAATCTAAAAACAAGCTAAAACTGAACGAATTTCCCAGCATACAATAAACGAAAAGCCTGTATTTTGAACAGTTTTGAATGTAGTGAACAGTAGAAAAAGAAGAGTGGGAGTAGAGTAACAAATATGTTTCTGTTGTAGAGCTGGTGAAAACGCTGGGTTTTAGCGATTTGAAAGCGTGAAAACTGCCTTAGTGATACTATTTTGATACTAAAAAGCTGAAAAAGTAGGTTCAAAAGGGAGTTGTTGAATTTAGGTAAATTCTTTAAAACCTCCCATCGTTTAGGTGGGAGGCTTTTGTGAAATTGTGATTGATTAGCTATTGTAGGAGAAATTAAAATGGAAATTAGATATATCATTTCTTCGGATAACAAAAAAATGATAAGTAGAATATATGAAGAAAGCTGGCGATATGCATACAAAGGAATTATTCCACAGAGTTATCTTGATGCAATTCCTGAAGGTCAATGGGTTAATAATTTTGATATTTCAGGATGGTACACAATGGTATGTGTTGAAAATGGAGAATATATAGGGACTTCAAGTTTCTGTAAGTCAAGATTTGAGCAATATTTTGATTTTGGTGAAATAATTTCAATATATTTTCTACCAAACTATATTAGAAAAGGATATGGAAAGAAATTGCTAGAAGCAGTGATGAGTGAACTCAATAAACAAGGCTTTAAAGAAATATTCCTTTGGGTGCTTGAAGAAAATTATAATGCAAGAAAGTTTTACGAAAAATTCGGATTTAAATGTACTGGTGATTATCTTGAGGACAACATAGGTGGAAAAGTGCTGAAAGAAGTCAGATATGTGTATAGTTTTACTTAAGTTATTAGGTTGTATAATATTTAGCGTTGATGAGAGAAATTTTTTCTCTCTCAACGCATATTTTTTTGCAAAAAAAAAGAACAGCATGTCAAATCTGTTGTATAATTTAATCGTCACAAAAAAAACAAACAAGGAGATATGACATGTGTTCAAATATTAGTATAACAGAAATTTTGGGAATAAATGATAGAGATTTAGAAATTTTAGGAAATATCAAAAAATGGATTAAAGGAATTGAGTATACAGTTTTAAATGGTAGACTTACATATACTCCTGACTATTGTCCTAAATGTGGATGTATAAATGAAAAATACGATATTGTTAAAAACGATAGTCATGCAAATGTCAATCGAAAAACGGTCCATTTAAATATAAATAATAGTAATATTATCAATTCATTCTTTCTCCCCCTAGGGGGAGAAAAATTTTTATCCATTTTCTTTTGACCATTTAATCGTATCTTCCATCCTATAGCTTATTTCTCTGGACATATCCATAATATGTGCTCTATGGGCTAATCTATCAATTATTGCACCTGTAAGCATAGGATCCTTAAATACCTCCTCCCATCTTTCGAATGTTAAATTAGTTGTTAATATTATTGAGCCTTTATCATTTCTTGATGCTAGTAAATTAAATAGTATTTCACAACCGGCTTTATCAAATGAGACATATCCCAGTTCATCTAAAATTACCAAATCATACTTTTCAAATTTTCTTTTGTAATTTGTAAGTTGGTTTTTACTCATCGATTCTTGTAACTCAATTATTAAATTTGGAACTGTTGTAAACAATACATTTTTACCTTCAATACAAGCTTTAATTCCTAAAGCAGTTGCATAATGTGTTTTTCCACATCCCGGTGTACCTATCAGTATGATGTTTTCTTTATTTTCTATGAATTTTAGTTTCTCTAAGTACTCAAACTTTTTATTTAATTCTAAAGAATATTTATTTCTATCAAAATCTTCTAAAAATTTCTTGTTTACAAATTTAGTAGTTCTAATTCTTCTTGAAATACCATTGTTTTTTCTTCTTTCAAGCTCTCTTTCAAGATAGAGTAGTAAAAATTCTTTATTTGATAACCCTAGATTAGATGATTCTTCTAAAAGTTCTTCATGATATTCTCTTAAATATGATAGTTTTAATTCATTTGAAAGTTCTTTAATATTCACTTGACACCTCCAACAAGAAGATCATCGTAAGATGAGATTAATATTCGAGTCTTTAATTCTATGTTATTAACTTCTTTTACTACATCTTTTGGAATTGTATCTTCTCCGAATTTAATATATTCATTAAAAGCATCAATTAACTCGTCCGTATCTTTTTCTTTATTATTTTTAATTATCTCTACAAATTTCTTTGGTTCTTTGATAAAATATTTATCGAAGATGGTTTTTAGAAACGGAGTATTTTTCAATGCAAGTGAATTTCTAATTGCTCCCGGTTTTCTTTCTAATGAAGTTAAGTAGTGTTTAATATCAATAGAAACTTCATTAGAGCCATCTTTCTTTTTATGTGAACAAACAAAATTGTCATTTACATAAATTTTTATCTCTCTTGCATAGTTTCTAATAACTACCGTTTTTCCAACAAGATAGTCCGGTACAGAATATTTATTTTTTTCTGCCTGCACAAAAGAATATGAATCTACTTTTTGTGTAGTTATCTTTGCTAAATCATATTTTGGTTTTAATTTTAAAAGATTTTTCTTTTCTTCTTCAATTAATGATGATTCATTCATTTTTAAAAGTTCTTTTTCTAAATACTCCTCAGCTTGTTCGAAGCTATCAAATTCGTACTTAGGAGCAAATACGCTTTTTCTAATTATCTTAACACTACCTTCAACATGTCCTTTTTCATTCCCACTAAAACAATTAGTAACATTGATATTAAACCCATAGTAATTTGCAAAAGCTAAAAGATTTGGATTTAAGTCTTTTTCATTTTTTCCAATAAATCTAGTAACTACATTTTTCATATTATCGTAAACAACTTCTTTGTACAAACCTCCAATCATTTCGAAAAATCTTACTTGTGAATCAAAAAACACTTCAGAAGTTTGGTTTTTGTAAAGAAATGCCCATCTAAAGTTTGAACAAGGAGATGATAAAACCGCTAAACTAAGGTCTTTAAGCTCTCCATTTATCATAAGTTTAACAACTCCAAAATCATATTCTAATCTATCTCCATAATCATATTCTTGTTTTATGAAACATTCTTTTAATTTTTTCTCTTATTTCTTATATAAACAACAATTGATTGATAGCTTATATCAAATCCTTTATCAACTACCATTTTATGAATTTGAACAATACTTAAAGATTGTTTATGATTTTTAAGTTTCAAATCTTTTTCTTTTTCGCTTTCTAATATTTTATCCAAATATTCGTCCAATTCTTTAGTATATTTAATTTTCTTTCTATTGGTGCTGTTATATTTAGGCTTTTGTGCTATTTTCTCTTGAACAATTCCAGCATCTATATTTTCTTTCTCAAGTTCTTTTTGAAGTTGTTCGTATTCATTCCAGTATTTTGCTACAGTTTTACGATTAACCCCCAGTTTCTTAGATATTTCTCTATTTGAGTCGCCTTCCAGTTTAAGTCTTATTATTGCATGCTTATCCATTAAATTAATCACTCCTTTTACCTCCATACGAATTATGACATATGGAGAATTAATTTTAAATAAGTGGACCATTTTTCGGCTATCATTATTCGATTTATGGACCACTTTTAGATTAGCATTTACATGTTGTCGAATGCTACGAATAGCCTAAATCAGATTGCAAAAAGAGTGAATCAAACGGGAATTATCTATCGAGATGACATTGAAGATATGAAGAAATCCATAGAAAAATTTTCGAAGGAGTTGTGGGATATTCATTCGCTGCTGCTGAAAAGGACGAAAGAAGTCAGTGAGGATTAAAGAGTACCAGGAGGTGTTGAAGAGACATCTCCTTTTTCGTATAACAATGAAATTTGATTTGGGTAAATCAGTTTTTGTGAATCGGGTAGCGGATCATTTTTATGGGTCATTCCTATTTTTTGAAAGTAATTTCAGATTGTGTTTTCGCTATTTTATGTGGTATAATTAAAATAATTTTGGAGGTGCCTTATGAGTGTTTCTTATAAAAAATTGTGGATCCATTTAATAGAAAAGAATATGAAAAGAACCGACCTAATCAAGCTAACAGGAATTACTTCAAACACTTTAGCTAATATGGGCAAAGACGAATATATATCCATGAAAAACTTAGAAAAAATATGTAGAGCAATGAATCTGACTCCGAGTGATATATTGGAATTTGTGGAGGATTAGCCCATGAAAGATGAGAATACTTTGATACCGATAGATGAAACAAGCATCACAAATCTAATCTACACCATTCGTGGGAAGCAGGTAATGATTGATAGGGACTTAGCTGACTTATATCAAGTTCAAACCAAAAGGTTGAATGAGCAAGTCAAAAGAAACTCAGCTAGATTTCCTGAAGAGTTTTGCTTTAGACTTAGTGCAGAAGAAAAGAATGAACTGGTCGCAAATTGCGACCGGTTCACTACCATGAAACATTCATCATCGAATCCATATGCTTTTACGGAACAAGGCATTGCTATGCTTTCCGCTGTCCTTAAAAGTGATATTGCAGTAGAAGTAAGCATAAGGATTATGAATAGCTTTGTGGAGATGAGAAAATTCCTGCTTTCAAATCAACAACTTTTTTCGAGGCTGGATAGAGTGGAGTTAAAACAGTTAGAAACAGATAAGAAACTTGAAGAAGTATTCAACTACATTGCGAGCAATACAGAGGTAAAACAAAAGATCTTTTTTGACGGACAAATCTATGATGCCTTCAGTTTTATTGCAGATCTAATTGGAAAAGCACAGAGAAAACTGATCTTGATGGACAATTATGTGGATGTAAATACCCTTAACATACTCTGCAAGAAGAATTCAGGAGTTGATGTATTGATAGCAACAGCAGGAAAAGGCAGCTTAACGACAAAAGATATCAACAAGTTTAATGCCCAGTACCCAAGTTTGAGCGTGAAAACGACCATGGATTTTCATGACCGTTTTTTGATCATAGATGATAAAGAAGGATATTTTATAGGAGCATCCATAAAAGATGCAGGCAAGAAGAGTTTTGCGATAACAAAGATTGAAGATGGGAAAATGGTTCAGGATTTAATAAATAAAGTGAAGTAGGAGGAGTTTAATGATTAAGGATAATATCTTATATAATGAGAGTACGAAACCGAACAGTAGAGAAATAGAAGTTTTAAAAAATACTTTTCCACAGTATTTTGATAAAGATGGAAATTTTTATTGGGATAGATTTAAGGAAATTTTGAAGAATGAAGAAATCTCTTTAAACAAGGAAGGGTACGAACTGAACTTTCTGGGGAAGTCTTATGCGAGATATTTGAGTTCGACAAGGACAGAAACGTTTATAGCTCCTCATACTGAGCATAATGAAGCAGAAGAAAACAAAGATAGTGAGAATTTATATATTATTGGAGATAATCTGGATGCTTTGAAACATCTTTTAGGATCTTATGCGGGAAAAATCAAGTGTATTTACATTGATCCACCCTATAATACAGGATCGGATGGATTTGTTTATCCAGACAATTTTTACTTTGATGCCAAGAAACTATCGAAAATGATAGGTGTAGAAGAAGAGGAAGCTGATAGGATTATAAATTTGAAAGGGAAAAGTTCTCATTCTGCATGGATGAGTTTTATCTATCCGAGATTAATATTGGCAAGAGAATTGCTTTCAGAGGATGGGGTAATATTTATCTCTATTGATTACAATGAACAGGCAAATTTAAAGCTAATATGCGATGAGATTTATGGTGAAGAAAACTTTGTTGGAGAAATATATTGGGAGTCAAAAACAAAATCTCAAAATACGCAAACTTCATATAATAAACTACAACCAAAGGCGGAGAAGATTTTTGTTTATAAAAGAAAAAGCAAAGATAGGTTTAATTTGATTGAAAAAGGACAGAAAGAATACCCTTTTACAGATGAACAAGGAGAGTATAGAGAACATATTTTAGAAGAAATGAATTCCGAGGGGATTAGAGGAAGGGAAACTATGGTTTTTGATATAACAGACGGAGTTTCCACTGTTTCTCCGAATTCGGGTAAACAGTGGAAACTTGGTCAAGACCAAGTTTCCATATATAAGGAAAGTAATAATCTTTTTATTCGAGATGGTAAAGTAGTTATTAAAATGCGACCATATTTTGAAAGAACTTCCGTTATGGAGCCGTTTTGGGGGTTTATTGACAAAAGTATGGGAACAACAGAGAGTGCTAAAAAAGATTTAAAGAAGTTAATGGAATGCGAAGCGTTTGATACAGTAAAACCTATAAATCTAATAAAGAAATTAATATTTCACGCTACAAATAAAGAGGATATCATTTTAGACTTCTTTTCCGGCTCCGGAACTACAGCCCATGCAGTGATGAATTTAAATGCAGAAGATGGTGGAAACCGAAAATATATCCTTGTGCAAATTCCGGAACTTATAAAAGAAGACAAACCGGCATATAAGGAAGGACATCGAACAATAGATGAAATTGGGCGTGAAAGAATTAGACGAGCTGCTAAGAAGATTCAAGAGGAAGCAGGGGCTGACATTGACTATGGCTTTAAGGTTTATTCATTAAAAAGTTTGGAAGAAGAAGTCATTACCAATCTTGACTATTTTGATGATAACCCAAAACTGTTTCTCGATGATATGGTTGGTATCTTCGATACGGAAAAGTCAAAAGGAAAAGATGCGATTTTATCTACTTATCTTGCTTTAGATGGATATGGTTTGAGTGTGAATACACAAAAATACAGGCTTTCAAATTTTGAAGCAGATAAGATAAAAAATAGCATTTACATGATTGATAATGGTTTGGATTCGGATGATGTCATGGAATTAATCAAGAGGATTGAAACTTTAGAACTTGATATTACAAGAGTGGTGGTCTATGCTCCTTCTCTTAGTTTTCATGCGTTACATGAACTCAAAAAAAATCTTTCGAACTTGAGAAATAACAAGTCTGTAGAATTGATAGAGAGGTATTGATATGGCAATTAAGTTGAGTATTTTACCTCATCAAACACAGTGTTTGGAGAGAATTAGCAAAGTTTTTGAGGGTGTTTATCTTCATATGACCGATAATATCTTCTCAAATCCTGTTTTTGATGCAAATAACACGAAACTAAAGGATAACATAGCACAAATTCAAGAAGGTTTTGAAGGAAATATTATTGCAAGAGACTTGCGAACTAGCGTTTCTAATGAATTTGGAATTGATGTTCGTATGGAGACTGGAACCGGGAAAACTTATTGCTATACAAGACTAATGTATGAGCTGAATAAAAAATATGGTTTTCATAAGTTCATCATCCTAGTTCCTACAACGCCAATCAAGGAAGGGACAAAATCTTTTATTGAATCAGATTATGCTAATTCGCATTTTTCAGATTTATATCCAGATAAAAGAATCGCTTTATCTGTGCTGAACGCTCAGAAAAAGACTAAGGGGAGAAAGATGTTTCCTCAAGCGATTTCCGACTTTGCAAGGGGAACTGCTCTGGAAAAGGGTAGAATCAATGTTTTGCTTATGTCAAGCGGTATGCTTTTATCTAAAGCAACAATGGATAACGAATACGATCAGACACTATTCGGGACATTTTCTAATCCCTACGACACATTAAAGGCTACAAGACCTATTGTCATCATTGATGAACCGCATAAGTTTAAAAGGGAGAATACTGCTTATAAAAGACTTATCGAGAGAATCAATCCGCTTTGTGTGATTCGCTTCGGTGCGACATTTCCGAACCTTCCAAAGTTTGAAAAGAAGGATTACAACAACCTTGTGTTCAATTTAGGCTCTCTTGAAGCTTTTAATAACAACTTGGTCAAGGGGGTTGCAACTCAAATGATTGCACAGGAGAGTTTAAACGAAACAAAAGTGAAGTTGATGGAAATCGTGAATACTCCAAAATCCTGTGTGTTTAGAAATGAAAAGACGGGCAGGAGTTATACATTGTCGTTAGGTGATGTTCTGTCAATTGTTGAACCTGAATTTGGAGGAATCAGTATTGAATCTATAGGAAAAACAGATGATGAAGAAATTAAAAGGGGTGTCACTCTTTCCAACGGACAAATTTTAGAAAAAGGCGACCTGATTTATGCCGGTATTTATGGAACAACCTATCAAGAGTTGATGATGAAACAGGCGGTGAAAAATCATGTAGAACAGGAAAGGGAAAATTTCTTTAGAGAAAGAAAAATTAAAACCTTATCGCTGTTTTTTATCGACTCAATTTATTCTTACAGGGGTGAAAATGGCTCGGACGGTGCATTAAGAGCGAGTTTTCATAATATTTTAAAGGAAAACTTGGAAGGTGAAATCGAAAAATATAAGAATTCCGCTTCTTTGATTCACCAGGAGTATGTCAGTTTTATTGAAAGCTCGTTGAAAGATATTGGAGCTACAAATGGTGGATACTTTGCGGAAGACAATTCAAATTCCGATGAGGATATCCAAAAAGAAGTGGATCAGATTTTAAGAGATAAACAAAGTTTACTCACCTTTAAGGATGAGAAGGGAAATTGGAATACCAGAAGATTTATCTTTTCTAAGTGGACGCTTCGAGAAGGTTGGGATAATCCTAATGTTTTTCAAATATGTAAACTACGATCAAGCGGTTCAGAAATTAGCAAATTGCAGGAAGTTGGGCGTGGACTTAGATTACCGGTAGATGAATATGGAAACAGAATTTCGGATGAACAATTTTATCTCACCTATCTCTTTGATTATTCTGAAAAAGATTTTGCTGACCGTTTGATTGGAGAAATTAATCAAGATAGCAAACTTACTCAAAATAACATTAAACTAAGGCTGGGCAAAGTTGCTGCAGATAGAGGAATGGATGAAAATATACTTTATGCTCAGCTATTAATTAATAAATATATAGATGTGGATGGAAATATTAACTATGAAAATAGAGATAAATTCATTGCCGAATATCCTGAGTTTAACGTAGGATTAGAGCAAAACAAGGTTATTAGTAAGGACAAAAAAGATCAGGGAGTGGTTTATATTAGGAAAGATAAGTTTGCTAAGATAAAGGAGCTTTGGACAACAATCAATAAAAAGTACTATTTATCCTTAGATAAGATTCCGAATGAAGAACTATATAAAGCATCTTTAGAGATCTTAAATAAAGGTATTCGAGGGGATGTCCTAGCTACGACAATTGAAAAAAGGACTTCTGTTGAAAATGGTGGGATACTATTAAAAGAAGCAACATCTGGTTATTATGTGCTTGATGAGTCAATCCCGTATGGAGAATTTTTGAAGCAAGTACAGGTAGCGACAGGATTACCTGTTATGATTATGCATAAAGCGTTGTGTGATTATAACAGAACAAATACTTTGGATAAGACATTTTTTAATCGAAATACGCTTACAAAATTTATATTGGAGTTTCAGCTTTGGTTCGAGGAAGCATTTTTAAAGAGGTTTTCTTATAAGGCTCTTGATGTGGAATCCCTTGAAACAGCCTTGACGGATATAAATGGTGAAGTAAAAGAAAAAATAGTACAGGGAACTGTGGGAATTATCAGAGATGATAGTCTCTTTGTACCTGAGAATTTTTTATATGATAAGGTCGTGTTTGATAGCCCGAAAGAGAAGGAAACTGTGCAACGTAGCAATATTGACGAGGTAGTTGTTTTTGGTAAAATACCGAGAAGAAGTGTACAAGTTCCGCTTTATTTTGGTGGTACAACTAGTCCTGACTTTATGTATGTAATTCAACGAGACGATAAGTTTGAAATCAACTTTATTGTCGAAACGAAAGATATTGATAAAGAATCATCTTTAAGGGGGAGCGAAAAATTAAAGATTGTATCGGCTAAGAAATTTTTTGAAGAACTTCAAAAGGAGAGGATTAGTGTTTCATTTGAACCACAACTGAAATCCGATGATATTATAACGATGATCAATAGATTGACAAGTAAGTAATTATTAATGAGAAAGGAGTGCTTTATGAAAGCAACGTATGTAGATATTCACATCCATACTTCAGAGAATCCTAATGACTTAGCTTCTGATTACGATGTAAGTGAATTATTATGCAATGTGCGCAAAATAGCAGGCGATAATCCGATTCTTTTGTCGCTTACAGATCACAATACTATTAATAAATTGGCGTATATGAATTTATTAAAGGAAGATGTTTCAGTAGTATTAGGTGTAGAACTCCATATAAAGAAATATTCTGATGCGCCACCTTATCATTGTCATATTATTTTTAATACTGAAATTACTGAAGAAATTATTGATAATATAAATGAAAAGCTAGATAAACTGTATCCAGATAAGGTAGTAACTGATGAAGATGAAAATACACCAAATATTGAAATGATAATAAATGCTTTTGACTCTCACGATTTTTTATTGTTGCCACATGGTGGACAATCACATAGGACATTTGATAAAGCAACTTCAAAGAAAACTAAATTTGACACATCAATGGAGCAAAGTATTTATCATAACCATTTTGATGGCTTTACTTCTAGAAGTAGTACAGGGATTGAAAATACAAAGGCATATTTCAAAAGAATTGGAATTCATGAGTTCGTCAATCTTATTACTTGTACTGATAATTACAATCCAAAGATTTATCCTAAAACAAAAGCCAAAAATGCTGAAGAGTTTACACCTACATGGATGTTAGCTGAAGCGAGCTTTGACGGTTTAAGATTATCTCTTTCCGAAGAGTCGAGATTGTACTATAGTACTGAACCACCCCAAAAATGGACACAGACTTTTGGGAGAATTGAGCTTTGTAATGAAAAGATTGAAATCGATGTAAACATGACTCCGGGTTTAAATGTGGTAATAGGAGGATCTTCTAGTGGGAAAACATTGTTTGTTGATAGTTTAGTTAGAGGTACTAAAAGGGATTTTCAAGAATCGAAATATAATTACTTTAATGTAGAGGATATTGTTATAGAAAATCCAACAGGAGTTAGTCCTTATTATATTAGTCAAAATTTTATTATGTCAATAATCAAAGATAGCGGAAGTGATTTAGGTGAAATACCAGTAATAGATAAAGTTTTTCCAGAAGATAAGGAAACCCTAGAAAGTATAAGAAACAGCTTAAAAAGACTAAAAGAGTTAATTAACACTTTATTAGATAGCGCTAGAAAGTTTGAAAAACTTAAAGATGATTTTTCGCATATTAAAACTCCCAACTTTCTTATTACAAATGAGATAATAAAAGAAAATGTAATAGAAAAGATAAAACCAAGTGAAGATGAAAAGGAGAGGGTCTCTATATCTATTACAACAGTTGAAGAATATAAGACCATGCTTGAAAACATGAAAATGGTCTTCAAGAATCATCCCATAATTGGTAGTAAGGATGATGAAGTGAATGCATTAAATCAAGCGTTAGATGACTTGCTTCTAATTTCCAAAATAAACTCTGTAATGGTAGATGAAATCAATAAATCTTTGGTGCAGGTGAACAAGAAATGTATTGAAAACAACAGAAAAAATACGCAAATAAAGAGTGACAGAGATATATTGCTTAAATATATATACGATTCAATAAAAGCGCTTAAAGATTTTTATTTCGCCAAAAGTGAATTGTCTAAGTTTGATGTGGCTTTTGAAACAAAAGAAATAAAAGTAGGGGGGCATACTTTAAGTATAAAAAATTCGTTTAAACTGACAGAAAATGAACTTGTAGCTTCGATTAACAAATGTCTAACTAATGAGAACAGATTAGCCTGCTTTGACGAAATAAATCCATCAACATTTGAAAAAAATAAATTTTCGCAAAGACCGAAGATTAGTTCACATTCTGATTTAGCAAATAAAGTATATAAAGATATTGAGAATACTGATAAAAAAGAATACCAAATTATTACAAAGGATGGGCGGGACTATAAAAGTTTAAGCCCTGGGTGGAAATCAGCGGTTATCTTAGATTTAATTTTGGGATATGAGGAGAATTTTGCTCCAATAATTATTGACCAACCTGAAGATAACTTAGCTACTAATTATATCAATCGCGATCTGATTGAAATGATTAAAAATATCAAAGAAGATAAACAAGTAATTTTAGTTTCACATAATGCCACAATACCAATGTTGGGAGATGCACAAAATGTCATAATATGTGAGAATGACGGAGAGAGATTATATATCAATTCTGCGATTTTAGAGTCAGGGGTAAAAGGGAAAAAGACTCTAGATTGGATTGCAGAATTAACAGATGGAGGTAAACCCTCAATAAAAAAGCGAGTCAAGAAATATAATTTTAGATCATATAAGGGAGTATAGTAATATGAAACTGAAATTCTACAAAAGTGAAGACAATGATTGTGTAAAAATTATAACTAAACATGGAAAAGAGTTGGAGTTTGAATATATAGAAATGATTAGGCATATATTTAACGACAAAGAAATTGAGGAAGCGGATATTGATGATCAGTACAGTGAAGAAGAGAGAGAATCTATTCGGACTTTAATTTCAGGTATTTCCACAACAATAGAAACACTTTTTAGTGATGAAAATGAGAATGAAATTTAGTATAAGGATGTGATGACGTGTGATAAACGGCTAGTTCCTACTAGAAATCTCATATATTGTTTATCAATGAAAGAATACTGGAACTGGTACTGGAACGGGTAAAAAAATCTGAAAACGAGCCGAAATTAGATGATTTTCCCAGCACCCGAAGAATTAAAAGTATGCAATTTGGACGCTTTGGGATAGAATGAATAGTAGAACAAGAAGAGTGGGAGTAGGGGCAACAAATATGTTACTGTAAATAAACCGTTGAATATACAGCGTTTCAGCGATTTGTAGGAGCGAAAAACTCTTGAGTGAACCTATTTTGATACTAAAAAGTTGAAATAGTATGTTCAAAAAGTAGTTGTTGAATTTGGGTGAATTGTTTAAAGCCTTCCATCGTTTTGGTGGGAGGCTTTTGTGGAAAATAATAATTGGAAAATAGAAATTAGAGGGAGAAAATGCGAGAATACAAGATTAGGGGGACAAATTACAAAATTAGGTATAATGATTTCTATGGTGAATTGACACCTATTATATTTATTCATGGATTAGGATGTGCAGGGTCTTTTGATTATGTTGAAGTAGCTTCTTTTCTTGGGGTTAACCATCGAATAATACTAATTGATTTATTGGGTGCAGGCTACAGTGATAAACCACTGTCTTTTAAATATACAGTGGATTTACATGTTAAATACTTAAAAGAGTTCATTGAAGATCTTAATTTAGAAGAAATAATTATTTTTGGACATAGTTTAGGCGGAGCTATAGCAATAGAATTATGTGATTTGTTAAGTAACCGTATTAAAACCCTTATACTTAGTGAATCTAATTTGGATCCAAGCAGTTATGGATCAGCAAGTTTTGAAATTGCTAATATTAACGAAAATGACTTTGATAAGTCATTTGAAAAAAAGATTGCAGAGTATGAGGAATCAGGCAATACAATGTGGGTGGCTGCTTTAAGAAATTGGTTACCAAAAGCTGCATTTGAAATGTCAGTTAATGCAGTAAGCGGGGGAGAAATATCATGGAGAAATATTTTGTATCAATTTAATTTTCCAAAATATTTTATTTTTGGAGAAAAATCATTACCTGATGCGGATTTTGAGAAATTACAAGAACATGGTGTAATAATTGAAGTTGTTCCAAATGCGGGACACTCAATGGCTTGGGAAAATCCCGAAGATTTTGCAAAAGTTATAAAAAGATGTTTATAAACTCCGGTTTACCTCAATAATTGATTACAAAATAAATATCCACCGGATATGCCGGTGGATATTTATTTTCATAATACTAACTCTTAACACTTAACCTTAAATTTATAAAGCTCCTAAAGTCGAAAGCTGTCTTCTTTATCGATTTAATCATATTAATTATTGCCTTCTACAACAGCATTTGTATAACCTGTAGAGAGTTTTTTTTGTGTATAAAATTAAAAAGGATTTTGAATCTGATTTTTTTCTGAAATTTAAAAAGTATAATACTCCCAACTTGGTCAGTAAAGAGAAACCAAACAAAGATAAGGAGGAAAAATTATGGAACAGAGAATTAAAATCAAGAATCTGCATAAAAACTTTGGGAGTAATCAGATTCTAAAGGATATCAGCTTTGAGGCAAAGCCGGGGCGGATAACGGCTTTTCTGGGGCCAAATGGAGCGGGGAAGAGTTCGACACTTCGGATATTACTGGGACTGGATAAAGCCAGTAGCGGCACAGCTAAAATCGGAGGGAAAAATTATACCGATTTAAAAAAGCCATTAGTTGAAGTCGGAGCATCGTTTGACGGTGTTGGTGCACCAAAAGATCGGACAGTGTATCGTCATCTGAAAATTGTAGCGGTCAGCAATGGAATAAGGCACTCCAGAATCGAAGAAGTTTTAAGCATCACCGACATGACGCATAAAAAAGAAGCCCTAATCGGCAATTTATCTCTAGGCGAAGGGCAAAGATTGGGGATAGCCACCGCTCTTCTGGGTAATCCGCAGTTTTTGATTTTGGACGAACCGACCAATGGACTGGACCCAAGTGGTATTCGCTGGTTTAGGGAATTTATCAAGGCACAGGCAAACGAAGGGAAAACTATACTCTTATCTTCGCACATTTTGGCTGAAGTGGAAGCAGTGACTGATGATGTGGTAATCATTCATCAAGGTAGCATTATTTATAGAGGAAATCTCTCAGCCGTAATGGATGAGGCAACTACACTGGAGGAAGTTTTCTTTCGCTTAACGGGAGGAGGGGAAAATCAATGAAACGGTTTTTGAAATGTTTACATAGCGAGTTCTTGAAACTGTATTATTTAAAGGCAACCAAGATTGTGGTTGGTTTGGCGGTCTTTTTGCAAGCGGTGCTTGCCTATATCGGAGCAAAACAAATCCTGGCAATTGGCTTAAATGCAACGCCCGAAACTAATCAGGCGCTACTTGAAACCTTACCGCCTCTGGAATATTTGGGCTTTGAATCTATTCTGATTGGAATAATGCCAATGGTAGTTCTGGGATCGATTTATGGTGCCGGTGAATATCAATCGCATTCTATGAGAACAACTTTGCTTTCCGTTAATAAAAAAGGCTATGTATTTAGTGCAAAAACCATTGTATTGGCGGTTGCATCTGCTATTATTGCTGCTTTGGCAATAGCTTTGACTATTCTGGTGACACATTTTGCCTTGGGAAAGGCGGGGTTGAATCCTTTTGTATTAACACCATTGGTCAGAAAATACATTGTCCTTGGGGTATGTGCCTGGACCGGACTAACGATGGTGGCATTTATGCTTGGTTTTCTCTTCAGGACACCTATCATAGCCTTACTGTTTTTGATTCCGCAAATTTACAATGTAGGTGATTTTTTAGCGAAACGCTTTACGTGGGCAAGCTTTTTACCGGTGGCAATCGGCAATCGCTTAATTGCCACATCCGAAAAAATAATAAACACAAATCCACTGCAAAACATCGGGCTTTTAATAATTTGGATTGCAGTAATCGGAAGCTTGGCATATGTACGTTTTTATCGCAGTGACTTAGGTGGGGAGTATTAAGATGAAGAAAACATATTTCATAAGTGAGCAACTGAAATTTATTTACAATCGCTGGATTATCCTGACAATACTTGGCCTTGGTTTGTTTATTCCGACAATGACAATCGTACTAAACACGGCTCCGGAAAAAATCAGTTTCGATTTTCTGGCAAATCAAATACTGCAAAGTTTTTATTTGGGACAAGTAGGGTTTGTGGTTATCACCGCTCTATACTTCGGGCAGGAGCTGAGTCATGCAACCCTTAGAACGAGCCTTTTATGCCTGCCAAATAGGGGTAAGTTTCTGCTGACTAAGCTACTTAGTCTGCTTATGTGGGAAATTATACTTTTAGCGGTGTTTACCATTTTTTCCATAATTGTGATTTCTTTTAATTTTCGGTATAATATGAATCAAGAAGAATTGTTAAAAATGTTTACATTATTGATTTCAGTCTATCTTTCTACCATTCAGCTTAGCTTTATCCAAGCGGCTTTGGTGATGATAGGCGGTTCAATGGTGGTGGCTTTGGCAGCGGTTTTATCTTTTATTTTAGGTTTAGGTCAAGTGTTATTGCAGTTTTACCATGGATTTCGATATTTCCCGGTACTGTCGGTGATGAATGCATTTTCAACAAGGGCTAAGTCAGTGTATCCGGAGGTGGTGGCGGGGCTTTCTTTTCAGCAACTCTGGTGTATATTGCTATTGGTGACAGCATTTTTTATACTAAGAAGAAGAACCGTTCGATAAAGGTAGAGAATAGGAAGTGATAGCATGGCGTATCGAATTTTAGCGATTGATGATGATCCCGGTATTTTAAGACTGATTCAGAATATCTTAAATTTATCCGAATATGAAGTGGTGACTCGAAGAAGTGTTGAGGAAATCAATTTATGCGATTTTTCAAGCTTTGACTTGATTCTTTTGGATATTATGATGCCGTTAAGCGGACTGGATATCTGTAGGCATATTAGAGAAGAGATTCATGTGCCAATTATTTTCATAACTGCCAAAGATAGGGAAGAGAATATGATTGAGGGCATTAATGCCGGGGCGGATGATTATATTACCAAGCCTTTTACCGTTAAGGAATTGCTTGCCCGGGTGAAAATGCATTTAAGAAGGGAAGAGCGACATAAAAACAAGGAATCGCTACTGCGAAGTGGAGAGCTTGTGATTAACCCGGATTTGCAGGCTGCCTTTGCCGGGAATCATAAGATTGCGTTTACCAAGAAAGAGTTCTTAATTCTGCAATTGCTGGCGATGAATCCGAATAAAATATTCTCGATTGAGGAAATTTATGATAGAATATATCCACAAAGCTCGAATACGCAATTTCGCTCGATATCAGAGTTTATTTATCAAATTAGAAGTAAATTACAGCCTTATGAAATTAACCCGATTGAAACGATGTGGGGAGGGGGATATCGATGGAAAGCAGACTAAGCTTTGATGGATTGGTACGTAGAACCGGATTTAGAATCATCAGGGACTTTATATTAGCGATTTTAATTCTGTATATTATGCCAATGATGTTTGTATCCGTAGAGTCTTTTGGTGAGGTTGGGGAAAGGATAGCAGCGGTATTTTTCAATATCTTTTCCTGGATTTATCTTTGCCTGGCCTTAATTTGGATTATAGGCTATCATAGTAAAAAGATGCTCCGTCTAATCAAGAAAGAGATGGATATGGTGTATCACAACAGCATGTGGTTGGAGCCGCAACCAAAAGACAATAGCTTTTATTTGCATGAGTTTGCACATACCAACACCAGAATTGCAGAAATGCAAAAGCGGATTCAAGATATGATTATCGATGAAAAAAAGCAGAAAGAAGAGCTGATTTTTAAAGTGTCGGCAGCATCTCATGATTTGAAAACGCCTTTGACGGTAATACAGGGCAATGCTGATTTACTTTTATATTCAAAACCGGACGCAGAACAGGAACAGTGCCTGGAATATATTATGGTGGCATGTACCAAGCTGAAGGATTATTTTAATGCATTGATAAATTACTCGAATACTTTTTATGAGGATAAATCAGCTTGGAAATCCCTACCGGTGGAGGAAGTGATTGATATAATTCGGCATGAGGCAACTTTCTTTTTGAAAAATGAGGCGAAGTTTGAGCTTGTAGATGAGACAAAAGCAGGCAGTAGCATTTGTTTAAATTTGAATTATTTGTTACGGGCAATTGTCAATCTGCTGAGTAATGCCAAAGAATATACCAAGGCGAAAGAGCCGGAGATTAAGATTACGGTGAAAAACATGGATGATATGTTGGTGTTTTCAATTTGGAATGAGGGTAGTTGCTTTTCAAATGAGTTGATCGAGCAGGGGGTAAAGCTTTTTTACCGAGATAACAAAGAAAGAAACTTCAATCAATCGCATTTTGGTATCGGCTTAGCCTTTGCCAAGCGGGTAGCGGAACTGCATGAGGGAGAACTGGAAATCTCCAATCAAAACAATGGCGCCAAGGTTGATTTGAAGTTAAAGATGACTACGGCAGCTACATTTAAATAATTAAGATTAAGATATTTAAATTCAAATTAGAAAAATCTTGGAATCATGATTCCGTGATGATAACAGTGGATAAAGTGTATGCTGTCTATAATGAAACGATAAAATATATCGGTGCATATGAAAAAGCCAAGGAGGTATTTGGCATCCCTAAATTAGAAAGCGATTTTTTGGCAAAAGCTGGCGAAGGAGGAGACTCCACTCAAGAGATTATTTCCGGCAACTCGCTATCAAAGTATATTGTTATCCGGTCGGCTCTTAAAAATGATAGGAAGCGGATGAAAGATGAGAAGGAAGGATGGACCCCAAATGAGTTATGATCTATTTATATTTGAAGCATCGAAAGCACCCAAAACCAAGGAGGAATTTTTAGCTTGGTATGATAAGCAAACGGAATGGAGCGAAAATCATGGATATAGTGATATTTCCGTTGCTTCGCCGGCGTTGCAAAAATTCTATAAAGAATTACGTAAGACTTATATTATGGGAGACGAAGATGTGTTGACAGCAGAAGGTAAGACTTTAGCGGAAGAAGAGAGTGCGGGAAAAGATAGTGAGTATATCCGTTCCTGCTCGATTGGCAGAGAGATGATGTACATAGGCTTTTCTTATACTAATGCTGTCGATATTTGTGAGGAAGTTGAGTATTTGGCATCGGACTGCGGAGTTGGATTTTATAGTTGCAGTGGTGCCTGTGAAGTCATTTTTCCCAATGGAGAAATGATTTATGACTGCTATCTGGAGTAGATTATAGAAGAAAAAACAGGTTTTATAATATATAGCGTCGATGGTAATAAAAATAAATTCAAAGTTGTAAGACTAAGAAGGATAATATTACCGTCAGCGCTATTATTTTTATATAGAAAAACATGTCAATTCTGTTGTATAATAAAGTCGATTAATTTTTATTCAAAACAATATGGTCTTACTTTTAAAAACAGGATAATTAATGAAATTTATTATGAGAATTCGCTATTTTAGGAAACTTGATTTTAATATTTTTAATCAAAAGAGAGTTATCGCTATATTTTAGCTTGAAATTATGTTATAATATAAAAAAAATTGTATATAATTTTTTATATATAAGGAGTATAAAGCAGATATATAAGAAGTATAAAGCAGAAATTTAAAGGTCGAAAATATTTGAAATTTAAAAATGTTCTTAATTAGTATTATATTAGAAGAATTGAGGGGAAAATGGCTAAAAAACTTAAAGATTACTATGATATAGAATATTTAGAAAAACTTGCGGATTTAATAATAAAGCATACTGAAAATTTCAACAAAAAAACTTTTTTTGAACTGACAAAGAATTCTATTGAAAATTTGGAATTTAATCAAAGACAAGAACTTATTGCAAAGGGGCTTTATAATTCAATTAATTTTAACTATGAAAATACTATTTTAATTTTCTATAAAATTTTAGGTCCTGAGCTTAGGGGAAATAGTGGTGCATTTTCTGAAGGTTGGTGGTTATGGCCGATTGGTAAATATGTTGAACTATATGGTGTTAATTACTTTGAAATTAGCGTAAACTTTAGTAAAGAACTTACAAAAAGATTTACCTCAGAATATTGCATGAGACCACTAATCAAGAGATATCCAGAGGAATCCTTGAAGATTTTATTAGATTGGAGTTTGGATGTTAATGAAAGAGTCAGAAGACTTTCAAGTGAATGTTTGAGAATAAGACTTCCTTGGGCTAAAAAACTTTATACTGCTTTAGAATATTTTGATTTATATTTTCAAATACTAACAAATTTAAAAGATGACAAAGATAAGTATATTCAAAAAAGTGTAGCTAATAATTTAAATGATTTATATAAAGAAGATCAGGATAAATTTTATAAAATCATTGAAAAATGGAGAGAAGAAACTATGAGCAAAGAATGTGAATGGATTATAAAACATGGCTCACGCAATATAAAAAAAATTTAATTTAGAAGTTAGATTTACCTTTTTATGCTAAATTTTAATTTAAAGTATATATTTAAAAATTTTTTATATTATAAACCGACAAAAAAATGTCGGTTTGAATGTCGGTTTGAGCCGTAAAGTTAGCGTAGTTTGAATGGGAATAACAGCAATAACTAAACCTCTGTTACAAGAACTTTACAAATAGCTTATTTCAGCGATTTAAGAAACATAAAAAACTCTTGAGTGATACTATTTTGATATTAAAAAGTTGAAAGGTCAACTCAAAAGTGAGTTGTTGAATTTATGTAAGTTATTAAGAAAGTCTTCCATCATTTTGACGGTTGTGGATATAATGAAGTATATATACGAAAAGTAAAGTGGAGTGAAGAGTTATGAAAGATAAATATATAAGAACAAATATTTTACCAATTACTCTGGAATGTTTATTTATATTATGCTGCTTGTTGCTGAACACAGCATATCATATATACATTAACTTTTTGTTTTACAGCTTTTTATTAATATATTTTTATCGGAGAAAAGATTTTTCGCTAAAAGAATGGCTGGATTCTATAAAAGGAGGGCAAACTTTCTGGAAACAAGTAATATTGACGATATTGTTTTTTTTGTTTTGCTTTCATCATTACAACTCTTTTAGAACATGTATTTCCTAATCTCAATACCGGAATGATTTCTCTGAAAGTTGACAATTGGTTTGAACTAATTTTATTTATAGGAGCTACAATAATACTTCCTCCAATCGTTGAAGAGGCTTTTTATAGAAAAAATCTTACTTCTTTTGCAAATAAGGAAATCCTGATTTTAACAACTTTATTTAGTATGTTCTTATACGCTTTGGAACATGCATTGACTATGTGGGGGATATTACTATGTATGATATGGGCTTTGCCATTAAGTATTTCATATATTAAAACAAAAAACGTATATGTTCCGATGACAGCACATTTCATATGTAATATCGTTGTAAACGGCATTACGGTTGTTGGAATATGCAGGTTTTTATTGCATTGATTAACTTTATATAAATTGTGAAATATAAATATAGTATTGTATAGAAAAAGCACATGACTTTGAGGTTATAGAATATTTAGCATTTAATAATTAATATATTTCGGTTGACAAGAGAATTAATTTAGAAAGGAAATTTATGAAAACAAAAAACAAAAACTTTGCAGTAGTATTGGTACTAGTGGTAATAGCTCTGTGTTTTGCGATTTACAAGATTTTTGACAACAGTCAAATGGATAAAGAGAGAGCCTTTGCCATTGGTCAATTAAGCAATTTAAACGTAAATGCAAGTGAATCAGATGTATCTGAATATAAATTTCTCTATAATGATACAAAAGGATTCCCTGGCGATGGTTCGATGATTATTGAGTACAAACTTAAAAATGATTTAAATGAACCTTTTAAAAAAGAGGCTAATCCTAAAAATGTCTCTGGAGAGGGCATGAAGGTCTTTAGAAAAGTGAATCTAAGTGAGCAAAAGATAAAAACTTATGTAAAAGAATACGAGGACATCAATCTGATTGACAAAAAAATAAAAGATGTTTTCGATTCGACTGACTTCTTAAATTCTTCAAGTACGTATTTAGTAGAAACTCATAAGGATAAAAATACGGAAAATTATGTGTCTTTGGTTTCGTATGATAAAAAGGCTAGAAAGATCATAGTTTTCATTAATATGATTTAGGAATATAAGCGGTAAACATCGCCGATTCAATATCAAATAGTGTGGGTGGTTCTCCTAAAGGACTACTTACACTATTTTTTGCATATAATATTGCCCTGATGTATCGGGGGACAAACCATGGCATATCCAATATCGAAGGAGGGACACTTTTTGTATCTGATGATTATGCGATCTATTGTTCTCCTACTTACACCTAAGGCTTTAGCTACACGATTTTTGTTCCCACCTTTTTCGACTATTTTTTTTATAGCTTCGTATTTATTTTGTTCATTAATTGTAAGTTTAACCTTTCTCATAAACTACCTCCCATGAGATAGTTTATATCATAATCATATTTAAGACAATTTCATTTGCGATTACTTAGGACAATATCATATATGATT
>NZ_JABGBW010000001.1:201768-535810 GCF_014229965.1 Peptostreptococcus canis
GAATAACAACAAGAAGTCTTTTTATGTATTGACAAATTGCGTAAGAAAGATTATAATTCGATTATAGACTGACGGTCGGTCTATAAAAATAACGTATAAAATTAATTAGCAAATATAAACAGATACAGGGAGAGAATGAAATGAGAGTTGTAAAAGAATATGATGAGCGTAGAAATGAAATAATACAAACTGCTATAAATTTATTCATTGAAAAGGGATATGATGCGTGTAGTGTAAATGATATTTTAAAAGCTGTAGGCATTGCGAAGGGAACATTTTACTATTATTTTAAATCAAAAGAAGATGTTCTGGATGCGGGTGTGGAGCAATTATCGGAAACGGTTTTTACAAGAGTAAAAGAAATTGCAAAGGATAAGCAAAGTTCTCCTGTCGATAGAATGATTAAAATTATGATGGCAATCAGACTAGATGATAAGTCTGCCGATATATTGATAGAAGAGATGCATAAGGTAAATAATGCACTGCTTCATCAGAAGACATTGGTTTCAATTTTGAATATGCTTACTCCGGTATTTGCTGATATTGTCGAAGAGGGCAATAAGTCCGGTATCTTTAATTGTCCATATCCTGAGCAATGCATGCAGATTTTATTGTCGTCTGCTTTAACTCTCCTTGATGACGGTATTTTTAATTTTGACAGAGAAAAGGAAAAACTTATATTCCAAGCCCTTTTCTTTACGACAGAAAAAATATTGGGTGTAAGTAATAATGAAATCTCGTCAAAATTGGCTGCCATTTATGAGGTCGGCGGAGGGGAGGCTTTATGAAAAAGTTTATGATAATATGGATTGGAGAATTAATTTCCGGTATAGGCAGTGGAATGACTGCGTTTGCATTGTCAATTTATGTTTTTGAGATGACCGGTAGTGTAAGTTCTGTATCGGTTATTGTTTTGGCAGTGTTTTTACCGACTATTTTATTGAGTCCACTGGGCGGTGTACTTGCAGATCGTTATGATAGAAGAATGCTTATGCTTATTGGTGACTTATTTTCGGGTTTGGGTGTGGTATATATTCTTTGGAATATTCATATTGGAATAAATAGTATAGTTCCTATTATTATTGGGGTGACTTTTAATGGAATCTTCGTTGCGCTACTTGAACCGTCATTTAAAGCAACTATTACGGACTTGTTGCCAAAAGAGGATTATACAAAAGCCAGCGGAATGATACAAATTGCGACAAATTCAAGATATCTCATTTCTCCGGTTTTAGCCGGAATGTTACTTACGATATATGATATAAGGCTTATTTTAATTTTGGATATCTGCACTTTTTTTGTAACAGTTATAACTATTAGTCTGGTTCGAAAATCGATAGCTAAACCTTTGAAAAAAGAAAATAGAGGTATGTTAATTGAAATAAAAGAGGGGTTTGCAATCTTAAAATCTCATACCGGTATTCGTACTTTGGTTATACTGATGTCTGCAGTCTGTTTTTTTATAGGTTTTGTTCAAAATCTTGCTATTCCAATGATACTTGCTGTCAGTAATGCAAAAATATTGGGATTTTTAGAATCTGCATGCGCTATGGGAATGCTTGTAGGCAGTGTTATTATTGGGATATTTGGCATTAAAAATAAGTATGTTCGTTGTTTAAGTTTGGCGGGAATGTCGGCATCTATATTTATGGCAATGACAGGCATGAGTGCCTATTTATATATAACAGGAATAGGTATGTTTTTGTTTTTTACTTCGCTTCCGTTCATCAATGCTTCTGCAGATGTTTTGGTCAGAAATAATGTGGAAAATGAAATTCAGGGAAGAGTTTGGGGTATTATAAGTTTGCTTTCTCAAGCGGGAACTGCAATCGCATATGCTCTAAGCGGTGTAATGGCAGATTATATCTTTGAGCCCTTTTTATTAAAGGACGGTTTTTTGGCAAAAAGTGTGGGAAGTATTATTGGAGTAGGTCAGGGTAGAGGTATTGGATTTATGTTGATTATATCCGGAATTGGTATGCTTATAGCAACATTTTTGATTGGAAAGAATAAAAATATACTGGAGCTGGAAGTTAACTGTAGTAATTAGATAATAATTGATAGTGTAATATTTAAGGGAGCAAATATGTATAGAAAACTTTTAATAAATGATTTTAAGAAAAATACATGGAGTAATGTCATATTGTTGATGTTTATAACTTTGTCAGTTGCTGTAGCGATTTCAGTAGCTATTTTATTAACACAGCTTTTTACTTCTATTTCTTCTATGTACAGAATAGCAAATCCTCCTCATTTTTTACAGCTTCATAAGGGAGAAATATCGCAGTCAAATTTGGATAAATTTAATAGTGATTTTCAGGGATAGATCATTCTCAGACTGTTACACTCATTAATATCAATGGTAATGAGATTACAGTTTCTAATAAAAATGACAAAAAGGCTTCTTTAGAAGAATGCAGATTGGATATTGCTTTTGTAAAACAAAATAAACAATATGATGTTTTGCTTGATAAGGATAGAAAACCTTTGAAATTAAACAAAGGACAAATTGCCGTTCCTATTATTTTAGCATCAAGTTTTGATATTAATATTGGAGATACATTAACTCTTGCAAATGGAGAGATGAAAAAAGAATATAAGGTGAGCTCATATGCTTATGACGGACAAATGAATTCTACATTGACATCTTCTACATTGACATCTTCTACAAGGTTTTTAATAAGTGACCCTGATTTTGAAGACTTACTTGGGGAATCATATGAAAAAGAATATATGATAGAAACATGGTTCTCTGATAAAGCACAGGCTTCTGATTATCAAAACCTATATGAAGAAAGTTCTCTTAATTTGCCCAAGAATGGACAAGCTGTTACATACACAATGATTTTTCTTTTAAGTGCTTTAACGGATATATTTATATCGTTGATTTTTTCGCTTACGGGAATTCTTTTGATTGTTATTTCTTTTATCTGTTTAAGATACTCAATTTTAGCCGATTTGGAAGAGGATATGAGGGAAATAGGAACAATGAAGGCTATAGGTATTCCTAAAAGTGGCATTTGTAATTTATATCTTATAAAGATAAAAATAATAGCTTTCGTTGGTTCTGTTTTTGGTTTGTTGATTGCATTACTGAGTTCAATTATGATTAATAAACATTTAAGCGGTACATTCGGTAACCAAAAATTGGAAGTAATAAATATTCTATTTACAGTTTTAATTGTAGTAATCATATATTTTATGATAGTTGTTTTTTCAAAAATAATTTTAAAAAGATTAACAAAGGTAAGTATCGTTGACCTTCTAGTAACTGAAAAAGGTTTCAACAATAAAGAGAGATCTACTCATAGAATTGGAAAGAGTAGGCTGTTTTCTTTCGATTTTTTAGTAAGTTTACACAAAATTAGGCATGGATATGGAATTGTCTTTATATTGATGCTTATTGTCAGCTTTTTCATAATGTTGCCGTATAGAGCAGTGCAGACTATGGGGCATAATGAGTTTGTTACTTATATGGGAAGTTCGGAATATGATTTGTTGGTGGAAGTAGAGCAAGGTGAAGATATAGAAATCAAAAATAATAGAGCGAATAATATTTTGCAAAATAATAAGATGGTTAAAGAAATTGATACGTTGCGTATTGTTCGTCTACAGGGTACTTCTGAAAATGGTGAAATTTTGGGACTACATGTAGGTATCGGTAAAAATGCGGGAAGAGGTTTAAAATATCTTTCAGGAGGTTTTCCTAATAAAGATAATGAAATAGCACTTTCATACTTAGCAGCGGATGAACTTAAAAAAGATGTCGGAGATAATGTTGAAATTGTAGATGGGAGTAAAAGTAAAAAATTTGTAGTATCCGGAATATATCAGGATGTTACCAGTGGCGGTAAAACTGCTAAAACCACTTATCCGTTTTTAAGAGCTCCATCCGTGAAATATAGTTATGGAATTAAATTAACGGGTGATGATGCGTCAAGAATAGCCGATGATTTAAGAAAGAATCTCGGAGGTGGTTACAGTACTAAAGATATGAGCGAATTTCTAAATCAAACATTGGGAAATGTTACTTCGCAAATAAGACGGGCAGGTTATGCCGTATTTATAATTGGAATTAGCTTGAGTTGTTTAATTATGATGCTTTTTATAAAGTTACTTTTGACTAGAGAAGGTTGTGATTTAGCTTTGAAAAAAACTATAGGTATTCCGTTATCTTCAATTAAGAAACAAGAATTATATCCGATATTGTGTGTTGGAAGTGTGTGTTCATTTTGTGGAGTATTTTTGGCCGAATTGTTTGGCGAACAGTTAATTAGTGGTATTTTTACAATTCTTAGAATGGGTTTAAAGGAATTTATATTTGTCGACATTCCAATATGGCAATTTGCGGTTCTTCCATTAATTTTGACAAGTGTTTTGGGTTTTGTAGGTATGTGTATGTTGCGTCAGATAAAGAAAATAGATGTTATGAATTATATAAATGATTAGAGGTGGAAAAAGAGATGGGAAATAGTATATTTGAAATAGTTAATATGTGTAAGGATTATAATGATAATGAAATTTTAAAAAATATCTCTTTTAAAATCCAAAAGGGTGAATTTATATCTGTTATGGGAAGATCGGGTTGTGGCAAGTCTACTCTGCTTTATTGTATAAGCGGAATGGATAGACCGACTTTCGGTAATGTGATTTTTGATGGAAATGATATGATAAATCTAAATGACAACGATATGGAAAAATTAAGGTTAAAACATATGGGATTTATTTTTCAAAAGGCGACATTTCTTAAAAACCTGCCGATAATTGATAATATTATATTTCCTGCATTTCAGCTTGGTAAGCAAGGTCGCAAAGAGATTTTAGGAAATGCAAAGGAACTGATGAAACGACTTGATATTTTTGGAGTGGCTGAAAATGATATAAGAGAAGTTTCCGGCGGACAATTACAGAGAGCTGCTATTTGTAGGGCTATGATTAATCAGCCAGATATATTATTTGGCGATGAACCTACAGGAGCGTTAAATTCTGCTGCAACACAGGAAGTAATGGAAGTTATGACTGAAATTAATAAGAGAGGAACTACTATTTTGATTGTTACTCATGATGCAAAGGTTGCCGTGAGAGCTGACCGGATAATTTATCTTGAAGATGGTCAGATTAAAGAAATTTTATCTTTAGGTAAGTACACCGAAAATGATGAAGATATTCGTAGTGAGAAGATGAGAGAATGGCTTAATAAGATGAATTTTTGATTTATATAATTTATATAATAACATGACTTTTACAATCAGGTGATATGTGATTCTGACGATTATAAATACATTTTTGGAAATAACAAATTTGTATAAACCAAAATATATTTTTATCAGAAAGGAATCCAAAATAAAGTATATAGAATTTTTTTCTGTAAATTAGCTTTTTATGAATGGTTGTTGATTAGGACGTTTTTAAAATTTAAGTATTTACTACAGGAGGGACTAGAAAAAACCTAGCTCTCCTGTTTTTATAATATAGCTTAATTTTTGCATATCAATAAAATCAATTTATAGCCAGTTTTAAAACTAATAACTAATACGTTTTTCGAAAAAAATGATCGACAACTCTCTAAAAATGGATCCCAAATTTCTAATTGTTTGTTTCCGCTTTTTACTTATTAGAAACAGTTTGAGCTCGATAAATATACTGACAACTATCATTATAAGTTTTTTCTTTTGGTAAAGCTCTATCATCATATACATTATAATTTACTGTATCTGCTATTTCTAAATCTTTAAAGCAAATTGGTATTCCTGATGAAAAAATAAAACTCTTCCTGTTTTGTATTTGAAAGTGAAGATGAGGTTCCGTAGTATTTCCGGAATTTCCACATAAGGCTATTTTTTGACCTCTCTTTACTTCTTCATTTTCTTTGACTGTTATACTATTTTGTTTTAGATGTGCCAAAAATGAATATTCATTATTATTATGCTTAATAACAATATGGTTGCCGGCTAAATGTTTTATTAATGGATCTGTACCATTGTTTTGCATAATGCTTGAATATTTTTGATTATTGTAAACTTTCACAACTAATCCGTCAGCAGGAGCCAAAATATCCTCATTATAACAATAGTATGAATTTAAGTTCATTTTATCTCCCGAGTAACTCTTTCCATTTTTGTCTAATTTAATAAAGTCATAAGCATACCTTTGTGAATTAATAGACCAAGAATGAGAAAAATCCTTGGTAACTCCACCATTTACTACAACCCAATTACCTTTTAAGGGAAGAGAATATTTTATTTTTCCTCGATAATTTTCTAAGCTAGGTAATGGATTATCAATAATAGGTATTATGAGCATTGATAATAATTGTTCAAATGATTGTATTGTTAGTGGAAGTTTCAAAAGTAATTCTAAAATACCAAATAGCCAAAATAACCATAGCATTTTCCAAATTGAATTATCTGATATAAAAATTGGAAGTCCTAGTAAACCAAGCCATTTTAATTTTTCGACAATTTTGATAAATCTTCTCATTTCAACCCTCCATTTTCATATTAGTCAATAACAGTAAAAATTTCTTCGATTTTTACTCCAAAAACATCAGCAATATTCCATGCGAGAACAAGTGATGGATTATACTTTCCTTTTTCCAGATTTCCAATAGTCTCTCTTCTAACTTTCACTTTTTTTGCTAAATCACTTTGCGTCATATTGTGAATAGCTCTAAATTCTTTAATTCTATTTTTAATCATTTTCTAGTCCTTTGCTTTCTTTATATTCATAGTAGGATGTCAAAAGAGAATAAACTATTATAGAAATAATCCAATTTACTGCAAACGCAATAATTAATGAATTTGCTATGTTTTTTTCTAATATAAAAAAACATATTATTGTAACTGGAAGTAAAGATAAACACCCCAAATAAAAAGCATATGCAGCTGATTTATTCATGTATTTTTCCATCATCTCATCGGGTTGAATAAAAAAATATTTAAAATAAATTGCAAAAGCAAAAAATGCAAAGAAAAATTTATTTGTTGTTATAAATCCTAAAAATCCAAATAGAGATAAAAGTCCCAAAGAGCTATAAGCTAATTTATTTAATTTCATAAAAGTCTCCCATTTTGTCTATAATATTATAAATTAATTTACTTATGTGATAAATACATCTCATTATGTTATAAATATACCACATATTTTTTTCTTTTGCAATTATTTTTTAATATTTTAAAATAACTCAAAAGTCATCTTGACAAATATTGAATATTGGTTTATTATTAAATATAAATTCAGTTTTAAAAATGGAAAAGAGGGGTATTGTGGCACAGGTATTAAAAGAAGAGATCAGGAATAGAATACTCAATGCAGCCGAGGAAGTTTTTTATGAAAAAGATTATCGAAGTGCAAAGCTGACAGATATAGCAGATGAGGCAAATATTCCTGTTGCTCTTATTTATACTTATTTTAAAAATAAGGAAAAGCTATTTGATGCAATAGTAGATTCTATATATTTGAATATCGGTTCAGCTATTTATGAGGAAGAAGCTTTAGATCAGGGAACAGCATCTGAAAGATTTTATGAGGTTGGAGAAAAATATATTCATGAATTACTAAAGGAACGCAAAAGACTTATTATTTTAATGGATAAGAGTTCGGGAACAAGGCATGAAAGAGCAAAGCATGAACTTATCGCTCAAATGCAAAAACACATAGATATAAGTCTTAAAAGACAAGCGAAAGAGAAATATGATCCAATGCTTGCACATATTTTAGCGAGCAATTTTACAGAAGGGCTTCTTGAAATAGCAAGGCATTATCAAAGCAAGGAATGGGCTGAAAATATGCTGAAATTGATGGCTCAGTGTTATTATACCGGAGTAGAGTCGCTATAAAATGTCGCACTAAGAAGTGTATTTAAATTAATATTATATTGTGGCCGATGTATTAACAATCGGATTTATTATAATTTCTATATATTAAAAGACTTTGCAAATTAACGCAAAGTCTTACTTTAAAAAATAAAACTGAATTAAAATTCAATATTATTCAATTTTGAAAGAGGTGATTGTTATGCCTGAAAAGGAATTAAGAAAAAGTGTCGTTGGCAAAAATATTTTATCCAATTTGATTCTAACATTAAAAATAGTGTTTGATTTAATACCACAAGTATTACTTGTTTATCTTATCAGTTCTTTAATTACAAAAAATGTAGAAATAGAAAAAGTTAAATATATTTTTCTCGCAATGTTTACGTCTTTTGCATTAAAAGGAATTTTCTACTACTTTTCTACCAAGATTGCACATGAAAAAGCCTATGAGAAATTAACTGAACTTAGATTGAATATAATAGAACACCTTAAGAAATTAAATTTAGGTTTTTTTAAAGAGCACAATACTGGAGAACTTACCAATATTATCCAGCATGATGTCGAGCAGATTGAGGTTTATCTTGCTCATGGGCTTCCTGAAATTATGTCTGTTACACTTCTGCCAATAATAATTTTTATAGCGATGATATTTGTAGATTATAGACTTGCACTTGGAATGATTGTTGGAGTACCGTTTATGTATTTGGTAAAAGTGTTATCAGCAAAAACTATGAAAGAAGGATTCCAAATTTATTTTAATCAAGAAATGAAAATGCGTGAAGAATTGATGGAATATGTAAAAAATATTGCCGTTATTAAAGCTTTTGCTAAAGAAGAAACATTTAGCGAGAGAACCTTGAAAACCGCAAGATCTTATGTAAGTTATCTAAAAAAAAGCATGGGTGGCGTTACCATACCAATGGGATTAATTGATATATTTATGGAAATTGGTGTGGTAGTTGTTATGATTTTGGGAAGTATATTGCTTTATCAAAAAAGCATTACAACACCTGAATTTATACTTGCAATCATATTATCTTCCGCATTTACTGCATCAATAAGCAAGACGGCTACATTACAACATTTTTCTATTGTATTTAAAGAGGCACTGAAGGCAATTGGCAAAGTTCTAACTGTTCCAATTCCTAATAAGAAATCAGAACGAGATTTACAATTTGGAGATATTGAATTTAAGAATGTAAATTTTTCATATGGTAAAAATAGCTTTCAACTTAAAAATATCAATCTGATTTTTAAACAAAATAGTTTGAACGCTTTTGTTGGAGCAAGTGGTTGCGGAAAAAGTACGGTTTCAAATTTGCTGATGGGATTTTGGGATGCTGACAGCGGACAAATTGAGATAAACGGAAAAGATATAAAAGACTACTGTGCTGAAAGTATATCTGCCTTGATTGGAAGTGTTCAGCAAGAGGTAATCCTTTTTGATTTAAGCATTTTTGAAAATATAGCAATCGGCAAATCTGGAGCCACTAAAGAAGAGATAATAAAGGCTGCAAAAAAAGCAAGATGCCATAATTTTATAGAATCTTTACCAAATGGATATGATACAAGAGTGGGAGAAATGGGAGTAAAACTTTCAGGCGGAGAAAAGCAAAGAATTTCTATTGCGAGAATGATACTTAAAAATTCCCCTATTCTTATTTTAGATGAAGCAATGGCAGCGGTAGATAGTGAGAATGAAAATCTTATCAGTGAAGCGATTGATGATTTAAGCAAAGATAAAACTGTCATTACTATTGCTCACCACTTGAATACAATTAGGAATTCGGATCAAATTATTGTTATGGATAAAGGTCTTGTTCTTGATACCGGAACGCATGAAGAACTAATGGGCAAATGTGATTTTTATCGGGATATGGTAGAAGCTCAAAATAGGGTTGACAAATGGAATTTGAAAGAAGGGGGACGAGAAAATGTTTAAAGAGATGTTGAAATTACTTACAAAAACAGGTAAGAGGGATTTAGTTATATCAAGCATATTCTTTGCCCTTTATGGATTAAGTTCCATAGCTATGATTGTCATCGTCTTTTCAATATTATTTCAAATATTTGACGGAACAAGTTTAGAGTGTTTATATAAATATTTCATTGCCATTGTATTTTTTGTTGTATTCAAAGGAATCTGTAATATGGTTGCGGATTTAAAAAAACATAGTGCAGGATTTGATATTGTTCAGCAGATTAGAGAACGGATGATTATTAAGCTAAAAAAATTCAGCTTGGGATTTTATACTAATGAAAGACTTGGGGAAATAAATATGATACTCCACAAGGATGTTGATAATATGTCTATGGTTGTAGGGCATATGTGGTCAAGAATGATTGGAGATTTTTTAATTTCAACGATTGTATTTATAGGACTTGCGAGTATTAATACAGAGTTGGCACTTATAATGGCTGTATCAGTTCCAATTGCACTTGTATTTTTAGTTATGACTATTAAAAGATCAAAGGGGATTGAAAACAAAAACAATTTGGCACTATTGGATATGGTTAGCTTGTTTGTTGAATATATCAGAGGAATACCGGTTTTAAAAAGTTTTTCAAATAACAAGAGTTTAGATGAAGATTTAATGAGAAGAACTGAAAAATTTGGAGAAACAAGTAAAGAAGCATCAAAATTTAAAGCAAAGCAACTTTCCGTATTTGGATTTCTGCTTGATATGGGCTATTTAATTCTGTTAATTTCAGGTACTGTATTTGTAATAAATGGGAAAATAGATATTTTGAATTTTATAATTTTTGCCGTTATTTCGAAGGAGTTCTATAAGCCATATGCTTCAATGGAACAGCATTATATGTATTATATATCAGCAGTAGACTCCTATAAGAGATTAGGAAGAATTTTATATGCAGATGTGATACCGGATAAGGTCGACGGAATTGTACCAAAACATAATGATATAGCCTTTGAAAATATAGGATTTTCCTATGAAAAAGATGAATTTAAAATTGATAATTTAAGTTTTGATATTAATGAAAAAACAATGACGGCATTTGTGGGAGAATCCGGAAGTGGAAAGACTACTATAACTAATCTGCTTTTAAGATTTTACGATGTACAGCAGGGAAAAATAACACTTGGTGGTGTAGATATTAGAGATATTCCTTATGATGAGCTTTTGGATCGTATCAGTATTGTGATGCAAAATGTTCAGTTATTTGATAACACTATTGAAGAAAATATCAGGGTGGGGAAAAAAGATGCAATGAAAGAAGAAATTATTGAAGCTGCTAAAAAAGCAAGAATACATGACTTTATTATGGGATTACCGAATGGTTACGAAACGGATATTGGAGAAAATGGAGGGATTTTATCGGGAGGACAGAGGCAGAGAATATCTATTGCAAGAGCCTTTTTAAAGAACGCGCCAATTTTAATTCTTGATGAAATGACAAGCAATGTTGACCCCTTAAATGAGTCATTAATACAAGATGCTATTACAGAACTTGCAAAAAATAAAACGGTGCTTGTTGTAGCGCATCATCTAAAGACAATCCGAAATGCAGATCAAATTCTTGTATTCCAAAAAGGTAATTTACTTGAAAAAGGAAAACACGGAGAACTTCTTAAAAGAGACGGTTATTATACAAAATTATGGAAAGCACAGTATGAGGTATAACTATGATGTATATTTAATGCAATAGGAATTGTAATTTATATGGCAGTTGCATTTGTATTATCTACTACGATAATTGGAGGATTTGTAGCTTCGGGAACTGCTTTTATGATTGCGGCAATCAGCTATTTACTGATGGGCGTAAAGATAAAAAAGAAAGGTGTATTTACAATATCAGGAATACTATTAGGACTTGTTGCTTTATCCGGTGGGCATATACCGCACTCGATATTTGCAGCGATAGGTGGAGTTATTTGTGATTTTGTTATTGGAAATTACGAGAATAAAGGAAGAATAATTTTAGGATATGGGTTATTTGCATTGGCTGATTTTTTAGGTACTGTTGTACCAATACTTTTGTTTGGAACGGCATCATTTGTAGAAAGAGCAACAAAGTGGAAAATGTCAGAGGAACAAATTAATCAAGCTATTTCTTATTTTTCAGTATCATGGACAATAGGGTTTGGAATTTTAACTTTTATACTTGCTTGTATAGGTGCATTTATTGCAATAAAGCTTCTTAAAAAGCATTTTAAAAAAGCCGGAGTGATTTAAACTTCATTGAATTAAAATTTTCAATTTGTATCAGTTATTTTAGATGAAGATACTAATATATTATCTATTTTACATACCTCAACTATTTAAAATAACTATAATATATATATTAAATATAAATATGGATATATAATATAGTTAACTATCAATAAATAAAAGGAGAGGTAAAAAAATGAAAAAATTTTTATCAAATTTACTTGCATTTGTAATGGTATTTACATCTGCATTTATTAGCGTGCCGGTAAATGCACAATTAGGTACGGAAAAATTGCAAAATACTAAAGAAGACGAAGTAATATCTATTAGAGATAATCAAAATCTTACTTCAAAACCGGAAGTAGGACACAATTCCAGATATAAGGTTATACTTGAAGAACCGTCATCATCAAATAATGAGGGAGGTTTTTCTGAAAATGGAGGAACTTTTAAGTTCAGATATGATTCAGTTGACTTAAATGCAAGTGATATTGAGTATCTGGTTTTTAAAGATGGAAAAAAAATAGATTATAAATTTTCCACAATTATAGCTCATGATGGTCAAGCTATGGATGGAATAGAATTCAATGGAAAACTTGATAAAAACGAGACTAATAAAGACCAAATTTATGAAATTTATATTAAAGAGAAAAAAGATCCTGGTTTTGATTCAAAAAATATTTTGAAATTTACTGTATTTGGGAAAACTGAAAAACAAGAAATTGTTGGTTTATCTAAATCCGTTGTTACAATAGATAATAAAAGTACAAGCAGAGAAATCGATGTGAATATTTTTGGTAAAGAGCTTAATAAAGAAGTTATAAAATATGATATAGAAAAAACAAATGAAAAATCACCTGATTTACAGGTTTCTATATTAGATCCTTTTTATACTATCCCTGCAAGTGCAAAAATTATAGTAAATAAAAATACTTTGGGAGACGATTATTCTTACAAGGTTCATTTTTATTTGGAAGGTGGAAAAAAGAAAACTTTAGAAATTAAGGTACTAGCTGGAGAAAATATCAGTCCTCAGCCAACCGAAGATGATTTTGTCAAGGAGGTAACTTCCAAAAATTCTGAGCTTGATTCAAAAGGCGGAAATATTACACTTAAAATTTTAACAAACAATAACTCTAATTCAGAGATAGAAAGAGAAGTTCTGGTAAATGGAGAAAAAATTGATGAAGGTACTATTGAAGGTAACTTAAATAATCTTAATGGAAAATATATTTATTCAGCTAATCTACCTAAAAATGATACTGATAAAGACATAGTATATAATTTTAAATTTAAGGGTAAAGATGATAAATTATTCAAAAATAAGATAATTACTGTGAAATCAAGTAAAGCCGTTAATCCTCCAAGTGGAGAAGATTTTTCTATAGGTTTGGCTCCAAATAATGAAAAAGAATATAGTCTTGAAGCCAAAGCGGGTGATTTATCATTTGGTGTTGTAGTAACAAACAAACCTTCTAATGATAATATAATACTTATTTCAAAATTAGATGGGGAAATTATAAATTTAAACTATATTGTAAGTGGCGAAAAAGCTAAAAGAACTATAAAAGTGACTTTTCCTGAAAATACTACATCTAAAGAGCAGATATATTACTTATATGTAAAGCCTAAAGGAAAAGAAAATGAACTTGATAATCCTTTAGTTACAGTAAAAGTATCGGGTGCTAATATTATTAATAAGGAAGATTTAATAAAAGAATTAAATGTTAAATTTCCTGAGTTAAGCCTTAAAGGTGGAGAACAAACAATCACTTTAAAAGGTGTAGGACTTAACAGTGCAAAAGATATTAAATTAAAACTTTTTGATATAAGTGATGGTAAGAGTATATTATTAGATAAAAATTCATATAGCTTAGAACAGGAATTTATAGGAAATGATAAAATCAAAACAGCTAAGATTAGGTTAAACAAAGTAGAAAGAGATACCGAGTATAAGCTTGTGGTCGAAGCTGATGGAGTAATTAGGGAAATTCAATTTTCTCAAATTGAAGGAGCAAATACTAATGAACCTCAAATTATAGTACCTAAAAAATCATTTATAGTAGATGATAAGACTTTGATTATGGAATTTTACACTGATATTTTCCCTTATAAAGAAGATTCTATTAAAAAAGGTATTACTATAAATGAGAATATCAAAGCTTTAGATAAAGATAAGGTGAAAGTCGAAGGGAACTTTATTAAATTGACCTTTGACTCAGCGGTTTTCGCTGATATGAATAAGTCATATAAAATTTATGTCGATCAGAGAACTTTGATGGATGCTAAAAAAAATCCAAACAAACAATTTACATCTGAAGTCATTAAAGACGATGCGATAGTATTGGAATCAAAGATTACGAAAGGATATCAAAATCCATCTAAAAATTCTCAGGTTGTTTATGAATTGAAGGGGCATAATTTAAATAAAAATTTGAAGTTCAAAATTCAAAAGAATAATAAACAGAAAGACATATATTATTCTAGTGATGAAGAAAATAATAAAATCAAAGATTTTAAAATAGAGGGTAGTGATAAAGAAAAAACTATAACTTTTACAGCACCGGAAAATACTAGTAAATCATTAGAAACTTATACGATTATGGTTTCTGTTAATGGTGGTGCTAATTATTATTCAACTCTAGGAGCAACATTAGAGGATAGATTCAAGAAGAGTATAATAGCTGTTTTTCCTGAAGGAGCGGATACAAAGAAACCTGCGATAGATTTTATACAAATTCAATCTTATGGTACTCAAGGTGGCGGTGAAAGCGCAGATATCACTCATACTAACCTGCCTACAAACCAGGAATCTAAAAAGACCCTTTTATGGATAAGTGGAACTAATTTAGATGCAAGCAAAAGTAGGATAAGATTTATTGATGAAAATGGTGTTTACTTATCACCTATATATGATTCATCTCATGATTCAGGTAATAGAATTCTAATGACTATGCTTGATGGAATGAAAGATGGCAAGAGTTTTGGTATGACTGGAAAGGGTAACAATATGCTTATGGAGGTTATTTTGCCTAATGCATATAAGCCAAAAGAGGGTCACGATGGTAGAGTATATAAGTATGAAGTAGCTGCGGATGGAGTAAACTTCAATAAAGATGTGACAGTTACAGCCAATGTTGTAAATGATGACTACAAAGATAAAATTACTCTTGATGATAAACTTATTGATGTAACTGTTAGACATGTAAATAAGTCGGGAAAAGATATTATAAAGCCTAGAAGTATTAAGGCATATAAACATTTACCACCAAATGTATTCCACTATATGTTACCTATATATACAGAAAATGGAGAGTATAAAGGTGGATTTTTAGGCTACAAACTAGGTGATAGCGATGAGCTGGTAAAAGGTAGAGAAGATTTTGGACATAGTATACACTATTATTATGACAAAAATATACCGGAATTAATAAATTCTAAAGGTGAAATTGTTTTAGTATATAATATTGAAGATATATCTAAACCTGGTCACTCATCAAATAATAAGTCCGACATATATAACGAAGAGAATGACCTTGAAGATAAATTAATAAATAGAATTAGGGTATTTGGAAAAGATAGATATTACACATCAATAGAAATTAGTAAGAAGACTTTTGAAAAGGCGGAGACTGTTGTAATAGCAACTGGAAAAGATTTCTCAGACTCTCTAGCCGCATCAGCTTTGGCAGGAATTAAGGATGCACCTGTACTTTTGACTAAAGAAGGAGTAACTGGTGAAATAGAACAGGAAATAAAAAGACTTGGTGCTAGTAAGATAATTTTAGTAGGTGGAGAAAAATCCATTTCAAACCAAGAATATAAGTTTTATTCTAATTTAGGTGATATAGAAAGAATATCTGGAAATAACAGATACAAAACATCTTTAAATATTGCCAAAAAAATTGTTAAATTGAATCCGAAATCAAATAAGGTAATAATAACAGATGGAAGAAACTATCCAGATGCTTTGGCTATTTCAGGATACTCGTATGGAAACAAAATACCTATAATACTTTCAAATTTTGATGATATAAATTACAGTAAAGATTTTCTTAAAGAAAATGGTATAAATGAAGCCATTATTATTGGTGGAGAAAATTCCGTAAGTAAAAAGGTCGAAAAAGAGTTTAAAAAAGTAACAAGGATTTCAGGAAAAGACAGATATGACACTGCATTACAAATTAAAAATAAACTTTATCCAAATAGCAAAAAAATAATTGTAGCTAGTGGAGAAAATTATGCGGATGCTCTTTGCGGCTCCAGCTTAGCGGGTAAAAATGATGCAGCCGGAATTCTTGTTAAAAAGAAAGATATAAACCCTAAGATAAAAGAAATGCTAGATAAATTTCAAAATAAAGATATTACAGTTTTAGGTGGAGAAAATAGTATTTCAAATAATCTAGTAAAGCAATTAATAAATAAAAAATAGCAAAGGTAATTTTAAGGGCTATAAATGGTGTGGGTGGTCAATTTGACTACCCGCATTTTTATAAATGAAAACTTTCTATTAAAATGGAGATTCAGTATATCTTCAGCATTGATAAACTGTTATAAAATGATGTATAATAATTTAAATACTATCTATAAAAATGATAGTTCTAGATTAAATAGAAAAAGTTTAACCTGTTTTCAACAATAAAAGAAAGGAAAGTGATTCTATGAAAAAAGCAATTGTTTTTATGGCAAATGGTTTCGAGGAAATAGAAGCTCTTACAGTAGTTGATATCCTTAGAAGAGCAGATATTCATGTGGATATGTGTAGTATAAATGATAGTCTAGATGTTACAGGAGCACATGGAGTGAAACTTAAAGCAGATATCAAAATTCAGGGCATAGATATATATAGTTATGACGCTGTTATAGCACCGGGCGGATTACCGGGAGCAACTAATCTAAGAGATAATAATACTGTAATTGATATTTTTAAGTATTTTTATGAAAAACCGAATAAAGTGATAGCTGCTATTTGTGCCGCACCAATTATTCTTAATAAAGCGGAGATAGCACCTCAAATTATGGGTACTTGCTATCCCGGGTGCGAGGGAGATGTCGGTTATAAAGAATATGTAAAACAAACGGTAGTGGTAGATAAGAATGTATTAACATCAAGAGGACCTTCAACGGCATTTTCTTTTGCGATTAAATTGGTAGAATTGATTGAAGGTGAAGAAAAGGCTAATACTATATCTAAAGAAACTTTATTTAACTTTAGTTAATTGAAATTTCAATTAGTATAATTTTATCTTAAAAACATATAGACTGAAGATTATTAAAACATCTTTTGGCTATGTGTTTTTTCGTATACCGGGTTTTGTAAGATATTATATACAAAATACAAAAAAATTTTAGAATTGTTTTTCTACAAAATAATAATGCCAATAGAAATTTTTCCGCCTTTGTCTACAACAATTTCGGATTTATTACTATCAGCATTATACATAACAAATTTATTCGTCTGTTGTTAATATTTTTTTATTTATAATTTCCAATTTATCTGATAATTCATATACAATTGGTTGTCCTGTCGCAATTTCTAAACTAGGAATTACTTCGTTAGAAATATTTTCTAAATACTTGCACAATGCTCGCAAGGAGTTTCCATGTGCAGCTACCAAAATATTTTTTCCTTGTTTTAGATTGGGGGCGATGTGATCTTCATAAAAAGGCATAACTCTCTCCAAAGTGATTTCCAGATTTTCAGTTAGAGGGATTAGTTTTTCATCTAACATAGAATATCTTCTGTCAGAACGAAATACTTTTCCCTGTTCCGGCTCCATTTCAGGAGGTGATATATTATAACTTCTACGCCAAATATGAACCTGATCTTCACCGTATTTCTCAGCAGTTTCGGCTTTATTTAATCCCTGCAAAGCACCATAATGACGTTCATTCAGTCTCCAATGTTTTTCCATAGGAATCCAAAGTTGGTCAGATTCTTCTAAAATATACTGGCAAGTTTTTATTGCACGCTTTAATACAGAAGTATAAGCAATATCAAATTCAATTCCTGCTTTCTTTATCAACTGTCCGGCTAGTTTTGCTTCTTTAACACCGTTTTCACTTAAATCCACATCTGTCCATCCGGTGAATAGATTAGCCAGATTCCACTCGCTTTGACCATGTCGTACTAACACTAATTTCATTTAAACACACTCTTTTCTTTAATATATGTATATCAAAATTTGTTTACTCTTTAGGATTTTTTTCTACTAATTCGACAAAAACATTAATATATTTTTGTAAAAATTTTAGAGTATCTGTGTTGTTTATTTCTTCGCTATCCTTATCAAAATACCGAGCGGATTTACCTAAAAAAACCTCTGGCTGTCCTGTGATAGGCATATTAAAGTATGATAAAGCAAGCCTTAATGTTTTTTGAGAGCTGTATCCTCCCATTGCACCTACTGAATGACTTATAATACCAGTTGGTGTTTTTGTCCAGGCAACATCATCATTAGGTTTAGAACCGATATCAATGGCATTTTTGATTACTGCCGGAACAAGTCGATTATTCTCAGGGATTACAAAAAGTACACCTGCCGAAGATTTGATTTGTTCTCTAAAACGAGTATATGACTCCGGTAATGGAGCATAAGTTTCTTTTATATTATCATAGTCTGCATTGTATAGCGGTAAGTCACCTATTTCATAAATCTTTGCTTCATAGCCATCTGGAAATAATTTTATAACATTTTTTGCTATTTTGCGTGCAATTGACTCCCTACGTAAGCTACCAACTAATATAGTTATTTTCTTTTGCATAACAACACCTTCCTTCTTTTTATTTTCTAATCTATATCGTAATTGATATATATTATTAACTACATTTAATCATATATTTTCTATTTTTTCAATGTTTAATTAAATATATTTTGATTTTCATAAGTTACAAAATAGGGTGCCAAACTTCCAGGAAATTCCTAAGGCATATGACTAGAAAGATTTATAGTAGCCAATATTAAATCATAATAGAAAAATATTTGCTATTATACGACATTTTTGCTGATTTTGATATATAATATTATAAAAAATTCATTTATTTTAAAGGGGAGTTATTAAAAAGCTATTTTGAATAATAAAGAATGGAGGAAAATATGTATTGGAAGAGATATTTTAGTCATCACATTTTGGAAAGAGGTTACGACTATTATTGCGATGATGTTATATGTGACTTCAAATTCGACAGGGATACAATAACTGCGGTTGTTAATGGAACGGAAGATTATGATGTTGAAATTCGTTTTTACAAAGATGCGATAAAAAGTATGTATTGTTCTTGCCCATATGCTCAAGATATGAATAACTGTAAACATATGGCAGCAGTGTTGTTTGAGTGGGAAGATTATAAATCAGGTGACAGCAGGTTTAATAGTATTGATGATAAGATGAATAAAGCGGAAGATTTTGATGAAATTAACAGACTAATTAATCTTGCAGATGAGAAAAAAATCAAAGAGTTTCTTAGTTATGTTCTGAAAAACAATAGCAGTTTGTTTTTGAGGTTTAAATTATTAGTTGAACCAAAAAAATTATCCAATTTAGATATGAATTCTTATAAAGAACGGGTTATTAATATAATAGATAGCTATTTAAATGATGATGAATATATTTCATATTATGGCTCATTTGATTTTTATTCTGAACTTGAAGATTTTTTTGATGAATATATAGATGCAATGGTAAAATCCGGACTGTACTTTGATGCCTTTGATTTAAGTTATTATATTTTTACTGAAATTTCAAAAATAGAAGTGGATGATTCGGGTGGAGCAAGATATGGAATTGAGTACAGATATGAAAAAATATGGGAAAAAATATGTGATAATATTGATGAAGCTACAGAGGAAAAAATATATGAAAAACTCATAGGAAATTTGACAAATTTGGAAGTTTATTATGAAAATTTTTTTGAAGAATATCTCATGAAGTATTTTAATAAAGAAAAATTTTTAGTGAAAAAACTCGCATATTTGAAATTAAAACTTGAAGAAGTGAAATATCAAGAGTATGAATATGATTATGAGGTAGGTAAATGGGCATTATACTATATTGAAATTATGGAAAAGTTGAATTATAGTATTAGCGATATATTTGAGTTTTGCAAGGAGTATAATTATAACTCGAATGTACGAATATATTATATTTATAAATGTATAGAAAGAAGTGATTATGAAGAGGCCATTCGAGTTTTGGAGGAATCTTTGATATTAGATGAAAATAATATGTTTTTAAGAAAGAAATATCGTATTGAGTTAAAGGAAATATATAAAAAGACCGGAAACATCAAATTGTATAAAGAACAGCTATGGTATCTAATTATTAGGGATGATATAGGTAATCTTGAATTTTTTAATGAATTGAAAAAACAATATACTCCGGAAGAGTGGAACTCTGTGCGTGAAGATATATTTTTAATTTTAAAAAATAGTTTCAATATTGATATATTATATAAAGAAGAAAGATGTTATGAAAGATTGTTAGATTATGTTTTAACAAGCAGTAGTGTATATAAGTTGATTGAACATGAAAGTATATTGAAAGACATTTATCCGTCTGAAACACTGGATCTCTATACCAAGTTATTAGCTGAAATGTCATCACATACAAGCAGTAGAGATACATATAGACAGTGGGTTTCTTACTTAAATAGAATGTTAGACATAGAGGGCGGTAGAGAAAGAGTAGATCAAATAGTAAACGACTGGAAAGTTAAATATAAACGAAGACGTGCGTTAATGGAAGAATTAAAAAGAGTACATTAATAATTGAATTATTTATAATTATTCAGTGATTGTTGTATAATATTATAATAATTGATTTATAAATTCAGTTTTAAACAATATATAAAAATTATATACAATTTATAAAACTATGTGATATACTCAAAGTAATAAACATTTTAAGTATTAGAATAATATAATTTCTCTACAATAATTCTAGGGGGTATAATTATGAATCATGGTAAAAAAATGATAGCACCAATAATAGTTTCAATTATAGTCATAGTATGGCTATTGGGAAATGTTATTTTTTATCTGTTAATGAATAATGTAAACACACCTTCAAAGATTATTTATATAGTTATATCGATTATATTATCAGGAGTAATGCTTGGTGTTTTAATTAGTAGAATAAGGGAAATCAAAGGAGGAGAAGAAGATGATCTTAGTAAATACTGATTATATAAGTGGAAAAGAATTTGAAATGTTGGGATTAGTAAAAGGAAGTACTATTCAGTCAAAACACATAGGAAAAGACATTACCCAAGGATTCAAGACAATTGTCGGTGGAGAATTGAAAGCATATAATGAAATGATGAATGATGCAAGAGCCTTGGCAACTAAGAGAATGGTGGAAGAGGCTGAAAAAATGGGAGCAGATGCTATAATTAACATAAGATATGCGACTTCAGCAATCATGCAAGGGGCAGCAGAGGTTATGGCTTATGGGACAGCAGTGAAATTTTTATAAAAATAATATAATTTAAAATATAAAAAGCTGTATTTTGCTAATATTTAGCAAAATACAGCTTTTTTATGAAGTTTAAATGGTTTTCTAGTAATTTCGTTAATTTAAAATATATTATTATTTTTTATCATCCTTTTTCGATTGAATTTACATCCAATAATGTTTTTACTAAATTAATTAAATCGCAATTTAGTTTTAATTCACTCATCATAATAAGATTAAAATATAATGAATAAATTGACAAATAGAATGATTGGTGTTATCATATGATATGTGACATTATATAGTTATTTTATTTAAAATATTCAAAGGAATTATTTTTTAGAAAAGTAAATTCCAAATATAAAGCGAATTCGTTTTAATCATTCGCAGTATTATAAAACATAATTTAATAATACTTGATTTGTTAAAGGATAGATTATTTTTAATAATCTAAATACATTATTTTAAAGGAGATTAAGCATGAATAAAATAAAAAAACATCCAATTTAGTCAAGGTTTTCACATTAATAGTTCATTAGATTTTTGAAATATAAAAAGAAATAAAATAATTATGAAATGGTAAAAATATTAATAAAGAGGTTTATTATGAAGAATATATTTAAAAAAAGTGGTATTTTATTGATGATTATTGCAATCTCTATAGTACAGACATTATCTTATATGTCTTTTGCTCATGAAGATAAAGAAAGTTATCCAATATTGGAAAATTATCTTAAATCTAAGGTAAAGATGGAAGCTAAAAATAATAAAAATGAAAAAGTCAGAGTAATAATTGAACTTGATGAGAAAAATGAAAATCAAGCAAAGTATGAAATATCTAAAATACCTGGAGTCAAAATACATTACACATATGATAATTTATTAAATGGTGTATCAATAGATATACCGAGCGATAGTATTTCAAAATTGAATTCAATTGAAGGAGTTAAGAAAGTTAAAAAAAGTGAAAAATTAATTCCTCAAATGTTTAACTCAAGAGAAATTACAAAAGTGATTCAATCAAAAGCAAAATATTCTAATAAATATGGTCTTGATGGCAGGGGAATGCTAATTGCTACAATAGATTCAGGGGTAGATATAAATCATCCTGATATGAGGATTGATGATGATGCTATAAAAGATATGAAGATAAAGGAAAAGGATATCAAACCGCCTTTTACCAATAAAGTTCCTTTTGGGTATAATTATTTTAAATCAGAAAAGGAAAATTTAAAGGGGATAGATGGACAACCACATGGAATGCATATTGCAGGCATACTTGCAGGAAATTCACCTAATAAAGACGGCTTTAAAGGGATTGCACCAAATGCACAACTTTTGGTATACAAAGTTATAACATATGATAGAAAAGGACCGGATGCTGATTCGCATGAAATTGAATACATTGGGGAAGATGCTCAGTATCATGCTATGGAAGATGCTATATCAAAAGGTGCAGACATTATAAGCTTGAGCATAGGTGATTTTGGTAGTGGTAGCAGTGATGATGTATGGGAAAGTGTAGTTAGAAAATGCCATGAAAAAGGAGTTGTAGTGGTGGCTGCTATGGGAAATAGATCAGCATCAAATTCTGAATCGTCATATGATTCGGTAGCTGATGTCGCTTTTGAAAGAAAAGATACATCCTCCTCAGTTTCAGTAGCAGCAAATAGAAATGTTATTGGTGTTGGAAGTACAAGAAATACTTACTTGAGACTGCCAAGTGTAAAAATAAATGATATGAATTTCGCATATAGCAATTTAAGTAGATTTAATGATAATATAGTTCCTCAAAAAAATAGGAAGAATTTGCCGGATAAAGAAATTTCAAGTTCATTTGTATTTGCAAAAAGGGGGATGAATGAAGAAATTTTACAAAAAAGTGATGTTGAAGGTAAAGTTGTTGTATTATTAAGAGGTGGAGAAGCTATTAAAGAAAAAGTGAATAGATTCCTTGATAAAGGTGCAAGAGGAGTAATTGTTTTAAATTACTTATCAGATTACAGTAGAGGGGAATATAAAGATCAACCAATTATTGGTAATGAACATCTTTCTATTGACAAGGGTTGGGCAATTAGCATGTCGTATAATGATGGAATGAAGCTTTTAGAGAAAGTAAAAAATAATAAAGAATTAAAAATTAAATTTGATCCTGTTGCAAGACAGACAAAAATAGCAAATACAAGTTTAATTTCAGGATTTTCAAGTTGGGGTCCGAATTATGATTTAGAAATGAAGCCTGATATGGTAGCTCCGGGAGAAAATATTTATTCAACAGGAAATGGTGGAACATATAAGATTATGAGTGGAACATCAATGGCATCACCAAATATTGCTGGTATTTCTACCTTATTATTAAGTAAGACTAGAAATATTAAGGATGCTAATATAAATAAAATTAATGTTTCGGATTTGACTAAAATTATGCTTATGAACACAGCCAATATTTTGCAAGATTATGGAAAATTAGAAAGTGGAAAAATACTTCCTTATTCTCCTAGAAGACAAGGTGCTGGATTAGTTGATTTAGATAAAGCTTTAGAAACAGATGTTTTAATTACATATGATGGAAATAAAGGCGCAGCTTCACTAAAAGAAATAGAGCAAATTGAAAAATTCACATTAAAACTTATAAATTTTTCAGATAAAGAAAAAAGTTTTGATATTGAACCTCTTGAAGTGATGACTCAAAAAACAAGTCCTAGACATATAAAAGATGACTATCAGGAAATAACATCTGGAACAGCACATGAAACGGTTATAAATGGAGCTAAAATTAATGGACCTAGTGCAATAGTAATTCAACCACATTCAACGACTAATGTAAGTTTTACTCTTAATACAGGAGAAGCAAAAAATCAATTTGTAGAAGGTTATATAAGGTTTGTGTCAAAAGAAAATGATCAACCTACTTTAAATATTCCGTATATGGGATTCAAAGGTAAATGGGCAGAAGAAAATATACTTGATAAACCTCAATGGGAAAGTGAATCTATAACAAAGCTTTCACGCCTTCAAAAATATCTAAAATATGATGATCATAAGGGTGAATTCATATTTGAACAACTTGGCAAAAAGGATAAAAATGGAGTGGATGACCCATCAACTTATTATATAAATTCTATAAGGGATGGTAGACCAAACTATATAACAGAGGTTAAAAAGGTTGCGCCATCTATTGTATTTTTAAGAGAAACTAATCAATTTGATGTTTCAATAGTTGATAAAAAAGATGATAATATAAAACCTTTAAGAGTAATTAATAAAGGATATTATCCTGAGAAATATATGGATAATTCTTTTAAAGAATTTGGAGAATCTTACCAAAAGATATTTAAAAATATAGATCCTAATGCTATATGGGATGGCGGAGTATATAACCCTAAATCAAGTGGAGGCGGTTGGGAATCAAGTTGGTTTAAAGCTGCACCTGAAGGGCAATACTATTATAGAATAAGAGCTAAAAAATCCGAAAGAGATCCTTGGGAATGTGTATATATGCCTATCAAAGTAGATAATACTAAACCTTCGATGACTACAACATATGACAAAAGTTCAGAAAAGGTTACTGTGCACCTGCATGATAATGAAGGTATAGAGTATGTCGGAGCAACTATAAATGGTAAATTTGTTCATATGAGAAATTCTGGAAGGGACAAGTATGAAATAGATGTTCCGAATGATGAGATTACCAAGCAAACACTTAGAATAGAAGCGATGGATTATGCTGGAAATCCTATATCAAATGAAACTGATTTAAATGATAGGAGTTTACTTGAAAAAGAAGATAATGTAAAAGATAATGATGAAGAGGATAATGATTCAGCTTCAGAAACTTCAGATGATAATGAAGTAAAGAGCTCATTTGATCCAAGGAGTATAACGTCTATTAATGGACATTTTATAAATCACGATATAGGTTTAAAGCATAATCTTGTCAATTCAGATAATTTAAATGATATAAAATATGAAGTAGGTATGAGCCTGTCGGGAAATCAAAGGGCGGTGATTACAAATACAAATACTCATTGGAATTGGGTTAATAAGGAAAAAGATCAATATAAACCACTTGATATATTAGAATTAAATGCAGAAGAAGATGAAGGGTATATAAAAATAAAAGAAGGAGACAATTATATTAAAATAAGGGTTTATGATGGTGATAAAGTAGTTTATGATAATAAATATACAGTTTACATGGACATCAATGCTCCAAGTATAGAGTTTGGCGATAATATATCTCTTGAACCTGTTGAAGATGACAGTGATGAAAGCGATGGAACATCTACTACTAGAAATGGACTAATATACTCCAATTCTAAACAAGGTACAGTTTATGGTATAGTACAAGATAATCTTGATAAATATGTTGTAAGAATAAATGGTGATGTAGTAAAAAGAGCAGGTTTAAAAGGACATTTTGGACCGGAACATAATAGAACAAATTTCAAATATGATTATAGTGCTATTGATGGAGAATTTGTGCATATAGTATTAGAGGATTCGTCAGGAAATTCAAAAACATTTGAATTAAAAGTGAAGATTGATGATGAAAAACCTGTTATAAATTTGAAAAATGAAAATTTATTGACTTCGGACTCAATACTAAATTACGATATAACTGATAATATAGAAGATGATAATAAAGAATATAACGTAACTACAATAGTGACAGTAAATGGAAAAGAGTACAGGCCGGGGACAAAATTAAAAGATTATGATGTTATTGGAAAGGAAGGTAATTATAATATTGCTATTATTGCCATGGATCTTGCTGGAAATAAGACTTTTCTAGAAAAGAAAGTTGAAAAAGAACATGGTGCTATTTCATCTGTAGTTATTCCCGAACTAAAGAAAGAGATGTTTACAAAAGATGAAATAAAAAATATAAATAATATCTTTAATCTCAATAATGGAATAAAAGCAAAGGTATTAGAGTATGGTAATCAAACAAAGCATAACGTTAAAATAAAGGTAGAATTTTCGAATGAGTTTGGTGTTAAAAAGGAAAAAGAATATACATTGAAAATAGTAGAAGAAGATATTAATCAAGAATTAGATAAACTTTTAGATAGGGAATTAAAGCAAACAGAGTTTTCAATGGGAACACTTACAAAATATTCTCAGTTATTTGATTTATCTGATGGTGCAAATGTCATAATTAAGAATAAAATAGATGCATCAAATCCGGGAGAAGTTACTTTTAAAGCCAAATTTACTAAGGATAATAAATACTTTGAGAGAGAGTACAAAATTAAGTTTATTAAATATAATTATAAATTAAAGAAAAGTCAAATAAAATTAAGTGAATTGGATAATTTAGATAATATAATAGACACAAATGCTCCTAATAAAAAATTTGTAAAAAATCCAGTGAAAAAGGTTGGAGAACAAATACTTGAAATAGAATTGTCAGATAATAATGGATTTAAAACGGAGATTAGACTAGGCGTAACAGTTATTAATGATAGTGTGGCTCCATCTCCAAATCCTGGATTCGTTCCGTCACCACAATCCCCAGCTGATGAAAGTCTAGATATAAATAAATATGATGAAATATCAGTAGAAAAGACAATTCGAAACTTAAAAATACCCGTTGAAAGAGTATCTGGAAAAACAAGAATACAAACCGCTGTAATGATATCTAAGAAAACATTTAAAAAGGCTGACAATGTAGTTATAGTATCAGATAAATCAAATTCCGACGCTTTAACTTCAGCATTATTTGCAAAAGATAAAGACGCTCCAATTCTTCTGACAGATACGAATAAACTGTCAATTGATACAGAAAATGAGGTTAATAGACTAGGTGCTAAGAATATATATATAGTTGGTGGAGAAAAAAGTATATCAAAAACTATTGTTAGAAAGTTTAAAGATAAGAGATATAATGTGGTTAGAATAAGTGGAAAAGATAGATATAAAACTTCACAAAAATTACTTGATCAAGTAAATATAAAAAATAAAGAAAATATATTTATTGTAAATGGAAGAACTGAAATAGATTCTGTTGCCATTTCTCCAATAAGTGCTAAAAGAAATATGCCAATACTTTTAACAAATGGTATAAAAATAGATAATGATATAATGGATAAAGTTAAAAAATATAAAGACAGAACTGTAATAGGAGGAACAGCAAGCATATCTGAAAGTCTACAAAGAGACTTGAATGCAAAAAGAGTAGGTGGAAGAGATAGGTTTGATACATCGGTTCAAATCAGAAATAAATATTTAAAAGACAGTAAAAATATATTTATAGCTAGTGGAATAAATTATGTTGATTGTCTAACTGGAGCAGTATATGCAGCAAAAAATGATGCTTCTATATTATTAGTTAAAAAAAATCAAATAACTGATGATGTGAAAACTGCTCTTGAATCAGCAAATAATGTTATTATTCTTGGTGGAAGGGATTCTGTAAGGTAAATAAATCTTATAAACATATATTAAACTGTCTCGATTATATAATACTCAAAGTAGCAAATGCTGATTATATAAATGGAAAAGTATTTTCAGCAAATATATAGGAATCTACAGAGGTTATGGCTTATGTGATAGTGGCAAAATTTATATAAGATCAATTAGAGATAATTTTAAAAATAAAAAAGCTGTATTTTGCTAATATTTGGCAGAGTACAGCTTTTTATAATCTTATTAATTTAATATACTTAATCTACTTGAAAACATCTTGGGACTCAAATTCGGATATTTCTTCTTCGTTATATCCAAGTTTTTTCATTATATCATACGTGTCATATCCAATCTCTCTTCCTGCAAACTCATAAATTACATCAGATTCAGAAAATTTTATTGGCATGGCAAATTGTCTTACCGTCTTTTTACCGGCATCTACATCAACTATCATTTCACGGGCTTTTATTTGAGGATCTTGATCAAATGACTGTTTAAAATTAAGAACTGGTTCAATGCAGGCATCCAGGTTTCCAAAGATCTCATTCCAGTGAGACAGTGGCTTTGATTTTATAATTTCAATTAGTTTTGTTTTTAAAATACCACCATCGTTAGGTGTGGAACCTTTTTCAGCTAGTTCAGGAAGTTTTACAGCATCAGATAATTTTTTCAGGAATTTTGGTTCTAAGGAGCCTATTGTTATATATTCATTATCTGAAGTTTGGTATATATCATATATTCCTTTTCCGTTAAGTTCAAAACTTTCTCTCTCCTTTAATTCACCTGACATTAGATATGATATACCCTCAAAAGTATTCATAGGTATAATGGTATCTAGCATAGATATATCCACATATTGACCTTTTCCGGTTATATTTCTATAATTTACGGCTGCTAAAACACCTATTATTGAGTGCAATGCACCACCTGCAATATCTCCAATTTGCGTACTCATAAGTGAAGGGCCGGTTGATTTTCTTCCGGCGAGAGATAAAAGTCCACTTTTTGCAAGAAAATTGTTATCATGCCCAGCTAGATTCATAAGTGGTCCTGAATTTCCATATGAGGAAATAGAGCAATAGATTAATTTAGGATTTACTTTGGAAAGTTCTTCATAGCTAAGCCCCAATTTTTCCATTACGCCCGGTCTGAACTGTTCAAATACAATATCATATTCTTTGATTAGTTCCTTTATTATCTCAATACCCTTTTGAGATTTCAGATTAAGGGAAATTGTTTTCTTGTTTCTGTTAAGCCAAAGTTGATTGGCGCTTAATTGAAGTTCTTCGTCAAATGCTCCCATTTCATATACCAAATCTAACTTTGATTTTGAGCTGACTTTTAGTACTTCTGCTCCCATATCTGCAAGCATTAAAGTAGCGTAAGGTCCGGGAAGGAGTGTTGTAAAGTCCAAAATTTTTAAGTTTGATAGTGCAGTATTACCTTTCATGATAGCCTCCTATTGATATTTTTTTAATTAATTTAATTATATATCATAATATGGGAAAAAGTAATGCCAAATTAAAAATTGGTTGTATCAAATTAATATAAAAATTATTTTATAGCAATTGCAGTTGCAGTTGCATAGCTTTTAGAATGGGATATGCTTACTTTTATATCTTTTATATTATTTTCATCCAAAAAAATTTTAAAATTTCCAGAGGCCACAACAACAGGTTTGTTAAGATTATCTCTAAGTATTTCAATATCTTTTACATTAAATCCTCTTAGACCCGTTCCAACTGATTTAACTACGGCTTCTTTTGCGGCAAAGTTTCCTGCTATTGACTCTGATTTATAGTTTTTTTTCTTTAGTTCCTCTAATTCATTTTTTGAAAAAAGCTTATCAAGGAGCTTTAAATTTCTGTTTAGTGATTGTTTTATTCTGTCTATTTCTATTATGTCCGTTCCTATACCGTATATTTCCATACTAATTTCCTCATTTTACTAACTAGAATTTAAAATAAATATTATTATGTTGTATATTATATCATAGAAAATATTAAATATTTGCATTTAATAATAACATATTCAACAGTTATTTTTATATTTTAAAGTATGTTTTTATATAATATAGATATAAATTTAGCATATATTAACATAGGTATTTGTTTATGGTATAATTAATAATGATGTCAATTAAACAGAAAGGAATATAAATGATATGATAGATTATGAACATCTTTCATTGAAAGCTAAAAATATACGTAGAAGTGTAATAGAGATGATTTATAATGCTAAGTCCGGTCATCCGGGAGGGGCTTTATCCTGTGTTGATATTATAACGGCATTATACTTTGGAAGAATGAATATAGATACTGAGGATCCAATGAAAAAAGATAGGGATAGATTTGTAATGTCAAAAGGGCATTCTTCTCCAGCTATTTATGGTGCTTTGTATGAGAGAGGTTTTTTAATTGAAGAGGAATTGGCTTCATTTAGAAAATTCAACGGAACTCTTCAAGGGAGTCCAGATATGTTGAGAGTAAATGGTATAGATATATCCACAGGATCTCTTGGCATGGGATTATCGGCAGCTTGCGGCATGGCATTGGCTTCTAAAATAGAAAATGTAAATTATAATGTTTATGCTCTTTTAGGTGATGGAGAACTTCAGGAAGGGATGGTGTGGGAGGCAGCTATGTTTGCCAACCAGTACAAATTGGATAATTTAATGGCGATTATTGATATGAATGGACTACAAATAAACGGAAGTACTGACGACGTAATGAGTCTCGGTTCGATTACTAAGAAGTTCACATCTTTTGGATGGTATGTAATAGAAATAGATGGACATGATTTTGATCAGATATTTGGTGCATTTAATATTTTTGACAAGGTGGATTCTAAACCTGTATTAGTAATTGCAAATACAATAAAAGGCAAAGGTGTTTCTTTTATGGAAAATAAATGTGAGTGGCATAGTAATATTATAAATAAAGAAGATTATAAAATTGCTATGGACGAATTGAGATAGGAGTAGGATATGGACAAGGAGTCAATAAGGGAGGCTTTTGGAAAGTCTCTTGTAGAAATTGGAAGAATAGATGAAAAAGTTGTCGTCGTTGATGCTGATTTATCAGTTTCTACCAAAACGGATTATTTTAAAAAAACTTTTCCGGGAAGGTTTGTGAATGTAGGAATTGCGGAACAAAATTTAATAGGAGTTTCTGCAGGTTTGGCCTCAGCGGGTATGACGGTTTTTGCCAGCTCTTTTTCTGTATTTGAGACTGGAAGAGCATTTGAGATAATTAGAAATATGGTTTGTATCGCTAAATTAAATGTAAAGCTTTGTGCAACTCATGCAGGTCTTATGACAGGTGAGGATGGTGGAACACATCAGAGCATAGAGGATATTGCTATTATGAGAGCTTTGCCCAATATGAGTATAATGGTCCCATCAGATGCTGAAGAAACAAGACAAATGCTGAAATATATGTCTGAAAATAATGGTCCTATGTATTTGAGACTTGTTAGAGATGATTTAGAAAATATCAATTTAGAAGAGGATTATATATTTGAGTTTGGAAAAGCTAAGCAATTTAGTGAAGGTGATGATCTGACTATAATAGCCTGTGGTCCAATGGTATGGGAAGCTATTAAAGCAGCTGAGATATTGAGGGAAAAGGGAATACTTGCAAGAGTTATAAATATGTCTACTATTAAACCTATTGATACTGAAATGATAGTAAAATGTGCTAAGGAGACAGAAATCATTATTACAGTTGAAGATCACAGCATAATAGGTGGGTTAGGTTCTGCTGTTTCTGAAGTTGTGTGTGAAAATAATCCTGCTATAGTCAGAAAAATAGGTGTTTGTGATAAATTTGGAGTTTCCGGTAGTACAGAAGAACTTTATGAACATTTCGGTCTTACTCACAATAATATAGTGGATACAGCACTTGAACTAATGAATGAAAACTATGAATAAAAATTAATTGATATAAACTAATTAGTGCAGTTAGTAATAAATAAAGTTTTGAGATAATAAAACATTTGGTTTAAAAATTGAAGTGATGAAATAATGAATGAAAATGGTTTTGTAATAAGTAGATAGTAAAGGAATAATAGAATGAAAGATAAGAAAAAAATAATTTTTGGGGCTATTCTGCTTGTAGTAATAACTGCTATAATTACGACTTTTGTTGTTACAAGTATAGGATTTGCTAGAATAATACCATATAAAGACTATAAAAAGTATAAAAAGCTGATGATGTTAAATGAAGCAATAGAAGACGGTTTTTATAAAAAACCTAATGATGAAAAACTTTCAGTGTCTCTTTATAAGGGCTTATTTGCTGGTTTAGATGATGAATACTCTTCTTACTATACAAAGGATGAGATGAATCAGTTGTTAGAGGTGTCTTCTGGGAAATATAAAGGTATAGGAATAGTAGTATCACCGGATAAGAAAAGTGGTGCTATAAAGGTTGAACAGGTAATTGAAAATGGACCTGCTAAAGCTGCAGGAATAAAATCAGGAGATTTGATAATTGAAGTAAATGGTAAAAAGTATTCATATCAGGAAATGGATATAGCTGTAAAGAATATGAGAGGGGATGAAGGTACAAGTGTAGATATACTTTTTTCTAGAGATAATAAAACTTTTAGCAAAGTCATAACTAGAAAGGAAATAACACTTGAGTCTATTGTAGAAAAGAAACTTGAGAATGATATTGGTTATATTAGAATAATAGCATTTGATGAAGATACTGATAAGAGTTTTATGAAAGCCATAGATAAACTGGAAAGTGAGAATATAAAAGGACTTATTATTGATGTTAGGGATAATGGTGGTGGATATTTTGATGTCGTGCAAAAGATATCCGACAGATTACTTGGAAATGCAGTGATAGTATATACTAAAGATAATAAGGGGAAAAAATATATTAAAAAGAGCGATGACAAGCAAAAGGTAGATATTCCTATTGCTATTTTAACTAACAAAAATTCGGCATCTGCATCTGAAATTCTTACAGGTGCATTGATAGACAATGGTGCTGGTATATCTGTTGGAACTACAACTTACGGAAAGGGGTTAGTACAGTCTGTAATACAGTTAAGAGATGGCAGTGGTTACAAGCTTACGACTTCTCAATACTTTACACCAAAGGGCCATTATATCAACAAAAAAGGTATTAAGCCAACGATAGAAGTAAAAAATCCAAAGGAACAGTTGCCGAGAGCAATAGAATATTTGAAGACGAAAATTTAAAATGGTAATAAAAAAGCAAAGTATTATAACCTTCTGTTGTTTTGAAAACTCGGAAGGTTATATATAAATATACGTAATTTATAGGGGGAAAGAAAATGAATCTTTTGATAAGTATATCCAGGAATATATATTCACTGGATGATAGAAGTATGAGATTATCTAGAAATAAATGGGATAATTTAATACATCCACCTAGTACGCTTGGCAGATTAGAAGATCTGGTAATTATGATGTCTGGAGTATATTGTAACTATAATATTGAAGATAGACCAAAGAAATGTATCATAGCATTTGCCGGTGATCATGGTGTATTTGAAGAGGGTATTTCTCCTCAAGAGCAGAATATCACCAGATTACAATTTGAAAATTTTGCAAATGGAAAATGTGCAGTAGGAGCTATTGCAAAGTGCAATAATACAGATATTATTCCGGTAGATATAGGAATGAAAGGGAAAGACGGACTTTATGGAGTGCTTGATTATAAGATAAGAGAAGGAACTAGTAATATGTCAAAGGGGCCTGCTATGAGTGTTGATGAGGCTGTAAGATCTATTGAAGTAGGGATAGAAGTTTCTGAAAAATGTATTGTCGATGGCTATAAAATAATCGGAATAGGAGAAATGGGAATAGGAAATACAACTCCAGCTACTGCGATAGTATCTGTAATGAGTGGTAAAGATCCAATAGAAATTACTGATTCAGGAGCTTGTCTTGATGAAGAAAAAGTAAGACATAAAGCAGAGATTATAAGAAAATCTATTGAAATAAATAACCCTAATCCAACTGATGGAATAGAAGTTTTGTCAAAAGTTGGTGGATTTGAAATAGGTGGAATGGTAGGGGTTATATTAGGATGTGCAGCTAATAGAATACCAGTTGTAATAGACGGTTTTATTTCATATGCTGCGGCGTTGATTGCATATAGAATAAATCCTAAAAGTAAAGATTATTTGATAGTATCTCATCTGTCTGGAGAAACCGGTTCTAAGACGGCTTTGGACATGCTTAAACTTGAACCAATGTTGAATATGAATATGAGACTAGGAGAAGGAAGCGGTGCAGCTTTGGCAATGGGAATAATAGATTCTGCAATATTTGCATATAATAATATGGGTAAACTTAGTGAAGAACCCATAGGAAAATACATGAAATTTTAAAGGTTTAACATTATGGGAAAAATAATACTAATAACAGGTGGCGCCAGTTCGGGAAAAAGTGAATTTGCCGAAAAAATTTGTGAACAACTGGAAAAACCTTTAAATTTTAAAGACAGACTTTCAAAAAAGGATAATATATGTTGTGATATTCGTAATAATTACAGCTATGGAGAATATATAGATGATAGATTATTAAAGGCTAATAGGTCAAATGTAGTATATATTGCTACAGGTATACCTTTTGATGAAGAATTAAAATCAAAAAAAGAAAAGCATATTGAACGTAGGAAAAATAAAGGATGGGATACAATAGAGGAATATGAAAATCTGGATAAACTTTTTTATTCCAAAAAATTCGATTATGAAATAGTCCTGATAGACTGTATTACTATGATGATTTCCAATTTAATGTTTCAAGATGATGTGAATTTTGATGCAGGCAATACCGAAAATAGAAATGAAAAAAGAAAAGAAATTTTAACAGAAGTAGAAAAGTTTACTAAATCTATAAAGTCTAAAAAATCTGATTTTATACTTGTTACAAATGAAATTGGCATGGGAGTGTTGCCATCTAATAAATTATCTAGGTTTTTTAATGAGGTAGCAGGAGAAATAAACCAGATTTTAGCAGAAATATCAGATGATGTATACCTTGTAGTTTCCGGTATACCTATGAAGATAAAATAATACTTTGAACTAGAAGGGGGGGAACGAATGAAAAAATTTATAAATATTTTACAATTTTTGACAAGAATAACAATTGATAAAAACATTTCTTATGAAAGAAATATGGGAAGTGGATTAATTTATTTTCCGTTAGTAGGAGCTATTATAGGGTTGTTGATGACGATTGTTGGTTTGATTTTATCAAAGCTGATAAATGTACAGTATTCAAATATAATAATAGCCACATTAGTAGTATTTACAGAAGTAGTTTTGACGGGTGGTCTTCATATAGATGGTTTTGGAGATACATTTGACGGAATGCTTAGTTATAGAAATAAAGATGAAATTTTAAGAATAATGAAAGATCCCAGGCTGGGAACAAATGGTTTATTAGCAGTGATATTTCTAATATTGTTTAAAGTATTAGCAATATTTTTATTACTGGGAAGCAAGAATATATGGCCGATTTTTTTAATGCCAATATTAGGAAGGTATGTTTGTGTTGTTCTTTCATATAAAACTATTCCCGCCAGAAGTTCGGGAATGGGTAACATGTTTATAGGCAAATGTGATATAGGTACGCTGGTCGCAACAAGTTCAATCTGTGGACTTGTAGCAATGATTGTGTCCTTAGTTTTTACAGCAAATATTATGATATCTATATTTACATTGGCAAGTATACCTCTTTTGTATGTATTTGCTGGTATATTTGAATACTTAATATATAAAAAAATTGATGGGCTTACAGGTGATGTACTTGGATGTGGAATAGAATTAGCAGAGCTTATATTTTTAATATATATTATAATTATTATTGGATAGTAGAAAAAATTAGAAAAGTATAAAGAATTGAGGTACAAAATGAAGTCATTATATTTAATTAGACACGGTCATACTGTAGATAATGAAAATTATAGATATTCAGGATTTAGTGACTGTGATTTGAGTGAAGTTGGCAGGAAACAAGTCGAAGGTCTGACAGATTATATAAAAGATATAGATGTAGACAGAGTATATGCTTCTACATTAAAAAGGACTGCACAGACTATAGATGATTATGCAAAAATTAAAAATCAGGAAATAGTAAAACTGGATGGCTTAAAAGAAATGAATTTTGGTATTTTTGATGGGTATAGTTTGGAGGAAATAAAGAAAAAATTCCCAAAAGAATCTTCGGAGATGTTAAGAAGTGATTTTTTATATAGATTTCCAGAGGGAGAAAATATAGAGGATTTTTATATAAGAAATATAAAAGCTCTTAACGATATTATGAAAGAAAGTAAAGATATGGATAATATAATGATATGTGCTCATATGGGAACTATTAGAAATTTACTTTCCCACCTTTTGGTTGGTAGCTATAAATTACATTGGAATTTTAATGTACATAATGCTACAGTTACAAAAATTGAATTTTTCAACGAATTTCCAGCTTTGACTGGTATGGGCTATATTCCGTATGACAGGTCATTGATAAGAACATATCCTAAGAAGGAAAAGTAGATGGAGTATAAGAAAAAAGGTAAGATAATGTTTCAGGGAACAGCGTCCAATGTGGGTAAAAGTACAATAGCGATTGGAGTTTGCAGAATATTGACAAATGATGGATATAATGTGATTCCTTTTAAGTCTCAAAATATGTCGATTCAATCAAAGAAGGACTCAAATGGCAAGGAAATGGGAGTGGCACAGGTATTGCAAGCTCAAGCATGTAATAAAGAGGCATTTTCATATATGAATCCGATTTTGTTAAAACCATGTGGAAATCATATATCTGAAGTAATAGTGAATGGTGAATCAGTTGGTAAAATGTCCTCCGAGGAATATAGAGATTATAAACCAAGTTTAGTACCAAAACTTAGGGAAATATTTGAAAAAATTGAGAAAGAAAATGAGATTGTTGTTATTGAAGGTGCTGGTAGTCCGGCTGAAATAAATATGAATAGTTTAGACTTATCTAATATGGAAATGGCAAAAATTTCGGGTTCTCCTGTGATTTTGATTGCGGATATTGATAGGGGAGGTGTATTCGCATCAATCGTAGGTACGTTATTTTTACTTGGAAAAGACAGTAAAAAAGTAAAGGGTATTATAATAAATAAATTTAGAGGTAATAAAAAATATTTTGAAGATGGTGTGAAAATGCTTGAAGATATCGTGAAAATTCCTGTTTTAGGGGTTATTCCATTTATGGATATAAACCTTGAAGAAGAAGATGGAGCTGGCGGAAAAGATTTGAGTTCATTTTTCAGTTCTCAAGAGGAAAAGGAAAGAGAATTTGATAAACTTGAGCAACATCTGAGAAAAAATATAAATATTGAGAAATTATATAGCATTATATTTAATGGTAGTTAGGAGTAAGTAATTATGAAAAAAATCGTAATAGCTGGTTCTAAAAGTGGCGTTGGAAAGACCTCTATAAGTCTAGGTCTTATGAAAATTTTAATAAGAAGAGGAAAATTAGTTCAGCCATTTAAAGTTGGACCGGATTATATTGATCCTATGTATCATAGGTTTATTACAGGTGAATATTCTAAGAATTTAGATTCGTATATGCTTGATGACGAACAAATAAAGTTTGTATTTAAAAATGCCTCAATGAACAAAGATATATCCTTAATAGAAGGTGTCATGGGTCTGTATGATGGCGTAGGAACGAGTATTAATAAATGTTCCACATCGAGTATTTCCAAAATATTGAAAGCCCCTGTTATTTTGGTAATTGATGGTAAATCTATGGGGGCATCAGCTGCGGCGATGGTATTGGGATACAAATTACTTGATAAGGATGTCGATATAGTAGGTGTAATAGTAAATAACGTAAATTCTGAAAGACATTATAAAATACTAAAGGAGTCTATTGAAAAGTATTGTGCCATAGAAGTTTTGGGATATCTTCCCAACAATAAGGATATTGAGTTACCTTCACGACATTTAGGATTATTGCCAAATGATGAAGTGAATGATTTGGAAACAAGGATAGAAAGATTGGCAGATATGATGGAATCATATGTAGATATAGATAGGATAATAGAATTATCAGAAAGTGAAATGATAAATTCTTCTTTTGAATTGAATATGTTTATAGAAGATCCTGAGGTTATTGAACTTGGAAGAGGTAAAAAAATAGCTATGGCATATGATAAAGCCTTTAATTTTTACTATAGCGATAATATAGATTTACTGGAGAAAATAGGTGTAGAGATTATAAGATTTTCGCCATTAGAAGATAAAAAATTACCTGAAGCCGATTTGATATATTTTGGTGGAGGCTTTCCAGAAGTATTTGCAAAAGAATTAGAAAATAATATAGAAATGAGAAAGAGCATTAAAAAAGCCCATGACAAAAAAATTCCGATTTATGCAGAATGTGGAGGTTTAATGTATCTGGGTGAATATCTTGTAGATATACATGGTAATAAATATGAAATGGTAGGGGCATTAAGTGGGTATAGCCAAATGACTGACAGTCTTAAAAGATTTGGATACTGTGTAGCCGTTTCTAAAAATGATAATCTAATCTCTTACAAAGGACAAGAAATTTGCGGTCATGAGTTTCATCATTCAGTATTTCATTCTGATACGGATACTGCTTTTACATTTAAAAAAATTGACAATGATAAGGTGATAGATGAGTGGGAAGGTGGATATTATGTGAATAATACCTTAGCTACTTATCAACATATACATTTTTATAATAATTTGAGTATTGTATGCTATTTATTAAGTAATGTAAAATAAAACTGGCAAGGAGATATTATGGAATCTTATTTATTTTTAGTAATTATAATTATCTCTTATATTTTAGATTTAATAGTAGGAGATCCCTATTGGTTTCCTCACCCGGTTATATTTATAGGAAGAATGATATCTATTTTAGAAAAATTTTCAAGAAATCATTTTATCAGGTTAAAAACTGCTGGAATAGGGATATGGATACTTACTTCATCAATATCATATATAGCAGCCTATATAGTTTGTAGAGTATTTAATTTTAATACAATATTAGATAGTATTATTACAATAGTATTGTTGTGTACATGTTTTTCAACCAGGTGTCTTGCTAATGAGGCTATTAAGGTTTATATAGCTTTGGAAAAGGGGAGTATAGATGAGGCCAGAAAAAAATTATCTTATATAGTTGGCAGAGATACTGTCAATTTATCAGAAAATGAAATAATTAGAGCGACTGTAGAAACTGTAGCAGAAAATACAGTAGACGGAACTATTTCACCGATGTTTTATGCTTTTTGTGGAGGTGTGCCATTAGCTATTATGTATAAAGCGATTAATACCATGGATTCTATGATCGGTTATAAAAATGAGAGATATAAAGATATAGGTATGTTTTCAGCAAAAATGGATGATTTATTTAATTATATACCCGCAAGAATTTCATTAATATCATTTTCAATAGCCAGCTTTTTTCTCGGTTACGATTATAAAAATTGCTTTAAGGTAGGTATCCGAGATAGGAAAAATCACAAAAGTCCAAATTGTGCATATCCTGAAGGAGCGGTTTCAGGAGCATTGGGAATACAGCTTGGAGGAACTAACACTTATTTTGGTGAAAGCGTATTTAAACCTACAATTGGTGATAAAAGGAGAGAGATAGAAAGAAATGATATAAGAAAAAGCATAAAACTTTTGTATTTTTCAACTTTTGTCACATTGGTATTATTTATTTTTATATGGGGGATTTATGTTTATTCACGGAGCAGATAGTGAGAAAATTAAAAGGATTTATGGGGCAGATAAGGATTTACTGGATTTCAGCTCAAATACTAACCCTTATTTACCTGAAAATATAGCTCAGCATATATGCAAGAATTTTTTATGTATAAAAAATTATCCTGATATAGAATATATTTCATTAAGGAAGAATATTGCTAATTATATCTTTAAAAAAGAAAATGTATTTATAGATGAGGATAATATTTGTGTAGGAAATGGTGCAACCGAACTGATTTTTTTATTTATAAGATCAATTTCCGGTAAGGTAGGTATAATATCCCCGACATTTACTGAGTATGCGAGAGCAGCTAAAATAGTCGGCCTTGAAGTCGTTGAAATAATGATGAATGAGTTAGAAGATACTTTTGAAATAGTTGTTGATGAACAGAAAATAAAGGATGTAGAAGTAGTATTTGTCTGTAATCCCAACAATCCTGATGGAAGAGTAAGAGATTTGTCAGAACTTATTAAAACATGTGAAAAATATGGAAAAAAGATAGTGGTAGACGAGACCTTTATAGAGTTTTGTGAAGAGTATAGAAGGTATTCTGCTATTAATTTAGATTATGGTAATATCTTTGTGATAAGAGCGGTGACCAAGTTCTATGGGATTCCGGGATTGAGATTTGGATATATGATGTCTAAAAATAAGAACTATATAAATTATATTTGGAGTATAAAAGAGCCTTGGACTGTGAATTCAATAGTGGAAAATCTTATACCTGTGTTACTTCAAGATAATGATTTTGCTGAAATTTGCAGATTTAAATATAAAAAAGAAAGGGAATTTATACTTTCTAGTTTGAAAAAAATAGATAATCTAAAGATATATAAATCGGATTCGGCATTTTTACTTATAAAAATAAATAATAATGAATTTAATTCTAAATTTCTTAAGGATTTAATGATAAGGGAATACAATATAATAATAAGAGATGCTAGTTCATTTGCCGGACTAGATAATAGTTATTTCAGAATAGCAATCAAGAGAAGAAAAGATAATTTAAAAATAATTAATGCTCTAGAGGAGATATTCTCTAGTTTGAGAAAGGTTTAGTTTATGAAGATAGGATTAGGATCATGTCCATCAACTTGTGGAGAATTAGTGCAAGGTTATATGGGGGAAAATGAATGTATTAGCTCATATTGTATAGATCTTTATTCCAATGCAAAGATAGTGGAGAAGAGAAATAGAAAAAAAAGTAATCGCTTTAATAAAACAAAATCGATGAAGGCTGTTGAATTGGTATTTGATTATTTTGGTATCCCTAAATTGGAATTGCTTGATATCAGTTTATTTATTAAAAGTAATATACCCGTTGGAAAAGGTATGGCCAGTTCTACTGCTGATATTGGTGCCAGTGTAATGGCAGCTTTAGATTATCTTGATAAAGATTTAAGTGAAGATGAAATTTCTAAATTAGTAGCAAAAATAGAACCGACAGATTCTATTTTTTACAAAAAAATCTGTGTCTTTGATCCAATAAAAGGGAAAAAGATAGAAGAGTTAGGAGCTTTACCTTATGATGAAGTATTGATTTTGGAGCCATATAGAAGAATTAATACAGTTAAAATAAGACAAAAAAGCGATTATTATACAAATTTGATTGAAAATAAATCTTTTACAACAAACTCATTTAATCTTTTGGCTGAAGGAATTAGAAATGAAGATATGAAAAAAGTAAGAAGAGCTTGTGAGAATAGTGCCTTGGCAAATGAAAAAATAAAGACTACTCCATATTTAAGAGAAATAATAAAAATCTCTAAAAAATATAATGCAGGATTTGTAAATATATCTCATACGGGAACAGTTGTCGGAATTTTGGTGTCCGATAAGACAAATAAAGATGGAATGATAGATGAAATAAGAAACTCTGATATTTCTAAAATATATAAAAAGCAATATATTAGAAAAATTGTAGAAGGCGGATTAAGGAAAGGATGGCAAAATGATGGATTACATAAAAAATCCGATGAAAATAGAAGAAAAGAGTTTTGAAATAATTCAGGAAATAATTGATGAGATCAGACCTGAATATAAGTTTAAAAATGAAATAGAAGAAGAAATAATAAAAAGAGCCATTCATACAACTGCCGATTTTGATTATTTAGATATTTTAAAAATATCTGAGAATGCCATAGATAATATTAAAAATGCATTAGAAAATGGTGCTACTATATATACTGATACAACGATGGCTCTAAGTGGAATAAATAAGCATATGCTAGAACAAATAGGATGTAAATACTCCTGTCTTATTTCAGATTCCAGAACAGTAAAATTAGCAAAAGAAAAGGGAATTACAAGATCAATGGCTGCAGTTGAGGTAGCAAGTAAAGAGAGTGGAGATAAAGTTTTTGTATTTGGTAATGCACCTACTGCAGTATATAAAGCAATTGAATTACATAAACTAAAATTATTGAAACCAAGCGTAATAATAGGAGTTCCGGTAGGATTTGTTGGAGCAGAGGATTCTAAAAACAAGTTATATGACTCTGAAATTGAATGTATTATTTCCAAAGGGAGAAAAGGTGGGAGTAATCTTGCGGCAGCTATAATAAATGCAATACTATACTATTATTTTAAATAGATATATATTTATATGGATTGGATAAATTTATGGAAGAATATGTATATGTTGATGGAAAAAAATATAAAAGAGGATATACAACAGGTACTTGTGCTGCTGCAGCTACAAAGGCTTCTTTAATATCATTTATAACAGGAAAAAAACTTAAAAGTATAGAAATTGATGTTCCAAAGGGAATTTGCATATCCATTGAAGTTGAAAATCAAGAAATATTAAAAGAATATGTATTAACTTCAGTAAAAAAAGATGGCGGTGATGATATTGATTCAACTCATGGCATAGATATTTTGTCAAAAGTAGAAATAATAAATAGTGATAAATTACCGGAGAATAGGTGTAAATCTGAACTTGATTATGTTGAGATAACATCCGGAGAAGGAGTAGGACTTGTTACAAAAAAAGGACTTAGCGTAGAAGTGGGTAGACCGGCAATAAATCCCGTACCTATAAAAATGATATGTAGCGAAATAGAAAAAGCAATAGACGAATATGATATTGATATTAACAGTTTCCTGTATGGCAGAAAAATTTTAGTCACCATTACTGTACCTAAAGGAAAGGAAATTTCATTAAAAACATTTAACCGAAATTTGGGTATAGTAGATGGAATATCTATTATAGGAACGACGGGAATTGTAGAACCAATGAGTGATGATGGTTGGAAAAAAGCACTTTCAGCAGAGTTATCTATAAAAAAAGAAGAAGCTTTAAATGAGATTATTTTAGTTCCCGGAAATATAGGATTTAAAAATATGGTCGAAAAATATGGCTATGATGAAAATAAAATTCTAAAAATAGGCAATTTTATAGGATATATTTTGATGGAATGCAAGAGATTTGGATTTAAAAAAATTATTATAGCCGGTCATTTAGGTAAGCTTATAAAGTTGTCTGCAGGTATAATGAATACGCACAGTAGAGTTGCTGATGCAAGGACAGAAATAATGATATCAAATTTAGCTTTAATGGGGGCTGAAAAAGATTTTTTAGATGAAATAAATTCATGCATAACAACTGATGCAATGATTCCAATAATATATGAAAAAGGCTATGAAGACGTGTTTGATATTTTAGCTCAAAAGGCAACTGATAGAGCAAAAAAATATATGAGAAATGATGAAAATAATATAGACATAGAGGTTTTTTTATTTAGCATGGATGGAAATTTATTAGCAAGAAAAATATCGGAAATATAGAGATATTTAGTAAAAAATTTGGTGTGTAAGTGGTAACTATGTATAAACAGTACAAAAATAGAAGTAGGTATTATAGTAAATGGTATTTTACAGAGAAGAAACTTGAGAGGTATTAAGTTGATTACAGTAGTTGGAATTGGACCGGGAAATATTGATTATATAACTAAAATAGCTATGGACTCCATATCGATGTCTGATATAGTGGTTGGAGGAAAGAGAAATATAGATGTTTTAAAAAAAATTATAAATAATGAAAAACATAATTTTATATTAGATAAAAATGATACGATAAATAGAAATAATGCAATGTCAGAAAAATCATATTACATACTTGATTCAAATTTTTCGGATTTAAAACAATATATATTGGACAATATAAAAAAAGATATTACTGTACTGGCTTCCGGAGATCCATCAGTATATGGGATAGCAGATTATATTGAAAGAGCATTTTCAGAAATGACAGAAATAAATATTATTTCCGGAATAAGTTCAATTCAATATGCTTTTTCAAAAGTAAAATTAAATATGAACAATGTGTATATTACTAGTAGCCATGGGAGAGAGCCAAATTTTGACTTTATTTTTTTGCATGATAAAATTGCAATGGTTACAGATTCCAAGATAGGTCCAATTGAAATTGCAAAAGAAATATTAAGTCGAGAACTCGACTATACTATTTATGTGTGTGAAAATCTCTCTTATGACGATGAGAATATCATAATAGGTGATGCCAATAAAATACTGCAAAAATGTAATTATGGTATGTGTGTTATTATTTTAAATAGATAATCAGAAAGGTTGGTTTTATGAAAAATTCCGATTTCATAACAGGTAAAGCTCCAATTACCAAAGAAGAAGTGCGTGCAATTTCAGTTTCCAAGATGAATTTAGAAAATGCAAAATTATTTGTAGATATAGGTTCGGGAACCGGAAGTATAACTGTAGAAGTAGCAAATAAATTTCAAAACATATCGGTTATTTCAGTAGAAATGGAAAAAAGTGCATATGAATTAACTAGAAAAAATATCGAAAAGTTTAAATTGACTAATGTAAAGCAAATATATGGGGAAGCTCCCGGATTCATAAAAATGAATGAAAAAGCAGATGCTGTTTTTATAGGCGGTAGCAAAGATAATTTATCTGATATACTTGAATGGACTTATGAAAATTTGGTTGACGAAGGGGTTTTAGTTGCTAATTTTATACTTCTAGATAATTTTTATGAATGCAAAAAAAAACTTGAGGAGATAGGATTTAGAGATATTGAAATGATTCAGATATCAATTTCTAAGATGGAAAAATTAGGAAAAGGAAGTTATTTTAAGCCTCTTAATCCGGTATTTGTTATATCTGCAAAAAAGTAAGTTTTAAGGAGAAAAATTATGAATAAAGTGTATTTTGTAGGAGCTGGTCCCGGTGATAAGGAATTAATAACATTAAAGGGATACAAGATACTTTCAAAAGCCGATATAGTAATATATGCCGGATCTTTAGTAAATCCCGAATTGCTTGAATATTGCAAAGATGGTTGTGATATATATGATAGTTCGAAAATGAATCTAGAAGAAATTATCAAAGTTATGAAAAAAGGATATGATAGTGATAAACTGGTTGTCAGACTTCAAACAGGTGATATTTCAATATATGGTTCAATTAGAGAACAGGCGGAAGAATTAAAAAAACTGGGAATAGAATATGAAAGCATTGCAGGTGTAAGTTCATTTTTGGGTGCTGCATCTTCATTAGGAATTGAATACACTGTGCCAGAAATATCTCAAAGCCTTATTATTACCAGATTAGAAGGAAAAACTCCGGTGCCTCAACTTGAAAAATTGGAATTTTTTGCATCGCATAGGACATCTATGGTTATTTTTCTTTCTGTACAAAGTATAGATGAAGTGGTGTCAAGATTATTAAGAGGTGGCTATAATGAAGAAACTCCTGCAGTAGTGATTTACAAAGCGACATGGAAAGATGAAAAAATAGTAAAAGGCGTATTATCTAATGTATCAAATAAGGTAAAATCAGAGGGTATAAGAAAAACGGCTTTAATACTAGTAGGTGACTTTTTAGGTGATAAATATAATTATTCAAAATTGTATGATAAATATTTTGAGCATGAATACAGGAAAGCAAATGATGAAAATACAGTTTTATAACTATATATGTTAAGAAAGTAGGAATTTTTAAAAAGTGGACATTAAATACATTTACATTACGGAAAAATCAAAAAAACTATGTGAAAAAATATCAAGTTTTTTTGAGGGGGAAATAATTTCATACAGTCAATTTAAAAATCATTCCAAAAAGATTTTTAATAATGCTGATTTTTTAATATTTATCATGGCAACTGGAATAGTTGTCAGGAGTATTTCTGAGTTGCTTGAAAGTAAGTTTACTGATCCTGGTGTTATAGTTATTGATGAACTTGGCAAAAATACAATAAGTCTATTGGGTGGGCATATAGGTGGTGCAAATGAATTAACCCTTAAAATAAGCAAAGTTATAAATTCAAATCCTGTAATTACAACCGCTACAGATATAAATAACAAGGGTTCATTTGACATAATTGTTAAAAAAATTAATGGATATGTAGATAACTTTGGAGAATTATCACTAGAAATAAATAGTGGTTTGTTAAAAGGTATTTCATATAAATTGTTTATTCAGAATGAATATAAAAGTTTTTTTATCGAGGAAAATGGCAAATATTCAAATGCTTTGAATGGTTTTGATGTAGAATTTATATCTAAGGAAAAAATTGAAACTATTATTTTATATATTGATAAATCTGTAGAATTTGTGGATAGAAAATGTATTTTTATAACTGATATAGATTTAAATAATATTAAAAATAATAATGCATATTTTAATATGGGTAAAAATTTAAGTATTAATATTGATTTAAAGATTGATAAGTGTTTTAATACCGGTTTAAAATTATGTGAGAAAAATATTATTATTGTAATTCCAAAACTTAATGTATTAGGCATAGGATGTAAAAGATATACTAAAGCAAGAGATTTTGAAAATAATGTAATTGAATATTTGGTTGAAAATAATATTAATATATCATCTATTAAAAGTATATCCAGTATTGACTTAAAAAAAGATGAGAAATGTATTTTGGAATTTGCAAAAAAATATAATATAGAAACTCATTTTTATACGAAAGAAGAAATTTCAAATGTAGATTCTTTATATGAAAAGTCAAATTTTGTAAAGGACAGTATAGGAGTTTATTCAGTTGCAGAACCATCTTGCCATATATCAACTGATGGCAATGTAATATCTCAAAAGTTGAAAAAAAACGGGATAACGATATCTATAGGAAGGAAATTGAAATTATGATATATATGGTAGGGATAGGACCCGGAAAAAGGGAGTATATGACATTACAGGCAATTGAAGCCATTGAAAATTGTGATGTGATAGTTGGATACAAAACCTATATATCTCTAATAGAGGATTTGATTAAAGACAAGGAAATAATAAAAAATGAAATGCGGCAAGAAATAGATAGATGTAGAATTGCAATTGATTTATCTAAAAAAGGCAAAAATGTAGCTGTAATAAGTGGGGGTGATTCAGGTATATATGGTATGGCTGGATTAGTATACGAACTAAACACAAAGGAAATAGAGAAGCAGGAAATAAAAGTTATACAGGGTGTAACATCAAGCATATCAGCAGCAGCAGTTCTTGGGGCACCTATTATGCATGATATGTGCCAGATAAGTCTGAGTGATCTTATGACACCTTGGAATGTTATAGAGAAGAGGTTAAAACTTGCCTCTGAAGCTGATTTTGTGATATGTATATACAACCCAAGAAGTAAGGGAAGAAGTGACCACTTAAAGAAAGCCTTCGAAATAATGGCTGAGTTTAAAGGCGCAGAAACACCAGTTGGAATTGTAAAAAACTCAGGTAGAATGAATCAAGAAGAGTATATTGTGGAATTTCAAAAGATGAATTTTGAGTTGTGTGATATGTCTACTATGATTATTATAGGAAATAAAGAATCTTACATAGATGGAAATAAAATAATAACACCTAGGGGGTATAGTATATGATTTTGGTATTAGGAGGAACTTCAGATAGTTTGAAAATATGTGATAGATTATATGAATTAGGTATAAATGATTTCATACTTTCGGTTGCAACTGAATATGGTAAAGAATTAGCATCATCACATGCTAAAATTGTGGTTAATGGCAAAATGGATAAAAAAGAGATGATTGAATTTATAAAAGAGAATGAAATTAGACAGGTAATAGATGCCACACATCCTTATGCGGTTGAAGTGTCTAGAAATGCCATGGATGCGTGTGAGCAAACCGATATAAAATATATTAGGTTTGAGAGAAAATCTCTGCTTGAAAAAATAAGATATCAGGGAGAATTTATTGTAGATACGATAGAGGAAGCATGTGATATGGTAATGAAAAATGAAAATTGGGAAAACGTCTTTATTGCTACCGGTAGTAAAAATTTGGGGACATATATAAAACTTCTAAAATCTAAAAGAGTGGTTGCTAGGGTACTTCCAACAGGTGAAGTGATAAGAAGTTGTGAAGCCATGGGATTGAATGCTGATAATATTATAGCGATAAAGGGGCCATTTAGTAAAGATATAAATATTGCTCTTTTAAAACATGCTAAAGTTGATGTAGTGATTACAAAAGAAAGCGGATATGCAGGAGGTTTTCTAGATAAAATAGATGCATGTTATGAGTTGGATATTCCAATTATAATTATAAAAAGAAAAACAATTGATTATCAGAGGGTAGTACATGATATATCAGAGATAGAGGAAAGCATAATATTTGGTTAGGAGGGGAATATGTCAAAAAAAGCATTGGTAGTTGTTAGTTTTGGTACTTCTCATTCAGATACAAGAAAAAAAACAATTGAAATTTGTGAGAATGAATTGAGGAAAAGTTTTCTAGAATATGATTTTTTTAGAGCATGGACATCTAAAATGATTATTAAAAAAATAAAGAATAGAGATAATGAAGAAATTCTTTTTCCGGATGAACTAATGGATATGTTATGTAAAAAAGGCTATGATGAGGTCTATATTCAGTCATTGCATTTGATTTGTGGAGAGGAGTATAATAAATTACTTGATATAATAAATTCCTATAAAAAAAGATTCAGTAAAATTTGTATTGGAAGACCTTTGTTGTCTACACTTGAAGACTATAAATATATAGCAGAATTTATAGATATTAAAAGTAAAAAAGATATAGAAAATGATTTTAAAAAAGAATATTCAGCAGTAGTATGGATGGGACATGGAACAGAGCATATAGCTCATTCGTCTTATGCTGCTTTGGATTATAGATTGAGAGTAAAAGAATCTCCAGCGTTTATTGGTACGGTGGAAGGTTACCCGGAAATAGAAGATGTATTATTTTTTTTAGAAAAAAATAACATAAAAAAAGTTCATTTAAGACCATTATTATTAGTTTCAGGTGATCATGCTAAAAATGATATGGCAGGAAATAATGATAAGTCATGGAAAAAAATATTAGAAAAAAAAGGATTTGAAGTCGAGGTACATTTAGAAGGAATAGGTCAATTTGACGAAATACAGAGAAAATTTGTTGAAAACCTCAAGGATGAATTATAAAAAAGTATTTTCTAAAATGATAATGTTGATTTAAATGTTTTCTGTAAAAAGAAACGAAAAAGCATATTATTATTTTTATAAAGGTGATAGAATATAGTAAAACAATTGTCTAAAATATAGTTTGAAAATTTGAAATTGGAAGGAATTACTATGAGTTGTAAATTTTATGGAATAGGGGTAGGTCCGGGAGATAGCGAATTGATTACGATAAAAGCAGCTAAAATATTTGAAATTTTGGATATACTTTATGTTCCCCAATCTAAAAATGGTAAAGAAAGTATTGCAAAAAAAATAGCCAATCCATATTTGAATAAAGATATTTTGATTAAGGAAAGATATTTTCCGATGAATTATAATATGGATGAAAAAATTGATGTTTGGAATAGCATTTCAAAAGAAATAGTAAATGATGTGAAACAGAACAAAAATGTTGGATTTGTAACGCTAGGTGATCCTATGATATACTCAACTTATCTATACGTATATGAAAGATTGAAAGATTATATAGAAGTCGTGACAATTCCAGGTATTTCATCATTTATAAATATAGCATCTTCCAATAATTTTCCATTGGTTATGGATAGAGAATCGCTGGCTATAGTATCTTGTACAGATGATATGCATAGAATTTATGATGTGTTAGATAATTTTGAATCAATTGTGTTGATGAAAGTTTATAAAAATTTTAAAAGTATAATAGATTTGATTTTTGAAAAAGGACTTGAGAAAAGTTCAATAATGGTTTCAAATTCATCTATGGAAGATGAGGTTTTAATTAAAGATTTATCGGAGGTCAAAAAAATGGATTCAGTTCCGTATTTTACTACAATATTAATAAACAAAACATATAATAGATAATTTTGAAGGTGGTGATTTTATGAACAAGATATTAGTCGTATATTACTCGGTACATCATGGAAATACTAAAAAGATAATAGATTATTTAGCTGAAAATTGTGAGATAGATACATTAAATATTGCTAATAATAGAAAAGAAATAGATGAGGTAAATAGCAATAATATACATATAGAAGATAAACTCGGCTCATATGAAAAGATTATTTTAGGGTCTGGTATCTACTATGGAAAAATATCAAAAGAAATATATTCCTGGCTGGATAAAAATATCGATACTATAAAAAATAAGTCTATATATGCAATTATTACGTCCGGCCTTGTAACTGTAAATTATGGTGGTGATTTAGAGAAATACTTAGATAACAATGGAATGGAATTGAAATCAAAGTTTCATTGTAAAGGGTTTGATACGTATGGACCATGGAAGTTGATAGGCGGTATTAGTAAAGGGCATCCGGATGAAAATGATTTGAAGAATGCTTTGAAATTTGTAAAAAAAGAGGTGTTCTAAGTAAAAAAACTAATTAGAATCGTTTTAAAATAATAAATAGCGGCCTTTGTTTTTAAAATTGATTTTAGAAGGAAAAATATATCCTTGTGTGGAATTTTGGTTAAATCAATTTCAAATTTATCAGACCGCTATTTTTATGTTTATGGTATAAAAATTTTGAGCTATTATATTTTTTTATACTGCGGACAGTACATCTGCTTTTGTTACTATACCCATTAATATTTCATCATCGTCAACTACAGCAATAGGATATCTGGTTACTATAGCTGTATCTATGATATCTTTTACAAGAGAATCAGCTCCAGTTTTTGAAACGTTTTTTTCGATTACATCTTCTATTTTTAAATTTTGTTTTTTAGCTTCAATTGCACTTTCAATATTTAATATACCCATAAATTTCATTTTTTCTGAAACTACGTAAGCAGAAGAAACACTGTTGTTTCTCATAGTAGTAATTGCAAAACTAGGCGTATCATGAATTTTAACTATTGAGCTAGGTGTAATCATAATATTTTTTACGCTAATTATTTTTTTTCTATCAGCGTTTTCTATAAAGTTTCTAACATATTCATTAGCTGGATTAGTAGTCATTTCCTCAGGAGTGGCAATTTGTATTATCTTACCATCTTTCATAATTGCAACTCTATCTCCAAGTTTAAAGGCTTCATTTATATCATGGGTGATGAAAATAATAGTCTTGTTTAATTTTCTTTGAATTTTCATAAGCTCAAATTGAAGGTCTTTTCTAACAAGTGGATCAAGTGCTGAGAAAGGTTCGTCCATAAGAAGTATATCAGGATCATTTGCAAGAGCTCTGGCCAATCCTACCCTTTGCTTCATACCTCCAGAAAGATTGTCAATAGGACTATTTTCAAATCCCTCAAGACCAACTAAATTAATCATTTCCATAGCTTTATTATATCTTTCTTCTTTAGACATACCTCTTATTTCAAGTCCGAATTCAACATTTCCTATAACATTTCGATGGCTTAATAGACCAAAGTTTTGAAATACCATGGATATATTATTTCGTTTGAAATCATAAATTTCTTTTTTACTCATTTTGCTTATGTTATTGCCTTTGAATAAAATTTCTCCATAGGTAGGTTTATTTAGTAGATTGAAACATCTGACTAAAGTTGATTTTCCAGAACCTGAAAGTCCAATTATTACGAAAATTTCACCTTGATTTATATCCAGATTTATATCCCAAAGTGCGGTTGTAACACCTGTCTTTTTGTGTATTTCAGCTTTATCTTTGCCTTCTTTTCCCAGTTTTAAGGCTTGGTTTTTATCATTTCCATAAAGTTTATATACTCCCTTTACTTCTATTATCTTTTCCATTATTTTTTCACCTCACCTTTAACCATACCTTGAGTTATTCTATCAAGAATTATAGCAATTATAACCACTGCAGTTCCTGATACAAGTCCTCTTCCTATTTCAACTCTATTTACACTGATTAATACTTCCATACCTAGTCCTGTAGCACCTATCATAGATGTTGTAACAACCATTGACATTGCCATCATAATAGTTTGATTTACTCCGGTCATTATTGTAGGCAAGGCTTGTGGAATTTCTACTTTTACCAGAGATTGTATTTTTGTTGAACCAAATGATTGTGTAGCTTCTATTACATCTATATCTATCTGTCTAATTCCATGTGATGTCATCCTTATTGTAGGGACTATAGCATAAATTGTAGTAGCAATGACGGCTGGAGCTTTACCAAGCCCAAAGAACAGTAATGCTGGTATCAAATAAACAAATACCGGCATAGTTTGCATAGTATCAAGTATTGGCCGTATAATAGAATTTAGTCTGTCACTTGTAGATACTAAAACTCCAATAGGGAATCCAAATAGCAGTGATATAAGTACAGAGGCTATAACTATTGCCAGTGTTTCATTCATATGACCCCAAAGTCCAAATACGCCTATTAATGAAAGGAAAAATACATATAAAAGCGATGAGCCGTGTTTTTTAGAAGATTTATAAGCGCTAATATATACTATAATCATAAATAACGGCCATGGGATTAAATTTAGTATACCTTGGATAAAAGATACTAAATTCATAAGTGAATTTCTTATAGCATCGAAAAAGGTTTTATGTTTAACACTAAAGTTTCTAACGCTATTATCGATGTTTGAAATATCAAAGCTTGTTTTTATTGGAAAATCATATAAGAAAGATGAGAAAGGATTAGTGGCATTTTTTGAAATAGATTTTTTTATCTTTTCAGCATCTTTTTTATTTAACCATTGATCCAATAATTCAGGATGTTTAGATAAAAACCATTTTGCGGTTTTATTATAGTCTTCTTTTGTTTCCTGCATATGAGCTAGTGCCTCACTTGTGAGATCACTGGAAGTTTTATATTTTTTTAAGAATGTGACAAGTTCTTTATTATTGTCAAAAAATTTATTGCTTGTAGCAACAGTGACCTTAACCGATGGTAATTCCGTTTCACCATTTCTATTTCCTTCTTCTGTGTAAGGCTTATCTTGAAGTAGTATAAAATCATATTTTCCCATAAGCCATGTAGGTTCCCAATAATATGAAACTATTGGTTCTCCTTTATCATACGCAGATGTTAAAGCTGCCGAGAGAGCAGAATCGGAACCTGGTCTAAAGTAGTTGAAAGTATTATCAAGTTTATAATGTTTATATTTTTTATAAAGTATGCTGTCTACTTCCCAACCTGGAATAGCTCCATATATTCTTCCCTTACTCTGATCTTCCGGATCTTTAAATATTGATGCATATTTTTCTAAATCCCAGACATTTTTTAGATTAGGAGCAAGTGGCTTAATATTTCTATCTTTATCACCTTCAATTACATATCTAGGTACATAGAATCCTTGTCTATTATCAGCATAATTTATACTTAGTTCCTTAAATCTGTTTTTGTTTTTGTCTTTTTTATAGTCGGCTATATTATCTGTCCAACATTCCATAATGATGTCGACTTCCCCTGACTTCAATGACTCATGCATTATTGTTGAAGAACCCGGAACTTCCCTCCATTTATATCCATATAATTCAGAAGCGATATATCCTGCAATTGCATTATGAAGCTTAATGCTGTCCCAGCCTGAATCAGCAAAAACTATTTCTTGATTTTTCTTTGCAGAAAATGAGGGATTGCTAAAAAGAATTGGAAAAATAAAAGAAAATACAATTGTAAGAATTAAAAGAATCTTTATCTTCTTGTTTTTCATATAATACCTCCTATGAAAATATTTGTTGAAATACTATTATTAACTAATTTCAAATATATATAAGTTAATATAGTATAAAAACGGTAAATAAATCATAAAAAAATGAATTGAAAAATTCATTAAATTTAGAATTATCAGTATAATTTATTATATATTAATTATATATTATTGTCAAATTTCTTACAATAGTAATGAGGTTAATTTACTATATAATATATTTTTTTTATTTTTATTATATTTATTTTAAAATATAATAAAAAACCTGTTTAATGAATCTGAGTCAACATATAAAAATTTCTTTAAACTAAAGTTCTAATGTTATAAAATAACATTTAGAAGATAAGCTTATCTTTAATTACAAAAGCAAGTATATATGATATAATTAGCTTATGAATTTTGAATAATAGATAATGAATTATTTAATGCAGGAGGAAATAATCTTGAGAATAGTGGTAATTGGTGGCGGTAAGGTAGGTAAAAAGATTTCTGAGCAACTGTCACAAGAAGCTCATGATGTAACTGTTATAGAGAAAAATTTAGAAGTAATCAATAAAATTAATTCACATCAAGATGTGGCTTGTATATGTGGTGATGCAATAGATTATGAAGTCCAAAAAGAAGCGGGTATAGAATCTGCAGATTTAGTAATAGGTTGCACATCTTCTGATGAGACAAATATGTTTTCGTGTCTTTTTGCGAAAAAATTTGGGGCAAAAAATACGATTGCAAGAGTAAGAAATCCGGCATATTATAATCAGCTTAACTATATAAGAGATGAGTTAGGGTTAAGTATGGTAATAAATCCTGAATTTGTAGCAGCTAATGAAATTTCAAGAATTATAAGATTTCCATCAGCAATAAAGGTAGAAACTTTTGCCAAGGGAAAAGTAGAATTATTAGAATTTAAGTTATACAAGGAATCCCCGCTAGTAGGGAAATCTTTGTATGAGATAAGAAATTCATTCAATGTAAAATTTCTAATTTGTGCCTTACAGAGAAATAGTGAGGTAATTATACCAAAAGGAAATATTATTCTTCAAGAGGGAGATAAGCTGAATATAGCTGCCTCACATGAGAATTTAGAGATATTTTTAAAGAAAATTGGTGGTTTGAAAAGAAAAATAAGAACGGTTATGGTAATTGGAGCTGGAAAGATTACATACTATCTTTGTAAGACACTGCAAAATATTAATATAAAAGTTAAAGTGATAGAAAAAGATATGAATGCTTGTAATAGATTGGTTGAATTATTGCCAGATATAGATGTTATTCATGGAGATGGTACGGATAAACAATTACTCGAAGAAGAAGGCATTGATGATGTTGATGCTTTTGTATCTTTAACTGGAATGGATGAAGAAAATATAATACTTTCTATGTTTGCAAATTCGAAAAATGTATCAAAGGTAATTACAAAATTAAGTCAGTCGACATTTGAAAACTTAACCGATTCATTTAATTTAGATACTGTAATATCCCCAAAAGATTTGACAAGTAATATTATTTTAAGATATGTAAAAGGTATGAACAATTCTATGGGAAGTAAACTTAATTGTTTATATAGAATTATAAATGATAGAGTTGAAGTTTTGGAGTTTACTGTGGTAAAAGGGTGTAAGATAGCAGATATTCCCCTTGCGCAATTAAAAATTAGAAACGATATATTAGTTGCATGTATAGTTAGAGAGGGAAAAATAATAATTCCTGAAGGAAATGATTATATTAGTGAAGGAGATAACATAATTATAGTAACTTCAAGTTTAAATATTAGTGATGTTGAAGATATTGTAGTTAGTGTTGATAAGTAGAGGAAAAAATGAATTATGAAATGATGGTCTATATACTTATGAATATATCGAAAATAGAGGGAATGCTTCTTCTTATTCCAACAATCGTTTCGCTGATATACGGTGAACATGATGTTGCTAAGAAAATAGGCTTACTTGCTGTATTCTTTATATTAGTAGGGTATATATTTACGATGAAAAAGCCTAGAAAAATTGATATTTTTGCAAAGGACGGAATATTAATAGTAGGTATTGCTTGGATTATATTTTCGATAATAGGTTCTCTTCCATTTTATATAACAGGAAGTATACCAAGTTTTATAGATGCTTTTTTTGAAACAGTGTCAGGATTCACAACTACCGGTTCAACCATACTTGTAGATATTGAATCATTGTCTAAAGGGATATTGTTTTGGCGTTCATTTACTCATTGGATAGGAGGAATGGGAGTACTGGTATTTGTAATGGCTATAATACCGTTGGCAGGAAGTAAATCCGTTCATATTATGAAAGCAGAAGTTCCGGGGCCTACTATGGATAAATTGGTTCCAAAGACCAAACAAACTGCAAAAATATTGTATTTTATTTACGTTGCTTTGACGTTATTTGAGATAATATTTTTGATGCTGGGAAAAATGCCACTTTTTGATAGTATAGTTCATGCTTTTTCAACAGCTGGAACGGGAGGTTTTTCCATAAAATCAGATAGCATTGGACATTATGATAGCGCCTACATTGATGGTGTAATAACAATTTTTATGATATTATTTGGGATTAATTTTAATTTATTTTATTTAGCCATATTAAATAAATTTTCAAGGATAGTAAGAAGTGAAGAATTACGTGTATATCTGATTATAATACTTACTGCAATTGTTTTGATAACCATTGATTTAAGAAATGTATATGATACAATACCGGAAGCAATAAGATATGCATCATTTCAGGTTGCTACAATAATAACCACTACAGGTTTTATGACTACTGATTTCAATTTATGGCCTCATTTTTCCAGGTCAATATTACTTATACTTATGTTGGTAGGAGCGTGTGCCGGTTCTACTGGTGGTGGATTAAAAGTTTCAAGAGTTTTAATTATGCTAAAGCATATCAAGTTGGAATTAAAAAGAGTGATACATCCGAGAGCTGTATCAAATATAAAAATGGATGGTAAAATAATTAGTGATGATGTAATAAGGAGTGTATCTGCATATTTATTAATCTATTCATTATTATTGGTATTATCTTTTCTGATAGTATCAATTAATGAGTTCGATTTTGAAACTACTATTACCTCTATAATGACTTGTATAAATAATGTAGGGCCGGGATTTGGTGATTTGATTGGCCCAACCGGGAATTTTTCTACATTTTCAGATCTTTCAAAAATAGTATTATCTTTAGATATGCTACTTGGAAGATTGGAAATATTCCCTATATTATTATTGTTCAGTCCAAGAATTTATAAGAGAAGATTTTAATTTAGCAATCATATAAATGGTATAATATAAGTTAACATATAAATTTTATAAGTATCTGATTTCTGTTTTTTATTTATTTTTATTATAAAAAAGGTTTGTATAAAAAGGAGATAGGTTATGAAAAAATATGATGCAATTTTTATTGGTACCGGAAGCGCGAATATTATACTTGAAGCTGCATTGGAAAAAGGATTGAAATGTGCACAAATTGAAGTTGGACGATTTGGCGGTACCTGTCTCACGAGGGGATGTATACCTACTAAAATAATGGTTACAGCAGCTGACTATGTTAGAAAATCAGAGGATATTCATAAAATCGGAGTGAAAGCAAGTAAGGCCGAAATTGACTGGGATAAGATGTCACAAAGAGTATGGAGTAAAATTAATGAGAGTGAAGGTTTAAAGAATTTTTACAATAAAGTCAAAAACTTAGATGTTTACGAAGGTATGGGATATTTTCTTTCTGATAGAGAGATACAAGTAGATTTAAATTCAGGCGGAAAATCTGATGTGATGAGTGCTGATAAAATATTTATAGGTGCCGGTGGCAGGACTAATGTTCCTCCAATTAAAAATCTTGAGGAGGTAGGATATATAACTTCAGAAAGTTTGTTTGGTGAAAAATATCCGGATAAACCGTACAAGAGTCTTATTATTGTAGGAGGAGGTCCAATTGGAGTCGAATTCGCCCATGTTTTTTCAGCTACCGGGACAGAAGTTAATATCATTCAGCGTAATGTAAGACTTTTACCAAAAGAAGATGAGGAGATTTCCGCTCAGATATTAAACGACGTTGAAAAACTTGGAATTAATGTATTTTTAAACTCTGAAACGCTATCTATCAAAATAGAAAATGGCTTAAAAGTATTGAAATTTAAAAACAAAGAAACTAAAGAGGAATTTGAAGTTAAAGGTGAGGAGATTTTGATTGCGCCGGGAATTAAATCTAATGGTGATTGGTTAAAATTGGAAAATACAAATATTAGATGTAATGAAAAAGGCTGGATAGTAACTAACGAATTTCTTGAAACCAGTGTCGACGGCATTTATGCATTTGGAGATATCAATGGTCTTGCACAGTTTAGACATAAGGCTAATTATGAAGCTGATATATTGGCACACAATTTATTTATAGCAGAAAGTATAGATGATTACAGATTTGCAAGATATGATCTGGTTCCAGCTGTTACATATACTTATCCTCAAGTAGCAAATGTAGGACTGACAGAAACACAGGCGAGAAATGCAGGATATGAATTGACAGTGGGAACACATCACTATTCATCTACGGCAAAAGGATATGCCCTTGGATTTGAACCGGGAGATCCGGATGATGGTTTTATTAAAGTTGTTGCTGATAAAAATACAAAAGAATTTTTGGGAGTTCATGCAATAGGTCCGGAAGCATCCATGCTAATTCAACCGTTTTTAAATTTAATGAATACTGGAGAGCTTAGTATTAGAGTATTAAATGAAGATATTGGTTCTGAAACGACAAATATTTTGAGGGATAAAAATCATACCAGGTATCTTCAGCCAAACTTAGTAACTACTGTAAATGAGACTATGGTGCCACATCCGGCATTGAGTGAGGTTGCAATGTGGACTCAGTATTATGTTGATTTTGATCGGTAATATATAATGTTTTGCATAAAAATTATATTGGATTATACGTGGTTTTAAATATTTCTAGTAAGAATAAAGAGTTATAAAATTAATGGAAAATAGCTTTCTGACTAAATTAATTTTCAGAAAGCTATTTTTTTATAAATACTAAAAAATATAATTAGATTTTAAATATATAAAAATTGATATTAACGCATAAAATATGAAAAAATACTTGAAATTAGTTTTTATTATGATATAATTTAGGTAAAGCTAAAATTTTTTTTTAAGGAGGCTAATAATGAAAAAAATACTTTCAATAATAACATTGTGTTTCGTACTTCTTATTTCCGCAGGTTGTGGAAATACTGCAAACAATGGTGGTGTGGATAATGATAAAAAAACTGTCGTTGCAACTACATCTTTTATTGCTGATATGGTGAATCAAATTGCAGGGGACAAGGTTAATGTGGAAATGGTGATTCCAGCTGGTGAAGATCCGCATCTTTATGTTGCAAAACCGGACGATTTAAATAAGATTAAAAAAGCAGATTTAGTTTTATACCATGGACTTCATTTTGAAGGAAAGATGAATGATATACTTGAAAAAAAGGGTGCGCCTGTGACTAAAAATTTTACTGAAAAAGAAGTCGGAAAAATGGAGGAAGACGGAAATCAAATAATAGATCCTCATTTTTGGTTTGACATCAATCTTTATAAAAAAGCTGTAGATGAAGCAAGTATAAAGCTTTCTGAATTATTGCCGGATAATAAAGATGAGTTTATGAAAAAAGCAAAAGAATATAATATGCAGTTAGATAAACTTAATGAAGAAAATAAGAAAATGTTGGATGAAATACCTGCAGAACATAGATATTTAATTACACCACATGATGCATTTAATTATTTTTCTATAATGTATAATATAGAAGTTGTTGCACCACAAGGTGTAAGTACTGATTCAGAAATAGCAAATAAAGATATTGAAAAAACAGCTGATTTTATAGTTAAACATAAAATTAAAGCTATATTTTCTGAAAGTACAACAAATCCTGAAAGAATGAATAAATTAAAAGAAATCGTAAAAGCAAAGGGATTTGATGTAAATGTAGTATCAGGAGAGGGAAAAGAACTTTTCTCAGATTCGTTGGCACCAACAGGTAAAGAAGGAAGTACATATATTGATATGTATAAACACAATGTAAAATTAATATATGATAATTTAAAATAAGTATTGTATTTCATAGTCAGCCGATATTGGCTGACTATGTCCATTTATAAAGTTATTGAAAGTAATAATTAATCGATATATAGTATTTAATTAAGATAGGAGAGATAAATTTGAAAGAAAATACGATAATAAAAGTTGAAGATATGACAATGGCATATGTTGATACTCCTGTAATTTGGGATATAGATGTGGATTTTATAGAAGGATCTATAACTGCTATAATAGGTCCAAATGGAGCCGGTAAGTCAACATTATTAAAAGGAATGATGGGTTTGATGAAACCACTTACCGGAACTACCAGATTTTGGGGAAAAAGATATGAAGATGTGAGAGAGAAAATAGCCTATGTTCCTCAAACCGAATCTGTAAATTGGGATTTTCCGATAACGGTATTGGATGTAGTTATGATGGGGCAGTATGGAAATAAAGGTGTCTTTCATAGAATTAGCAAAAAAGAAAAGGAAATGGCATACGATGCATTAACGCAAATGAAGATGGAAAAGTTTGCAGATAGACATATAGCCGATTTATCTGGCGGTCAAAAGCAAAGAGTTTTTATTGCAAGAGCCATAAATCAAAATGCTGATATTTATATCATGGATGAACCTCTAGCAGGAGTTGATAAAAATACCGAACATATAATCATGGAAAAATTTAAAGAATTTCAAAAGCATGGTAAAACTATAATAGTGGTTCACCATGATATGAATACTTTAATAGATTATTTCGATCATGTAGTTGTAATAGACAAAGTAGTTAAAGGACAAGGAAAGTGTAGCGAGGTATTTAAAAATACAACGCCTATGGAATGGATGGCAAGGAGGAGATAAAATGGAAATATTGAGGAGTTATACCTTCATTATAATTTCGATTGGTACTCTTTTTCTGGCAATTTCGTCAGCTATAATAGGATCTCTAAATCTATATAAGGGGCAAAGTTTGATAGGAGATGCAATTGGTCATTCAACTTTTCCGGGAATAGTCTTATTTTTTATGATATTTCAGACGAGAGAACCATCTATATTATTATTAGGAGCGATGTTGACTGGCGGAATAAGTTATTTTTTGATTCAAATGTCTTCGAAATATTCCAAAGTGCGATTGGATGCCAATTTGGCTATATTTTTATCTGGTTTTTTTGGACTCGGAATGGTTTTTAAAAGTGTAATACAAGGAAATGCGAAATTTCAAGGTGCCTCTCAATCGGGGTTGGAAAATTATATTTTTGGGCAAGCTGCATATATGTTAGAAAAGGATGTCAAATTAATTATTATAGTTTCTATTATAGTTATTACATTATTTTTATTATTTAAAAAAGAAATAATTGCCTTTATCTTTGATAGAGAGTTTGCAAAGACAATAGGATTAAATACCGGTTTAATTGAATTCGTATTGCTATTAATGACAATTGCACTTGTAAGTGTAGGTTTAAAGGCTGTAGGTTCAATATTAATAAGTTCTTTTTTGATATTGCCATGTGTATGTGCAAATCACTGGTCTAAAAAATTGAGAAATGTGTTGATTATAGCTTCGATTGTAGCCGCTTTTTCCGCAGTTTTGGGAACGTATTTTAGCTCAATACATAGGGGTTTAAGTACCGGTCCGACTATAATTCTTACAATGGGAAGTATAACACTTATTTCGATGTTGTTTGGAAAATATGGAGTGGTTGTAAATATGTTGAGATTAAGGAGTAAACAATGATAGATTCATATTTAGTATTATTAATTACATCAATATGTTGCAGTATGTTAGGTGTATTCCTTGTTCTTAGAGATATGTCTATGATAGCAGACGCCATATCACATTCAGTACTTCTTGGTATAGTGATTGCTTTCTTTATAACTCAAGACATAAGTTCGCCTTGGCTGATTGTAGGAGCAGGAATTTTTGGAGTTGTAACTGTGGCTGCGATAGAAATGCTTGGAAAAAGTAAGAGAATTATGAGGAGTGATGCAGTTGGAGTTGTATTTCCTATGTTTTTTTCACTTGCCGTTATTTTAATTAGCAGATATGCAAGAAATGCTCATATTGATACGGATATAGTTTTAGTTGGGGAAGTTATTTTTGCATCACTAGACACTATTAGCATAGGGGGGATCATGCTCCCTGTGAGTTTTATAAAAGTCGGTATAGTAGCAATTATAAATTTAATATTTATAATTGTATTTTACAAGCAGATGAAAATATCTACATTTAATCAGGAATATGCCTATTTACTGGGAATACCGGTAGCTGCTATATTTTATATCTTTATGACATTAACATCATTAACGGCAGTAGTATCATTTGATGCAGTGGGTAGCATTTTGGTTCTTTCATTTTTTATAACACCTGCGGCAACGGCATATTTGGTAGCAAAGGATTTAAAGAAAATGATATTATTAAGTACTGTTTTTTCTGTCATAAATTGTACCTTAGGAACTTTGTTAGCTGTACATTATAATGCATCAATGTCAGGAATGTGTGCTTTTATAGGAATGTTAGTGTATTTAGCTGTTGTGGTATTTAATAAAAAGGGAGCAGTTTCAAAATATATCAACAATAAAAAAATTCTCACAAGAGTCGTTAATGATATGTTTATTATTCATATAGGAAATCATATTAATGATGGTACAAATAAGCAGGAAAATAGGATTGATGGAATGTATAAGCATTTCAATTGGAGCAAGGATGATATTGAAAAAACAGCTGATAGTTTACTTACAAAAGGATTGATAGAAATAGCCGATAATGAATATAAATTAACTGAGCTGGGAGAAAAGCGATATAATTTTTTAAATGAGCATTATAAATTAAATAATGAGGGGGAAATTTAATGAATTCAAGTTGGCAAGACTATATAACGGTAATTTTTGAGCTAAATGAACTTGGGTGTAATATTAATAATAAAATGATTTCAGAGAAACTTGATATATCACCTCCTTCCGTAACAGAAATGATAAAAAAATTAAAATCGGAAGGATTGGTAGATGGTAGAAAAAGTAATTTATTTTTGACAGAAAAGGGAGTATTAGAAGCAAAAAAAATAATGTCAAAACATAGATTATGGGAGTATTTTCTTAAAAATGAATTAGGATATGATTGGGGGGAAGTGCATGAAGAAGCAAAAGCCCTTCAGTATTCCACATCAGATAAATTGATGAATAGGCTAAATAAATATTTGAAAGAACCTATCGCTTGTCCTCATGGTGGATATATTTTTATAAATAGTAATGATGATTATGATAAAAAATTGATTTCATTGTCGAATGTAGATGAAGGAAACAGAGTGATGATAGAAAGGCTTGCAGATATAAAAGATTTATTGGAATATATGGATAGAAAAAAATTATCATTGGGAGACTTTATTTACGTGGAAAAAATCGACAAATATGATGGAAGTATATTGATTAGAAAAGAGGATAAGTTGGAAGTTCAAATAGGTATAATTGCAGCCAAGGATATCTTTGTTTCTGAAATATAGTTATTTTAGATAATTTGTAGATAAGTAGTATTTTAAATTCTTATGAATGAAAAAAATATTTATATTATATTAAAAGGGGCTTTTGAGTCAGCCCCTTTATTTTATAAATTGTCTATTAATCTATTAACTAGTAAAAGTCCTATAAATTTACTTAGTTTTGAAAGTGTATATAGAACAACCGACGAAAAATACACCTCCAATAATATTTCCTATTGTTGCTATGATCAGAGAATAAATAGCCTGTCCAAAAGTGATAGTAGTTATGTTTTTTGCAAATAGAGCTATAGAAAATACAGTCATATTTGCGATACTATGTTCGAACCCTGATACGACAAAAGTAAATAAACACATAATTATTAAAAGAATTTTTGCTGCATCATTTTGGGTTCTGGTTGTTATTAATACAGCAAGACAAACAATGAAGTTACAAAGAATAGCTCTTCCGAATAGCTGAAAAACTGGAATAGTGGCTTTCATTTTTGCTACTTCACCAAAAAACTCAGCTGATGGATTAGTGGAAACCAGTCCTGAAATAACAAAAATAATGGATAGTATTATAGCTCCTAATAAGTTGCCTATCCAACTATATATCCATACATTAATCAAGTCTGTAAAGCTTATTTTTTTATCAAGTTTTCCTATTGTCATAATGAGATTATTGCCGGTAAATAGTTCTGTTCCGGTAAAGATTACTAGTGTAAGAGCAATAGTAAAGGTTAATCCCATTATAAGTTTAGTAGCCGGACTCTCTGAAGTTGATATAAGAGCTCCGGAAATAAAAGAAGATAAAACGCCAGTCCCTATAAAAGCACCTGCAAGGGCAGAAGATATGATATATGAAAATTTTCTGTTTTTGCAAAAATTTGCCTTATATACAGCGGCATTGCTAAGTTTGTCAATTGTTTCATTATACATTTAATTCCTCCTTATAAAAAGCGAATATTTATTAAAAATAGTATAACATAATTCGATAAAAAACGTAAGTATTGATTTAAAAGTAACAAAAATATCAAAAAACAAGATAAATTTTTATATTGTTTATATAAAAAACGAATAATATTATAAAAGTAGGAATAACTTAGATTCTATATTTTTTTATTTGAATTTTTATGTAAAAAAATATAATATATTATATATGAAGCTACACTTAATAAACATAAAATAACGAGAATTAGTATTCCTACATGAAAAAAATATTTTTCAGGGAGTATATCTATTACTGGATCAGTATTATTATCAAATAACCAGTAATCATTTCTAAATAATATTTTATGAAATATTTCAAAGCTTTTAGAGAAATTTATCAAAAATGGGAGCAATAATACAATAGGAAAAACAATTATCTGTATTGAAACTTCTCTAAAAATTTTATAATATTTTTTTTTGTAGCAAGACACAGCTCCTATCACTGATGTGATAAGAAGTACAAAACTAAGTTTTATAAGAATTTGTATTATATTTCTGACTTCAATAAAGTGTAATTTTCCGTATAATGAAGATGGAAAATCAGGAATATCAAATGTAGAGTCTTTAAATGACATTGTGAAGTCAATTATATAGTTGTAATTGCGTATAAGTATTTCTTTAGAAAAATTGCTGTACAAGTCTATATTTAAAAAATCTATATCAAAATAATAAAGATGTTTAAAAGAAAATGTAAATAAAATTGTCAGTATCACTAGAAATATAGAAATAGTGTTTTTCATAAAAAATGCCATACTAAAATATTTTTTGCTTATATTATTTATATTGGTTTTCAAAATTTTCCTCCATGTTTATAAAAATATTACTATTTATTATACACTAAAATGTGATAAAAAGAGTCCATTATTTATTAATAATCTATAGAAGTGTATAAATTTGTAATAACAAATGAAAAAGTGATAAAATAAGTAATGGCAGATGAATATATAATATATTAAGTTGATGAAGATAAGGATATATATTATTATAGAGTAGTCCGTATTTAATAAAAAATATTAATTATAATTTAAGGATTAAATAAAAAAGGGGTAGTATATGAGATTAATTGTAGGTACTAGAGGTAGTGAACTTGCTATAATTCAAACTGATATAGTTATAGATAAAATAAGAAATCTTTATCCTGATATAGAGATAGAAAAGAAAATAATTATTACTAAAGGTGATAAAGTATTGGATAGAGCGCTTGATAAAATAGGAGATAAGGGTATTTTTGTTTCCGAGATTGAAAAACAAATATTATCTGGTGAGATAGATTTTGCCGTTCATAGTTTAAAAGATATGCCTACTATTATCTCAGAAGGGCTCTTGCTTACAAAGACTCCCAACCGTGCAAATCCGGCAGATATTTTGGTTTTAAATTCAAAGTATAATATGAATCATGATGAAATTCATGACTGGTTAAAAAATTCAAAAAATATAAAAATAGCAACTGGAAGCAAAAGAAGGATTAGTCAGTTATTGAAAATAAATCCCGGTATAGAAGTTCCTTTAATCAGAGGAAATATAAATACTAGAATAAAAAAAATGGAATTGGAAGATTTTGATGGTATAGTGATTGCTGCAGCCGGTATTGAAAGGTTAGGGTTGGAAAAAAAATTAAAAATATACTATTTTGATTATGATGAGATGATACCATCTCCAGGGCAGGGTGCCTTGGCTATAGAAATAAGAGAAAATGACAGCTTTTTAAGAAAAATATGTGATGAAATTGCGGATTTGGAAAGTGATATAGGAGTAATTGCTGAAAGAAGTTTTATTAAAAGTATAGATGGAGGATGTCATATGCCGGTAGGTGCAATTTCAGAAATAGATGGTGATATTTTGAGGTTAAGAGCTATGTATGGGGATAGTGAATGTAAAAATATTGTCTCTGCAAAACTTGAGGGCAAAAAAGTTGATGCGGTTGAAATTGGAAATGAATTGGCAAAAATATTATATAAAAAATTGCACGATAAAGAGAGGTAATATCTAATGATGTCTAAAGTGTATTTAGTAGGTGCTGGTCCGGGAGACAGGGGCTTGATTACCATAAAAGGTTTGGAATGTTTAAAGAAAGCGGATGTAATTATTTATGATAGATTGGTCAATAAAGAATTGCTGGATTATAGAAAAAAAGAATGTGAACTATTTTTTGTTGGAAAAGAATCCAGTAACCACATTTTACCACAAAATGAAATAAATCACAAAATCTTAGAAGAGGCAAAACAAGGAAAAATAGTTGTGAGGCTTAAAGGAGGCGATCCCTACGTTTTTGGCAGAGGTGGAGAAGAGGCAGAAATACTTTATGATAATGATGTTGATTTTGAGGTTGTTCCAGGTGTTACCTCAGCTATTGGTGGATTAGCCTATGCAGGTATTCCAGTTACTCATAGAGACTATGCATCTTCATTTCATGTTGTAACAGGACATTCAAAATATGATGATAACCTTGATATAAATTGGCCTGCTCTTGCGAAAGAAAAGGGAACAGTTATTTTTTTAATGGGTATTGGAAATATAAAGCATATAACTAAAATGTTGATTGAAAATGGTAGAGATCCTAATACACCTGTAGCTTTTGTTTCCTGGGCGACAAAATATGATCAAAAAACAGTAAAATCCAGCTTAGAAAAAGCATATTTACTTGTGGAAGAAAAAAAAGTAAAGTCGCCTGCATTATTTGTTGTCGGAGAGGTTGTGGCTCTTACTAAAAAATTAGGTTTTTTTGAAAAAAGGCCACTTTTTGGAAAATCAATAGCAATTACCAGAACTAGAGCAAAAAATAGTGAATTGAGATATAAATTAGAAAATTTAGGAGCTAGAGTGATTGAAATACCGACTATACAAATTGAAGGAATTGAAGTAGAAAAAGAATATTTAAAAAAAATGATAAAAAATAATGATTATATAGCATTCACGAGTCAACATTCAGTTAAATATTTTTTTAATGCACTTAGAAAACATCGGATAGATAAAAGAATACTGGCGGGTTCAAAAATTTGCAGCATTGGAGAAGCTACCACTTCAGAAATAGAAGGAAAGGATATATACCCGGATATTATTGCCGATAATTTTTATGCGAACTCACTTGCTGACAAAATTATAGATGATATAAAAATTAACGGAAATAACAGGATAATGTATCCATGTTCTGAAATAGCACCTGGTGATTTTGAGGAAAAATTGAATGAAAATGGGGCTGTAGTCCATAGGTTGAATATTTATTCTAATAAGGTAAATTTAGCAGCAAAGGAAGAGGTCATAAATATATTTGAAAATGATAAAATAGATTATATTACATTTACAAGTTCATCTACTTTCAATAATTTGGTAGAACTGATTGGAAAAGAAAATATAGAAAAATTGAAAATGATAAAAAAAGTATCTATTGGGAGTATTACCAGCAAAAATATGACGTATAGTGGTATTAATCCCGATTTGGAGTCGGATAAAGCGAATATAAACTCCTTGGTAGATATAATATTATCTGATGTAGAGAAAAATTTTTAAAAATAAAAATGGAAGAGAAGGAATAAGAATGAGAAGGCCTAGAAGATTAAGAAAGAATAATTCAATAAGAAGTTTGGTAAGAGAAACAAGATTATCTATGAAGGATTTTGTATATCCAATATTTGTTGTTGAGGGAGAAAAAATAAAAAGAGAAATAAAAAGCATGCCGGGCGTATATCATTTTTCAATAGATAAGTTAAAAGAAGAAGTAGAAGAAATAGTTAATTGTGGAATTAAAAGCATAATGATCTTTGGTGTTACTAAAGATAAGGATTGGTGTGCAAGTTCCGGTTTTAAAGATGATGGTATAGTTCAAAGAGCTATAAGAGAAATAAAAAAAGTAAATAAAGAGTTAGTGATTATTACCGATGTCTGTATGTGTGAGTATACTGATCACGGTCACTGTGGAATTATAGATAATAATGGTTATGTAGATAATGATAAAAGTCTAAAATTTTTGTCAAAAATTGCATTGAGTCATGCAATAGCAGGTGCAGATATGGTGGCTCCGTCCGATATGATGGATGGAAGAGTGAGAGCAATTAGAGAGACCTTAGATAAAAACGGATATGTGAATGTAGGAATTATGGCATATAGTGCGAAATATGCATCTAATTTTTACGGTCCATTTCGAGAAGCTGCTGAATCAGCACCATCTTTTGGAGATAGAAAAACATATCAAATGGATTCATCAAATTATAAAGAAGCTATGTTGGAATGTGAATATGATATTCAGGAAGGTGCAGATATTATAATGATAAAGCCAGCACTTTCGTATTTGGATGTGATAAAAGGAGCAAGTGAGATTTTTGATGTGCCTCTAGCTGCATATAATGTAAGTGGAGAATATTCTATGCTTAAACTTGCGGTAAAAAAAGGACTGTTAAAAGAGGACGTAATATACGAATCAATTATGTCAATAAAAAGAGCCGGTGCAAATATTATAATTACATATTTTGCAAAAGACATGGCAAAGTATATAGATAGATATTAGGAGGAAGCAATGTTTTATCCTATAATGGTGGATTTAGAAAAACTGAATATACTTGTAATCGGTGGTGGAAAAATATCATATAGAAAAGTTTATTCAATGATTGGCTATGTAGAAAAAATTATCATTATTTCACCGGAATTTATAGATGATTTTCTGGAACTGGAGAAAAAGTTTGAAGGTGTCATTTTGATTAAGAAAAAGGTTGAATATGTGGATATTGACAATATGGATTTAGTTTTTGCGGCCACAGATAATACCGAATTAAATAGCAGTATTAGTGAGTATTGTAAGAATAAAAAAATATTAATAAATTCTGTAGATAATCATAAAAATTCTAATTTTATTAACATGGCCTTTTTTGAAACGAAATATGATAGTAATGATATAATAGTAAGTGTATCTTGCCTGGGCAAAAATCCAGCAATTTTAAAAAGGATAAAAAATAAGTTGAAATATTTTTTTGAATAGAGATTGAAAACATGAAATATCTATGTATTATGTAAGTTAGATTGTGTAAGTTGAATGACAAGGAGTATTATTATGTATATTGATGATTTAAATCCTGCTCAAAAACAGGCTGTAGAAAAAACGGAAGGCCCCGTACTTATTTTAGCAGGAGCAGGTTCGGGCAAAACAAAAGTTTTGACAACCAGAATTGCCTATCTGGTAGAGGATAAAAATGTGAATCCGGGTAATATACTTGCTATTACATTTACAAATAAAGCAGCTAATGAAATGCGTGAGAGAGTTGAAAATATGGTTGGGGAAAGTTCACATGATATGTGGATCTCTACATTTCATTCTTGTTGTGTCAAGATATTAAGAAAAGATATTAATAAAATAGGTTATAATAGAAGTTTCGTTATCTATGATGCTTCAGACCAGATAACACTTGTAAAAGAATGTATAAAAGAATTAGATCTTAATGATAAGAAATTTGAACCAAAATCCATTATTTCTACAATATCATCTGCAAAAGACAAGCTTATGGATCCAAAAGAGTTTGCAAGACAGGCAGGTACAGATTTTTGGCTAAAAACAGTAGCGGAAGTCTATGCTATTTATCAGGAACGTTTAATTAGAAGTAGTGCTTTAGATTTTGATGATTTGATATTCAAGACAGTAGAATTATTAAAAACAAATGAAGATGTATTGAATTTTTATAGAGGAAAATTTAGATACATAATGGTCGATGAATATCAGGATACTTCAAGAGCCCAATACGAGCTTGTGAAGATGCTGGCAATGGGACACCAGAACATATGTGTAGTTGGGGATGATGATCAGAGTATATATGGCTGGAGAGGTGCTGATATAAGAAATATACTGGAATTTGAAAAAGATTATGATAATGTATTTGTAGTTAAGTTGGAACAGAATTACAGATCCACGCAAATAATTTTGGATACCGCTAACTATCTAATTGCAAATAATACAGAAAGAAAAAAGAAAAAACTTTGGAGTGATAAAAAAGATGGAAAACCCGTCAAAGTAAAGCTCTTAAAAAATGAAGTAGAAGAAGCTAATTATGTTGTAAACGAAATATATGAAAATTCTATGGAAACTGGAAGAAATTTTAGCGAATATGCAGTATTATACAGGGCAAATGCTCAGGCAAGAGCAGTGGAAGATGCATTGAATAGATTTCAAATACCTTATAATATATATGGAGGCACGAAGTTCTATGAAAGAAAAGAAATAAAGGACTTAATTGCATATCTGAGAGTGATAGTAAATCCTCAAGATGATATATCCGTTAAGAGAATAATAAATGTTCCTAGAAGAGGAATAGGTTTAAAGACTATTGAAAAACTTGAAGATAGAGCAAGTATGATGAAAGAGAGTCTGTACTCTGTTCTTTTAGATGTAGATAACAATTCTGATATTTCTACAAAATCAAAGAAAGGAATAAATGAATTTGTAGATTTGATAGGAATATTCAGATCCATTTCTGATGGTTATCCACCTAGTATTATGGTGGATAAAATACTGGAGATGACAGGATATTTAGCTGAATTAGAGGCACAAAAGCTAAAAAATGAAAAATTACAAAATGGAAAATCTGAGGAAGCACAAGACAGGATAGACAATCTACAAGAGTTTAAATCTATCGCTATAGAATATGAAAAAAGAGATGATGGCAGTGAGGAAGTAAAAAATTTAAGTGATTTTTTAGCCAATATATCTCTTTCAAGTGATATGGATGATGAAAATTCTAAGGAAATGGAAAAAGTATCTTTGATGACAATGCATTCGTCAAAAGGTTTAGAGTTTCCAGTAGTTTTTATAGTTGGTATGGAGGAAAAAGTATTTCCTATAGCTAGAGCGATTTCCAGTCTGAATGATTCTGATATAGAAGAGGAGCGAAGGCTTTGCTATGTAGGAATAACAAGGGCTATGAGAGAGTTATATCTAACACATACAGCAAGTAGAACTCTTTATGGTAAGACTAATGTGAATTTAAAGTCCAGATTTTTGAAAGAGCTTCCCGATGATAGTATTGAAATTTTAGATTCCACTATAAAACCGGTAGAATATGCAGGAAAAGACTACAGCTTACTTCAAAATTATGCACAAAAATATAAAAATTCAATGAGTGTGAATAAGGCCAAAGAAATAGGTGCTAGAATACTTGATAATAAAAATGAAATACAAATAGATCAGGATGTTGATATTAAGCGTAGTGAAGGAAAAGGGGCAGATTCGTATAATGTAGAAAGTATTCCAAAGGTAAAAAAAGGTACTATAATAAACCATCCGAGTTTTGGTGAAGGGGCAGTAATATCAAAATTAGGAGGAGAGATTACAGTAGCTTTTAATAAAAAAGGTGTGAAAAAGATAAATTTGGAATATACAACTATAAAAGTATTGAAATATTAGTATAATTAAAGTGCATTGAAAACAACTTGTAATATGGAAAATTATGAGAATGTATGAGAGTATATATTCAAAAAAGCATTATACGGAGGTGTGAGATGATTAAAAAAAATGCTAGCGAACTGGCTAATGACTTAGTTGATTATATCAATAAAGGACCGACAATGTTTAATGCTGTTCAAAATTCTATAAAAATGCTTGAAAAAAATGGATTTAAGGAATTGGACAGCAAAAATAAATGGAAACTGGAAATAGGAGGCAAATATTATGTAAGTGTTAACTCCTCCGCTCTTTTTGCATTTATTATAAATGGTGACAGGGTTGAGGAGTATGGTTTTAGAATAATAGGAAGTCACTGTGATTCTCCGGGATATAAATTAAAACCCAACCCGGAAATAAGCACAAAAAACGGCATTAAGTTAAATGTAGAGCCTTATGGGGGTATGATAGCAAGTACTTGGTTTGACAGACCTTTGGCAATTGCTGGTAAAGTAATGACTAAAAATAAAGCAAATGTATTTTCACCTAATGAATATATTATAAATATAAAAAGACCTGTTTGTATTATTCCCAACCTGGCAATTCATATGAATAGAAATATAAATTCGGGATATGAATATAACCAGCAAAATGACATGATGCCTGTCGTATTGGAATCAGGAGAAAATTTAGAAGAAAATTATATTTTGAAATTAATACATAAAGAATTAGACGAAAAAATTGAAATAGAAGACATATTAGATTTTGAGCTTTACCTATATGAATATGAAAAAGGAAGTGTTGTAGGTGATTGCAATGAATTTATATCTTGTGGAAGATTAGATAATCTTGCAAGTGCTCATTCAAGTATACTAGCTCTGATAGACAGTTCGAAAAATAAAAAAAGTGAATTTAGTGGTATTAGTCTTGTATCATTATTTAATAATGAAGAAATTGGAAGTCTTTCAAAAGAGGGGGCAGGTTCCAATTCATTATTGAATATTATAGAAAGAATATGCATATCACTAAATAAAGACAGGGAAGATATGTTAAGAAGTTTTGAAAATTCTTTTATGATTTCTGCTGATCTTGCCCATGCACTTCATCCTAATAAGCAAGAAAAGGCTGATATTACTAATAAACCAATATTTGGCAAAGGGCCAACTATAAAAGTCCATGCAGGAAGAGCATATGCTAGTGATTCATTTTCGGTTGCTGTATTTAAATCTCTTTGTTTGAAGAACAATATTGATTATCAAATTTTCGTAAATCGCTCTGACATGAAAAGTGGAAGTACTATAGGTTCAATAATCACATCAAGTATTCCTATACCTATTGTAGACGTTGGTATACCTATATTAGCTATGCATTCTATAAGAGAATTGGCATTTGTAGATGACTATATGAATTATTATATGTCAATGTATTATTTTTTTGAATAATTAAATACAATTTTTTGACAAATCTGAAAAAAACATGGTAACACTTTCACAAATATGGTATAATGTAAAAAAGGTTGTTTTCAAACTAATCGAACTTAAAAATTTATATTTAAAGAGGTGATATCATGGAACACAAGAAGAAAGTCAAAGCGATAAGCGTTGAAACCTTTGTATTTTTGGCAATATTTCTTGGTGGATTTATTTGGCTAGGAAGTATTATGGGTGTAGGTATGATGTTTAAAACGATGATGGCGACCGCCCATGATTTATTATTGCAAACTTCATTTTTCATAATGGCAATGGCGGTATTGGCTGGTGCTATAAGTGCATTGCTATCAGAATTCGGAGTAATAGCGTTAGTTAATAAAATATTTGCGCCATTGATGAAACCGATATGGGGACTTCCAGGTGCTGGTGTTACTGGTGCAGTAGCAACGTATCTTTCTGATAATCCAGCAATTATACCTTTTGCAAGTGATAAGACATTCACTCAATACTTTAAGAAATATCAGGTACCAGCTCTATGTAACTTAGGAACATCTTTTGGTATGGGACTTATAGTTACAACATTTATGGTGTCTCAAGGTGATGAATACATTGCACCTGCATTGATTGGTAATTTGGCAGCTATTATTGGATCAATAGTAAGTGTAAGATTAATGTTAATTCAAACTAAAAGGTACTATGGTAGTTCAGCAAACGAACAATATGAGACATTGGATACTGATGGGGTAGAAGATCAGAACGAATTTAGATACATTAGGACAGGTAATTTATTCCAAAGGGTATTGGACGCACTATTGGAAGGCGGTAAGAATGGGGTTGAAATGGGATTAGCCATTATTCCTGGCATACTTATTGTATGTACATTTGTTATGATGCTAACATTCGGACCTGGTGAAAATGGATACACAGGTGCAGCCTATGAAGGGGTTAAACTTCTTCCATTATTAGGATCAAAGCTTCAGTTTATACTAGAACCAATGTTCGGGTTTAAATCAGCAGAAGCTATTGCAGTACCAATAACATCATTAGGTGCAGTTGGCGCGGCCATATCTTTAATACCTGAGTTAATTAAAACTGGCAAAGTAAGTGCAAATGATATAGCAGTATTTACAGCAATGGGTATGTGTTGGTCAGGGTATTTAAGTACTCATATAGGTATGATGGATGCTTTAAAAGCTAGAGAACTAGCAGGAAAAGCTATTTTATCTCATACTATAGGTGGTATTGTAGCGGGTATCGTTGCACACTTTATATTTATGATTTTTATATAAGTAGGGCTTTAGTATTAAATTTAAATAAATAAAAAGAGGCTATATAGCCTCTTTTTATTTATTTAATTATTTCATAAGTATCATCAGTTAATACAAAGTTGTTTTTTAATCCTTTTGTAAGAATTATTTTTTTATCTTTTGTAACGAAAATTGCTTCAATATTTTTTTGATTTTCAATAAATTTTTTTCCTTTCTCAATACCAAGTCCATAAGTAGAAGTTGAAAGAGCATCTCCATCCATAGAAACTTTTGAAATGATTGATACAGAGTTTAAATTATTGTCAAAAGGATAACCTGTTTTTGGATCCATCATATGGTGATAGATTTTGTCTCCATCTTTTATATATCTTTCATACGTACCCGATGTAACTACTGAAATATCACTACCTTTAATGTATCCTATAGCTTCAGACTTTTTTTCATATGGAGCTTGTATACCTATTTTGAAATTAGAATCGTCCTTTTTTCCAACTACATAAACATTACCACCCAAATTGATGATAGCACTAGATATTTTTTCATCTTTCATTAAATTGGCTATTCTGTCGGCAGCATAACCCTTTGCTATTGCGCCTAAATCAATTTTCATACCCTTTTCCTTAAGAAAAATTGTATTTTGTTTTTTATTCAACAAGACGTTTTTGTAATTTACAAACTTTAAATTATCCTTAATTTCTTCATTCTTAGGAACTCTAGCTTCTTCATTTCCTATATTCCATAAAGATGAGATTGCACCTATCGAAGGATCAAATACACCCTCTGTTAAACCGGCATATTTTAATGCATTCTCCATAACATAAAATGTTTCTTCAGATACTTTAACTGGCTTTATACCGGCATTTTTATTAACTTTATCAACTTCTGTATTACTAAGTTGTGAACTCATCTTATTATGCACATCTATAAGTATTTTTTCTGATTTTTTTAAGATTTCTTCAGAGTGTTTTTTATTATCTTTCAATATTTTTATGTCATTTACCGTACCGAGATAATAGTATGTAGCTGACACATCTTCCTTTTTATTTTGCTTTCCAAATATATACACCCCTATTAGTATTACAAGAACTAATAGAGATGCAATTATTTTTAAGTTTTTCTTATCCATTTTCTTTCCTCCCTAAACTCAATAATTATATTATATAATACTATCTCTCATTTGTGAAACATTATATTAAAATAAGCAGACCAAATTCGGTCTGCTTTATACTTACATTTTTTCTGGTTCTTCGTAGTCTATTCCTTTTGTATCCACTGTAAAAGATTCGATTTTTTGTTCAACTTTAGGTTTGTCACCAAATCCTGTTTTTGTTTCTGCTATTTCATCAATGACTTCAATACCTTCAATAACCTTACCAAAACTAGCATATTGACCATCTAAATGCGGAGAGTTTTGATGCATAATAAAAAACTGTGATCCGGCTGAGTTTGGATTCATGGCTCTAGCCATTGAAAGAACTCCTCTTTCATGTTTTAGATTATTTATAAATCCGTTTGATGTAAATTCACCTGCTATAGTATATCCGGGACCTCCCATTCCGGATCCTTCCGGACAACCACCTTGAATCATAAATCCATTTATAACTCTATGGAATATTAAACCGTTATAATATCCTTTGTTTATAAGAGAAATAAAGTTTTTTACTGTATTTGGAGCGATATGAGGATAAAGTTCAGCTTTGATTACACTACCATTTTCCATTTCTATTGTTACTATTGGATAGTTTTGTTCCATTTTTTCACCTCTGTTTATAATAATTTATTAAAGTTTCTCAACTTCTGGAGTTAAATTAGGTACCAGCTGTTTTTTTCTTGATACAAGTCCTTCCACAAATACACCTTGAATAGGAGTAACGTTAAAAGCGTTTCCAACTATTTCATCTGGTGATTTGTAAAGTAAATATGAACCTTCATTTATTATATCTGTTATTGCAAGATAAAGCATATCATAATCGGATTCATTTATATAATTCAAGAAATCGTCTTTTTTACTCATTACAGCATCTATATCAAGAGTCATTACCTGACCGATACCAACTTTTTTTGAGCCCATTTCAAAAGCCTTAAAATCCATATTTACAATATCTTCAACTGTATATCCATCAAGAGATGTACCTGCTTTAAACATTTCCATACCATATTTTTCATAATCAACGCCGGCTATTTCTGCTAATGTTTTTCCAGCTTCTATGTCATCATTTGTAGTAGTAGGAGATCTAAAGATTAGAGTATCTGATAATATAGCTGATAACATAAGTCCTGCTATTTGTTTTGTTATTTCGACATTATTTTCTTTATACATAGAATAAAGGATAGTGTTTGTACATCCTACAGGTCTTAAAGTCATACTAAGAGGTGCTGCAGTAGTCATTCCTCCTAATTTATGATGGTCTACAATATCTACTATAGTCGCTTTTTCCAGACCGTCTACACTTTGTCCAAATTCATTGTGATCTACTAGACAACACTTGTCATTTTCATCTACTGATTTCAACATTTTTGGAGGTTCAACACCAAAATAGTTAAGAACAAATTCCGCTTCTTTTCTTAATTCACCTAGTCGACATGAAACTGCGTCAATTCCTAAAGATTTTTTGAAATTTGTCATTACCAGACTTGAGCAAATTGAATCTGTGTCTGGATTTTTATGTCCGAATACTAATAAACTCATTATTATTCCCCTTTCGATTTATAATTATTTAATATATACTTATTTATTACCCTAATATTATACCAAATAAATCTTATAATTAAAATAAGCTTAAAATAAAAATAGAGTAAATAGTATACATTATAATGAAAATAATATAGAATAGTATTATATGGGAAGTTATTAAAAAAATAATATAAAATTAACTATTTGATATAGATTAGTAAAAATTTAATGTGAAATAGAGAGGTATAGTCTATGAAGATTAACTACCAGATGAAATTGGATAAAATAATAAACGACATAAAAAATGAGGAATATGTACCAACATTATTATTACATAGTTGTTGTGGACCATGCAGCAGTTATGTTTTGGAATATCTTTCAGAATATTTTAGTATAACTGTTTTTTATTATAATCCCAATATATATCCTTCAAATGAATATTGGTACAGAGTAGAGGAACAACAAAAAATAATAGATTTGACAAGTGCTAAAAATTCCATAAATTTGATAACGGGAAAATATGATGTAGAAAGATTTTATAATATGACGAAAGGTATGGAAGATATGTCGGAAGGAGGGCATAGATGTCATCTATGTTATGAAATGAGATTAAGGGAGGCAGCCAAAATAGCACAAAAAGAGAACTTTGATTATTTTACGACAACGCTGACCATAAGTCCACATAAAAATTCTCAGGTATTAAATAGGATAGGCGAAAAAGTTGCTAAAGAGTTTGGAGTAAATCATTTGCCATCAGATTTTAAGAAAAATAACGGATACAAAAGATCTGTTGAAATAACTAGAGAAGCCGGACTCTACAGACAAGATTATTGTGGATGTGAATACTCGAAAAGGGAAGCCGAAATCAGAAAGATTAAATCAGAAAAAAAGAAATTAAGAGAGGATATGAAAGAACTTTCAAAAACAATAAGTTTAGAATATATGATGGAGTCAGATAAAGCTATTACGGATAAAATATTGAATTCTCAGGAATATAAGAAAGCTAAAAATATTTTTTGCTATATAGGTGATTATCCGGAAATTAATACCAGATTATTTATAGAAAAAGCCATAGAAGATGGCAAAAAGATATCGGTGCCATTATGTATAGATAATAGCAATATGAAGGCATATAGAATAAATTCTTTAAATGACTTAAAAGAGGGAAAGTTTGGAATACCGGAACCTGATCCGGAAATTTCAAAAGAAGTATTAAAAAGTGAAATTGATCTAATTATAGTACCGTGTTGTACTGTTGATTCAAGTGGAAATAGGCTTGGATTTGGAAAGGGATATTACGATAGATTTATGGATGAGTACACTGGAAATAAACTCCTACCAATAAGAAAAAAGCAAATGGTAGATAAAGTTCCAATAGAAGAACATGACCATAAAATAAAACTTATAATTACTGAATGATAAATTTGAAAATTATAAGATGAACTAGAAATATATTTATTTAAATAAAACCTATAATTATAAAATAACGGTTTTATCTATATGACTAAATATTTGGAAAAGCTACTTTGAATAAAATAATGGGGGTTACATATGATTAATATTGAAGGACTAAGAGTAGAATATGGAAGTAAGGTGGCAATTGAAAATTTAAATCTGGAAATAAAAGATGGAGAAATTTTTGGACTAATAGGACATAATGGTGCAGGAAAATCCACTACCATAAAGTCATTAGTAAGTATTATTAAGCCCACAGCAGGAAAAATCTTTGTAGATGGGCTCAATTTGGAGGAAAATAGACTTCAAATAAAAAATATAATAGGTTATGTTTCAGATTCCCCTGATATGTTTTTGAAAATACCCGCCAGATCGTTTTTGGAACTAATTGCGGACATTTATGGAATAGACGATGATAAAAGGGATGAAAGAATAGAATATTTAAGTGAAATTTTTTCTTTAAAAAACAGTTTAATGGGAACTATTGAAGAATTTTCTCATGGTATGAGGCAAAAAATATTTGTAATTGCAGCTCTTTTATCAAATCCGAAGATTTGGATACTAGATGAACCTATGACAGGATTAGATCCACAGTCATCATATAACCTGAAAGAAATGATGAAAGAACATTCAAAAGCCGGTAATACTGTTTTATTTTCGACTCATGTATTGGAAGTTGCCGAACAGATTTGTGATAGAATTGGAATATTGAGTAAAGGAAAACTCCTTTTTGTCGGGACAATGGATGAGCTTAGAGCAACCTATCCCGGAGAAAATTTGGAAAATATATATCTTGATATGGTTAACACAGAACATCATTTAGAAATAGGTGAAGCATAGGAGGATAAAGTATATGAAAAAATTGTTAGGTATTGACAGTGTTTTTACTAAAATATTCAACTTGAATCTCTTGTATGCAAATCCGATGTATACCTCAAAAGCTATGAAAAAAGAAAAATATAGAGAAAATCCGGAGGAGTTATATAAATCTATATTTCTATATACATATATACTCGGATCAATTGCAATGTTGATAATATATGGATTTCTTTTTTTGATGGTAGATTTTAAAAAAATGCCATATATGCTTGATTATTCAATAGGATTTTTTCTAATTATGAATATTATACAAACATTTACATATTTTTTTAATGTGTTTTATGAAAGTAGAGATATGGAAGCATATATGCCACTTCCTGTTTCTGAAAGAACTGTATTTAAGGCAAAATTAGCAGTAGTATCAATAGCAACCATACAATTATCTATTCCAATTATATCTTTGGTAAGCATTTTTTATTTTCATAATGGTATAAATCTATTGATATCTATTTTATTAGGGATAGTTTACTTTGTTCTGATTGGAGCTTTGGTTATTGTTATAGATTTATGGATAATGCAGCTTCTTGTCAAAACAGCAATACTTTCTAAGTTTAAAACGAGTATAATAACAGTGATAAGTACAGTCGGTATGTTTGCAAATATTGTTTTTATTATCATGTTACAAAATACAGCGAGCAAATATGCTATTAAAAGCATCTCTAATAAAAAAATTGTGTACGGGTTTTTATCGAAGTTATTATTAAGTGGTTATGGATGTATAATTTTTATATTAGTAACATTTTTTACTGTTGGAATAACTTATAAATTTATACTAAGAAATATTGAGGGTAATTTTTATAAAAGTATTAACGATATAAATAATATTGGTAAAAATACAAAAAATAGTACGAAAAGAGAAGATGGCTCCCGAAAGTATAATCATCTGCAAAGTGGCGATCAACTAAATTCAAAGAAAACAAAATCGAAGTATAGTCTTTTCAAATATAATTTAAGTTTGATAAATGATTCTACCGTAATAACTCAATCTATTATAATGCCTACTATGTTGCCTATAATTATATTCGTTCCATCTTTGATAAATAATTTAAGGTACAGTGGAGGGATGAACTTTATATCGAGTAATGCCACACTAATAAGCATAGTAATGGGAGTATTTCTAGGAGTCATGATAAATTTTTATCCTACCAATTTGGCAGCTATAATTATTTCGTTGGACAGAGAAAATTTTATATACTTTAAGGCTTTGCCTATAGACTTGAGAAAATATATAATGGAAAAACTAAAATTTGTCTTAAAAATAAGTTTGATAGTACCAATTATAACGATTATAGTATCCGGTTATCTAATGAAATTTGGATTTGTGAATATATTGATAAGTATATCACTTTTTGTAATAATGTCCACATCAATTTCAGCTAATTGGTTGATATATGATTATAAACATTTAATGATTGATTGGCATAACGTGTCGGATCTTCAAAATAGAATGCCTAAGGCAATTGCAATAACTGTATTTATTGTATTTATAATAATATTTTCAGTATCATTTGCAATACTAGGAGTTGTAGCTACAATGGGATTGACGATTCCGTTGATAGCATTTATTTTATTAATAGCAGCGGGAGTAGCTCTTATATCTTATCTAAGATTTAAGAAGTTTCTAAAAGAAATTAAATAATTACAAATACTGAGAAAATAGTACATAAAAAATAGAGTGGTTCGAAAAGCTGATATTTTCCAAGTTGATTTTAGATCGACTTTCTGGAATAAGAACAGTTCCTGAACTACCCTATTTTTATTTGTAGAGTAATCTTATATTTATTTTAAGTTGGCAAACTTATAAAAATTAAAGTGATTTAGCAGCTTCTAAAGCCTTATCATAATCCGGATGATCAGTTACTTCTGATACATATTCAACATATCTCACAACATCATCCTTATCTATTACTACAATACCCCTATTAAGAAGTCTGAATTCTTCAATTAAAAATCCATAGTTCAGACCAAAAGTAGTATCTTTATAATCAGATACAACTATAGCATTTTCTATTCCTTTAGCACCACAGAATCTCGCCTGAGCAAAAGGTAGATCACAACTTATAGTAATGATCGCTACATCATTTAATTTTGAAGCTTCTTGATTGAATCTTATAGTCTGAAGCTCACAAACTCCGGTATCTACAGAGGGTACAATGCTTATAAGCTTAACTTTTCCCTCAACATCCTTTAATGTAAAAGGGCTTAAATCTCCTCTAAGTGCAACGAATTCCGGGGCTTTATCTCCAACTTTTATTTCTTTTCCTAACAATGTTACAGGATTTCCTGCAAAAGTAGTTATTGATCTTTTTTCCATTTTTAATATCCTCCTTAATATTGAATGTATAATACATTTTATTTGAATTAATCACTATGATATTAAAATACCCATCAGATTAGATTGTATTCACAAAATTATAAAAAATAACAAAATAATTAGAAGAAGTTAAGTTAGAAAAAAAATAATTAAATTTAAAAAAAGAAATAGCTTTTTTATTGATTTATAAAAAAATAGAATAAGTTTATAAAAATCTAAAAAAATCTAAAGAAATACTATTATTTTTGAATATTATTATTCTTGTAAAAGTGTTATACTAATAATAGATTTTTTATAACCCTAAACTAAATAAACTAAAATAAAAAAAGCCATTTATATTTTTATTGTGGCTTTTTTTATTTTAGTTTATTCCACCATACCGGATAAAGCATGATTTTTTCTAAAAATACCAGGAGACATACCCGTGTGTGAGGTAAATACAGTTGAAAAATATGAAGCTGAGCCAAATCCACAAGCAGAACTAATTACTTCCATGGTTTTATTGGTTTGGAGTAAAAGAAGCTTTGCATGATGAATTCTGTGTTGTGCAAGGTATGAGGTAAAACTTTGCCCCATATGTTTTTTAAAAGTTTGAGACAAATAAGTACTGTTTATGTGCAATATATCTGCAATATCACCTATTAATATTTGTTTGCCTATATTTTCTTCTATATAATCTATTACACTTTGAACTAAAGGATTTCGTGAAACTATTTGCATATCAATCATTTCAGAATAATATGAGTCTATAATACTTTTTGAAATTTTCATAAATGTATCCTTATCAAGATGATTATGCATAAGTAAAATATTTGCATAACAGCATTTTGTAAGGGATATATCATATATAAACAGTAAATAATGGTATATACTGTAGTTTAGATTATTCAAGGCCAATCTATAGCCGATAGTATTATTAAATCCAACCAGTTTCTTAGTTCTTAAAATAAAGTGATCATACGCTTCTTGGTGTTTGCCTTTGCATAAATCTTCACATAAAACTTTATAATCTAAATGAAGATCGAATTTATCCAAATTGATTAGTTCCATGGTTTCCCCCCTTTAATTAAGAAATGCAAATACGAATCGTATATAAACTTAATTTTTCTAAAAGTAATAATTGAATTGAATTGAAAAATAAAATCATTATTCAAATTGAATTATACACTATTTAGTCTATAAAATCAAATTAATGACAAATTTCTAAGTATAAACCTAATAATTTTTAAATAATTCCCTAAAAAATTTAATTGATAATAAGAATTGATTTTGATATTATTATAAGGTAGAGGTATCTGATACAAAATTTTATGTATTTACATAATATTTAAGATAAATATATTTTTAGAGATTGGAGTTTTTTATATGCAGAATCAAAACAAAAGATTTTTAATAAATATTAACTATCTAGTGATATTGTTTTTAGTAGTAGGAATATTGGTATCTAGTTTTTCTTTTTTCAAGTCACATGCAGAAAATATACCAGATGGGAATTATAAAATTCCGATAACATTAATGCACAAATATGATGAAGTAAATTCAATGGGAAATAATGCTATAGTTCAGTATGGTATTTTAAAGGTTAGAAATGGAAAACCTACCATGAAAGTAAGATTTGTCGCTTTAACTTTTCTTAATTTTACAGGATATTTGAGTGAATTTTTAGTTGATAATAAACCTGTAAATATATTATCTACCTATGATATATATGATGGTTACAATCACCCTGAAACAGGTAAGGATAAAAGATTTAAAGGTAAAAAATATCCCAAAGATATGGAGTTTGATATTGAAATAGGAGCTAGAGACATTCCCGTACATGTATATGTTCCGGTAATGGGAGAATTGGCGAGTGGAGATCAGGATGCCAGATTAAGAATAAATTGGCCAAATAATTATAATGCCGTTAAAATATCAGGCGAAAGTTTTGACGAAGATTCATCTACATCATCAGCTGATGCTCCTAGTATTTCAGAAGATGATTTAATAAATCGGGCTTTTGGATCAAAGGATAATAGAAACTTACCAGTGCTTGAAAAGGGTGAAAAAATATCTTTGGAAAATGGTCATTATTCTGTAAAAGTATCACTTTATCATGAGCGTGAAGAAAAGGATTCTATGGGTAATGCAGCAATGATACATGATGGAGAATTATATGTCAAAGATGGAAAAGCTAAAATGCTTATTGGAAGTGATAAAATGAGTTTACAAGGAATAATTGCTTCTTTGGTATCACTGCAAATTAGAGATGATAATGCCTACTATCATTTTGCTCAACCACATGCTTTTGATTTATCAATTCCCGGAGAACAAGATAAAAGACCGGAAGTATTTAGTTTTGATATAGAAAGAAAAGATCCAATGATTTATGTAAAAGTGGATCCAAAAGTTAAACCTATGGGAGAAATACCCGTAGGTGCAAGATTGAAATTCGATTGGAATACATTGAGAAAAATAGATAGGTCTGAAACTATTTTATATAAAAAAATGATAAATGGTACTCCTAGAAAAAAATTTAATCCAAATGAGAAATTATACAAGGTTGTAGATGGAATTGAATTATTTGGACCACCAAGTTCATTTAATGAAAATGTAAGTTTTAAAGTAAATAAAATACAAGGGGGAGCCAATTATTTAAAAATCGTTAAATCTGTTGGAAGGACTACAGCTATACATATGTATGAATTTAAAGTAGAGAATGATTTTGGTATTCCTATGAAGGCAAAAAAAGACGTAAAAATAAAAATTAAACTTCCTGTTGGAATAAAATCTATAAAGGCTATAAGAGCATCAGATATGAGTGAACTAAAATCTGAGGTATCAGGTGGATATGCGACTTTAACATTGAGAAAATTTGGAGAAATAGCATTGGTTGATACGAGTTCGGGGAAAGGTAGTAGGAATGTAGCGACTCCTTCTAATAGAAACGGAGTATCTTCACCAAATAGAAATACAAAAAGAAGTGCTAATAATTTAAAATCAAAAAATACATCTGGGAAAAGCTCTTCAAACAATAAAAAAAATAATAGTAATAATAATCGAAATAGTGATGGTGATTCAGATAAAAAAAATACACCTATTAGTTTAACTAATGATGATAGTAATTTCAATGAATCCATTAAGAATCAAGATAATTTGGATACAGAGGAAAATAAAAATAATATTCAAAATTATGAGCCTAAAGAAAATGCTAAAGTTCTGTTCTTCTCGATATTACTTTTATTGGCTTGTGGTGGGTTAGCAGGTTACTCATATATCAAGTTTGGGAAAAGTTTATTATATGAAATACAACTTGGTGAGCAATTGAAAGAAAAATTAAATGGTGTGAAAACTGTAAATGACAGAATTCAATATTAGAAAAAGGAGGTTAGAACATGGTAAATAATAATTTAAAAAAGTTCAGTGCCTTTCTTTTGGTAATATGCTTTATATTTTGTCTTTATGGAAAAGCAGAGGCTGCAGAAGTATACACGGCAGAAGCAAGAGGGTACTATAAACATCCCGTAACTGGAGAAATAGAAGATTCAGGAAACAATCCTGGAATTGGGGATGGTATGGTAAGTAATACAGTATATGGTTTAGCGCTGATAGAGAAAGATGATAACGGAAAATTGTATGCAACAGTAAGATTAAATTTGAGAGATAAAATAGAAAATATTAAATTTTGGGTTCAAAATAGAGGTGACAACGGATTTGCACCAGTATCATCTGAAGAAACTGCAAATACAGGTCCAACAGGGGATTTTAGATTTGAAATACCAAACACGGAATGTGTAGTAAGATCCAGTTTTTTTGTTGGACCGATGTCAAGAGATGTGATCTTTTATATAGATTTTTCGTCTTTGGAGAGTGGAAGTGGTGACTTTAAAGTAATGGTAAATGTATCCGGGGATACATCTACCAATAGGCAAAACGATCGTACAGGAGAGGTAACAGCTCCAACACAAGCATCAGTGAGATCAAGTTCAGGTAATGCAAATTCATCTGGGAATAGTTCAAATTCTTCTCCAAATAACACAAGTAGGAATACGAATAAAAATAGCAAAAATACAAATAAAAATATTAATACAGGCCAAAAATTGAGTCAAAAGAATAAAAAAATAGATCTTCCTCATGGCCAAGGAGTAGTAGGGAATAATGGAGAAAAAAATGATTCTGCAAATAAAAAAATAAACCAGTCGGATTTAGGTTATGAGCATGGTTTACTTACCAACAAGGATTTTGATGATTCACAAACCTTATTCGGAACTACTCAAGAGAATGAATCAAATCATCCCTGGGGACCCTTTACTAAGGCTGTATTTACAATTGTTATAGTAATTATAGGTATTTTATTTAGCATATTTTTGCTTGGCGGTGGTTCAGTAGCATTTCTATATCATTATAAAAAAAGAAATAATCTGGCTATTGAAGAGATTTTAAGTTCGGCAAATAGCAAATCTGTAGCAAAAAAGAATGTGGATAACTGGAATGGAAAATATAGAGTAAATAAGGATGGTGGTGCAAATGTATAATATTGTGAAAAAGATAATGGCTTTTTCTCTACTGATTTGTATCATTATCATTGGAAATTCGGGTTGTGTAAATCAACATCCGGAAGGTGATAAAAAAACGGTAATAAATGATTTAAGGCAAATACCAACTTTAAAAAATCCAAGAGTCGTTGCGACTTCTATGGCAACAGTAGAAATAATGGAAAAGTTGAATGTGGACCTAGTTGGAGTTCCTGATAGTAAAATTTCGAAAATGCCGGGAAAGTATAAAAATGTGACTAAAGTTGGGATGGCTATGGCTCCTGATATAGAAATAGTAAAGGGATTAAATCCTGACTGGATATTTAGTCCCGTGAGCTTAATTAGTGATTTACAGCCAAAATACTCAAATGCAAATTTAAGATACGGATTTCTCAACTTGAATAATATACCAGGAATGTATAAATCGATAAAAGATTTAGGTATAATTTTGGACAGGGAAGCCGAAGCAGACAAGTTGATTAAAGATTATGAAGATTTTATGAAAGATTATAAGGAAAAGCATAAAGGAAAAAAGAAATCGAGAGTTTTGGTATTGATGGGGCTACCCGGAAGTTATATAGTAGCTACTAACCAATCCTATGTAGGCTCTTTAGTGGAACTTGCAGGTGCGGAAAATGTATACACTTCAAATTCAGATCAATTTTTAAATATAAATACTGAGGATATGTTGAAGAAAAACCCGGACATTATTTTGAGAACAGCTCATGCACTTCCGGATGATGTCCAAAAAATGTTCAATGATGAATTTAAAAATAATGATATTTGGTCGCACTTTGATGCAGTAAAAAATAATAAGGTATATGATTTAGATTATAAGGCATTTGGTATGTCGGCGAAATTTAACTATCCAAAGGCACTTAAGGACTTAGATAGTATTCTATATGGAGGTGATAAATAGTGGGTAGTTTTACCTTGAGAGAAAAAATAGCAAGGATTCTTTTAGGATCAGATACCAGAGGATTTGCTATAAACAATAAAAGAAAAACGATGATATTTTCAGTTACAATTTTATTACTGATAATAATATTCTTTTTTTCTGTTAAAGCAGGAAGTCTGAAAGTCTCTTTTGGCCAACTGATACATGGACTGTTTATACAAAGAAACCCAGATGTAGCTACTATTTGGGATTTGAGATTTCCCAGAGTGATAATAGCTATGCTTGCAGGTGCAGGTATTTCAGTATCGGGTGCACTTTTGCAGGCAGTGATGAAAAACCCTTTAACAGATCCTGGTATTATAGGAATATCATCTGCAGCATCTTTGGCAGCAGTATTAATAGCGACATTTGTTCCAGCGCTATACTTTTCAATTCCATTTTTTGCTGTTTTAGGAGGGCTGGGAGCATATCTATTAATATATTCACTTGCTTGGGATGGCGGTGTAAATCCTGTAAAACTTGTTTTAGTAGGGGTTGCTTTAAATATGACTTTTGTTGGATTAGGAGAGTTTTTTAAGGCTGCAGGTGGTCAAGGTTCTAATCTTTCCAAAGTTCAATCTATTATAGAAGGGAATATAGCGCAAAAAACATGGGCTGATGTCAATATGTTATTCTGGTATGTAATTATCGGTTTAATAGTAGCAATGTTGTTATCCAAAAAGTGTAATATTCTTTCTTTGGAGGATAAAACGGCGAGAGGACTTGGAGTAAATGTCGATAGAGATAGATTTATAGTTGCGTTAGTAGGAATAGTAATAGTAAGTATATCTACAGCAACTGTTGGAGTAATAGGGTTTTTAGGATTGATAGTTCCACATATTGCAAAACTTTTAGTAGGTAGTGATCACAGGATAAAATTGCCATATACCATGGTTTTAGGGGCTTTAGTTTTACTGATTTCAGATACAGTTGGAAGACTTATATTCGCTCCGTATGAAATCCCAGCAGCTATTATAATGGCAGTAATTGGAGGTCCTTTCTTCATCTTCTTGTTGAGAAGAGGAGGTGATAGTTTTGGAAGTTAAGAATTTAAGTTTTTCATACACAAAAGACTCACCATTAATAATAAATAATATATCATTCGGAATTGAAGAGGGAAAAATAACAACTATTCTTGGTCCTAATGGATGTGGCAAATCTACATTATTCTATCTTATGACAAAGAATTTGAGTCCAAGACATGGAGAAGTTGTTTTAGGATATAGAAAAATAGATTCCATGACTAATAGGGAATTTGCAAAAAAAGTAGCCATAGTCCACCAATACAATAAGGTTGCAAATGATATAACAGTGAGACAATTAGTGAGCTATGGCAGAACTCCTTATCAAGCCATGATGAAACGTCAAAGTGACGAGGATGATAAAATGATAGATTGGGCAATAAGCGTAACCGACCTGGAAGATGTCAGAGATAGAACCGTCAATTCAATGTCCGGCGGGCAAAAGCAAAGAGTTTGGATTGCTATGGCTCTTGCACAAGGAACGGAGTACCTATTTCTAGATGAGCCTACTACATATTTAGATATTAAGTATCAGTTGGAAACATTAAAATTGGTAAGAAGATTAAATAGAGAACTTGGAATCACGATAATCATGGTTCTTCATGACATAAATCAAGCAATTGCGTATTCAGACACAATTATAGGTTTAAAAAATGGAAAAATATTAATTAATGGAGAGCCAAATTCGGTTATTACAGAAGATGTAATAGAGTCTCTTTATGGAGTCAAGTTAAAAATTGCCAATATAGATGGCAATAAAGTCATAATGAATATATAGTCACATTTGTGAAAATATATTGATATAAATTATCTTTTATTAAAAAAGTAATAACTAATAATTAATTAAAAATTTTGGAGGTATAAAAATGAATAAGTTATTTAAGAAAACAATGACAGTGTCAATGGCTGCTGTATCAGCAGTTTCAGTAAGTGGTTTAGGAAATATTGCACTAGCAGAGTCTGCAGTAGAATATTCAGTTCCTGTAAAACTTATGAATGCAAATGAAAATAAACCATCAATGGGAAATGAAGCATTAGATGGACCGGCAAGAGTTGTTGTGAAAGATGGAAAAGCATCTATTTATCTAACAGTTAAGGGATTAAGTTTCCTTAACATGTATGGTCATCTATGGGGTGCAAGTGCATTCGAATCAGATGCCAATTCAAATGAAACACCAGCTATAGTTGAAAAAACTTTTAAAGATAAAGACTTAGAAGGAAAAGAGAGAGTTTTTCCAAAGGTATTAAAATTTGAAAGAAATAAAACTGATGAGAGTGAAATTCTAATAAAAGTTGAAGTTGATGCAATGGATGCTATTAGTAGTGGCGGTGCGACATCATATGAAAATATAAAGAAAGGTTCAGGCGCACAAAAAGCTAAGTTAGTTCTAGATTATAGCAATGCTAAAAAAATTGAAATTCCTAATCAAGAACCGGGGGATGTAACAAGAATAAGTGGTTCAAATAGATATGCTACAGCAGCGAAAATAAGTGAATCAAGTTTTGAAAATGCAGATACAGTAGTATTGGCAAACGGATATAAAGAGGCCGATGCACTAGCAGCATCTCCTATGGCAACTTTATATAAAGCTCCTATTTTATTATCAGATACTAATAAATTGCCAGCAGAGACTAAAAATGAAATAAAGAGATTAAATGCAAAGAAAGTTTTAATAACTGGTGGATTAGGATCTGTATCTAGTGAAGTAGAGTCCACTTTAAAATCAATGGGACTAAATGTAGAAAGAGTTTCTGGTAATAACAGATATAAAACTTCTATAGAGATTGCTAAAAAGATAAGAAATATTTCGAAAGATAATTCTTCAGCAGTTTTAGTAAATGGTCGTAATTTTGCAGATGCATTGGCAGTATCATCATTAGCATCCAGAAAGAGTGCACCGATCTTACTTACTGAATCTAATATGCTAAATTCAGATACTAAGAAAGCCTTGGATGAATGGAATTTAAATAGCGTTACTATTGTTGGTGGAAAATCATCTGTAAGTGATACTGTTATGAACAATGTAAAATCTAATTCAAAGAGTAGAATTGCAGGTTCTAATAGGTTTGCTACTTCTGTAGCGGTTGCAAAGGCTGCATTCCCAGAGGCGAAATCTATAATAGTTGCAAATGGTTTAAAAGCTGCAGATGCATTGGCAGCAGGTGCGATTTCCGTTAAAAAATCTAGTCCTGTAGTATTAGTTGACGGAAGAAATATTTCAAATGACTTATCAGCATTTGTAAAAGGAAACGGGATTTCTAAAGTTCTTATTGTTGGTGGAATGAATTCCGTTGGAAATGAAATACAGAATAATATTTTAAAATAAATATTTTAATGTATTATTATAAAGAAGTTTATTAAAATTCATTAAAAAATACTTCTCTTTATGAATAGATGACATCTATATCATATTTTAGAGAAGTATTTTTTTACTTTGTTAAAAAATATTAAAATATTGACATTTTTTTACAAAAATCAACTAAAAAATGTTATAATAAGAATATAAATTATATGGGAAACTTTATATATGATATTATGAATTAAGCATATTTTGAAATATAAAAAATCCTATAAATTAGTATGTCAAAAAAATATCTATTGGTGGTTTTTTATAATACCTGTGTATATTTATAATCACTAACTAAATATTTTAATTTTTATTATTTTTGGGAGGTAGTAATATGGGAAGATTTACTTTACCGAGAGACCTTTACCATGGTAAGGGATCATTAGAAGAACTAAAAAATTTAAAAGGAAAAAGAGCTATCATTGTTGTTGGTGGTGGATCAATGAAAAGAAATGGTTTTCTAGATAAAGCAAAAGCTTATTTGGAAGAAGCTGGTATGGAGGTTCAAATTTTTGAAGGTGTTGAACCAGATCCATCTGTTGAAACAGTTATGAAAGGTGCTAAGCAAATGCAGGATTTTGGGCCGGACTGGATTGTTTCAATGGGCGGCGGTTCTCCAATTGATGCTGCAAAAACTATGTGGGCATTCTATGAATATCCGGATGTTACTTTTGAAGATTTAGTTGTGCCTTTTAATTTTCCAACATTAAGAACAAAGGCTAAATTCTGTGCTATCCCTTCAACTTCGGGAACTGCAACAGAAGTGACTGCATTTGCAGTTATTACTGATTATAAGAACGGAATAAAGTATCCTCTAGCTGATTTTAACATAACTCCTGATGTGGCAATTGTAGATCCTGAATTAGCTGAAACGATGCCTAAAAAATTGGTGGCCCATACTGGAATGGATGCAATGACACATGCAATTGAGGCTTATGTTTCAACTATGAACTGTGATTATACAGATCCTCTTGCATTACACGCAATAAAAATGATTCATTCTTATTTGAAAGATTCATATGATGGATGCATGGAAGCAAGGGCATATATGCATAATGCACAATGTCTTGCAGGTATGGCATTTTCAAATGCATTGCTTGGTATAGTTCATTCAATGGCACATAAAACCGGTGCTATATTTGATAATGGTCATATAATTCATGGTTGTGCAAATGCTATGTATCTGCCAAAAGTAATTCAATTTAATGCGAAAAATGAAGTCGCTGCAAATCGTTATGCAGATATTGCAAGATTTATAGGTTTAAAAGGTAATTCAACTGCTGAACTTGTAGATGCCCTGGTTGAAGAATTAAGAGCTATGAATGTTTCTCTAGATATACCTCTTGGCATAAAAAATTATGGACCGGGCGGTGTAATAGCAGAAGAAGGAATAGTTGGAGAAGAAGAATTCCTTGCTAAATTACCAAGTATAGCAGAAAATGCAATTGCAGATGCTTGTACAGGTACTAATCCAAGAATACCTAGTGTAGAAGAGATGGCAGAGATTCTAAAATGCTGTTATTATGACAGGCCTGTAGAGTTTTAAATTTTTAATATAATATCTTAACAAGTAAGTATTTTATATAGAAGTTAAATTGAATATTATACAATAAAGAGGGGGTAGCTTAGAAGTTCTTTTTGGCTTAAGGTATATCCCCTTTTTAATTTTTAAATCAAACTAATTATCGATTGACAATCAAGTGAAAATATGTTATCTTAGATATTAAAATTATAGTAGGAGGTTTCAATATGAACAACTTGACTGCAAAAGAAGTTCTTGAAAATAAAATTATCAATAAAGTTTCATCTGTGGGTATTTTTGGAAATATTTTTCTTACCGCATTTAAATTGATGGCAGGTATATTTGCAAATTCAGGTGCGATGATTTCTGATGCTATGCACTCTCTTTCAGATGTTTTTGCAACTTTGATAGCTTTTATAGGAGTGAAATTATCAAAAAAAGAACCGGATAAAGAACACCCATATGGGCATGATAGGTTTGAAAGTGTTGCATCTATTATTTTAGCCCTTATACTTTTAGGAACAGGAGTTGCTATTGGATATACAGGATTGGATAAGATAATAAATTACAAGACTGCAATTATAGAAAAACCGGGAATTATGGCATTAATCGCAGCTATCGTATCTATATTAATCAAGGAATCTATGTTTTGGTATACTAGGTATTATGCAAAGAAAATAAATTCCCAGGCATTTTTGGCAGATGCATGGCATCACAGATCTGATGCACTTTCATCAGTAGGAGCTCTTATTGGTATAGGTCTTGCCAGGTTGGGATATCCGATATTTGATCCAATAGCAAGTATAATAATATGTGCATTAATTATAAAAGTAGGGTATGATATATTTATAGATGGTTTTGGAAAAATGATGGATAAAAGTTGTTCGGATGAAATAGAAGAAAAAATAAGAGTCATTACTTTGAAACAAGACGGAATTTTAGGTATAGATGTTCTTAGAACTAGGGAATTTGGGGCAAAGATGTTTGTGGATATAGAAATAACAGTAGATGGTGATTTAAGTCTAAGAAATGCTCATAGAATATCTGAAATACTTCATGATAGAATAGAAAAGGAATTTCCTGATTGTAAACATTGTATGGTACATGTAAATCCGGATAAAAAATAAGTTGGAGGTTCTTTAATGTTAATGACGTTGTGCTATATGGAAACTGAAAATAGTGTATTGATGCTTTACAGAAATAAAAAGAAAAACGATGTAAACAGAGGAAAGTGGATTGGAGTCAGAGGAAAGTTAGAAAAAAATGAGAAACCTGAAAATGGTATAATAAGGGAAATAAAAGAAGAAACCGGATATACAGCAAATAGGTGTGAATTTAGAGGAATCGTGGTTTTTAATTATAATGAAAATCCTTCCGAATATATGTATTTATATACTTGTGAAGATTTTTACGGTAAATTAAAGGAATGCAATGAGGGAGAATTAAAGTGGATTCCAAAAGATGAAATATCAAATTTGAACCTTTGGGAAGGAGATAGGATTTTTTTAGATTTGATAGGTAAAAATTCTCCTTTCTTTTACCTAACATTAAACTATGCCAACGATAATTTAGTAAGTCATGAATTGGAGTTTGTAGATCGAGAGTATACTGTATTTGAAGTATTCGTTCCGGAAAAATACATTCAGGTGATTGTTGATGAATTGGCAAAATATGAATTGTTAAGAGAAGGATGCTATAATGATGTTTTCGCAGTTATAGATGTAGAAGGGCACTGGACATCGCTTGAAGGTGCGAATCCGTTTGATGGAAAAATCGGAAAACATAGTGTTGTTAAAGAAAAACTAATGAGATTTAGAGTAAAAAAAGAATATAAAGAGCTTGCAAATTATTTAATTAAAAAGGCTCATCCCTATGAAGTTCCTGTAATAAATATATTATAAATTCATTTGTTTGTATAAAATATATTTATTTTTAAATTAAGAAAAATAGGTGAGGAAAAATGCAATTAATTAAGAATTTAAACTTTGATTGTGATTTAGATTTTAGAGTGATAGATAGAGAAGATAATAGTATAGATATTTTTATAGAAACGGATAACAGAACAGTAAATATATATGATGAAGGAAGTGATTTTTTTGATTCAAGAATACAATTTCCTAGAGTTAGAATAATATTATTGAGATTATCTAAAAATAGTACATTGGTGACTGTCCATTTATTGAGGGATATAGATTTGCTTTCTGCTTTTGCAAATTTTGAAGTTGATTATAGAGAAAGTATTTTATCTGTAAAAAATAATCATGAGTATATAATAATTAAAAAAGCATTTGAAAAAAAATATGATAAAATATATATAGTAAAAAAAGTATTTGAAAAAAAAATATGATAAAATATATATAGTAAAAAAAAGTATTTGAAAAAAATGTATAAGGGAGAATATTATTATAAAATATGATAGGAGGATAGCAATGTCAGAGGTTTTAGATCATAAATGTCCATCTTGTGGTGCTTCAGTTGTATTTGATGCTGGTAGCCAAATGGTATCTTGTCCATCTTGTGGGACTAATTTTGATATAAATGAGTTTGTGGATAGGGTTGAAGATTTTCAAAAGGCAACGGTATCATATAACGAAGGAGCAAACGATTTCAAAAGTGGAGTATTGGAAGAAGAAAATGAGAATCAACAGAAAGAAGTAATAGATGATGAATTTCAGATGTACACTTGCAACTCTTGTGCTGCGCAATTACTTTGTGATGAAAACACAGTTGCTACGAGATGTCCATATTGTGATAGTGAAGTAGTGTTTACAGGAAGAGTATCAGAACAATTGAAACCTGATTTTATTATTCCTTTCAAGCATGATAAAGAAGCTGCAAAAAAAGCATTGAAAGATCATACAAAAAATAAGTTTTTACTACCTAAAGTTTTTAAGGATGAGAATCATATAGATGAAATAAAAGGGATTTATGTTCCATATTGGATATTTGATTATAAAATAGAAGGTTCAGCCAATTTTACAGGCACGAAAGTCAGGCATTATTCTGACTCGGAATATAACTATACAGAAACGAGATATTATGATATAGTTGCCGAGGGAGATTGCAAATTTTATTCGGTTCCAGCTGACGGATCGTCAAAACTTGATGATAGTCTCATGGAGTCAATAGAACCTTTTGATTATCAGGATAATAAAGAATTCCAAACTATCTATTTATCAGGATTTTTATCAGAAAGATATGATGTGGATGAAAGTGAAGTGGACGAGATTGTAAAAAATAGAGTGAAAAATACTTTTTCCGATGAATTAGCAAATACTATCTCTGGATATACTACAATTCATTTGGATAGATCTAATTATAAATATTATGATAAAAATGTAAGATATGCTATGATGCCGGTATGGATATTAAATACATCATGGAAAAATAAAAAATACATATTTGCTATGAATGGTCAAACGGGCAAATTCGTGGGTGATTTGCCGGTTGATTGGTTCAAATTTATTGCAGTCACATTAATTTCATTAATATTTTTTGCAATAATAGGATTTGCAATTTTTTTGAGATAGGGGGAAAAGTTCATGGTAAATAATAAAGCATTACATAATGAAAGTAAAAGTTATAATTTATTTAAAAATAATGTGATTGTCCAATTAAGAAAATTATTTGAAATTTTTTCTTTATTTATATTACTATTAAGTTTTTTTACAATAAATATTAGTGCGCAAACTCCTGATTATTCAAAGGGAGGTTCTTTGTTGCTTTCTAACAAGCCTAATGTATTTGATCAGGCTCAGATATTAAATGAAGATACAGAAAGCAAACTAAATAAAATTTCTAAAGACATTAAGAGCAAATATAATGCTGATGTAGTTTTTGTTTCTGTCGAAACACTATCTGATAAAACTGCTACAGAATATGCAGATGATTTTTTTAATAATAATGGATATGGGGCAGATAATGATAAAAATGGTATAGTTTTTCTAGTCTCAGTTAATGAAAGAAAATGGGCTATTTCTACAAACGGTGAAAGTATTGATACCTTTACAGATATTGGACAAAAATATATAATGGACAAAGTGGCTACTGCATTAAAGGATGATGATTTTGATTTGGCATATTTAACTTTTGGTAGGGATGTGGCAGATTTTTACAGGCAGGCAGCAACTGGAAGTCCTTATGATAAATCAAATCTAGACTTACCCAAAACTGGAAAGGATTATTTATATGCTGCCCTTGTGGCTATAATACCAACTGTGATAATAATGGGTGTATTATTTGGACAGTTAAAAAGTGTAGGCAGTGAAAAAAAAGCCATTGCATATTTGGATGATAGCGATAAAAAATTAAGAGTAGTAAGCGAGAGATATGTTAGAACTTCTGTAACAAGAACAAAAAAATCGGATAATAACTCTGGTAGTAGTACGCATTCAAATTCATCAGGTGGTAGAAGTGGTGGAAGTTCCGGTAGTTTTTAAAACTATGTTTGAATATTAAAAATACTCTTTAACTAAGAATAATGCTAAACTAAACCCCAAAAGTTGAATTTTTATATTCGACTTTTGGGGTTTATATGAATATTTGCAAAAATTACAAAAATATATTTTTATTTAAAATTGTGACAAATTATAAAGAAAAAATTTATTTTGCATCATTTTCATTAAAAATATCTCCACATTCTGAACAAAATTTAGGAGGTTTGGAAGGATCTTCCGGTTCCCATCCACATTTATCACATTTATATAATAAGTCATCTGCTGGTTTCTTTTCGCCACACTCCGAACAGAATTTACCTTTATTTACATTAGAACAATTCGGGCATGTCCATCCATCTTGAGGTCTTTTTTCACCACATTCTGTGCAAAACTTTCCTGCAGCAATATTTCCACAGTTACAATTCCAAGAGTCCTGCGCTTTTTTCTCCACATCGATATTTATATTGTTTTGCTGTTGATTTTGTTTTTGTGCAGCACCCATTTCATATAAACTCTGAGCATTTATTCCACCGGCATTTTGAGCCATACCAAGTCCCATAAATCCGGTCATAGCTCCAGCACTATTAGCTCCTGCTGCTTTCATAGCATCTGCTTGAGCAGATGTAAGATTGGCAGCTGCCATATTCGGATCTCTCATAACTGCAGTTCTTTGAAGCTGTTTGATCATTTCTTCATCTTCTTTATTTGCAATTACTGAATTTACACCAAATGATATTATTTTTAAACCTCTTAATTCAGTCCATTTTTTACTAAGTACCTCATTTAACACATTGGCTAATTCCATTGTATGTCCAGGTAAGGAGCTGTATCTGATTCCCATATCTGATATTTTTGAAAATGCAGGCTGAAGGGCAGTAAGAAGTTCGGATTTTAATTGTGATTCGATATCTATTTTTCTAAAATCTTCTTCAACGTTTCCTGTTACATTTGTATAAAAAAGAATTGGATCTATGATTTTAAATGAATATATACCATTACATCTTACCGAAATATCTATATCAAGACCTATATTCTTATCAACTACTCTAAAAGGAACAGGGTTAGGTGTTCCATATTTGTTATCTACTATTTCTTTAGTATTTATATAATATATTCTCTGATCTGTTCCAGTATCTCCCCCATATGTGAATCTTTTCTTAATATTTTCAAATGTAGCTTGAATACCATCCTCTAAATTACCTGCGAATATACTTGGCTCTAAAGTTGAATCGAAAGTGTAAGTTCCAGGTTCAGAACACACATCAATAATTTTACCTTGTTCTACTATTATCATACACTGTCCATCTGCAACTGCAATTCCACTTCCATTTGAGATGATATTCTCGTGTCCTTTTTTATTGGACGATTTTGAAGATGTTTTTTTCTTACCTCTAACCAGTAATATATCTGAGTCAAGAGAGTCACAATAGAAAAATTCTTTCCATTGATCCGCCAAATTGCCTTTTACTGCTGTGATTCCTGCTTTAATTAATCCCATAAATTCCTCCTAATAATGATGTTCGTTTTCCCGTTAATATTTACAATATTGTAATAATAGCATTATTTAAATTAATAATACCATAAAAATACAAGAATATCACTAGAAAACGATTTATAAAATTTTAATATTAACTTAAGGGTACTTAATATATGATATAGTTTTTTTCTATAATATATATTGATATTTTCTATAGTATAGATTAATAAAAAGAATTTAAAAAATGTTAAAATATTAGATGGAAAGAGATTAAACCTACTATTTATAAATTTTAAAAAAAGTTATGATTTAAAGTATGAATTTTTCAAACTTTTAGTTTTTTTATTAAAGGTTATAATTTTCTGTATTTAGTAAAGAAATATATTTCAGTAAAGGAGATAGGTTATGAATGTAGTTTTGGATTTTAATAAATTTTCGTCTATTGATGAGTTTCATGATTTTATCATAGAAGAGTTTGATTTGGATGATTCATACGAAAGGGATATAAGGTCTTTAAAGGAGCTTAAAAATTCATTATATAGTGTGAAATTTATAGTAATTAAGGGTGGAAGTATTGTTATGGAAATGCAGGAAATAATAGAGAAAATATTAGTTAGTTATAATTATTAGTACATAATATTTGCTGTTAGAATAGCTAAAAAATAAATTATTCTAGCATTATATTATTATTATTTAAATTTTCATATGTAAATAAAAAAACTTCCATTTTAAACTTCTGAAATTTAAAATGGAAGTTTTTTCTATTAAATATCTTTTTCAAGGGGCTTTTGAATAAGCCCCATTAAATGACACTTATTGATTCTGATTTAAATGATATTTTAATATATAGAATTAAAGAAGAAATAATTTTGTATATTTTGGATTATCATTATTTTTTTGAATCCAGGTTTCAGCATAACTACAACTAGGAACTGCTTTCCATCCATTTTTTTCAATGACTTTGACAGCTTCCTGCATTAATTTTCCGGCAATTCCCTGTCCACGAAGAACAGGAGAAACGTAAGTACGTGTTATTTCGACCACATTTTCTCCGATAATAGGGAATAGTATTTCTGCTAACATTTCTTCATTTTCATCAACAATAGAAATTCTGTTTTCTTCATAAATATAATTCATTTTTTTAACCTCCATATTATAATTATATAATTATAATATATCACATATAACAGAATTGTTATATATATAGATACAAAATAGAGATTTTATTATACAAATTTAAATACATGGTTTATCGATTAGTGTTTAATTTTATTTTCGAAAAAAACTATATATGAATAATATTTATTGAAAATTATAATTTTGTTAAAATAAAGATTATTTTATTATTTTGGCTTATATTTTTAAATAAAAAAATAATAAAATCGGTAATGCTAATTTTGTACTTAATAATATAAAATTCACATTAATTTTACATTAGGTATACGAAAGAAAATAAAGAAAAGTGTTCCAAAATATTTATAAAAATAAATTGTATAAAATTTTAAGACTTCTAAATACTATTTGATTTACTGTTAACATTATTTAAAATCCAAGAAATTTATTAAAAAAAACAAAAAAATAATAGAATTAAATTTTAAATATGCACATGATTTAGAGTAGTTTTCAGGATATTACTAAAAATAATTAACTTTAATAAATTAAAGATTATCAAGAAAAGATTATTATTATAAATTTCATTACACTTTCATACTGAAATAATATTATTTATTTAGGAAATTATAAATTTAAAAAGGGGTGCAATGAGATGAGTAAAATTTTAGAAATTAATAGCTTTATAGGTTCCATAGTATGGGGATGGCCTATGCTGATTATGTTATTAGGAACAGGAGTTTTTTTGGGGGTAATGACTAGATTTATCGCAATATCCAAATTTGGATATGTGATGAAAAATACGTTGTTTAAAATATTTAAAAAAGATCGCGATGGAGAAGGAGAAGTATCTGCATTTCAGGCTGTATCGACAGCTTTGGCAGCTACTGTTGGTACAGGTAATATAGCTGGTGTTTCTTTAGCAATAGCTATAGGGGGACCAGGAGCAGTTTTTTGGATGTGGTTTTCAGCTATATTAGGAATGTCTACCAAATTTTCTGAGGTTATACTTTCTGTAACTTATAGGAAAAAAGAAGAAAATGGAACTTTTTCCGGTGGTCCGATGTATTATATTGAAAGAGGTCTTGGGTATAAGAAACTTGCTAAAATATTTGCGTTTTTCGGTGGTGTTGCTTCGTTTGGTATAGGATGTATGACTCAATCAAATTCAATTGCTGAAGCACTTAAAGCATCATTTAGTTTTGATACAAGAATAGTAGGTATAGTACTAGCTTTATTAGCAGGAATTGTAATAATAGGTGGAATTAAGAGAATAGGTGCAGTAACAGAAAAATTTGTACCGCTAATGGCATTATTTTATATAGTTGGAGCTTTAATTATAATAATTATGAATGCCAACCAAATTCCACACGCATTTTCATTAATTTTTTCAAGTGCATTTACAGGACAGGCAGCAGTCGGAGGTTTTGCGGGTTCTACTTTAATGATGGCTTTAAGAAATGGTGTAGCTCGTGGTGTATTCACAAATGAAGCGGGTCTTGGTAGTGCTCCAATAGCACATGCTGCAGCAACAACGGATCATCCGGTTAGACAGGGATTATGGGGTGTATTTGAAGTATTTATGGATACTTTGTTAATATGCACAATGACTGCATTAGTAGTTATTGTTACAGGAACTTGGAATTCCGGTTTACAGGGGGCTGCACTTACTACAGCAGCTTTTCAAAAAGGATTTAATGGTGGCCAGTATATAGTTGCAATTGGATTAACATTATTTGCATTCTCTACAATTCTTGGTTGGTCTTATTATGGTGAAAAATGTACTCAATATTTATTAGGGCAAAAATTTGTTAGATATTATAGAATGATATATATTCCTCTTGTTTTTGTAGGTGCTATAGGAGGTCTTCAGTCTATATGGGCGATTTCAGATACACTTAATGGGTTGATGGCATTACCAAACTTAGTTGGTCTATTGCTATTGTCTAAAGTTGTCATTATAATGATAAGAGATTTCTTTAAAGATCCGGATAGGATTAGATTATCTGAAAATGAATATATAGATTTATTACCGGAAAAATTTAGACCTAGATAATATTAAAACATGGATTATTAAAATTGCTAATCAATCTTAAACTCAAGGTTGGTTAGCTTTGTTTTTTTGATATATTTGATATAATAATAACTATAATGTTATGGAGGTGAAGATTATGTTGGTAGAACTATGTATAGATAATTATGAAGGTGCATTAATAGCATCCAAATTAGGATACGATTCAGTCGAAGTAAATTCTTCATTATTTTTGGGAGGATTGACTCCGACCTTAGGATTGGTAAAATCTATATTAGAAAATTTAAATATAGATACGATGGTTATGATAAGAAATAGGGCTGGTGGATTTTGCTATACAGATGCCGAATATGATGAGATGAAAAGGGAGTTATCAATTTTTCTTAAAGAAGATATCACGGGTATAGTTTTTGGTTTTTTAGATGAAAATTTTGAAATAAATACCGAAAGAACTAAAGAATTTATAGAACAAATACATAAAAGTGGAAAAAAGGCAATTTTTCATAGAGCATTTGATAATACTGCAGATCCTGTTAAATCAATTAAATTGTTAATAGAATTGGGGATAGACAGAGTTTTAACAAGTGGGCAAAAAAGTAATGCAATAGAGGGTAGGGATACTTTGAAATATCTAATAGAAAATTACGGTGATAAAATAGAAATAATTTGTGGTTCAGGACTAAATTCTGACAATATAATGGATTTTATAGAATTTACCGGAACAAAATTGGTACATTCTTCATGTAAAGAATACAGACGAGATATAACTACTGTGAATAATGTAAGTTATGCATTTTTAAATGGAGAAAGAGAAAAAATGTATCAAATTACATCTTATAAGGAGTCTATTAATTTTATAAGAAAAGCAAGGAAAATTGATAAATAAAAGTAATTATTTTAGACATAGTATTTATTTATCATATTGTTCGGATTACTTAAAAATATATTGCAGTTATGGTATAATAATATTTATGGCGAAAAAAATAGAGAGGTATTATTATGGAGAAATATATTAATTTAAGTTTAAATGAATTTTCGAGAGAAGTAGCAGCAAAAAAATCTATGCCCGGTGGAGGAAGTGTGGCTGCATATTCAGCTACTTTGGCTTCTTCTCTTGCATCTATGGTTGCAAATTTTACAATCGGTAAAAAGAAATATTTGGAATATGAAGATGATATAAAATTAATTTTGGAGCAGGCTTATGATTTAGAAAAAGAATGTTTGGAATTAGTAGATCTTGATATAGAAGAGTATCTTCCTCTAGCAGAAGCTTATAAAATGACAGAAAGAAGCGAAGAAGAAAAAAAGATTAAAGAAATTGAAATACAGCGTTGTTTGAAGAATGCGGCGAAGGTGCCTCTAAATACATTAAAAACAGCAGATAAAATAGCTAAACTTCACAAAGAATTACTGGTTAAAGGTTCCAGAATGTTAATTAGTGATGTCGGAGTGGGTGTACAAATGTTAAAAGCGAGTGTATTAAGTGCGAAATTGAATATTTTAATAAATATAAAATACATAGATGATGTTGAATTTGTTCAAAACTATAAAAAAGAAATGGATAATTTAGTCGAAAGAATAACGGATATTTGTGATTATGTATACGAAAATGTAGTCGATATTTTATTGTAAATTTTAAAAATTTATAAAACTAATTTTAATATCGATATAAAAATGGAGGTTTTATGGAAAATAATGGTCTATTAAAAGGAAAACCAGTGGCTGATAGTCTGACTGAAGAACTTATAAAAAAAACACAGGAATTAAATAAAAGAAATATATTTCCGAAGCTTGCTATGGTTAGAGTAGGGAACAGAGAAGATGATCTATCTTATCAAAAAGCTGCCAGTAATAGATGTTCTAAATGCGGAATATTAACTGAAATAGTAGAATTAGATGAAAATTGCAGTCAAGACGAGTATATAAACACACTTAAAAATTTAAATGATGATATATCGGTGAATGGAATATTATGTTTTAGACCGCTACCAAAGAGTTTAGATGAGAAGAAAATAGCAGAAACAATTTCTCCTGAAAAGGATGTGGATTGTTTTTCTCCAGAAAATATAGCCAGACTAGTTATGGGAGAAAAATGTTTTCCACCATGTACACCAGAGGGAGTTATGGAAATTTTAAATTATTACGATGTAGATGTTCAAGGGAAAAAGGTCGTGATTTTAGGCAGGTCATTATTAGTAGGAAAGCCACTATCAATGTTGCTTCTAAATAAAAATGCAACCGTTACAATATGCCACTCTAAGACAGAAGCTATAGAAAATATTTCAAAGGGAGCTGATATTTTAGTTTCTTGTATGGGGAAATTAAAAATGGTTGACAAAAAATATATTGGAGAAGGTAGTACTGTAATAGATGTAGGAATCAATTTTGACAATGATGGTAATATGTTTGGTGATGTGAATTTTGAGGATATCAGAGATATTGTAGGAAAAATTACTCCAGTTCCGGGAGGTGTTGGTTCTGTCACTACTTCTATTTTGGCAAAGCACGTGTTAGAGACCTGTATAAAACAAAATAGTTAGTGGGCAGATATATTATGTTTGGAATATTTGGAAATTCTAAGGATCAAAATGTTGCCAGTATATTAAAAACTACAGGAACATTAAAATATAAAATGATATTATATTCATTTTTAATAGGATTAATAAGTGGCGGCGTAATAATAGTATATAGAATATTAGGCGAGTATTTGCTTGAACATTTTCAAATTATGTATAAAAAAGCAAATGGGCATTTATTATATATGATAATTATTTTTGCATTGCTAGTATGCATTTCATTATTTGTATCTTTTTGTGTAAAAATGGAACCAAATATCTCGGGTTCTGGTATACCACAGGTTGAGGGTACAATTACGAGAAGAATTAAAACCGACTGGAAAAAAGTATTATTTTTTAAATTTATAGGTGGAGTTATGACATTAGCGGCAGGTTTATCTGTAGGTAGAGAAGGTCCTTCAATACAAATGGGAGCTGCTGTTGGCGAAGGTATAGCCAAAAAAACAAATAGAATGGATCACGAACAGAAATATTTGTTGACTAGTGGAGCATCGGCCGGTCTTGCAGCTGCATTTAATGCACCATTAGCCGGTGTGATGTTTGCATTAGAGGAGGTTCATAAGAATTTTTCTCCGGTTGTTCTGATGTCTGCAATGGTTTCTGCAGTTACAGCTGATATAATGACGAAGTCCGTATTAGGTATTAATCCATCATTGAGATTTTCTATGCTTCATGTAATGCCGATAAAATACTATTGGTCATTAATAATATTAGGAATACTTGTCGGATTAAGTAGTTATATTTTCAATAATGGATTATTATTTACTAAACATTTTTATAAAAAGATGCCTATAAAGTTAGAGTATAAAATAATGATACCTTTTTTACTTTCAGGTATAATTGGTATGACATTCCCTCTATTAATAGGTGGAGGTCATATATTAATAATGCAAATAAGTGCAATGAAATTTAGTATTCTTATGGTATTAATGATTTTAGTTATAAAATATATATTTACATTTATTTCATTTGGTTCCGGAGTACCAGGGGGAATATTTTTTCCATTACTTGCTTTAGGGGCCATTATAGGCAATATGTTTGCCATGATATGTATAAGATATTTGGGAGTGCCACAAGAATATTTAATAAATTTTGCTATACTTGCAATGGCAGGTCATTTTGCTGCAATAGTAAAAGCACCTATTACAGGAATTATATTAATATATGAAATGACAGGTTCATTTGAACATTTACTGCCACTGTCGGTTGTAGTATTTGTAGCTATGATAGTTTCTGATTTATTAGGTGTCGAACCTGTATATGATATGTTATTAGAAGATATACTTGGAAATAAAAATAATGAGATGTACGAAGGTGAAAAAAATAAAAAAACGTTGGTTGAACTTTCCGTTCATCTTGGTAGTGAGGTTGAGGGAAAATACGTTTCTGATATCAAATGGCCGGAAAACTGTCTTGTCGTGGCAATATATAGAGGGGAAAATGAAATAATACCAAGAGGTAAAACCATGATACTTGAAGGTGATATGTTATTGATAATGGTAAATCAAACTGAATCGCCAAGAATGCTTGATTATCTAAATAGTTTGACCATACAGCGATAGTGAAGATAACTATTATATTGATTTGCCATAACGTGATATTTATTGACTGATAGGAATATCAGAAAATATTTTATACAAGGAGGAATTATGCAGGAACTGAATAACGAACAGAAAAAAGCTGTAGAACATCTAGATGGTCCATGCTTGGTATTGGCAGGTCCCGGTTCTGGTAAAACAAGAGTAATTGCCCATAGAATAGTGAATTTAGTCGTTGAAAAAAATATTCCTCCTACTAGAATATTAGCAATAAGCTTTACAAAAGTTTCTTCTCTTGATATAAAGAAAAAAACTATAGAATTATCTAATGATGACAGGATAAAAAAGGTTAATTTTGGGACATTTCATTCTATATTTTTTAGAATACTTAGAAGATATGATAATATAGGACTTGAAGATTTGATATCTGAAAATGATAGATATCAACTTATGAAAATAATACTAAAACAAAATAAAATCACTAATTTTAGCGAAGATGATATAGGGGAAGTATTGTCTGAAATATCATATGTGAAGAATGAATTAATGAATGCAAAAAAATTTAAATCTAGTAAATTTGATAGCGATGTTTTTGAGAATATTTATAATTCATATGAAAATGGTAAAAATAAAATCAATAAAATTGACTTTGATGATATGCTAATAAAAACTTATGAAATATTATTCAAAAATGAAGAAATATTAAACATAATAAGACAAGTTTTTAGATATATTCTCATTGATGAATTTCAAGATATAAATAAAGTGCAATTTGAAATAATAAAATTAATTGCTCATAATAAAAATAATTTGTTTGTAGTGGGAGATGAAGATCAAAGTATATATGGATTTAGGGGATCAAGACCCGACTTTATGGTCGATTTTTCGAATTACTTTGAAAATGCTAAAAAAATATTTTTGAAGAAAAACTATAGATCAAAAAGAAATATAATATCGATATCCCAAAATTTAATTTCAAAAAATACAAACAGGTATAAAAAAACAATAATACCGGAAATAAAACAAGATGGTGATATAAAAATACAATATAGTTTAGATATTGATGATGAAGCTAAAAAAATAGCATCTGAAATAAAGTTACTTGTAGAAAAAGGTCGAGAATATAGTGATTTTGCAATTATATATAGAACAAATAGACAATCAAGGGCATTTGTAGATGTCTTTATGGATAATAGAATACCTTTTATATTAAAAGATGTACCTAGAAGCATATATGATCATTGGGTGAGCTTAGATTTAATAGCGTATTTAAAAGTAGCAGTTGGTATATCCTCAAACGATGACTGGGCAAGAATAATAAATAAGCCGTACAGATATATTTCTAAGTCAGTTATAAAAAAGGCTATTGATAGTGATGATTTTTTTGAATATCTTATAAAAACTGATGATATTAAATCTTTTCAAAAAAAAGACTTGGAAGATTTATATGAAGACTTAAATTATATTAAGGGATTAGCACCGGAATATGCCATTTCATACATAAGATCTACATTAGATTATGATAGATACATACTTGAATATTGTCATGATAGAAAGATAAAATCCAAACAAATAATAGAGGTTATGGACGAGTTTGAAATATCTTCTAAAGGATATAAGACTATCTTAGATTTTTTTAAACATATTTCCGAAGTAAAAGTAGAGATAAAAAAGAGAACCGAAAATAAGGTCAATAATTCGATGAATTCAATTATGAGTGAAGGTGTTATATTGACTACGATGCACTCGGCTAAAGGTTTAGAATTTAAAAACGTATACGTAGTTGGCGTAAATGAAGGAACAATTCCTTTTAACAATTCGGAAGATATTGAGGATATGAATCTGGAAGAGGAAAGAAGATTAATGTATGTTGCTGTTACAAGAGCTAAAGAGAGCCTTACAATCAGCATTCCACAAAAGAAATTTAATAAAAAAATAAATCAGTCCAGATTTATTAAAGAGTTGTATGGAAAATAAAAATTGAAAATACAAAAATAATTTTGAAAAGTGCTTGACATAAACAAAAGTCAAACGTATAATAAAAATCATAAATCAATATAAAAATTCTATGATGAAGAGAGTAGCTTAAATGGATTTTCAGCGAGTTGGGAAAAGGTGCAAGCCCGGTATTGAAGTTTATGTGAAGAGAGCTTCTGAGAATACTAGAAGAAAATAAGTATTTTAGTAGGTTTCCCGCCTTAAGGGTTTGAGAGGACAGTTTTTTGTCAATAAGAGTGGTAACGCGGTATATTCGTCTCTTGGTCATATGGATCAAGGGGCTTTTTTTATTATCATTTCGAGATAATCACATGACCAAATTTTTTATTGATAATCTGTCAACAAGAGTGGTAACGCGGTATATTCGTCTCTTGGTCATATGACCAAGAGACTTTTTTATATTTGATAAAACAATATTTTAAAAAGGAGAATGACATGAAAAAAGGATTAAAAAAATTAATGGCATTAGGTTTAGTTGCAGTATTGGCTGCTGGAATGGTTGGATGTGGAAAAAAGACAGATTCTAAAAAAACATCGGAAAATACTTCTAAATTACAGGAGATAAAAGACAGTGGAAAATTGGTTGTTGGTACATCACCAGATTATCCACCATTTGAATTTTTAGTAGCAGGAAAAGGATCCGGTGACATAGTTGGGGCAGATATTGAACTTGCAAAAAGGATAGCAAAAGAAGCCGGAGTTGAGCTCGAAATAAAGGGAATGGATTTTGATACTTTGATTCCTGCATTGACATCTGGACAGGTCGACATTGTAATTACCGGTATGACACCGGATGAAACACGTAAGAAATCGGTGGACTTTACAGATATATATTTTAAAGGAAAAAATGGAGTAATAGTAAAATCTAAAGATGTAGATAAGATAAAAAGTGAAGATGATTTGAAAAAATTAAAACTAGGTGTTCAAAAGGGATCAACGCAAGAAACTTATGTAAAGGATCAGTTAAAAATGAGTGATTATAAGGCATTGGTTTCTGTTCCGGATTTGGTTATGGATATGAAAAATGAAAATATAGATGCAATAATATTAAATGATAAAGTAGCAAATATAAATTCTGAGAAATATAAAGGTATTAAAGTTGTAAAAAATATTGAATTTACTAGTGGTGGAGATGAAGAAGCCATGGCAATAGCTGTAAAAAAAGGAAATAATAAAGAATTTATAGATATGATGAATAATTTAATCAAAAAGCTAAATGAAACTAAGGAGTATGACAAAATACTGGCAGATGCTGTTGATTTAGTTTCCAAACAAGAAGAAAAATAAATTTTAAATTAAAAACTAGATAAAAGGTTTTAAACATATTCTTCATATAATTATTAGTTGAAAGGATTTTGAAAAATGGGTTATTTATTAAAATTTTCGGGGGCATACGCTTCCGGAGCAGGTGTTACAATTTTGCTATCATTATTATCAGTTATATTAGGATTTATTCTTGGACTGTTTACGAGTTTGGCAAAATTATCTAATAATAAATTATTAAATACTATTTCTAATACTTACATAGAAGTCATAAGAGGGACTCCTTTGATGGTTCAGATAGTAATAATCGGTCTTTCTGTGCCAAGTATTCTAAAATATCCTGATTTTTTTGGTTTAGGGTCTGAGTTTACGGCAGGTATTATAGCCCTTACATTAAACTCTGGAGCATATATAGCAGAGATATTGAGATCGGGTATACAATCTATAAATAAGGGACAAGTAGAAGCAAGTCGTTCTCTTGGAATGAGTTATTGGCAATCAATGAGATATGTAATTATACCTCAGGCAATTAAAAATATTCTGCCGGCTTTAGGAAATGAATTTATAACTTTAATTAAAGAATCTGCAATTGTTTGCTATATAGGAATTACAGATATAATGTTTGTAGCAGGAAGTGTTAAGAACTCGACATATAAATTTTTTGGTCCATATCTACTAGCTGCTGCCATTTATTTTATAATTACATTTACACTTTCAAGAGTATTGAGAATATTTGAGAAGAGGATGTCTAGAGGTTTGAGATAATGATGAATACAAGGTTTTTTAAGGAGATATCGTATGTCAGAGAAAAATATATTATTAGATATAAAAGATTTGCATAAATCATTTGGAAATTTAAAAGTAATAAATGGTATAAATATAGAAATAGAAAAGGGCGAGATTATAGTAATTATAGGTCCATCCGGCTCCGGTAAGAGTACTATTCTTAGATGTATGAACTTATTGGAAGAGCCGACTTCAGGAGATATTATTTTTGAGGGAAAAAGCATAATTAAAAACAAAAAAAATATTGATAAAATAAGGGAAAAAATAGGAATGGTTTTTCAAAACTTCAATCTTTTTCCAAATAAAACAATTATAGAGAATATAACGCTGGCTCCCATTAAAGTTAAAGGGTTGAATAAGGCGGAAGCTGAGGAAAAAGCGTTAAAACTTTTGAAAAGAGTGGGATTAGAGGAAAAGAAAGATGCATATCCATCTCAACTTTCAGGTGGTCAACAACAACGTATAGCGATTGCCAGGGCACTTGCTATGGAACCTGATATGATGTTGTTTGACGAACCTACATCAGCATTAGATCCGGAGATGGTAAAAGAAGTTTTGGATGTAATTAAAGAGCTTGCCAATGAAGGAATGACAATGGCAATAGTTACCCATGAAATGGGGTTTGCTAAAGAAGTGGCTGACAGAGTTTTGTTTGTAGACTACGGTTCAATAGTGGAGGATGATTCTCCTGAAGAGGTGTTTAATAATCCTAAGAGCGATAGAGCAAAAGAATTTTTTGATAAAATATTATAAAAAAATAAATGACCCATTGTTTTTAAAAACTTTCTATTTAGTTGGGACTTACTCAAAACAATCAAAGAAAATCGTCTATAAATAAAAAATATCTATTTTCAATGATATTTTATTTATATAAACGAAGAAAGTTTGTTTTTGAGTAAGTCCCTTTTATATTTTGATGGTTTTTTGCATTATGCTTAACTATATAATGGAAATTAAGATTTTTCTGTAATTTCTTTGGCTTTATAACAATATTTTTCTAAAGTAGATTAAATGATTTTAATATAAATAGCCATAGTGTGAATGTTACAGAAGAAAACAGAGTCGTCATAACCACTATATTTGACATCAACACATAATCATTATCCATATTTTTAGACATTATATATCCGGAAATGGCACTGGGTGCACCTACCATTATTAAAATTGCCAATAATCCGCTTTTTTCAATTCCAAAATGTATCGCAACAGGAAGGGTGATTAAAGGAAGAATTATCAATTTAATAATAGTAGCTACAAATGATATACCAAATCTCGAGTTTAAATCATTTAATGTGAAATCGCCACCAATAGAAATCAACATTAGTGGAACTGCCATATTTCCAATAGTCTTCAGTGTTTTTAATATTATATTTGGTATTTCTATTCCGAATATGAAAAATAAAAAACCGACTGCTATGCCTATAATTAACGGGTTAGTTAGTATAGATTTCAATATAAGTCCGTAATTAATTCTTACCTTTTTCTTTGTTTTTCCGTGAGACTTCCAGTTGTTACTTTTATCTGAGTTTTCAATATTTTTGAGATTGCTTTTTGAAGAAAATGCCAATATAATTATCGAATATGCGTTAAATAGCGGAACAGCTGCAAGTATCATTAAAGGTACTAAGCCGCTATTTCCATATATATTTTGCACAAACGGTATGCCAAGTACTGCTGCACTTCCTCTGGACGCACCTTGTGTGAAAGACCCCACCATTGTTTTATCTTTTATAAATATTTTTGCTATTATCCATATTCCAAAAAACATAATAGTTGTGGCTATTATACAAAAGGCAATAAATTTTAGATTTCCACCATCCATTTTATCCATTGTTGCAATATCCAAAAATAGTATAGTCGGCATAGCTATTTTGAATGCTAACTTATCGGACATTTTTATCCATTCCTTATTAATGATGTTTCGCCTTCTAAGTATATTTCCAATCAATATTACAAAGAAAATAGGCATAGTGGCATTTAATGCAAAAATAAAATTATTCATCATTACCCTCCGATATTAATTTTAAATTATATCCAGTATGATTATATTATATCATTTATCATCAAATTATAAAATTGACGAATATATGGATTGCAATCTGAGTTTCAAATTATATAAATCTTATTTTATTTTGATACATTTTCAGAAAAAGAGAATTTATATAAATATTATTTAATCAGATGTGATATAATAAAGTTTTGAAAAGGAGTTGATAATATGCAGGCATACTTAGATAATAGTGCTACAACTAAACCATATAATGAAGTTGTGGATGCTATGGTAAAAGCATTAACTACTGATTTTGCGAATCCTTCTGCAGCATATAGAAAGGGTTTTGAAGTTGAAAAAAATATAAAGATAATTAGAAATAATATAGCCAAAACTTTAGGAGTTGAAGATAAAAGTATTATATTTACATCGGGTGGAACAGAGAGTAACAATGCAATAATAAGAAGTGTTGCAAAACTTAATAAAAATAAAAGAAATCATATAATTGTTTCTGCAATTGAGCATCCGGCTGTTTTGAATACTGTTAAGGATTTGGAAAATGAAGGATTTGAAATTACTATTCTAAATGTAGATAACAAGGGAATGGTATCTCTTGAAGAATTGAAAAATTCTATTACGGACAGGACTTGTTTAGTGAGTATTATGTATGTAAATAATGAAATAGGCACTGTAGAACCTATTGAAGATATAGCAGTTTTATTAGATAATTACAATGATATATATTTTCATGTAGATGCCGTGCAAGCTTATGGAAAAATAAATTTTAAGTTAAATAATATAGGAATTGATTTTATGAGTGTTAGTGGTCATAAAATTCACGGACCAAAAGGAATCGGTTTTATGTATATAAAAGATGTAAATAGATTTAGTCCGCTTATAACCGGTGGTGGTCAGGAATTCAATATTAGACCGGGAACAGAAAATGTACCGGGAATATATGGTATGGGAAAGGCAATAGAGATATTGTTTAAAGATATAGATTCTAATATAGAATCGATGAAATCAAAAAGAAATTATTTATTTGATAGAATAAGTGAAAAAATAGAAGATTTTAAGATTAATACCGATTTGGATAATGGAGTTTGTCATATATTAAATATATCTTTTAAAGACATAAAAGGAGAAATTCTACTTCATTATTTAGAAGGAGATGATATTTGTGTTTCAACCGGTTCAGCGTGCTCTTCCAAGAAAAAAGGTAGTCATGTATTAAATGCTATCGGATTAATTCCATCCCAGATTGATGGGGCTATAAGGTTCAGTGTGTCTGATACAACTACAAATGATGAAATAGACTATGCTGTTGACAAATTAAAGTCTCACATAGATACAATCAGACTTATATCTAAAAGAAAGGGAAGATAAAAATATTTAAATGAAAGAGGATAATTTTATGTATAATATTTTAATTGCGAAATATGGAGAAATAGGTGTAAAAGGAAAAAATAGATATATATTTGAGAATAAACTAATAAGAAACATAAGAAATATGCTTAAATCTATAGGTGAATTTAATGTATACAAAGAATATGGAAGAATATATATTGATGTAAATGACTCTAACTATAAAGTGGCTGTTGAGGAAGTTAGAAAAGTGTTTGGTGTTGTAGGAGTATGCCCGGCAATAAAAAGAGAAAAAGACTACGACATGCTAAAAGAAACAGCACTTATGTTGCTTAGAGAAAAAATAAGTATGGGAGCAAAAACATTTAAAATAGCATCCAAAAGAGGAGATAAGTCATTTAAATTTACATCACAGGAGATGAGCATAGATATCGGAGGATATGTATTATCAAATATTAATAATAAGGATGTTTCGGTAGATGTTAGAAATCCGGATGTCACTATTACATGTGAATATAGGAACGAACATATTTTAGTCTATGCGGATTCTATTTCCGGATTTGGAGGATTGCCTTTAGGAACTAATGGTAAGGCTATGACGTTACTTTCAGGGGGAATAGATAGCCCGGTTGCATCTTGGCTTGTGGCTAAGAGAGGAGTAGATATTGAAGCGGTTCATTTTCATTCATATCCATTCACGAATGAAAGATCACAGGAAAAAGTAAGGGAACTTGCTAAAATATTATCGAAATATTGTGGACCTATTAAATTACATATGGTAAATATATTGGAAATTCAAAAGTCTATTGCAAATAATTGTAATGAAGAAGAAACAACAATACTTTCGAGGAGATTTATGATGAGAATAGCTGAAGAAATAGGTGTAAAAAGATATTGTGATGCACTTATTACAGGAGAAAGCATAGGTCAGGTAGCTTCACAAACTATGCAAGGAATCACTTGTACTAATGCAGCAGTAAGTATTCCGGTATTTAGACCTTTAATAGCTATGGATAAAATAGACATTATAAAAACTGCGGAAAATATAGGAACCTATGAGACATCAATTATACCTGAAGTGGACTGTTGTTCTCTTTTTTCTCCTAAAAAGCCGGTAACAAAACCAAGACTTGAGAGAATAGAAAAGTCTGAGTCAAAATTAGATGTAGATAAATTAATTAAATCAGCAATTGATGCTTCTGTTATGGAAGTAATTAGTTATGAATAGACTGGTGGATTTTGTCAAAATATTAATATATAATTTGATATCAATAATAGTATTAAGGATAAGTATAAAATTAAATTGTATAATAATACAAGATTTATAAATATTTAATGATGATTTTAAGTAATAGAATGTATAAATAGTAAGATTATATTTATCTATGATAGGGAGGAGCGTAATTTATGGAAAATAACATATATGATGTTGCTCTGATATTCGAAGGCGGAGGAATGAGAGCAGCTTTTTCTACTGGTATTGCAAATACCCTTTTGGAAAATAATATATATTTCGACTATGCATCCGGAATTTCTGCTGGTGCAAGTGTATTATTGAATTATCTTTCAAAAGATGTTGAGAGAGGAAAAAAGTCATTTATAGATATAGTGGATGATCCAAATTTTGGAGGTTGGTCTTCATTTGTAAAAGGTAAGGGATTTTTTAATGGCGAGTATATATATGAGCAAATAGCTCATCCAGGTCAGCCATTACCATTTAAATATGACGAATTCAAAAATAATCCGGCTAGATTTAGAATAGGAACATATGATGTGTTATCAAATGCCTCTAAATATTTTACAAATGAAGATGTAAATTGTATAGAAGATATTATGAAAATAGCAAGAGCATCTTCTTCTCTGCCTATTTTGATGCCACCTACAATATACAAAACAGGCGTATATTATGATGGTGGTCTTTGTGGAGGAATTGCCCTTGATATAGCTATAAAGGATGGATATAAGAAATTTTTTATTGTCAGAACTCAGGAGAAATCTTATAGAAAAAATCCTGTCAAACATAAAAGTGCTATAAAGAGATTTTTTAAGAATACTCCTATGGTAGCAGAAACTATGTTTAAAAGACCGTATATTTACAATGAAACATGTAACCTAGTTGAAAGGCTTGAAAAAGCAGGATTGGCAATGGTAGTCTATCCGGAAAAAATGGATATAACAAATAGAGAAAAGGATAAAATAAAATTAATTCAAACCTATAATCAGGGATGTAAAATAGGTCAAAGAGATGTAGAAAAATGGAAGAATTTTCTATATAGTGCCAAATAATTAATAATTATTAAAAAGAACTATAGAAATAATATATTATTCATAGTTCTTTTTAGTTTTTAATTAAAAAAATTGATATTTTATTAAAAAATTTGGAAGGTAAAATATAAAAGCATAAGTGAAATATATTCCGAATTTTTAAAGTTTAAAAAATTGTAGATGAAAGTTTATAATTACATATACAATGGTATTTATATAATATATATTTAAAATATCTTTTTAATAAATAAAGAAATATTCTGAAAAAAATTATAAAAAAATATTACTTTTATTTATAATTTGTGAAAGTAAAAATAAATTTGCAATATAGTTAATAAAGACGTATAATTAAATGATATGTTATAGAAAGGAAGTTTTATGGAAATAACAAATTTTAATGAATTAGAAATAAACCAACAAATTAAAAAAGCAATAGAGGATTTAGGTTATGAACAACCATCTCCAATACAGGCAAAAGCAATACCAGTATTTTTAGAGGGGCATGATATAATAGGTCAAGCGCAGACCGGCACGGGAAAAACAGCGGCATTTAGTATTCCGATGTTAAATCAAATTGATCCTTCTGATAAAAGGCTTCAAGCTATAATTCTTTGTCCTACAAGAGAGCTTGCTATTCAGGTATCTGAGGAAGTGAGAAAACTTACAAAGTATACTCATGGTATAAAAACTTTGCCTATTTATGGTGGACAGCCTATAGATAGACAGATAAAAGCTTTAAAGGGCGGTGTGCAGGTTATAATCGGTACTCCAGGAAGAGTGATAGATCACATAAACAGAAGAACATTGAAAGTGCAAGATGTAAAAATAGTTGTATTAGATGAAGCTGATGAAATGTTGGATATGGGATTTAGAGAAGACATAGAAACTATTTTGAAAAATGTGCCTGAAAGCAGACAAACAGCATTGTTTTCTGCTACTATGCCCAAATCAATATTAGATTTAACAGACAAATATCAAAAAAATCCTGTCCATATTAAAGTAGTAAGAAAAGAATTGACGGTATCTAATATTAAACAATTCTATATAGAGACAAAAAAAGCAAACAAGCTAGAGGTACTTACTAGGTTGATTGATGTGTATAATCCTAAATTAACTGTTGTATTTACCAATACAAAAAAAGGGGCGGATGAATTGGTTTCCGATCTTCAGGCCAGGGGATATGGAGCTGATTCCCTACATGGAGATATGAAACAGATTCAGAGAGATATTGTGATGGATAAGTTTAGAACATCTACAATAGATATTCTTGTAGCTACTGATGTTGCAGCCAGAGGTATAGACATAGATGACGTAGAGTGTGTAATAAACTATGAGCTTCCTCAAGATGAAGAGTATTATGTTCACAGGATTGGTAGAACAGGTAGAGCCGGTAGAGAAGGAATAGCTTTTTCTTTTGCATTTGGTAGAGAGATGAGAAAACTAAAAGATATTGAAAGATATACTAAATCCAAAATTATGAAGCATTCTATTCCAACTGTAAATGATGTTGAACAAAAAAAGGTAAGCCAATTTTTTGAAACTGTAAAGCAAACTCTGGATGAAGGTAACTTTGCAAAGCAATTACAATGGGTAGAAGATTTCTTAAATGAAGAGGATTATTCTTTAATAGACATATGTGCTGCAATTGTAAAAACAAGTTTGGGTGATGAAGAAAAGCAGGAAATAAAAGAAGAAAAATATTTCTCAGGAGAAAATGGAAGAGAAAGAAATAGAAAATATAGTGATTCTAATATGATTAGACTTTTCTTAAATGTAGGTAGAAACCAAAAAATACAGCCTAAGGATATATTAGGTTCGATAGCCGGAGAAACCGGTGTTAGAGGAAAGCATATTGGAAATATAGATGTATATGACAAATATACCTTTGTAGATGTAGATAAAAGTAAAGCTAAGACAATAATTTTAAAGATGAAGAATAGAAAAATAAAAGGTAATAAATTGAATATTGAACGTGCAAATAGAAAGAGATAATATATAATAAAAACAGCCATACAAGGGTTAAATCTTGATGGCTGTTTTTATTATTTAAATTTTGAAATAATTGTCTATATATTTACTTGATTATTAATAAACTATTATCTTTGTTGAGAAAATGGTTGACCATTATTTCGAGGATAATTTTGGTTTCCTCTTACGTTATTTCCGTTGCCCGGTGTTGTTGTACCAGGAGTATTTCCAGGTGTCACACCAGGTGTAACTCCACCAGGATTATTTCCAGGGGTTGTAGTTCCAGGAGTTACCCTATTTCTAGGTTGAATAGTTCTTCTTGGTGCTACATAACTATATCTATCCGGTGCAGTTCCCTCTATATATGCTGCTAGAACGCCATATGCTGCTCTACCTCCATCAACTGGATTGATAGTAGTTAGATATACATTTTCAGGTTTGGTAAATTGTTTATACTCTAGATTTTGGTGTACTTTATTCATTATTTTACCCCAAAGTCTTGCGGAAGATGTAGAACTACCACCTTCAATACGACGTCTCTGCATAGTTGTTCCATCTTCGTTTTTTATTCCGGCATCGTCACCAATGTATACTGCACCTACATAGTAAGGTGTATATCCGACAAACCAAGTGTCCAAATAATTATTTGTGGAACCTGTTTTTCCAGCTACAGGGATTCCGGAATAAAGTGCGGCATTTGTACCGATACCTTCTTTTACAACGGCCTTTAGCATATCAGTAAGGACAAAGGCAACATCCGGATCTACTACTTTATGTGTTTGAGGAGTATTTTTTATTAGCATTTCGCCATTATAAGTTGTTATAGTTGTATAAATATGTGGTTCTACATAAACTCCTCCATTTGCAAGAGTACCAAAGGCAGATGCCATTTGAAGAGGAGTAACTCCCTTAGTAAGACCTCCAAGTACAAGAGAGTTGAAGTGTCTATCACTACGCTGTAAACCAGCTTTATTTTCTTCTTTAAAGTCAAGTATAGTAGTTATACCAAAGTTTCTCAAATAGTCCATCATGACATCGATAGAATCATCATATGTAGGACCAAGTAATTCACCAACTTTATAAGCTATAGTATTCGATGAAAGAGCTAAACCATGTCTTATTGACATAGTACCATAACCTTGAGTAGTCGTTTCCGGATTATCAGCTCGATTTTCTTTAAATCTGTATCCACCACGTACATCTGAAATCAATGTTGATTGAGTTACCTTCTGAGTATCTATTGCAGGTGTATATACAGAAAGTGGTTTAATAGTTGAACCAGGCTGATAAGGAGTTATGGCTCTATTAAGTGTTTTTCTGGCCTTTATGTTTCTTCCACCAATTAATCCTTTTATATTACCGGTTCTGTAATCAATAATTACACTTGCCGATTGAGGTTGGCTAAGACCATTTGCAGCTATAATATGGTTAGGGAAGTTTGAGTTGTTATCATATTCTTCTTCAATGGATTCTTGAATCTTAGGATCTATTGTGGAATTTATAATTAAACCTCCATTATAATACATATTTCTAGCTTCTTCTTCAGTTTTACCTTGCTCCATAAGAGCATCTATCACGTCATATTCAATTAAACTTTCGACTGAATTTGCAATTTTTTCCTTTGAATCAGGGAAACGTATATTTATAGGTTCTCTTATTGCCGATATATACTGTTTTTCAGTTATGACGTTAAGTTCTTTCATCTTGTTTAAGACAATTTCTTGCCTTTCTTTAGATTTAGGATTATTTATAGCTTTTCTAACTAAAAGATCTCCACCTTTAAGTTGTTTATATGTATCCCAATCTACTAATTCCCATTCATAAAGTTTTTCATACATATCTTTTTCTACTGAATTCGCAGGCTGCAATTCTCCTGTAGGAAGGAAAAATAGCAGTTTATGATCAAGATCTCCTTTTGATTCATTTCCAGTTATTCTAGTAGTTATATAAGGTGTATATTTAGCCGGATTTCTAGTGATACCGGCAAGCATAGCTGCTTCTCCTAAAGTTAGATCTTTGGAGTGTTTGTTAAAATATCCCATAGAACCCGATTCTGCACCAACAAGCCCTCTACCAACGAAATAGTTGTTAAGGTATGTTTCCAAAATCTTATCTTTACTAATAGTCTTACTCATTTCCAGTGCATAGTAAATATCTTTAATTTTACGGCTAAGTGTCTGATCACTACTTGTAAGCAAAACTTTAGATACCTGCATAGGAATAGTACTACCACCTTGTTTTTTACCTACAAGTGTTTTTACGACTGAACGACCTAATCCCCAGTAGTCAACACCGCTGTGTGAATAAAAACGTTCGTCTTCTATAGATACTATTGCCTTTCTAAGGTATGGAGACATATCACTTAGAGGTATCGGAGTCTTTTTATATAAAGTTGGAGCCGTAGACATTGTTTCTCCATTAGAATATTTTATAGTAGTAGTTTGATGTGTCAACTTATCCAATAAAGCTTCATTAACGGGTTTTACATCCTTCAATGATGCAAATATAAATCCAAGTCCGATTGCAAATACTAAGATCATAGCAGCTATTAAACCACCGATAATTTTTTTCTTACGCTTATTTTTTAATTTGCGTTTCAAAGCTTTAGATCCATTCTTTTTACCGGATATATTTTTATTATTATTATTTCTTCTATCGTTTTTATTAGAAAGGTTTGAACCATCAACATCTTTTCTATTTCTAGATGCAGAAGAAGCACTTACAGCTCTAGTTTTCGATGAAGGATTAGTACTTGCTGTTGATTTCCTTGAAGTATTTGAATTTGCTCTAGTTTTTCCATCTGAATTCATTTTAGATTTTTTCCTTTCTGATGGAAGTAAAAAGTCTTTTCTACTGGTTGAAGAGCCAGTTCTAGAGCTAGAAGAATTTCTTGAACTTACAGATTTTCTTCTTACTTTATTATTAGCTTCAGGGTTTTCTTTTTTCATAATTTGTAACCTCCTTACTATCTAATAATTATATCATTAAATATGAGTTTTACACAACATTTACTTGTATTTATTGATAATTAATAATATGATATATAAGTAGAATAATATAAATTTTGAAAGGAAGTAATTTATGCTAGTTGTAGAAAATGTTAGCCATGGATTTGGTGCAAGGACTATTTTAGAAGATGTTTCCTTTAGAATAAGAAAAGGTGAACATATTGCACTAGTAGGTCCGAATGGTGAAGGAAAATCTAGTTTTTTAAATATAATAACAATGAAATTAATGCCGGATGCAGGTACAATTAAATGGTCAAATAGGATTACTGTGGGGTATCTTGATCAACATACCGTATTAGAGAAAGGTAAGGATATTCGAGGTGTTTTAAGAGATGCTTTTAAGAATATGTTCGAGCTTGAAAAAGAGATGCTTGAAATATATGATAAAATGGCAGAAGCTAGTGATGAAGAAATGACAAAATATCTTGAAGAAACCGCTGAAATACAGACCGTTCTTGAACATAGTGGTTTTTATACAATAGATGCCAAAATTCAAGAAGTTGCAAATGGCTTAGGACTTGGAGAGATAGGTCTTGATAAAGATGTATCGGATTTATCCGGTGGTCAGAGAACAAAAGTGCTATTAACAAAATTATTACTTGAAAATCCGACTATTTTAGTTCTTGATGAACCCACTAACTTTTTGGATGAAGAGCATATAGTATGGCTTACAAGATATTTACAGGAATATGAAAATGCTTTTGTACTTGTTTCACATGATATAGATTTTATTAATCATACATGTAATGTAATTTATCATCTGGAAAATGGGGAATTAAATAGATACAAAGGAAATTATGATGAGTTTGTCAGAATGAATGAAATAAAGAAACGTCAAGAAGATCAAGCATATGAAAAGCAGGTAGAAGAAAGAAAGAGGCTTGAAGACTTTATTGCTAGAAATAAAGCCAGAGTTGCTACAAGAGGAATGGCAAATTCAAGGCAAAAACAACTTGATAAGATGGAAATTCTGGAAAAACGCAGGGAAAAGATTAAGCCGACTTTCGAATTTAAGAATGCCAGAACAAGTGGAAAAGTAGTATTTGAAACTAGAGATTTGGTTCTTGGATATGATGAGCCGCTTACAAAGCCCGTAAATTTTAGGTTAGAAAGAGGTAACAAAATAGCTCTAAAGGGAATGAATGGTATTGGTAAGTCAACTTTACTTAAAACCCTGTTGGGAATTGTTAAACCATTTAAAGGAGAAGTTATGTTAGGGGATTACCTGGAAGTTGGATATTTTGAACAAGAAAGCTCTCATGAAAATACAAACACTGCGATGGAAGAAGTATGGAACGAATTTCCGGGATTAGATAATATAGATGTGAGAAGAGCACTTGCCAAATGTGGTCTGACAAACGAACATATCACGAGTCAAATGCGAGTTCTTTCAGGTGGAGAAGCTGCAAAGGTAAGATTGTGTAAAATTATGTTAAAAGATATTAATTTTTTGGTTCTTGATGAACCTACTAATCATTTGGATGTAGATGCAAAAGATGAATTGAAGAAGGCTATTAAGGAATTTAAAGGTACAGTTCTTTTGGTAAGTCACGAGCCGGAATTTTATAATGATGTGGTAAATGATGTTTGGAATATAGAAGATTTTACAACAAAAATTGTATAGGGGGCATTTGAAAACCAATTATGAATTGAAACTCAAATCCAAATAGTTATTGCCAACGATAAAGTGTATGTTATAATTAGAGTATTATATATAAAAAATTAAAATTTAAAAATAATAGAAAAATGGAGGGGACTGGTTAAAATATTTATCAATGCATTATAAGTGCATGATTTATTTAACCAGTTCTTTTTTAATAAGGAGGTGTAAAAAATAATGGGAGAAGTAATAAATCTAATATTTAATCAGAAAGATTTATTTATGAATTTAGTTTTTGATCATATAAAGATAGCACTTTTTTCAAGTTTTATAGCAATAGTAATAGGTTTGTCTATAGGGATATTTATAAGTAGGAGAGAGAAAATTGCAAGCATAGTTCTAGGAGTGGTAAATGTATTGTATACTATACCAGCTATTGCATTATTAGGAGTACTTATTCCACTTACCGGGATTGGAAATTCTACGGCAATAGTAGCTCTTACAATATATGCTCTACTACCAATGGTTAGAAGTACATACACAGGTATAAAAAGTATTGATGAAGATATACTGGAAGCTGCTGTTGCCATGGGAAGTACGGAAAAAGAGCTTTTATTAAAGGTAAAATTGCCATTAGCGACACCTATAATAATGTCTGGAATAAGAAATATGGTTGTAATGACAATAGCTTTGACGGGTATTGCATCTTTTATTGGCGCAGGTGGTCTGGGTGTAGCCATATATAGAGGGATTACAACTAATAATCCTACTATGATTCTGGCCGGGAGTATATTAGTGGCATTATTGGCAATTGTTTTTGATGCCATTTTGGGATTGATAGGAAAAATATTGCAAGATAGAAAAGATTCAGGCAAAAAATACAGAAAAATATTAATACCTGTACTAAGTTTATTGATAGTTTTCAGTTTTATCTTTAATCTTAGTACAAATAAGCATGAAGTGAGAATTGCGACAAAACCGGTTACTGAAGGCTTGATTGTAGGTCAGATTTTAAGAATAATGATAGAGGAAAATACGGATTTAAAGGTAGTTATGACAGATGGTGTAGCAGGAGGAACCGGAAATATACATCCTGCAATGGTAAAGGGTGATTTCGATTTATATGCTGATTATACAGGTACTATATGGCAGGTAGTATTGAAAGAAAAAAGTAAATATGATGAAAGTATGTTTCCGGAATTAGAAAAAAAATACTATGATAAATTTAAAATTAAATGGATAAATTTATTAGGATTTAATAGTACATTTGGACTAGCAGTAAGGAAAGAATTAGCAGATGAATATAATTTAAAAACATATAGTGATCTACAAAAAATATCGGACAAAGTGGTGTATGCTGCAGGATATGACTATTTTGGCAGAGAGGATGGATACAAACCATTAAAAGATACATATAATTTTAATTTTAAGAAAATAATTGATATGGATAATGGGTTGAAGTATAAAGCTTTATTAAATAATGAAGTAGATGCGATTACTGTTTTTACTACTGATGGGCAATTAAGCAATCCCAATATAGTTTTATTGGAAGATGATAAACATTTACATCCTTCATATCTTGCAGGAACAGTTGCAAGGGAAGAGATATTAATGAAATATCCCGAAATTCAAGTTCAGATGAAAAGATTAGAAGGATGTTTGGACGATTCAAAAATGTCAGTGTTGAATAACTTAGTTGAAACTAAAGGCATGAAACCTTACGATGTAGCATATAAATTTTTAAAAGAAAATGGATTTTTGGAGGTGAAATAATGGGTGAGATCGTTTATGAAAATGTATCTAAGTCATACAATGAAAAGACCATTATCAAAAACTTTAATTTAAATATATATAAAGGAGAGTTTTTAACCATTATTGGAGCTTCCGGTTGTGGAAAAACGACTTTGATGAAAATGATAAATGGTCTTGTATTGCCTGATAAGGGAAGGATATTAGTAAATGGAAAAGATATTTCCCAGGTCGATATTATAGAGTTAAGAAGAGGTATAGGTTATGCAATACAAGGAAATGTGCTTTTTCCTCATATGAACGTATATGAAAATATATCCTATGTACCCAAATTATTAAAGCTTGATAGAAGTGAAATTGATGATATAGTAGATAATATGTTGGAATTAGTTAATTTACCGGCTGATGCTAAGAAAAAATATCCCAACGAACTTTCCGGAGGTCAAAAACAAAGAGTCGGTATTGCAAGGGCATTAGCAGCCAACCACAAAATAATATTGATGGATGAACCATTTGGGGCATTGGATGCAATTACTAGAAATCAAATTCAGAAAGAACTAAAAGAAATACACAAAAAAATTGGTGCAACAATAGTATTTATAACACATGATATATCAGAGGCCATAAAGTTGGGAACCAGGGTTTTAGTGCTTGAAAATGGAGAAATACAACAAATCTCTACTCCTGAAGAAATTATATCAAGTCCACAAACCGATTATGTTAAAAGTCTGATAGAAGCGGCAAGGCTATAAAATATATACTCTATGAAAACAGGAGAGCTAGATTATTTCTAGTCTCTCCTGTAGTAAATACTTAAATTTTAAAAACTGTCTAATAGGAAAATTAGCCACAGAAGGCTAATTTACAGAAAAAATTATATACACTCAAAATACTATTTAATATGTTTTATTTTTCAATATCCCAATCATCATACCATGAATCATCAAGATTTGCTAAAACTTCTGCATATTTACTTTCATTGGCTACTTGAAGTTCTGCCTTCTTTTTATAGTTATTTATGGTAGCAGTACTTTTGTTGACCGGTTGTATAGTTCCAGTTCCTGCAACACATCCTCCAGGACAGGCCATACCTTCAAGAAGATATCCATTTCTTTTCCCCGCTTTTGCAAGTAAAAGCATATTTCTGCATTCTTTTAATCCATCCGCTTTGTCAATAGGTACTTCTCTATCCGGATCTATTTTCTTTATTACATCCACAACTGCACTAGCAACTCCTCCTGATACAGCAAATCCTCTACCGGCACCAGTACCATAATTAAAATTAGTAGCTGGTTCCATCTCTTCAAGCTTGATTCCTTTAGCTTCAAACATACCCATTACTTCTTCAAAAGTAAGAACATAATCGACATGACTCTTAACAGATTTTCTTGTTGCTTCAAGTTTTTTAGATACGCAAGGTCCTATAAAAACAACCTTAGAATCTTCATATCTCTGCTTTATAAATCTGGCTGTAAATACCATCGGTGTCATAGCCATGGAGATATTTTCCTTGAATTCTGGGAATTGTTTTTTTGCCATAACTGACCAAGACGGACAACAAGATGTAGCCATGAAGTCTAATTTTTCTGGTACTTTTGCAAGATAATCTTCAGCTTCTTCGATAGTACATAAATCTGCACCTATAGCAACTTCAACAACATCAAAGAAACCGAGTTCAAGAAGGGCAGCTTTTAACTTTTCTGGAGTAACCTTAGGTCCAAATTGACCGGCAAAAGCAGGTGCTATTTCAGCAATGACTTTATTTCCAGTTTTCATTTCATTGATTAACTGAAATATTTGAGTTTTATCTGCTATTGCTCCAAATGGACATGAAGATATACATACACCACAAGAAACACATTTATCATAATCTATTGTAGCTCTTCCAAGTTCATCTGATTTTATGGCATCCATACCACAAGAAACGGCACATGGTCTCTCTAATTTAACGATTGCAGAATAAGGACAAACGTTTTTACATCTTCCACATTTTATACATTTTTCCTGATCTATAAATGATTTGCCATTCACCATTGAAACTGCATTTTTCGGACAGACTTCAATACAAGGTCTGGCTAAGCAACCCCTACATATATCTGTTGTTTTGTATACGTTGTCTGGACATGAATTACATGCAAATTTGATAATATTAACAAATGGTGGTTTATATATAATATTTTGAACAGTATGTTCATCTATTCCAGTTGACAGAGGGGCATGTTCATTTACCTTTCTAAGAGGTAATCCCATTGCCAATCTGATTCTTTCACCAACAATTGCTCTTTCAAGAAAAATACTTTCTCTTATCTGGGCAACTTCCCCAGGAACTATCTTGTAAGGAATTTCTTCCAATTTATTGTAATCTTCACCTTCATAAGCAAATCTAGCAACTTCGGTGAAAACATCACGACGTACTTTCGCTATTACCGTGAAAATACCTTTTAAGCTCATTTCTTTACCTCCCCTGAAATACTCTTAATTACTCTTAGCGTTACAAGTATAACATATTTATTAATGAAAAGGAACACAATTTGTTGCAATATTTTTAAAAAAAATTAACATTGTTTATAAAATTTAAAAGTGAATAATGGCTATTTAACTTTAGTTTATTAAAAAAAGTGATAAAAACTGAAATTATAGAAAATTCATATTATTTATTTTGTATAATAAAAAATTAATAAAAAACAGTATTTGTTAACAATAAATTAACTTATTATTGTATTTTATTTAATTTGATGTTCATAAAGAATAGTATAAGAGTAAATAAAAAATGGTAAAAAAGTATTTCAATGTAGTCAAAACTTTTTCTATGTCGACAAAAATATTTTTAACAAAGTAATTTAAATTATTATAGAAGAAATAATTGTAATTATATTTCTAAAGATATTTTTATATAAAAGGGATGTCTCTTAAGTCTAAGATATATTTCTTCAAAATAGTTATCAAAAACTGAGAATACAAATTATTAAAAATATGTATTTATATAATATATCAAAATTATAGATTCTAGAGTCATCCCTTATGTAATCTTATATTTAATTTTAGGTATTTTTATGTTCTTTTTTAGAATGGTGCAAAACTATTGCTAAACCAAGAATGTTCAGTCGCCAGTTTTATTTCTTCATTGAAAGAATCTCTATGAACAATTTCCCAATCAGCCAAAGTTTCAAGTAGTTTTTTAGCATTAGGATCTTCGGCTTTTTCGGCAGCCTTTGAATAAAAATCGGCAAAATCACTTTCCATACCATATGCCATTCTAAGTATTGGTAAATCTAAAACGGCTTTTGAAAAATCTATACTCTTGATATCTCTTTCATTTGTTTTAAAGATATCTTCTGCCTTACCTATAGATTTAATATCAAATTCTGCAAATAATCCATCTTGTTCAACTTTTTTAAGTTGTTTTTCAAGGATTTCATAATGTTCATCTTCCATTTCAGCAAGTTGTTTAAATATTTCTTTATTTGAGTCTTCCTCAACTTTATCCATATACATTTTATAGAACTCGCCCGCTTTTCTCTCCATGTTCATTGCATATTTTAGAATATCAATATAATTATTTTTCTGCATATTATTACCTCCATAACATATAAATAAATTTTTTAAAATAAAAATCTGTATTTAAAATATACCCAACAAAATACCAACAAACCATTTAAAAAAACTTTTTCCTACAAAATACGAGAACAATTTAAATATTTATGATGAAATATAAAATGTTTATAGCTACATTTTTTGTCAAAGGAGTATATGTAAAGACTATAATAATATTGATGATTATATAATATAATCAATATCGATTTAATATTGCAAAAGGGAGTAATATATTATATAATTTAGACATTACATTAATAGTTTAATCACTTTGATAAAGAGGAGTAAAAATATCTGGTTTTATAGAGAGAAAATGTTTGGTGGAAATTTTTTAGACAGGATATTTTGAAGGTAGCTTTTGAGTGGACTGTATGAAGGTTAAATTATTCTTAGATAGAATTAAATGTCTTATAAATGAAAATACTTATTGAACATTTAGCCATTAGTCTTTTTCTATTGAGTTTTTAAGATAAATTTAGTTGTGTAATACGGTACGGGTAATTTCGTTAAAGATTTTGAGTGTCGAATTTATAAATTCGGAATAAAGGTGGTAACGCGAGCTTTTCGTCCTTTTTTGGATGAGAAGCTCTTTTTTAGTATTAGAATTATATTTATATATAAATTATTCATTGGCAATTATAATAGGAGGTACAAATTATGGAAAGGAATTTAGCGAAAAACTATAATCCCAAAGATTTTGAGGAGAGAATTTATCAAGAATGGCAGGAAAAAGGCTGCTTTAAGTCAGAAATTAATAAAGATAAGAAATCATTTACTATTGTAATGCCTCCTCCAAATATCACTGGACAACTTCATATGGGTCATGCTCTTGATGATACCCTACAGGATATTCTTATAAGATGGAAGAGAATGGATGGATTTGAAGCACTATGGATTCCGGGAACTGATCATGCGTCTATAGCTACTGAAGTAAAAGTAGTAGATAGAATTAAAAAGGAAACCGGAAAAACAAAGTATGAAGTAGGCAGAGAAGAATTTTTAAAACAAGCATGGGCCTGGAAAGAAGAATTTGGAGGAAAGATAGTCAATCAGGTAAAAAAACTGGGAGCATCATGTGACTGGGATAAAGAGAGATTTACAATGGATGAAGGATGTAATAAGGCCGTTACCAAATTCTTTGTAAAGCTTTATGAAGAGGGACATATATACAGGGGCAATAGAATTATAAATTGGTGTCCAGACTGTCTAACTACTCTATCTGATGCAGAAGTAGAACATGAAGATAAAGATGGTAATTTTTGGCATATTAAATATCCTATTAAAGATAGTGATGAATTTCTTGAAATAGCGACTACCAGACCGGAAACAATGCTTGGTGATAGTGGTATAGCAGTTCATCCGGAAGATGACAGATATAGACATTTGATAGGAAAATATGCAATATTGCCACTAGTTGGAAGAGAATTGCCCATAGTAGCAGATGAATATGTAGATATGGAATTTGGTACCGGTGCAGTTAAAATGACTCCGGCTCATGATCCTAATGATTTTGAAGTTGGTAAAAGGCATGGATTAGAAGAAATAAATGTAATGAATGATGATGCTACAATGAATGAACTTGCCGGAAAATATAGAGGAATGGATAGATATGAATGTAGAAAAGAACTTGTTAAAGATTTAGATGAATCAGGTTACTTGATAAATATCAAAAAACACGACCATGCGGTAGGAACTTGTTATAGATGTCATACTGTAATCGAGCCTAGATTATCTTTACAATGGTTTGTTAAAATGGATGAACTTGCTAAGCCTGCAATAGATATATTAAAAAATGGAGACTTGAAGTTTGTTCCGGAAAAATTTGATAAGACTTACCTGCAGTGGTTGGAAAATATAAGAGACTGGTGTGTATCACGTCAATTATGGTGGGGACATCAAATTCCCGCTTACTATTGTCAGGAATGTGGTGAAATCATGGTTTCAGAAGAACATCCTGCTTCATGTTCAAAATGTAGTTCAACTAATATAAAACAAGATGATGATGTTCTCGATACTTGGTTTTCATCCGGGTTATGGCCTTTTGAAGTACTTGGATGGCCTAAAAAAACTGAAGAATTAGATTACTACTATCCTACTGGAGTATTAGTGACCGGATATGATATAATATTTTTCTGGGTAGTTAGAATGGCATTTAGTGCGATGTTCTGTATGAATGAAAAGCCATTTGATTATGTATTAGTACATGGATTAGTTAGAGATTCTGAAGGAAGAAAGATGTCTAAATCTCTTGGAAACGGTATAGATCCATTAGAAATAATAGAACAATATGGTGCAGATGCTCTTAGGTTCACTCTGACAACAGGAAATTCTCCTGGAAATGATATGAGATTTTATATGGAAAGAGTTGAATTTGCACGTAATTTTAACAATAAATTATGGAATGCATCAAGATTTGTTTTTATGAATTTAGAAGACGAAACTCTTTTAGAGAATTTAACTAGAGATGAGATAAAAAATAATCTAACTTTGGCAGATAAATGGATAATTTCCAGAACAAACAGAATAGTTAAAGAAGTCGGAGAAAATATGGACAAATTTGAACTGGGTATCGCTTTATCTAAGGCTTATGACTTTACTTGGTCAGAATACTGTGATTGGTACATAGAAATAGTAAAGCCAAGACTGTACGGAGAAGATAGAGAGGCTAAAAGAGCAGCTTTATATACTTTAACTTATGTACTTGAAAAAATTCTTAAATTGCTCCATCCGTTCATACCATTTATTACGGAAGAGATATACTCATATCTTCCAACTGTTGAAGGTTTAATTATTAAAGCTCAATATCCACATTTTGATGAGAATGACAACATGGAAATTGAAGAAACTAAAATGGACTTAATTATGGAAGCTATTAGGAATGTTAGAAATGTAAGAGCAGAGATGAATGTTCCACCTTCAAAGAAGGCTAAAATTATAATTGTTCCGGTAAATGGCAAAAAAGAAGCGATGGAAGATGGAAAAGAGTACTTTAAATCACTTGCTTCTGCATCTGAGGTTGAAATAAAAGACACCAAAGAAGGAATACCTGAAGATGCCGTATCTATAGTGATTGATGGAGTTGAATTATTTATACCTCTTGACGAGCTTGTTGATTTCGAAAAAGAAAAAGAAAGACTGAATAAAGAAAAAGAAAAAGCCATGTCAGAAATAAAGAGAGTAGAGGGCAAACTAAATAACCCTGGATTTATGAATAAAGCTCCGGAAAAGTTAGTAGAGGAAGAAAAAGCGAAAAAGGAAAAATTTGAAGAAATCCTAAAAACTATTGAAGAAAGATTGAAAAAGTTTAATTAAGGTAGCTATATAATATAGTAAGAATTTCTACTAGTGTAGATGATATTGAACGGGATTTAGCGTTGATGGTAAATATCCATAATTATTAATGATAAGAATGGATAATTTTCTATCAACGCTATTATTTCATATTTTTGTCATATAATAAATTTTACTATTTTTGACTTTTTTTCTGATTAGTATTAGATTAATAATTTTGTTGCAACAAATACTATTAAAAACAGATAAATAACTTTAAGCTACTTCATTATTATCTAGTAAGTTCGCTAACATATTGTTGAATTGCATCGCATACATATTGAGCAGTCCCATCGCCAAATTTATCCAAATTTTCTTTAAATTCATTGTTTTGAACGTAGCCATGACCAATACTTGAGAATACTTCATATGAACAATCAAAAGAGTATTTACATAAATTTTTATGCAATTTTTGTGACAAATTCACGTTTTCTTTAGAAGTAGCTTCCATTCCATCTGACATGTTTCTTGAAAATTCAAAGAAAATCTCATTAAATCCATCAGCGATTTCTTGTTCTTTTCCCTTTTGTTTTTTAATTGAATTTTCGATCACTTCTTTTCCATATTTTTTAATGGCAGCTTGAGTGTATTTCTGATTGTCTTGATAAGTGAAACCATTAAATTTTTCTTTTGTTGGCATAGTCAATCTCCTTTCCTCAGATTCTATTGTTTTCTCTAGAGTGTCTATTAGTGTTAAGAGTCTAGTTTTTTCATTTTGCATCAAATTTAGTTGTTTTTTAAAATGAATCAATAGGTCTTTATCTTCTTTTGTTAATAATTCTTTGATCTGTTTTAAGGAAAATCCTAAATACCTATAAAACAATATGGTTTGCAGGATTGACATATCTTCCTCAGAGTAATACCTATAGCCATTTTGATTTTTTTGTGGAGACAAAAGTCCAATTTCATCATAATGATGTAAAGTGCGCACCGATACACCACTGATTTCGCTTGCTTTTTTTATTAAATACAATTAACCACCTCCTAACGATATTTAGTATAAACCATCACGTTATGTTATAGTCAATATATTTTTTAAAATATCATAAAAAAAATGGATATTTTCAACAAAACAAATGTTGAGAATATCCACCTTTATACCAATTTATTTGGACATTTTTCAGGTAATATATTTTATAATATTTACTATTTTATAGCCTCTAATTCGTTTACTATACTATTTGATACTGAAGATTCTCCACCTACTATTATCACATTTTTAATATTTTTATTAGTAGATAAATACTCTTTCGTATAGGCATTTAAATTATTTGATTCTGTTAATAGTATTGCTGCTTTTTTTGAACTTGCTAATGGTGTTGATGATAATGCATCAGCGTAATCCTTACCAGAGACCAGTACAATAGTATCGATATCCTTATTGATCATCTCTTTATAAGCCTTTGCAACAAGAACAGCCGTTTCATATCTGTTTTTACCATCAAATCTAGTTTTTTCATAAGAATATTCCGGAACTGATGATTTACCACCAAAAATTAAATATGCCGAACCTTCTATCTTATTTTTTGATTTTTCTATATTTGGAAACAAAGATAAATAATTATCATTTGGTCTTCTATTATATTGATACATAAAAGGTATCGCAGACAGGGCATCCGGGAAATTATAGCCATCATATACAGCAATTATATCTGTATATGCAGAAATTTTAGGATTTCTACTTGCCATTAAATTCTTAATTTCAGTATCTACTTTGTGTGCTGTTTCAAGTCTATTTTTTCCTGATAATCTTTCCATATTAGATATATCTAAATCTTTAATTGTTTTATCAGAAATAGTTGATTTTCCACCAACTACAAAAACTTTTTGAATTTTTAAAGGATTGTATCCTTTTTTAAAATCATTATTCAAACTGTTATTTTTAACAAAAACTAATGGGCAATTATATTCACTAGCTAACAAACCACCTGATAAGGCATCTACAAATGATTCTCCACTAGTTACAACTAGAAATTTAGAAGATGCTATTTCATCTAAATAATAGTATTTAGTTTTTAATGCCGTTTCATACCTGTTAATACCTGCAATTCTGGTAACATTTATCCTTTTTTTGTTCATCTTCTTTTTTATCACTTTCAACATTTTCATTGGACTTATTATTTGTTGCAGCAATATCTGTGGAATGTTCTATTTCAGATGATACATTTTCATTGGCAAATATACTACTGCCGTTGATTAATATTATTAGTGACAATAATATTGATGCGATGATCTTTTTATTTTTATTCATATTATTTATACCTCCAAAATAATTGTTTATAGAATTCATCAATAGAATTATACTCTCATTCACGGAAATAGTCAAATTCTAATGTTTAACCTGTAAAAACAAATATCTATTTATGAATATAAATAGATTAGTTTATAATAATAGTGTAATACTTCTAATCTCATAATAAATTTTCACATTATTCACCTAGGTGAAATCTCTTAAGTCCTTTGATTATAGGTAGAGCTATCATACCGCCTATTATACCTTGAAGAACATCACCAGGTATAGATGTGAATGGTTGAATCCAGTTTCCATATAATATTACTTCTGAAAAATAATACCCTATTATCATCCAAATTGTAGACACTAACATTGCCAATAGATTTATTAGAATATTATTACCGTTATTTCCATTTATTCTGGAAATTTTACCTAAAATGTAGCCCATAATTCCACGGATAATAAAAGTAAAAGGTGCCCAGACTGCCCATCCTGATAAAATATCAAATAATCCCATTCCGAATGCTCCCGAGATTGCACCTTTTTTTTCACCAAATACTATTGATGCTATAAATAACATACCTGTACCGAGGTGAATTAGTCCGCCTTTCATAGATATTGGAAGTGTTATATTTATAAATTTTGTGGCTATAAATACAAGTGCAGTAAGAAGTGCACATTCAACTAGGTCTCTAGTTGAAATATTGGATTTTTTAGTTGTTAAAGTATTAGACATATATTCCTCCTAATTTAGTATTGTATTTTAATATATATTTTCAATAAAGGATTCTGTTAGAGATTTTTTTGATTTAAAGCCAAATGAATTAAAAGCTTCTTCTAACAAATTTAAAATATATAGAGTTTTTTCTATTCTTGCATTTTCTCCCATGTGCCCTATTCTAAGTATAGAATCTTTGTATTCAGCTAACGATGTGGCTATGAGTACATTGTGTTTTTTTAATATATAATCACTGATATCTGTGGCTTTTATTTTTTCAGGCATTTTTATTGCAGTTACAGTATTTGAATTGTCATTTTCCGAGAAAAGCTCAAGTCCAAAATCTTTTATAGATTTTCTTACAGCGTTGGCAATTTTTTCGTGTCTTTTTAGAACATTTTCAATTCCCTCTTCAACTATGTTTTCAAGAGCGACTCTAAAAGAAACTATATCACTAGCCGGTAGTGTATAAGGAAAATATTGTTCCTCTAAATAATTTTCCCATATTCTAAGATTTGCATAGAAACTTCTTACAAGAGTTTTTCTATTTTTAAAGGATTTTTTAGCATCTTCGCTTACAGATACAATGGTTATTCCCGGTTGAGCAGAAATTGCTTTTTGAGAACCGCCCAATAATATGTCTATTTTAGATTCTTTTACGGATACGCGTTCACCTACCATACCTGAGACAGAGTCAACAACGGTCAATATTCCGTATTTTTTAAGTATTGGACATAGTTTATGTATATCATTTATCATGCCTGTAGGTGTATCGCAATGTACTAAAGTTGCGTATTTAAAATTTGAATCTTCTTTTAGATATTCCTCTAATGCTTCCGATGATATTTCATTATGATAGTCTTGGGTAAATAAAACCGGTTGACCTCCATAGATTGATACAAAATCTTTGAATCCATTTCCATATAATCCATTGTCAAGTACCAACACTCTGTCACCATCTTCTGTGAGAGTTGCGCAAGCTGCTTCAAGTCCTAGAATTGCTTCACCTGAAATTATATATGTTTCATTGTCTGAATCGATAATTTTATTGAATAAATCACAGGTATCTTTATAGTATTTTACAAAGTCAATATCTATATCCGAATTTGTAACTTCATATGCTCTGGCAAGTCTGACGTTTTCTTTTACGTATGATGGACCAGGTGAGTAGTTGTATTTATTAATCATCATTTACCTCCATTTATAGTATAATATTTCAATTACATTTATATTATATATGGAATAAAAAAAGTAATAAATATAATCGATACAATTTTATGAAAAACACGAATTGTATCGGTATGATATTTAGGTGGACAATGTAAATAATAATGCTATAATATTAAGTAATAAATTATAATTAAAAGATAAAATGAAGGAGGGAGCTTTATGGAATATATTATAAATTCGTGTTCCGGAGTATCTATTGATGTTATGAAAGGACAAAGAATAACTGTCATTGATATTGAGGGCGGTCAAGTTGTAGATTTTTTTGCAGAAGTTAAAAATTCTGAAAATGAATTTTTATCTCCCGGTGTTACAATTGATTGTAATGAATCTTTAAGGCTAAAAGTAGGAGATTTAATTTTCTCAAATAAGTATCGCTCAATGTTCAAGGTATTGTTTGATGATGTTGGAGAACATGATTTAATACACCCTTGTTGCCGTCCGGAAATGTATGAATTTTTTTATGGAAATGGAAAAGGTCATAAAAACTGTTTGGAAAATATTAATACAAGTTTATCAAGACAGAGAGATATTATAACACCTGTAAATTTATTTATGTATACAAAAATAAATATCGATGGAACAATCGAAGTAAAAGCCCCACTTTCCAAAGCGGGAGATAAAATAATACTTAGAGCCGAGTCGGATGTAAGGTTGGGTGTTGCCGCTTGTAGTGTTTCAGAAAGTCAGTGTAATGGAGGAAAATGTACTTCTGTAAAAATTATTATAGAGGATTAGCAATAAAAAAGATGGAGTTTGTTTAAAGCTCCATCTTTTTGTATAAGTTTTTATATTATTTTAAATCCGCTAATAATTTCTTAGTGAAGTCCCAAACTCTTTCAACAGAAGAAATACTCATATGTTCTAATGGAGTATGTGCATCTTTTATATCTGGTCCAAAGCTTAGCATATCAGTATTTGGAAGGATTCCCTTTAAAAGACCGCATTCTAATCCTGCATGGATAGAAGAAATTTCAGGATCTTTTCCATATATATCATTAAATGCTTTAACAGCTATATCTCTTAATTTTGAATCGGCTTCGTATTGCCATGCCGGATAAGCTGCATACTCTTTGCTATCTGCACCGAATCTTTCACATATGATGGCAAGAGTATCCAAGATTTCTCTTAGTGAGCTTGAAGAAGCTGAACGAACAGAAGTTACAAGGACTAATTTACCATCACTTTCACTTATTATGGCATTATTTAGTGATGTTTGTACAAGACCATCTATATCTTTACTCATATATTGAACCCCATCAGGTAGTACCATTAAGAAATCTATAATATCCTTACTTAATTTATCAGTATAAGTTTCAGATGCTGAAGAAGGATTTATGGCTATTGTTAGATTTGGTTCTTCGACTCTATATTCTTCTTTGATATCATCGATTAGAGAGTTTAGACAACTTTCAATAGAAGAAAAATCTTTAGTTGTAAATATAGCCTTAGCATAACTAGGAACGGCATTATGTTTGATACCTCCCTCTATAGCTGCTAGTGTTATATTCGATCTTACTTTGCTTAAAAATCTAGTGGCTATTTTTATTGCATTACCTCTCTGTAAATGGATTTCTGCTCCAGAATGACCGCCTTTCAATCCGGAAACAACAATTTCATAAGCACTGTCTTTAGCAGGTTGTTTTTCAATATTAAAAGTCATATCAATATTTGAACCACCAGAGCAGCTTACTAGAAATACTCCTTCTTCTTCAGTATCAAGATTAAGTAAACGTGTTCCTGTTAGATGTTCAGCAGTAAGAGCCATAGCTCCATCCATACCGGTTTCTTCATTAGTAGTGATTAAAACTTCTAACGGCGGATGTGGAATATCATTTGAGTCAAGTAGTGCAAGACCATAAGCAACTGCTATACCATCATCTCCACCTAAAGTAGTTTTATTTGCTCTAAGTATATCTCCATCGACTATCATTTCAATAGGATCTATGTCAAAGTTATGATCAGAGCCATCAGCCTTAACGCAAACCATATCCATGTGTCCTTGTAATATTATCGTTTCAGAGTTTTCGTATCCCGGAGTACCAGGTTTTTTAATTATTACATTTAGAATTTCATCCTGATATACTTCAAGATTTCTATCCTTTGCAAATTTAACTAAGAAATCACTGATTTCTTTTTCTTTACCAGAACTTCTTGGAATCTGATTAATTTCATAAAACCATTTAAATACTTCCTTTGGTTCTAAATTACTAAGATTATTCATTAAGTTAGACCTCCTAAAATTTGATATAAAAAGTCTTAATATATTATAGCCAAAAATATTAAGGCTTTATATGTAAAATAAATAAAAAAATTATTATATTACCTCTTAATAATACAATAATAATGGTAAAAAAACAAGTTTTTTACCATTATTAAAATTCAATATAAAGATAAAATATTATTGTATTTTATCTGGAGTTATAAAAATTAAAATAAAGCTTCTTTTATTTTGGATACAAAATCATTTATATGTTCTTTTGAATATTGTTCAGCCATTTCTTCATCCTGTAATTCAATAGCTTCAATAATTTTATTAAATGTTCTTGTAAATATAGTCATATCATTAAAATACTCCTTACAATAATGCCAAAGTCTCTCTGTATGTAAATGAAGAGAGGAAAGCGTATCTGCAAGCCAAATATTTCCACAAGCGGATATAATTATATCATGAAATTCTTCATCAAGGTTTATCGCCTTTTGGTAATTATCTTCAGAAGATAGCTCTTCAAGTTCTCTCGTTATTTCCTTCAGCCTTTTCAACTGTTCTGTTGTAATGGATTTAATTGCATTTTTGGTAGCGATAGGGTCTAATATTGTTGTAAGCTCAAAAAGAGATTTCATATTTGTAAAGTCAACAAAAGATACCTGAACTCCATATCTGGGAACTATATTAATAAGTCTGTCAATTTCTAATTTTTGAAATGCATTTCTAACAGGAGTTCTACTTATACCAAATTCTTTCGATATTTCTATTTCATTCAATACATCGCCGGGCTTATACTCGTTTTTCACTATTCTATTTTTAAGTTCTTCGTAAATATCTACTTTTTTCATTTTAAAATATACCTCCCGCATTATCACACTGTTTGCTAATTTAATTTTTAGATATCTATATTTCCATTATATATAGTTTATTTATAAAATACAATAAGAATAGTTTTGGAGAAACAATATAAAAATATTTGATAAATTAGGATTAATTTAGTAATATATTTTTATTAGATGTTTTATGGAGGAGATAGTATGAATTATAGTGAAGCTTTGGAATATATACATGGTGTGGATAAGTTCGGTATGGTGTTGGGGTTGGATTCTATAAGGGAACTATTAAATAAACTTGGTAATCCTCAAAATAATCTTGATATTATACACGTTGCCGGTACGAATGGAAAGGGTTCTACATCATCTTTTATATCAAATATATTAATAGAAAGTGGATATAAGGTTGGTTTGTATACTTCCCCATTTTTAGAAGTGTTTAATGAGAGAATAAAAATAAACGGAAAAAATATTGATGATGAAAAGTTGGCATTATCAGTATCAGAAGTTAGAGAGAAAGTAGAAGAAATGTTGGAAGATGGTTTTTCGCATCCTACAGAATTTGAGATAGTTACGGCAACTGCATTCAATTTTTATAATAAAGAAAAAGTAGACATTCTGGTACTAGAGGTAGGGCTAGGAGGAAGATTTGATGCAACAAATGTCATAGATAACTCCCTTATAAGTGTTATATCTTCAATAAGCTTGGATCATGTAGGTATACTTGGAAATACTGTAGAAAAAATTGCATATGAGAAAGCGGGAATAATCAAAAAAAATGGTTTGGTAGTGGTCTATAGACAGGAAAAAAATATAATAGATGTGATAGAAAAATATGCCGATAGTAAAGAAGCAGAGTTGTTTGTGTCAGAAAATAAGAACATAGATATTAAGAAATCAAATTTGAATAATCAGATATTTTCATTTACGAATTTTAATGGTAAAAAATATAAAGATTTGAAAATAAGAATGATTGGAGAACATCAGATAAGAAATGCGATACTGGCTATTGATGCAATTTCTATATTAATGAGCAAAGGATATCTTTGTAAAGTGGATGAAGAAAGTATAAAAAAAGGATTACTAAATACTAGATGGGCAGGAAGATTTGAGGTTATCAGTGAAAAACCATTATATATAATCGATGGTGCACATAATAAAGACTCTGCAACTTTATTATCAGATGAAGTCGAAAGATTATTAGGAAATGAATATGACAAAACCTTGATTTTAGGAGTTTTATCAGATAAAGATGTTGATGGAATAGTAAAGGTATTAGTTCCGAAATTCAACAGAGTTATAGTCACTAAGCCGGATAGTCCAAGAGCTTTGGAAGTAGAGGAGCTTGCGTACAGAGTAGGTATGTATATAGATGATATTATATGTATTGAAAATATTGAGGAAGCCGTAAATTATTCATATAAATGGATTGAAGATATAAAAAAAGAAAAAAGCACTAAAAAAAGTAATAGTTTATCAAAAATAAAAAATAAATCTCTGAAAAGTATACAGAATAATAATTCTTTAAAAAATAAATATGCTGTAGTTGCTGCAGGCTCATTATTCTTGATAGGTCATATAAGAGGATTTGTAAAAAGGTAAGAATATTTATTTAAATAAAAAAAGTTTTGTCAGAAAATTGATTAATTTCGTTATAAAAGTCACATATTATATTGTCATAAATTGTAAACTATGTGACTTTTTTAATTTTAATGAGATAATGCCTATTATATGAATACAATAATTAATAAATTAAAGAAATTAATAAAATTTATTAATAAGTACTACAAAAAGTTTGTTAAATAATGTATAATATAGATTATAAATTATGAAAATGTTTTTTGAAAAAAATATAGAGATTGGTAGATATATAGGAGAATTATTATGGTAGAGAATAAGAATATGGATTTTGTAAAATGTTATAATAGAATTGTTCAACAAGAAAAATTTGTTCAAGCTGTAATAAAAGTTTCAGAGGAGCAGATGCTTGGTCTAAATTTATCTCACGAACTAGATGAAAGGTTTGGTAATGTGGAGTTTGATGATATAGACAAAGTTATTGAAAAAAATGAAAATAATCCAAAGTGGCTTGAGAAAAATCTTTCTATTATTGAAAATAGACTTGCTTATGCAGTAAAAAAGGTAATAGAAGCGGATGAAGGACAAATAATAAATTTAAAAGAAGAATTCTATAAATTAGGACAGGAAGTTAATATAGAGTATAAAGATCTTCCTATGAAAGAGATGTATGAAGTTATCAGAGATTTTTTGCTTGACGGTGGTAAATCAGAAGAATTAAACAAACTTGTAGATGAATCAGTTGATGAAATTGTTTGGACTAGAGCCAGGCCTAGTACTGTGAGATATTGGGTATGTCACGATATAGATTTTAAGAAATATTATATTCCTTTAAGAAGAGCATTTATTCATGGGTTATTAGAAAAAACGGATATAGAATTTAAAACCTTGGATGACACAGTGTTTATGTTGTCTAGAAGATAGTTTAAACAATAAAATGAGTATAAGAGTTTTTTCCATAAATTAGCTTTATATGGCTAATCTATGAGTTAGTCAGTTTTAAAATTTAAATATTTATTACAGGAGTTATAGAATTAAGAAGAACACTTCATCACTATTTGAGTGAAAGATGTTTTGCTTAATTCTTTTTTATTGTTTGAAAGGAGTGATTTATGATAAAAGGCTTGGAAAAACTAATGAACTCCATAAAAATGCAGTCGGCAATGATTACAAAATGGGATAAGTATTGTAAAGGATGGGCTAGATAAGTATAAATAAAAATACAATGGTTATAAGAATGAATATTCAGATTGATTAAATGACAAAATGTTTGAAACGTGATATAATAAAACCGATGAATAGTTGACAAATTAGAATTTATGGAGGAAAATAATAGTGTTGAGATTAAAACCTTATAATATAAATGATGCAGATATAATTCTTTCTTGGAACAAAGATGAAATAGCTTTTTATAAATGGTCAGCAGGTGTTTTGGGAGAATATCCGATAACCAAAGAGCAGTTTAGTTTTGTTAATAATCTAATGGCTTTTACAGCGATTGAAGATGATGAGACAGTAGGTTTTTTTACAATGAGAAGACCTTCAGAAAACTTTGACGAGTTGAGGTTTGGCTTTGTAGTTATTGACCCTTCAAAGCGTGGCAAAGGATATGGCAAGGAGATGCTTCGGTTAGGTTTAAAATTTGCATTTGAAATTTATGGTGCAAAAAAGGTTTCATTAAGTGTTTTTGAAAACAATGAATCTGCATATTTCTGTTACAAAGCAGTTGGTTTTGATGATATAATTATTGATAAGACAGAAACATATTATGTTTTGGGAGAAGAATGGAAATGCAAAGAATTGATGATTGAAAATCGATAAATCGCAGTTTTTCTAAGTAAAAAAATTAAATAAGATCACTGAGAGGAAGTAAAAGTAAACAGCTGATACTTCCTTTTTTATAAAAAAGAGGATTGGAATAAAAAAATCAAGATGTTATGGATATAGAAAAAAATTCTCATTTGTTATATAATATTAATTATATGGTAATAAACTTAGTTATAAAGAGAGAATATATAAATGCGAATTCAATTCGTAGGAGGTTCTACTTATATGGAAAAGGTAAAGATAGAAAAAAATACTGTTCAAGAAACATTGATTGTTCCGTTATATGGTAGAAAAATGTGTTCTGAAAAATTCCCTGAAATTTATACAGATATTTTTGCAGAGAAATTATGCGATAGATTAGACTATGATTTTTCTGAGTTAGAAAAAAAGAAAAATTCATTTTTATATGAATTTGGTTCTCTTGAAGCAGCAATGAGACAACTGGATATTATGTGGGAGATTAAAGAATATCTTAAGAAATATCCTAAAGCAACGATTGTAAATCTTGGCTGTGGCTTGGACGAAACAGGTAAAGCTTGTGATAATGGCGTTTGTCATATAGTCAATGTAGATTTTCCTGATGTTATAGAAATTAGAAATCAACTAATTTTAAAATGCGAAAGAGAAATCAATATTGCTTGCGATTTAAAAGATTACTCATGGATGGATAAAGTAGATGGAACTAACGGAGTTATTTTATTTGCGGCGGGAGTTTTCCATTATTTTAAGAGAGATGAAGTAAAGAAATTAGCATTAGAGCTTTCTAAAAGATATTCCGGAGGCTGCTTGGTGTTTGATAGCGTAGGTAAATTTGGTTTAAAGTTGATGATGTCAAAGGTGCTAAAAAATATGGGTATCAGAGATATAGAAGGATTATTTTACATAAATGATCCAATACAAGAATTGAACTGGTCAGAAAATATCAAAGTTACATCAAATGGTTATATGTTAGGCTATTATGATATGAAAAGTCCTAATATTCGCTTCAGTCATCGTTTACTTGCAAGAATATGTGATAATATAATGAAGATGTCCATAAACAGAATGGATTTTAAAAACTTAGAATAGTTTAGTAGGGAAAACAGTAAAAAGTCTATAAGTTGTAGCTCTTTTAATGATAAGTCATAGGATAATGTGTTGTGGAAAATAGTTTTTATAATGAAATCGAGAACATACTTATAAGAGCAAGGAATAGAGTAACGCCTGTCACCGTTTTGGATTGAGTTTTAATGGAACACAAAGTAGAAAATATAGTTACAAAATAAATGTTTAGCTTGATTAACTGACAAAACATGGAAAAAATGATAAAATAATATCGTTGATTAAAATAGTATTAAAAGTTATGAGGAAGTATTAAATGAACTTAATGGAATATATAAAAGAAAATATGGTTTTAATTTCGGATGGGCAGGAGTTAATAAGGGATTTTGTTGATCCAATTAAGTGGTTAAGTTCAAATTATAAGATGTCTGTTCCCGGAACAAACAAAGAAAAAGTTGTTAGAGAAGAATTAGTGACGGTTCAATCTTTTTCATTGCTTAAAACGCCTGTAACCAATGAACTCTATAATTATGTAATGGAGATGGACAGCGATATTCAAACAAAAGATTATCCGGTAGTAAATGTGAGTTGGGTAGATGCAATTAAATTTTGCAATATACTTTCTGAAAAACTTTCATTAGAAAAGTGCTATACATTGAACTCTGTTTCAGAAAAAATCGTATTCGATAATTCAAAAAATGGATTTAGATTACCAACAGAAGCAGAATGGCAATATGCTTGTAGGGCAAATACAAAAGGATATCGATATGATAATATTGAAGAGATTGCGTGGTTTAAAGAAAATTCGGACGGAAAATTGTGCGAGGTAAAAAGAAAAAAAGAGAATAATTTCGGAATTTTTGATACGATTGGAAATGTTTGGGAGTGGTGCTTTGATTTATACGATGAGGAACGATATGGAAACTATCGAGTTTTTAGAGGTGGGAGCTTTGCAAGCGAAGAAAGAGCTTGTGGTGTTACCTCGAGGAGGAAGAGTTTTCCGGAATTTAGAATTGATGATTTGGGATTTAGAATAGCAAAAAATAATTTGGAGGGAATTCAGTGATGTACAGAATATTAGCCTTAAAAGATAGCACCAATGTTGTACGAATTGAAGATGACTCTACTATGATATCAGATGAACAGTCATTTTTAGATTTATTTATGACAATCGCTCATGAAACGGGAGAAAATAGAAAAAGTATAGCTCTCCCGTTTTTATAATATAATTTGGTTTTTTATATGTTAATAAGAGTGAATATATAGTCAGTTTTAAAGCTAATAACTAATAAATTCTTCAAACATAATTAACAATTCTTCCCAAATAGAACCCCGATTTCTAATTGGGTATTTCCATTTTTTACTTATTATTTCTACTAATGTAAAAGTGATATTAAAAGATTTTCTATGCGATTGAAAAAAATCTTATGTTTATTCAGAAAGTATATCTAAAATTAATGAATATTTGTCATCTATTGAATTATTCCAACTATGGCATGTATTTAGAGCTTTTTCCTCCGAAGCCATTATTAGGTTAAGGCTCATTACGTTTTCTCCACCTTTTATTGCAATTAAGGTTACAATATAACTATTTTCATCTTTGCGAATATAATTTGATTTGTATGAAATCTTGTGAGAAAGTAATTCTTCTCGATTTTCTTTTATATATTCATCAATTTTTTCCTTAAAATAGTCCGGTATTCTGTTTTTAAAATATATAAGTACTTCAAGTCCATTTTGAGTGATTGTATAAAGCGTAGAATCATTCTTTTTATGTGTTGTAATAAACTTTGATTCTATCATTTTTGGTAATAAAGTCATTAAAGTAAAATAGTTCATTACATTTGTGCCTAAAATGATTTGGGTTAATTGAGAATCTGTAAGATCATCTGATATATTGTTTAAAGCATATAATACTGTTAATTTTTCAAGTATTAAATCGTCTGTATTATTTTCAAACATAGTCTACCTCCAGTTCTAAATACTGATATTATATATCTAATTTTAGATTAAGTAACGCATATTGTCAAAGAAAAATAATATCTGTTTAATACGAATATATTAAATAATAAACAAATTGTAACCTAGTTATCGAATTTGAAATATATTATCGACATAAAAGTATCATATTAGCAATAAAAATTTACTAAAATACAATTTTAATATTATAAAAAACGTATTTATGTTATTATAAATAGCTGATTTAATTATTTAATTAAAATATAATGACAAAATACGAGAATACATTGTTTTCTTTAGATTTATATTGTAATATAGTAAAAGCTAGTAATTTATATTGTAATTTATTAAAATTATAAATAAGGAAGGTGTATGCTAATAATGAGAGTACTTAGCAAATTAATTAAAAAAGTGGGCTTGATTGGCATGTCCATGGTATTGCTATTACCTAGTTCCTCTTTTGCGGCAACTAACAGATTTAGTGATGCTTATTCAAGATCTTCAATAGTTTCAGAATTTGACACTGGGAGAATAGTATATGAAAAAAATGCTGATATAAAAACATCTATGGCGAGTTTATCTAAAATGATGACTTTGCTGCTTACTTTTGATGCTATTAAACAAAAAAAAGTTTCACAAAACGACTTGGTAGAAATAATTCAATCTGATGTCAATAGAATGGGAACTCATATGAATTTATTAGCAGGTGATAAAATACCTCTACGTGATTTGATTGATGGTATGATGATAATTTCTGCTAATGATGCGACTTTAGCAGTAGCTAGACATGTGGGAGGGGATTATAAAACCTTTGTGAAGAATATGAATGATAAAGCGAAATATATAGGTATGAATAATACTGTATTTTATAATCCAAATGGTCTTCCTGAAGAGGTTAGTTATGAAGGCAAACAATATATAACTGAAAATAAAACTACAGCCAGAGATGTACTAAAATTAGCAACTTGGCTATATGAGTACTATCCTAATGAATTGATCAGGATAACGGATAAATTAAGATATGTTAATTCAAATAAAGGAATTAATTCAGAAAATACTAATCCTCTGCTTGCTATTGTAGACGATGTGGATGGATTAAAGACTGGATTTACAGATAGTGCAGGTTATTGTTTGGCATATTCAATGAAAATTAATCGTGGGGACGGAAATGAGGCTAGTGGGAGATTGCTTGGCGTCAGCATGGGAACTACAAGCAAAGAAAATAGAAAAATAGCATCTTATAATACATTAAATTTTATTTCCAGAAATTATAAGACAAGACTACTAACTAGAAAGGATGCTAAGGTGATATCTACGAAGATAAATGGAGTAGGGTTATTGAAAACTGATTTAGTTGCCAAAAAAGACTTAAAGGTAATGAAGAGAGTAGATGAAAAATTGGATTATAGTATTGACTATAATATGATAAATATAATGAAAGAATCTAACAAGCCATTGGCATATCATGTGGTAAAAGATATTAATGGAAATGTTATTTCAAAAACAGAGCTATACTCACAAAAGCCATTTTCTGAAATGTCTTTTTTAAAAAGAATGATGATTTCAATGACTTCTATGTTTATGCAACTTAGAAATATCGATAGTTCAGAATTAGATTATCCTGTAGTAACTATATTTTAAAAAAAGTATTAAAGACTGATGTTGTAATAACACCATAAAATATATAATTTTTATTGGCATAATTACAAATCAGTCTTTTTATTTGGATTCTATTAAGAGTTATATATCATTTGCTTTATATAATCACAACAACTCTTATTAAATTATGGATATTCGAATACCGTTATTTAATAAATTCCTTGTATTTTTCATATTCATCAGAATTCATTACAAGTCTTAGTTCAATTCCGTTTTCAATAAGTTTGAAATCATTTATTTCGATTATTCTATTATCTTTAATAGAGTTAAATACATGGTATTTTTCATAAGGAATTAAAAGTATTTCTTCAACCATTTTCTGTGAAAGATTTTTTTGAATAGCTTCTAATAACTTATCTATATTATATCCTGTTTTTGCAGATACATATATTTTATCATCGGTACTTTCCGGAATGGTATCTAATTTATCTGCCTTATTATATACAGATATCTTCTTTTTATTTGTTACTCCTATTCTTTCAATTGTGTAATCCATTATATTTTTTTGTATATCCAATCCGCTAGAACTGGCATCAAATACATTGATGATTAAATCTGCATAACTTATTTCTTCAAAGGTTGATCTAAAAGCAGTAAGCATTAATTTTGGAACATCACTTACAAAGCCTATTGTATCTACAACAAGAAATTCTTTACCATTTGGCAGAATTGATTTTCTAAGAGAAACGTCCATAGTTGAAAGCATTTTATCTTTAACTATAACTTCATTTTCTTTTGTATGTTCAGGATCCAATTCAATTAATTTGTTCATTAAAGCTGATTTTCCGGAATTTGTATACCCTGTAAAGGCAACTAAAGGAAGTGAATCACCGATTTTTTTAGATCTCTGAACAAATCGGTTTTTTACTATTACACTAAGATCTACTTTTAATGATTCTATTTTTGACTTTATTTCATCTAGATCAGTCAGAAGTCTATTTCCATAGGGATTATTTACACAAATACCTGTCCCATATTTATATATGCCTTGAAAACCTTCTATTCTAGTTAATCTATAAGTCAATTGAGCTTTTTCAATTTCTATTTTTCCCTCTCTTCTATTTGCTCTGTTTGATAAGATTTCAAATAAAAGCATAGTTCTATCAACAACTTTCATGCCGGACAATTTTTCTATATTTTTTATTTGTTTTCCGGAGAGTTCATCTATAAATACGAGTATATTTACATTTAATTCTTTTCCCTGTCTGATAACATAATCAAGGGAATCTCTGTCTAGATAATAATTTTCATCTATATTCTGATGTAAAATCAGTTTTGCTTTTACCTCTGCACCGGCAGCTTGAACTAATTCGCAAAGTTCAGTCATTGACTCATCCACCGTTGTGGCATGGATAATTTTACCTTCAGCAACGGCTATGGCGATTGCTACTTCATCAAAATTACTAACATCTTTGTTTGAAATTGTAAGTCTTTCCATATGAACCTCCATAAAAATTTTTATAAATACTAAAAACTACTTAACTAATAAATTATTTGATATATTCCTTATAAATATTATAATCTATCTCATCAAGTGATACTATTAAATCTATTCCATATTCGGTGTACTCGAAATTATCTATTACATATTTGTCTTTTATAGTACTAAATAGATCTCCTCTTTCAAACGGAAGGAGTAGATTTACCTTAAATGTATCTTTCATAAGAGCATCTTGAATCATATTCATCAACTTATCCATATTTATTCCCTTTTTTGCGGAAATATATACAAGATCATCATGGTTTTTCGGATAAAAATCAAGATCTAACTTATCAATTTTATTATATACAGTAATCATTTTTTTATCCTCCACTCCTAGATCTTTTAAAACAGATTCCGTTGTGTATTTCTGAATATAGGAACTTTCATTTGTTGCATCTATTACATGAAGTATTATGTCTGCATATTTAACTTCTTCAAGCGTTGATTTAAATGCATCTATCAAATCATGGGGAAGCTTACTTACAAAACCAACCGTATCGACAACCAGAAATTCTTTTTTATTTGGCAAAAGAGCCTTTCTAAGAGTTACATCAAGTGTGGCGAAAAGCATATCTTTAGTGAATACTTCTTTTTCTTTTTCATAATCGGGATGAGTTTTTATTAGTTCATTTAAAAGAGTTGATTTTCCAGCATTTGTATAGCCTACCAGAGCAACTATAGGAATTTTATTTTTTGTTCTTTTAGCCCTTTGGGTTTCTCTTATTCTAATTACTTCTTTTAATTCCTTTCTTATGTTGGCAGCTCTATTAAGTATATGTCTTTTATCTTTTTCTAATTTCTGTTCACCGGGGCCTCTTGTACCAATACCTGCACCAGTTCGACTCATTTCTCCTCCCATACCATATAGTCTCGGGAGTCTATATTTTAGCTGTGCGAGTTCTACCTGTAATTTTCCCTCTCGACTTAGTGCACGTTGTGCAAATATATCAAGAATTAAAGTAGTTCTGTCTATTATCTTTTTTCCTATGATATCTTCTATATTTCTAATTTGAGCTCCAGAAAGTTCATCATTGAATACTATCATAGTTGCATTCAGACTATCAGCATATATTTTTATCTCTTCTATCTTTCCTTTGCCCAAATATGTAGCGGTATCTATAGAAGTTCTATTTTGTACTAATTCACCAACTACCTCAGCACCAGCAGCTTTTACTAGCTCTTTTAGCTCAGTCATTGAATCTTCAATATCTACATTGGAAGTTCTTTTAGATGTGGTAGTAAGATTTAAGCCTATACACAAGGCCTTTTCTTTTAAATTTATAAGATCTTCATTATTAATATTTAAATCATTCATAAAATTCTATTCTAAAAAAGAATTTCCTCCCTTCTTTCATGTATTAACTAGATTATATCATAGTTTGGAGGGTTTTTAATTTTCTTTATTCTTGAATTAAAAAAAATTGATAATCTTATAGTTTCATACATATATTGATGTATAATTAAGTATAGAAGTATAGAAGTATAGAAGTATAGAAGTATAGAAGTATAGAAGTATAGAAGTATAGAAGTATAGAAGAGGGGGAAAATATTTTGTCAGAGAACTATAAATTTTTTTCGAATAAAAAATGTGAATTTTTTCCTTGTCATAAAGTAGATGATACTGAAAATTTTAATTGTCTTTTCTGCTATTGTCCTTTATATGCACTTGGAGAGAAATGTGGCGGAAACTACAGGTATAGCAAAAAAGGAATTAAGGATTGCACACTATGTTTATTACCACATAAGAGAGAAAACTATGATTATATTATTAATAAATTTAATGAAATAGTTGATATTGTCAGAAAAAAGTAAAAAAGTCTTTACAAGTAGTAATATCGATAGTATAATATTAATGTTATGTAGCGAGGGCTACGATGAAGGCAATGCCTTTAAATGGACAATGTAGCGTAATGCAGCTTGCATTCACACATCCATTTTATAAGAAGTGGATAATGTGCAAAGGGCACATCCATAATGAAAAGATTAAAAAGGAGAGAAAAAATGTCATCAATTACAAGAGGACCAAAGTTCAAATTATCAAGAAGATTAGGGCTTAATGTTTGTGGTCATCCAAAGGCTATGAACAGAGCAGGAAAGGGAACTGCAAGAAGCGACAAGAAGCTTTCTCCATATGGACAGCAGTTACTTGAAAAGCAAAGATTAAGAGCTTACTATGGTGTAAGTGAAAAACAGATGAGAATTTATATGAAGAAAGCGCAGAAGGCCAAGGAAACTACTGGTACTGCAGTTATTAGAACTCTAGAGTGTAGACTTGATAATCTAGTTTACAGAATGGGACTTGCTAACTCTATCAGACAGGCTAGACAGATGGTAGGTCACGGAAATGTGCTAGTTAATGGAAAGAAAGTTGATATACCTTCATTTATAGTTGGTGTTGGAGATGAAATTCAGCTAAGAGAAAAGTACAGATCAAATGAGTTATTTAAGGCAAACTTTGAAGCAGCAGCTTTAAATGAATATCCTTATTTAACAAAAGATCAGGCAAACTTCTCGGCTGTTCTTACAAGATTACCGGAAAGAGACGAAGTGCCAATAGAAATCAATGATGCACTAGTTGTCGAATTCTACTCAAAATCTTCATTATAAAATTAGAAAAAAGAAATGTTTTGAACCATTGCAATATTGCAGTGGTTCTTTTTTTATAAAATGCGCTTACAATTATAAAAAATAAGTGTTATTTAATGTTGTTTATGTTATAATGAGTATAAGAAACAAAATTTTCTGAATTTTAAAAAACTCGTGTTTTTAAAATTGGTTTTGAAAGTTTTGAAGAATCATATATTATAGGAGGAATCAAGTTGGTAATAAGATGGGAAAATGTCGACAGCCTTGAAGATTACTTTATAACATATCTACTATATCTGGATTCTCTTACAGTTCCCCAAATTTCTAGAATTAGGAATAAATCCATTGAGGAAATAAACGATGATTTAATTAAAGCCAAAATGTATATTAGGCTGGAAAATAAAAAATCTGATAATAAAGAGGATATTTTGACTAATTACCTATCTATGTCAAAGGATGAAAGATTATTATATATGTCCGATTTATCAGATGATAAACTGGAATCATTTAAGAGACTGATATATAGAGGTATATTGAAAATAAATAATATAGATGATTTGATGATACTAGTTTGGACTGCTGGTGAATTTAGAGATGATAGATTTTTAAATATTATCTATCCATTTATTGATAAGCCGCATTCTAATATTAGGCGTATTTCATATTCTGCCATTGGTAAAATTGCCAACAAAGAGAGTATCCAATATTTAGAAATGGGATTATCTGACAGCAATCCTCAAATCAGACAATATTGTGCAAAATATCTCGGTATAATTGGAAATAGGAATAGTATTAGAATTTTAGAAAATTTTGTCAAAAACAAGTCTAATTTTGAAAAAGAGTATGTTTTAAAGGCTTGCAGAGATTCGATTTGCAACCTTTACTCTAAATTCAATATTAATAAATAAGCCACGTAGCTGCGTGGTTACAGTAATATTACTAAGAAAATGGAGGGATTCAATATGATAGTAAGACGTTGTTCTGGTGGTGTTGTTTTTTATGCAAATAAGGTGTTGTTAGTTAAAAATGACAAGGGAGAATGGACCTTACCAAAAGGAAAAATAGTTGGTGATGGACTTCCTCATGAAAGTGCTGTTGAAAGAGTTAAACTTGAAACAGGTGTTGATTCAAAAATTCTCGACATAGCGGGGGATACTATATATGAATTCTTCTCTAGAAGTAGAAATCAAAGAGTTTGTAATGCGATAATGTGGTATGTAATGGAATCAGATAATCCTAATACTAATATATGTTCAGAATTCTTGGAAGGTGGTTTCTATAAAGTATCAGATGCATTAGAAATGCTTACACATAGTAAAGAAAAATCATTGGTTGATGTTTCTTATAAAAAGTATAAAAACTTTAAGAAGGAGCATTAAAGTAATTTAAAATATAGATATGCAACATGTGAGGGAATTTCCTATTGAGATTCTCTCATTTTTATGCAAAAATATGATAATATGGTATAATGATAACAGAAAATTATAAAGTCGTAATGAGGAATAATATTAGATAAAGGAGTGTATATGCAAGTATATAAAACCATTCACGAGTCTGGAAGTGATGAAGTAACTATCGAAAAATCTATATTTATCGGATATGCAAAACCCATAAGTACAGAAGAAGAAGCACGTGAATTTATAGATGAGATAAAACGGAAACATAAAGATGCAACACATAATGTATGGGCCTATACTATTGGACAAAATATGAATATACAAAGATATAGCGATGATGGGGAGCCGCAAGGAACAGCAGGAATTCCGACATTAGAGGTTATTAAAAAGGAAGATTTGAGGGATGTGGTAGTTGTAGTTACCAGATATTTTGGTGGAATAAAATTAGGTGCAGGTGGGCTTGTTAGGGCATATACTAAAGGAGCCAAAATAGGAATTGAAGCTGGTAAAATAGTAGAAAAGGTGCCGTTTACTCAAATTGATATATTAATTGATTATACATTGTTAGGAAAAATGCAAAATAGTTTATCTAATAAAGGATTTGTTATAAAGGGGATTGAATATGCTGAAAATGTTGTTATTTCAGTATATTGTGAAGATAATAGATTGGAAGAGTTAAAAAACTTAATTGTTGAAACTACAAATGCAAATTCTACAATAACGGAAAAGTGCAAACAGTATATTTCTGTGAAAGATGGAAAAATAATCGAAAATAATAAAAGTTAGTAAATATAAATTTAGATAAAGGTATATTAATGCAAAAAATAATGAAGGAGAAATCAGTATGTTGACTAGAAGAGAAAAAATAGATAAGACAGTTCAATGGATAAGGGATAAAGTTACTGAAGCTCATTGTAAAGGGGTTGTAGTTGGAGTATCCGGTGGTATAGATTCCGCTGTAGTAGCATATCTTATTAAGAAGGCCTTTCCAGAGGATTCGATGGGAGTGATAATGAATATTAAAAGTAATCCTCAAGACAGAATTGATGCAATGAAAGTAATTGAAGGTTGTGGTATAGAATATTTGGAAATAACTTTAGATGAACCACAAAATTTCATATTAGATGCTGTGAATAGTGAGTTAAAGAAAAAAGAGCTATATAAAGATGAAAATCTAAAAATTACTGACGCAAATCTTAGAGCAAGGATAAGGATGGGAACAGTTTATGCAGTAGCTAATAATCAAGGATATTTAGTCGCAGGTACTGATAATGCAGCAGAATTATTGACTGGATATTTTACCAAATACGGTGATGGTGGAGTGGATATTTTACCAATAGCAAATTTGACTAAAAAAGAAGTCTATGAGTGGGCAAGAGAACTGGGAATACATGATGACTTGATTAATAAAGCTCCTTCTGCCGGTTTATGGGAAGGGCAAACTGATGAAAATGAAATGGGAACAACATATAATTATATAGATATGGTAGTCGAAGGAAGAAGAAATGAGGTTCCTAAAAAGGATTTGGAAATAATAGATAGGCTAAATAGGGTTAGTGAACATAAAAGGGTTCCCGTGCCTAAACCTCCTATTTTTGAATAAATGATTTGCATACTTGTAAATAAATAAGTTATTTTATTCCATTTTTAGATATTCTATGTTATAATAAAACGTACTGTATAAATGACATTCTCAATTATGGTATATAAAATAAGGTATTATGATGTATATATGTCGTATATAAATATAGTAGTATTATGAAGTATTTAGGGAGCAATTATATATGTTGAAAAGAAATGATAAGTGCCATTGTGGAAGTGGTAAGAAATATAAAAAATGTTGTATGGAGTCAGATAAAGCAAAAGCAGCAAAAGAAAAAAAGGATAACATTTTAGAGCAAAAAAAGGAAAAAGCTGATAAGTTATATACTGATTCAATATTAAAACTGAGTGCATATCTTGAAGAATTTATAAATGAAAATGAAGAATTTGCTAAGATGGAAGAAAAAACAAGAGAAGATTTCTTTGATGATATGATAGTGAGAAACATAGCGGCTAATAGATTCTTTGCATCATATTTTTCATATGACTGTTATGTAGATGAAAATAATACTCCGGCTATGTATGTATTGAAAAATAAGAACTTTACTAAAGAAGAAAGTAATATAGTAGTGAACTGTATTAATTCTTATCCAAGTTTATTTGAAATTGCAAGGGCAGAAGATAAGATGGTTGTAATTAAAGATATATTTACAGGGATAGAGTACAATACACTTGATTCTAAAATATTAGGTGATTTTGAAGTAGGCAACTACCTATTGGGAAGACCGGTTCGCATTGGAGATATATACATTTTAATTGATTTGACAATAAGAATACAAGAAGAAACTAAAAATGTTATATATAATACGTTGATGGACGTATATAATAAAAATAAAGAATCTGTGCCTAGCATAGAATACTTTGTATTTATAAATTCATTATTCTTCTACAAGTATATGTTGCAATTACTTCAATTGAGTGATTATAAAGATGAAGAACTAGAGGAATCTCTTAATGATATGGAAGATTCTGATGATAAAGATGTTAATTTGGAAAATGAAGAAGATAGCCTGATAAAATTGCTTTCCGATAATGTTGAAGACGAATCAGCATTACAAGGTATGATAGAAATTTGGAACAAGATTTCGTCCAGTGCAAATTATAAAGGCTTTGAAAATGGATGGGCGGCTGGATTAGAGTACTATTACAGAAAAGAAAATGGAATAGGTGGAACTCAGAATGCAGTTGCCAATGTATATGGAGTAAGTACAAGCACATTAGCTAAGAGAAATAAAGAAATTTCTGCACTTGTTTGTGGAAAATAATGAGGTAGAAACATGAATTTTAATGTAGGAAGTAGCATACCTGTAGCGACTAGTTTTGTAAAGTCAAATCCTGCTATTCCAGTATATAAAGGTGAAGAAAATATCGAAAATTTATATGCTGTGATATATCATATTGAAATAGGATACAATAAAGAAGGCAGCCAAGAGGTTTTTCAATATATAATAGTCGACTACAAAGATTATAATCTTGGTGATGAAGATAGAGATGAAATAATAACGATAGCTAAAAATTACTGTGTAGAAAAAGGCATCGATAGGGATAAAAATGTTGAAATAAAACTTTTAGATGATGAAATTGCCGAAGACTTTATTGAAAAAGTATTCAATAATATGAAGGTGATTAGAGGTTTAATAACTAATGATTAAATTAACTTTGGAGCTACTGTATTCAGTAGCTCTTTTTAAAAATCATAATGATTTTTACTTTGCAGATGCAGATATAGTTTAGATGAAAATGACAATATTGAGGAAAAATGTAGTATATATTACTATATATCCAGCAATATTATTTTTTGAAAGGAATTTTATGTTAAGGGTATCAAATATAAAGATAGATATAGATGATCCAATAGAATTGGTAAAAACAAAAGTTGTCAAGAAACTGAAAATAAGTGAGAAAGATTTATATGATTATAGTATTTTTAAAGAATCTATTGATGCTAGAAAAAAAGATACTATTAATCTTGTCTATACTGTAGATATAGTATTAAAGGATGAAAAGAAAATTCTTAAAAATAAACCAAAAGATACTATCCAGATAAAAACTAACAAGTATATCGATGTAAAAATGGGAACATTAAAAATGTCAAGGCGACCGATAATTGTAGGTTCTGGTCCAGCAGGATTATTTGCATGTTTGTTATTAGCGCAAAGAGGATATAAACCAATATTACTTGAAAGAGGGAATGATGTAGATCAAAGAACAAAAGATATAGAGGAATTTTGGAATGATGGTAAACTTAATCCAAACTCAAATGTACAATATGGAGAGGGGGGAGCCGGTACTTTTTCAGACGGAAAACTAACCACTAGAATGAAGGATATTAGATGTCAAAAAGTATTGTTTGAATTTGTTAGATTTGGAGCGCCAGAGGAAATAATGTATTCTCATAAACCACATATTGGTACGGATATCTTAAAAGATGTGATAAAGAATATGAGAAACAATATAATCAAGCTTGGAGGAGAAGTCAGATTCGGTTCTTTAGTGACAAATATATTTATAAAGAATGAAAAAATATGTGTTTTAGAAATCAATGGAAATGAAAAAATAAATTGTGAACATGTTATTTTTGCTATAGGACATAGTGCAAGAGATACTTACAGAATGCTCTACAAAAATGGAATATTTATGGAACAAAAGCCATTTGCTATAGGAGCTAGAATAGAGCATCCACAGGAAATGATTAATAAATCACAGTATGGAAAATTTGCAAATCATCCAAAATTAGGTGCAGCAGACTATAGACTGACTGTGCAAACTGAAAACGGAAGAAGTGCATATACTTTTTGTATGTGTCCTGGAGGCACTGTAATTGCTTCTGCAAGTAGCAAAGGAGAGCTTGTAACTAATGGTATGAGTGAGCATGCTAGAGATAAAGAAAATGCAAATAGTGGTTTTTTGGTAAATGTAAATGTAGAGGATTATAATTCAAAACATCCTTTAGCTGGTATAGATTTTCAGGAAAAATATGAAAGGTTGGCTTTTGAATTGGGAGGAAAAAATTATAAGGCTCCTTGTCAACTTGTTGGTGATTTTATAAAAGGCAGAAAGTCAACATCAATAGGTAAGGTTAAACCCTCTTATAAACCTGGTGTAACTATGGCAAATTTATCCGATTGTTTGCCGGAATTTGTAGTAGATTCTATGAGAGAAGGGATAGTAAAGTTAGATAAAAAGCTGAAAGGATTTGCTTTGGAAGATGCAGTGTTGACAGGTATTGAAACAAGATCATCCGCACCGGTTAGAATAAAACGCGATATAAATACTTTGGAATCTGTCAATATTTCAAATTTTTACCCTTGTGGTGAAGGTGCCGGATATGCTGGTGGAATAGTTACAGCTGCAGTCGACGGAATCAAATGTGCAGAAAAAATTATTGAGAAATACGATTCTTCTACGTTGACGTAATTTATTTATGAAAATTGGTATTTAAAGAGTATTTTAAGATATTTATGATATAATATTTAGGTGATTATAATAGATTAAAGGTAAACAAATAATTGGAAAAGGAGAAACTATGAGTAATTTAAGATTTGACTTTAGTAAGGCAGAAGAATTTCTAGAAAAAAGAGAAATTGAGGCTATTCAGCCTTTTGTAAGTGTAGCGCATAATTTATTGCATGATGAAAAGGTGTTAGGAAGTGATTATTTGGGATGGATGGAACTTCCTGAAAATTATAATAAAGAAGAATTTGCCAGAATAAAAAAAGCTGCTGAAAAAATTAAATCTGATTCAGAAGTTTTAGTGGTAATAGGTATAGGTGGTTCATATTTAGGGGCAAAAGCAGCTATAGATATGTTTGGAAATATTTTCAAGAATAATATTTCTAGAGATGAAAGAAAAGCTCCGGAAATATATTTTGCAGGAAATAGTATAAGCTCATCATATATATTAGATCTTTTAGATGTTATAGGAAACAGGGATTATTCAATAAATGTGATATCTAAGTCTGGAACAACTACTGAACCTGCTTTAGCATTTAGAATATTCAAAGAACATTTGGAAGCTAAATATGGAAAAGAAGAAGCGGCAAAAAGAATTTATGCAACTACGGATGCTTCTAAAGGGGCATTAAGATCTCTATCGGAAGCCCAAGGATATGAAACTTTTGTTATTCCTGATGATGTAGGAGGAAGATTTTCAGTATTAACTGCAGTTGGTCTACTTCCAATAGCTGCGGCTGGATTTGATATAGATGCGGTTATGAGAGGGGCATATGATGCCATGATTGAATACGGTGTTGATGATTTGGAAAAAAATCAGGCCTATCAATATGCCATTGCGAGAACAATTCTTCAAAGGAAGGGAAAAGAAACTGAACTTCTAGTAAATTATGAGCCACAGTTACAGTATTTCGCCGAGTGGTGGAAACAGTTATTTGGAGAAAGTGAAGGTAAAGACAATAGAGGTATATTCCCGGCATCAGTTAATTTTTCTACGGATTTACACTCTATGGGACAGTATATTCAAGAGGGAAGAAGATTTATATTTGAGACAGTAATCAATGTAGAAAATCCTAGAAGAGATTTGGAGATAAAGAAAGACGCAGAAGATTTGGATGGATTAAACTATCTTGCTGGAAAAACAGTGGATTTTGTAAATCATAAAGCATACGAAGGGACTTTATTAGCACATACAGATGGAAATGTTCCTAATTTAATATTAAATATTACGAGATTAGATGAGTATACTTTTGGACAAATGGTATATTTCTTTGAAAAAGCTTGTGCTCTAAGCGGTTGCATACTTGGGGTAAATCCTTTTAATCAGCCGGGGGTAGAAGCATATAAGAAAAATATGTTTGCATTGCTTGGTAAACCTGGATATGAGGAAGAAAAAAAATCATTAGAAGCAAGACTATAAATATTCGAAAAGATTGATAGATACAATTTTTTTATTAATGGAAAATGAATAATTAATTAGAAAAAGAATTTAAAGACTGCTTAAGTCAGTTTTTACAATTTTCAAAATATAATAATCATGTTTATGAAGTTTGTTTTTGAAAAAGTAAATCCGGACTATTGGGCAGTCTATTTTTATGATTAAGTTTAAATTATGATTATTTTAAGTTACATTTAAGAATGGAATAATATAATAACAATATAAAAAGGAGAGGGTGTGGTAGTCTTGAAATTTTTTAGAACTCTAATATCTATTGTACTAGTTGCAGTATTTGCATCTGCCGCAGGTAGTTATGCAACGTTAAAATATTTAGAATATAATAATCAATTAAATCAACAACCTAAAGAACATATCAAGATAGTCAACGATGGAACTACAAAAAGTCAGAATGTATATCAAGCAGTTGCAGAAAAGGCATCGCCTTCTGTAGTTGGAATATTATCAGAATCGGTATCACAGGATAATTTATTTAGTGTAAAACATAAAGTTCAAGGGAGTGGAACAGGATTTGTAGTTGATAAAAGAGGTTATATATTAACTAATTCACATGTTGTATCAGATGGAAATGCAAAAAGTGTACGAGTTATTTTGCATGATAATAAGTTAGTTAGAGGAAACGTGGTTTGGTATGATTCTACGATTGATTTAGCGGTTGTGAAAGTTAATACTAGTGGTTTAGTACCTGCTGAACTAGGAAATAGTGATGATGTAAGAGTAGGTGATATTGCAATTGCTATTGGAAATCCTTTAGGAACTGAATTATTATCATCCGTAACACAAGGTATTATTAGTGGATTAAATAGAGATGTTAGCACGGAAAATTCAAATATGTCTGATTTAATGCAGACAGATGCAAGTATAAATCCTGGTAATAGTGGAGGGCCTTTACTAAATCAGGAGGGGCAGGTTATAGGTATAAATACTGCTAAAGCTAATGCAGATAACTTAGGATTTTCAATACCTATAAACACAGCAAAGATAGTAGCACAGAGAGTTATTGAAGATAATAATTACAAAAAGCCTGTATTAGGTGTTGCAGGTATAGATGTAAAAACTTATGTGACTTATACCGGAAATCAGCTTGATGTAGATAATGGTGTTGTAATTAGACGTGTTGAAAATGGTGCTGTTGCAGATAAAGCTGGAATTGAAGTAGGAGATATAATTATAAAAATAGGTGAAACAGATATAAAAAATATGGGTAGCATAAGTAAGAAAATGTACACTTATACAAAAGGGTCTAAAGATAAAATAACAATTATTAGAGATGGAAAGAAAAAAGAATTAAATATTGAATTTAAATAATATATAAGATGAAACTCCCTTTATATAAATTTTTGAAAGCCGACTGGAATTTTTCCGGTTGGTTTTTTATTTAAAAAAATTTAGGATTAATATTATTTGTATTTGACTTATTTAGTCCTTTAAAAACTCTTTATGGTGAGGCTACAAGACTTATAGTTATGAATGCTGCTTTAGATCATATTGAAGAAGTATTAAATGAAACAGAACTTGAAGATATAGGTAAAAAACAGCTTTCAATGTCTAACGTTTCTGTACCGGAAATAAAATTTAATCACGTGAAATTTTCTTATGGTGATAAAGAGGTTTTACATGATGTAAATTTTGAAATGCAAAAAAATACAATTACAGCTCTTGTCGGTCAGTCAGGTGGCGGTAAATCTACAGTAGCTAATCTTTTGAAAAGATTTTGGGATGTTGATTCAGGAGAAATTTTGATTAGAGGTATAAATATTAAAGACATTTCATTATCTGAATTTATGTCAGAAATAAGTATGGTATTTCAAAGAATTTAACTTGGAGAGAGATAATAAAAGTCTAAGTTAAATTCTTTGAAAATTTTACTTAAAAAAGTATACTAAATATAAATAAAATAAATTTAACTTAGAGGATGATGATTATAAAATTAGAAACGAATAGAGCAGGTGTATCGAAAAAGATGCAAAGTAACTATGAGTGTTCTATTCCTAATGATTTAAAAGATTTGAAATTAGATGTAGATAGTGAAATTCAGAATTTAATAAATTAGGCTTATTTACTCTTGGGAAGATTAGATGGTATGGCAATTACATTGCCGGATATTGATCTTTTTGTATCTATTTATGTTCAAAAAAAAGCGGTTATCAGTTTGCAAATAGAGGGTATACAGGCCTCGCTGATTGATGTTTTGCAAAACGATAGAAATAATGAAAAAATAAAAGATACTGAAGAAATTGTCAATTATACAAAAGCAACAAATTATGCATTTAGAAGATTAGAAGATTTGCATTTATGTATGAGATTGATTAAAGAAACGCATTCTATTTTATTATCCGATGTTAGAGGCAATGAAAAGTTACCAGGAGAATTTAGAAAATCTCAAAATTGGATTGGATATGCCGGATGTACATTAAATACTGCAAGCTTTATTCCGCCTGCTCCGAAAGAAATGGAAAAATCTTTAAGTGAGTTAGAGAAATACATAAATGAAGATAGTTCTATTTCAAATTTGATAAAGATTGCCTTAATTCACTATCAATTTGAAACAATACATCCATTCTTGGATGGTAACGGAAGGATGGGAAGATTACTTATTGTATTATTTTTAAAAGAGCAGGGATTAATGGAATATCCCGTTTTGTATCTAAGTTACTTTTTTAAAAAAAATAGAAACAGATATTATGAACTGCTGAATAATGTTCGTATAAAAGGAGAGTTTGAAGAATGGATTAAATTCTTTGTAGGAGAAATATGTGAGGATGCAATTTCATCTATACAAAAAATTATAGAGTTAAAAGTTGAGGATAAGAAACGATATAGACAGTATGTATATAGAAAATACGTTGATATCCTTTCAGAAGGAACAATATTATAAAATGATATGTAATAAGGTTTAAATAATTTTTATAAATAACATATATTGGATATATTTTATATTAGAGAGTGTGGCAAAACTACACTTAGCAAAATCATTATAGGTCTGGAAAATATGAGCAGTGGAGAATTTTATTTTGAATCGGAAATCCAAGAAAATCTTGATAAAAAATCATTGTTTGAAAGACGTAAAAAAATTCAAATGATATTCCAAGACCCTTTTTTATCAATAGATCCTACTATGTATATAAGGGAAGTAATAGAAGAACCGATGATAAGTTTGAGACCGGAGTGGAATAAAAATGAAAGAGAAAAGCGTATAAGTGATATTATGGAGTTAGTGGGATTAGATAAAAGTTATTTAGGAAAAAAATCAAAATATTTATCCGGTGGTCAGTTGCAAAGGGTGGGAATTGCCAGAGCATTAATCTGTAATCCTAAAGTTGTAATATGTGATGAACCGGTATCTGCGTTAGATGTATCTGTTCAAGCTCAAATATTAAATTTACTTAAAAATATCAAAAGAGAATTGGGTATTGCTATGATATTTATTTCTCATGATTTGGGTGTAATCAGATATCTAACTGACAGAGTGTGTGTAATGCTTGATGGAAAAATATGTGAATCGGGAAATACTGAGAAAGTTTTTAAAAATCCTACACATGAATATACTAAATATTTATTAGACTCTGTACCCAGAATAAATATTTAGGTTATTAGCCCAATATTGATATATATTTTTCTTTGAGATATAGTTATTATTAATTATTCTGGATATAATAATTGAGATGTACACTAAAAATATTTCAATTATTGTTAAAAAAATTATAAACTTTTTATTTATTTGAACTTAATAAAATACTGAGGAGGGATTAAAATGAAGATTGCTAAAAGAAAAATAATTTTAAGTACTATTCTATCTGTGTTTATTATGACAGAATTATCGATAGCATCCTTTTGCTTAGATAAAAATGAAAATTTTACTGAAAAAGATCAGAATATAAGTATAGATAGAATTTATGGAGAGGATAGATTTGATACATCTATAAAAGTATCTAAGTTTATTAATACAGAAGATAAGTTAGCTAAATATATTATAATAGCCAGTGGTGATATTTATCCTGATGCCTTATCAGCAGGTGTTTTAGCTGGGGAGTTTAATGCTCCGCTTTTACTTGTAAGCAGTATGAAATCCAACGATAAAATTTATGATTATATTTCAAAAATATCAGATAAAGAAGAAACATCAATTTTTGTAGTTGGAGGTGAAAAAACAATATCTAAAAATGTAGAAAATGAAATTTCTAAGTATGGTGATGTTACAAGAATTTTTGGGAAAAATAGAATAGAGACTTCACAGTTAATATATGAACCTATTTTGAAGAAAAAAGGCATGCTTGCTATTCCAGATATGGCGGCAGTATACAGTTCTTATAACTATCCTGACTCACTAACAGCAACACCTTTTATGTTCCAGTATAACAGAGACAAAAAGTATGATTTTATGCCATTCTTTTCAATAGACATAAAAAATCAAACAAGAACTCCAGATATCGTTTTTGGAGGAAAAAATTCAATTCCTGACCTTAATGAAAAGATTAGAGTTTATGGAAGTGATAGGTATAAAACTGCCGTTGAAATTGGAAAAAGGTATAAAACCATGCTTAATAAGGATATAGAAACTATTGTACTGGTAAGTGGTGAAGATTTTCCAGATGCATTATCAGCATCACCATTGGCCATTAAAGAAAATGCAGCTATATTATTAACTAATTCTAGGTATCTAAACAAGGATACTAAGAAATATATAAATTCAAATAAGAATATAAAGAAAATAATTATAGTTGGTGGAGAGAATTCTATCACACAGAAAGTTGAAAAGGATTTAAAATAATATTTATAAGTTTAATTTAAAAGTATTGTCAATTTTAGAAAACATGCTTAAACTCGTCAGAAAATCAATTCTGTTAAATTGATGAGATGAGATTTAGCATGTTTTTGTTTTCATTGACTTTAATTTGCAGTAACGACATATTAACTGATTTTTCTAAACTGTCTTTTTAGGACAGGCTCAGTATATTTTGCCACGATTCCTATAAATACTCCAGTCACAACGGAAGCTCCAAGCATTACTGGAAGATAAGACATCATTGAGATATTTTTTATAATTATAGCTGCCATTAACAATTGACCTATGTTATGCATTATCGCACCGCACACACTGACACCAATTATTGATAAATCTCTTATTTTTAATGCTAAATACATACCGAAAAGGCTCATATATCCACCAGCTATACTGAATAATAGAGTTGATATCGGTCCGGCAAACATAGACGATATAATTATTCTTACAGTTAAAATTTTAAACGTATCCTTTAATCCAAAATTAATCAAACATAAAAGGGTTATAATATTACTCAGACCCAGCTTTGCTCCCGGAAAAATTGCAATCAGGGGATTTGGTATTATAGTTTCTATTAAGAATAAAACCAAACTATAAGATACCATTAACCCGAGTAATATAAGTTTTTTAGTATTTATTTTATTCATAAGTTGTTCTCCTAATTCTTAGTATTATATTTAATAGTAATTTGTTACCTGTCGAAAGATTTATCCAACAATAATTATTATATCATAAAGCGTAATAATAATTAATTGAAAATTTATTGCAATTTATTAAATAAAATATGCAAATATAATTTTAAATTAAGTTATTATGGTAAAATATATTTATAGAAAACAATATGATTTGTATAATATTAGGAGGTTTATTATGGGAATAGATAGAAAAGATATAGAAGCGAAATACAAATGGGATCTTGAATCCATGTATACTGAAAAAGAGAGAATTCAAAAGGATATTGATTATATAAAATCTTCAATTGAAGAAATAAAACTATATAAAGGAAAGTTATCTGAATCTCCGGAAGTATTTTATAAAGTATTGAAACTTATGGAAGATACTTCCAGAAAGTTGTCTCATCTTCATGTATATTCACATATGAAACATCATGAAGATACCAGAATCAATGAAAATCTGGCCGATGCAACTAAGACCGATATGCTGGGAACTGAATTAAGTAAGGCAAATTCTTATGTAGTCCCTGAAATAATAGCAATGGACGAAAATATTTTAGCAAATTATTTGAGTGATGAAAAGATTTCACATTATAAAAAGATGATAGATGAAATTCTTAGAGAAAAACCGTATACACTTGGTGAAAAAGAAGAACAAATAATGGCAGCTGCATCGGAGTTGGCAACTGTTCCGGAGTCTACTTATGAGATGCTTTCATATGCAGATATGGAATTTCCTGAAATAACAGATGAAGATGGTAACATAGTTAGAATAGATCATTTTAATTATACAAAATATATTAAGAGTAAGGATAGAAGAGTTAGAAAAGAGGCTTTTGAGGCAGAATTTAAAACATATCAAAAGTATTCTAATACAATGGCATCAACTTTGTTTGGCGGAATTAAGGCTGAAATATTCAATTCAAGTATAAGAAACTATCCATCTGCTATATTTGCTTCTTTGTTTGCAGATAATATAAGCTTAGATGTGTATAATAATTTGATTGCATCTGTTCATGAAAATATAGACTCATTAGATAGATATAATAACCTAAAGAAAAAGTACTTTGAGTTAGATGAAATGCATATGTATGATTTATATCTTCCAATGGCTAGAGATTTTAAAATGGAGATCAGTTATGAAAAAGCCAAGGAAATCATACTTAACGCTCTTGAACCAATGGGAGAATATTATTTATCGTTAGTGAAAAGGGCTTTTGATGAAAGATGGATAGATGTATATGAAAATGAAGGTAAAAGAGGTGGTGCTTATTCATGGGGAAGTTATGATTCGCATCCATATATATTAATGAGTTATAAAGACGATTTAAACTCTGTGTTTACATTGATTCATGAGTTAGGACATTCTATTCACAGTTATTTATCCAGAGAGAATCAACCATATATTTATTCAGGATATAAGATTTTTGTTGCAGAGGTAGCATCGACTGTGAATGAAACGTTATTAATTAAATATTTATTGAAAAATTCAAATAGTAAAAAAGAAAAAATATATCTTTTAAATTATTATGCAGAACAATATAGAACAACTGTATATAGACAGACTCTTTTTGCAGAATTTGAAAAAATTGCTCATGAAAAGGTAGAATCTGGAATTCCGATGACAGCTAAGGATTTTACTGAAATATTCTTTGATTTAAATAAGTTGTATTATGGAAATTCTTGTGAAGTAGATGAATTGGTAGGTATAGAATGGGCTAGAATACCTCATTTCTATTCAAATTTTTATGTATATAAGTATGCTACAGGTTTTTCTGCGGCTTCTGTATTAAGCGATATGATTTTAAAAGATTCATCTTCAGTTGAGAGATACATTGAATTTTTAAAAAGCGGTGGTTCTGAATATCCTCTTGAGCAACTGAGAAAAGCCGGAGTTGATATGGAAAAGAAGGAAAGCGTAGATAATGCTTTAAAAATATTTAAAGATATAGTCGATGAATTAGAAGAACTTTGTGAGGTATAAAGTGTTTGGTATAAATTTCAAATTAATAGCTGGTGTTATGCTTTTTGTAATATTGATTTCTATTCAAATTACATTAAATAAAATATTGATGATTCTAAAACAGATTAATATTAAAGTGGATAGAAAAGATATTGAAAAAGATAGTGTAAATATTTCTAGAAAAAAAGATTATTTTTAAATTTTATGGGTGATAGTATTTAACTATTGCCCATTTTATATTTAAAATGTATAATGAAAGTGGTAAAAAAACGTATTTAACTAAGTTTTTTTATGAAATCCTTTTTAATAGTAAAAAGGATAAGAGTTTTATTATTATGTGATTTGATAGGGGAGAAATATATGAGATGTTTAGAAAAAGAATTTGTAGAAATGCTTAAAAATGAGGTTAAACCTGCAGTTGGATGTACCGAACCGGTTGCAGTAGCTCTTGCCTGCGCAAAATGTAAGGAGATACTTTGCGAGGAAATAGAAAAGAATAAGATACTTGTAAGTCCTAATATATATAAAAATGGTATGTGTGTAGGGATACCCGGCACCACTAGACTTGGACTTAAAATAGCAGCAGCTATTGGAATAGTGACCGGTAATTCGGAAAAAGGATTAAGTGTATTAGAGGGATCAACTGAAGAGGAGATTCAAAAATCAGAAGCTTTGATGGATGAAGGGAAATTATCAATTGAACCGGCTGATACAAAAGAGAAGGTATATATTTTGGTCGAATTTTGGGGAAAATCTTCATATGCTAAGGTTGTAATTAGAAATAGACATGATAATTTTGTATACATTGAAAAGGATGGAGATGTAATTTTTAGTAAGGAAGAAGAAATTCCTGAGATTAGCAATTCCACAGAAAGTAATACTATAATGGACGATGCAACGCTGGAAGAAATAATAAAAAATGTGGAGTCTATAGAATTTGAAGAAATCAAATTTTTACTAGATGGAATAGATATGAATTTAAAAATGGCAAAAGCCGGTCTGGAACATAAAACTGGTATAGGGGTAGGTTATGGTATAAAAAAATCTATAGAGGAAGGCATATTAGGCGATGATATATTGAATAATTCTATGATGTTGACAGCAGGTGCGTCGGATGCCAGAATGGCTGGTCTTGATATGCCTGTTATGAGTTCTAACGGAAGTGGGAATCATGGATTGACTGCAATTTTACCGATAGTGGCTTATAGTCAAAAAAATAAGCAAAGTGATGAAAGACTATGTCGAGCGTTGGCGATATCTCATCTTACTACTGCATATATTAAAAATTTTACAGGTAGGCTTTCTGCAATGTGCGGGTGTGGAGTGGCAGCAGCGACTGGAGCTACTGCCGGTATAGCCTGGTTGATGGATGAAACATTTGAACAAATCGGTGGTGCAGTAAAAAATGCAATTGCAGATTTAAGCGGAATAATATGTGATGGTGCGAAAGCCGGATGTGCATTGAAACTTTCAACGGCAGCATCGTCAGCTGTTAGAAATGCATTATTGGCAAAACAAGGAAATTATCCCGAAACAATGAATGGAATAGTGTCATTAGATGTAGATCAAACTATAAGAAATCTGGGGAAAGTAAGTAATATTGGAATGAGTCCTACTGATGAGACGATTCTAGATGTAATGAATGAAATGAATAAGATATAAAATTAATAAATTATTAAGAATACTTTAGATAAAATTTATAAAGCCCCATAATACTAAAGAATAATAAAAGAATAGGTCAAAACCATTGCAATTACAACTATTCAAATATATAATATCATGCGGAATATAAAAATTAGTATTATAAGAATCAAAAGAATGTCAGTTGCATCTGAAGTTGCTATGGCATTTATAATAAACTGTATGGGAGGAATAGTAATGGTTGTTAGTCTAATTGTATTGGGAGTATTTATAATAAGATTATATTTTTTAAAAATATCGAAGCAAAACGAGAAGAAAATTCTTGAAAATGGCGGAAAAGAATATGGCGTAGCTAATTCTAAAAGGATAACGATACTTCATATACTATTCTATATGATGTGTATTATTGAAGCCATTGTAAGAAAAACTGAATTTGATATCTATGGAATAATAGGGGTTATATTGATAGGCTTTTCACTTTTTATGCTTTATACAGTATCCAATTTACTAAAAGGAATTTGGACTATAAAACTTATGTTGGTAAATAATCATCAATATAACGATCATTGGTTATTTAGAACGGTAAAGCATCCAAATTATTTTCTAAATATAACTCCTGAATTAATTGGTATTGCACTACTTTGTCATGCAAAACTTACTGCTATTGTAGTGTTGCCACTTTATGCCATAGTAATGTATATTAGAATAAAGGAAGAGGAAAGACTATTAAAAGAAGTAATAATACCAAATACTAAAAACTTAAATATATAATACTATTTTTATTAATAATTATATGTCACAAAAGTTAACTAAGTAACTATACTCAATATCTGTAAAAATAATATTCATATAAAATCTTATTAAATAAAAGAATTAAGTGGATTTTTGTGGATATTATTTTTTAATATAAATTTTATAATATTATTTTCATATTATATTAAGCATTTGGAGCATTTATTTAAAGAAAAATTACTATTTAAATATTTGTTATATAGAAAAAATTCTAAAAAAGGCTTTACAAATGTTACTACATACCATATAATGATATACAACTAAATAACACAGGATAGAGGAGCAAATGACAAGAGTATCTAAAAATAATGAAAGCAATCAGTTTTTTGAGAAAGGGGATTTTGCCGAAATAGTATTTACATTGCTTGGTGAATACTGTTGGAATATTTGTTAAGAGCAATTATTCTGTCATTATTATGATAATGGAGTGCTAGCCGTCAATGATAATCAATAGATGTTTTATTAGAATTCTAGACAAATGCGGGTACACTGTATTTGTCTTTTTTAATGGAGTGCTAGCCAAACATATATTGAATTTGATTATGTTATTCTGATAGAGACAGATGTGGCTAGAAATTTGTCTTTTTTTTATACTCAATTATTATAATTTATTAATGGCTCTGAGTATGTGAGGGGGAAATGTGAAATGGAGAACACGGTTGTTCTGAAATTTGGAGGTACATCAGTAGGTACAATAGAAAAAATTAAAAAAATTTCTAATTATTTGAAACAAAGAGTATATAAAGGTGAAAAATTGGTAGTAGTAGTATCTGCAATGGGAAAAACTACGGATAACCTTATTAAACAGGTGGAGGAAATAACTAATAATCCCGATATACGAGAATTAGATACTCTACTTGCAATAGGAGAACAAAATACAATTTCATTAATGGCTATAACACTGAATGAAATTGGGATAAAATCCAGATCTCTTACTGGAATGCAGGCTGGAATTAAAACATTTGGAAAACACACTAAAAGTAAAATAGCAAATATTGATTCTGACTTCATAAAGGATGAACTTAAAAAATTTGATGTGCTTGTAGTGGCAGGTTTTCAAGGTTTTAATGAAAATAAGGAAATTACTACATTAGGAAGAGGCGGATCCGATACCAGTGCTGTTGCAATTGCTGCAGCTATTGAATCGCCTTGTGAAATATATACGGATGTTCATGGGGTATATAGCACTGATCCAAGAGTATATCCGGAAGCTATTAAACTGGATGAGATTAGTTATGAAGAAATGCTTGAGCTTTCTGCATTGGGTGCTGGTGTTCTGGAAAGTAGATGTATTGAGATAGCAAAGAACTATAATATACCAATTTATTTAGCAAAGACTTTATCAGGTAAGAAAGGAACATGGATTATGTCGAAAGAAAATTTACTAGAGAAGAAAGTTGTCACGGGGGTTGCATTAGATAAAGATGTGTTGCATGTGACAATAATTTGTAAAGACTTTTCTTCTGATTTTATTGAGGAACTGTTCAATCAACTAGATTATTATAGTGTAAATATTGATATGATAAGTCAAGTTGTATTTGATGACAAGGTAAACGTTTCATTTACATGCAAGAATAGTGATAGAAATTTTTTGAATTCTATATTAGAAATTATTGATAGTAAATATAAGGATATACAATATGATATAAAGAGTAATTTTTCAAAATTATCCATAGTCGGATCTGGAATGAGAGATGTAAGCGGTGTGGCTGCTAGAGCATTTAGAACTCTTTGTTCAAATAATATAAAGTTTTATCAGGTAACAACCTCTGAAATATCTATTTCTTATGCAATAGATTTATCTGATTCTGAAAAGGCGGTTCAATTATTCTGTAAAGAATTTGAACTATAGTATAAATATTAAGTGTTAAATATAAAATATTAAATATAATGGTTGTTGTTTTTTATAAGAAAGGAGATTATATAATGGCAAATTTTGCAGTTGTTGGAGCTACTGGAGTAGTAGGTAATAAAATGTTGGAGTGTTTAGAGGAAAGTAATTTAAAGATAGATAAATTATATTTATTTTCTTCAAATCGATCAGCAGGTAAAGTACTGAAGTTTAGAGGTGAAGATATAGAAGTAGAGGAGTTAAATGAAAATTCATTTGATAGAGATATAGATTACGCTCTTTTTTCAGCGGGTGGATCTATTTCCGGTAAATATGCACCAATAGCGGAAAAAAAAGGTGTTATAGTAATAGATAATTCAAGTTTTTGGAGAATGCATGAAGATATAGATTTAATAGTACCGGAATGTAATGAGCCAAAACTGAATAGAAAAATTATTGCTAATCCAAATTGTTCCACTATTCAGTCTGTAGTACCATTAAAACCATTAAATGATAAATTTGGGATAAAAAGAATTGCATATACGACTTATCAGGCTGTATCAGGATCTGGTAAAAAAGGTATTGATGACTTGAAAAATGGCCAAAAAGGATTGGATCCGACTAATTATCCTCATCCAATTTATAATAATGTTCTTCCTCATATAGATTCGTTTTTGGATAACGGATACACTAAAGAAGAAATGAAAATGATTGATGAAACTAAGAAGATATTAGATTTAGGTGATGATGTCAGTATTACAGCTACTTGTGTAAGGGTTCCGGTTCTTAATTCGCATAGTGTAGAAATTAATGTGTCTTTTAACAAAGAAGCAACTGTTGAAGAAATAAGAGATGTTCTTTCCAATTCTCCGGGAGTAGTTGTTATTGATAATCCTCAAGACAATAAATATCCAATGCCTATAATGACTTCAGGTAAAAATGAAGTCTATGTTGGAAGAATTAGAAAAGATATTTCTCAAGATAATGCGTTTCATATATGGTGTGTAGCAGATAATATTAGAAAAGGTGCGGCTACAAATGCCGTTCAAATAGCTGAAATGCTTGAGGATTTAACAAAATAAAATTATTTTATGATTTAATAAAAAACTTGGAAGTACGTTTAAAAATTGTGAAAAGTATTTTAATTAATTGGAGGTATAGTTATGACTAGATTATTTAAAGGTGTTGCTACAGCAATAGTTACGCCTATGAATGAAGATGGAACGATTGATTATGAAAATTTTGAAAGATTAGTCAAATTCCAATTAAAAAGTGGGATTGATGCTCTTATAGTTTCCGGAACTACGGGAGAAGGTTCAACTTTAAGTTTGGATGAAAAACTGAAACTTCTAGAGATAGCAAAAGAATGCAGAGGAGATATATATGATTGTCCTATTGTATTGGGAACAGGATCAAATAATACCGCTGAGAGTATCAGACAGACTAAGTCTGCTAAAGAAAATGGTGCGGATGCTGCCTTATTAGTAACTCCTTATTATAATAAAACTAGTCAAAGAGGTTTAATTGCCCATTATTTTGAAATAGCTAATAATGTTGATATACCATTAATATTATACAATGTTCCAGGTAGAACAGGAATGACAATTGAGCCGGAAACAGTGGCAAAACTATCAACTCATAAAAATATAATTGCTTTAAAAGATGCTACCGGGAATATGAAATATATGGATAAGGTTAGATCTCTATTGGATAGTAAGGATGAATTTGCTCTATATAGTGGGGATGACGGAACATTTTTTGATTTCCTTGTACATGGGGGAGATGGAGTAATAAGTGTAATTTCAAATTGTCTTCCAAAGATGTTTAAAGAAATTTACAATTTATATAGTAACGCTGAAATTAATAAGTCTAGAGATCTTCAAATAAAGTTAAACCTTTTTATTTCAACCTTATTTTCAGATGTAAGTCCAACTCCGATAAAAGCTGTTTTAGCTGAAATGGGATATTTAAAAGAATATTTTAGACTTCCTCTTATTTCTACTACTGACACTGTCAGAAAGAATGTGATACGTGAGTATAACTTACTAAAAGGAGAGGAGGATAATCTTTAATGAAAATTATATTAAGCGGCTATGGAACTATGGGTAAGATTGTTGAAAAAATGGCATTAGAAAAGGGACATACCATAGAAGGGGTATTTTCAATAGTTAATATTGAATCTCCATATACTATATTTTCGAATGTTGAATCTTTGCCGAGTGCTGATATAATTATAGATTTTTCGCACCCGGACAATATAATAGCTTTACTTGAGGGGGCAAAGCAACATAAAATACCCATGATAGTAGCTACAACAGGAAATAGAAATAACGTTATTAAAGCTATAGAGGATGCAGCTAAGTTTTGTCCGATTTTTTTCAGTGAAAATATGAGTTATGGAATTCACGTTTTTACGAAATTATTGGAATACTTAGTACCTCTTCTTGATGAGTTTGATATAGAAATCATTGAGAAACATCATAATAAAAAAATTGATTCTCCTAGTGGTACAGCTTTAAAAATTATTGATACAATAATTAGTTCAAATGATAATTTACATCCTTTTTATGAAAGGTTTACTGAACCTCATAAAAGAGAACTCGGTGAAATCGGTGTAAGCTCTGTAAGGGGAGGGACAATTGTAGGAGAACATAGTGTGATTTTTGCAGGAAATGACGAAGTTATAGAAATTACACACACAGCCCAATCAAAAAAAATATTTGCTGAAGGGGCCTTAAAGGTAGCGTGTTTATTAAAAGAAAAACAAAATGGAATATATTCATTTGATACAATTTAAAATTATTAACAGGAGAGAATATGACAAAAGAATTTTTAACATCAGAGGAAATTATTGATTATATAGCGACTTCGAAAAAAACGACTCCAGTAAAAGTCTATATAAAAGGAGAACTGAATAACTTGGTATTACCTGAAAATATAGTTGAATTTGGCTCAGACAATTCAAGGGTACTATTTACAGATATTGATACATGGAATCTTGTATTGGAGAATAATCGGGATTTAATAAAAAATTATATAGTTGAAAATGACAGAAGAAATAGTGCAATACCAATGTTGGATTTAACTAACATAAATGCAAGAATCGAGCCGGGGGCAATTATTCGCGAACACGCAGTGATAGGTGAAAATGCGGTGATAATGATGGGCGCTATTATAAATATTGGGGCAGTTGTAGGAAAAGGAACTATGATAGATATGGGAGCAGTACTTGGTGGAAGAGCAACAACAGGAGAAAATGTTCATGTAGGAGCGGGTGCCGTTCTGGCAGGAGTAATTGAGCCGGCAAATGCAAATCCTGTAATTATTGAAGATAATGTGCTAATTGGAGCTAATGCTGTAATTCTCGAAGGTGTCAGAGTAGGAAAGAATTCTGTAGTTGCAGCTGGTTCAATAGTGACTGAAAATGTGCCGGAAAATTGTGTAGTTGCAGGAGTACCGGCAAGGATAATAAAAAGTGTTGCTGAAGTAGATAATAAAAAGATCAGTATAATTGATGCATTAAGAAATCTTGATTAGGAGAAGTAAATGAGGTATACATCACTGGAACAAATTAAAAAATGGAGGAGATATTTTCATAAATATCCAGAAATTTCACTAAAAGAATTCAACACATCAAGATATATAAGAACACAATTATTAGAAATGGGTATCGAATTTGAAGAATCTATGGAAACGGCTACTATAGCGAAGATAGAGGGAAAAGGCAATAAATATATTTTATTAAGAGCTGATATCGATGCACTTCCCATTAAAGAAGATAATAAAGTATATTATGCTTCAGATAATATTGGTATAATGCATGCTTGTGGGCATGATGCCCACATTACTATGCTTCTTGCAGCAGTAAATGAAATTTATAATATGTCGAAGAATGATGATTTAGATATTAACGTTATTGCTGTTTTTCAGCCTTCCGAAGAATCATTTGGAGGAGCGAATATACTTATAGAAAAATATGATTTTTCAAAATATGATATAGTTGCAAGTTACTCACTTCATGTAAATCCGGACTATAATGAGGGAGATATAGCTACAAAAAGTGGAAATATAATGGCAAGTTGCAATGAGTTTGAGGTCAAGGCAAAAGGAAAATCAGCTCACGTAGCCAAAAAGAATTGTGGGATTGATTCATTAAATGCCATTATACAAGTATACCAACAGTTTGCCAATATAGTAGCTTATAATATTGAGAGTAATCATACTTGTATCATTCACACAGGAACATTAACTTCCGGTGAAGTGATGAATTCGGTGCCGGAATATTCTAAAATGGAAGGAACTATTAGAACATATAATTCAAAGGACTTTGTTATTATAAAAGAAAAAATGGAGTCTATTTGTAGAGGAGTTTCAGTATCGACGGGTTGTGAAATACAACTAGAGGTAAGAGAAGGGTATCCGGCTGTAGTAAATTCAGAAGAATTAATTGATTCAGCTGAAAAGGCAGCAAATAAATCTAATGCTAATTTTATTCTAATCAAAGAACCATATTTATTAGGTGAAGATTTTTCATTTTTTTCAAGGATATCACCTATAAACTACACTTTTGTCGGTATAAGAAATGAAAAATTAGGTTATACCAGTGGACTCCATACACCAACTCTTATGATGAGAGAAGAAGCTTTAGTATATGGAATTGATTTTTTTGTGGAAATAGTGAAAGGATATGGTGATTTATGATTGAGGCAACTCTTAAAATAAATATTGCTGCACTATATAATAACGCAAAATATTTAATAGAGAAAACAAATGGTGGTGTAATTGCTACAGTTAAAAATAATGCATATAATTTTGGATTGGAAAAAGTATTGCATACATTTTATAATGCAGGAATAAGAGCTTTTTCAACAACCTCATTAAAAGATAGTATATATATTAGAGAACTATATCCTAATGTTATGGTATTTCTTTTAAATCCATGTGAGGAGTTTGAACTTTTGAGAAAATATAAAATAAGTTGTACATTACCATCATACGATTTTCTTTTAAAAAATAAAGAAAATATGTACGATATATATTGGCATCTGGAATGGGCAGGAATTATGAGGAGATCAGGTTGCAGGAGTGAGGAAGAATTTTTCCAAGCCTTAGAGTTTGCAAGTAATAATAATATAAATATAGATGGAATATGGACTCATTTTTCCTATGCTGATGAGTTTGATGATAAAAATACGTATTTAACAGAAAAGAGTAGATGGATTGATATACAAAAAAAAGCGTGTAGTTTATGTGATTTCCAATATGTCCATTCTCAAAATAGTCCGTCTTTTGCTAGAGATGGTAAATTAGAAGGGCATACCCATATTCGTCCGGGAATATTTTTATATGGGTGTATGCCATATGAAATTGAATCAACTAGCGAAGTATATAATAAAATTCAACATGTACTAGATTTAACGGCTAGTGTAATTTCAATAATTAATTTGGATTTAGGCGAAAGTATAGGCTATTGTTCATCATATGTAGCTGAAAAAGATAATACAAGATTAGCAGTCATAAATATAGGCTATGGTGACGGATTAAAAAGAGAAAGAATAAAGAATAACATTGTGGAAATAAATGGGAGAAGATATGAGTTAGTATCAATAATGATGAGTCATACCGTAGCGATTGTAGATAATAGCGTAAATGTAGGCGATATTGCTAGATATTATGGAAAAGAAATACCTGTTCATGAATTTACTTTTAGAGGAGTAGGCTCCTGTTCAGAACAAATATCATATTTTAATCATAACACGCTAAACGTAGTATATGAAAATATAGAGTATTTAGGACAAGTAAAATAAATACTTCATTATTCATAAAAGGATAATATAGTTAAGGGGAATTAATATGAAGTTAAATGGTACGAGTAAAGTTGATATTGACGGTAATTTAATTATAGGAGGGGTTAGTTGCATTAATCTGGTGAATGATTATAGTACACCTCTATTTGTATATGATGAACAGTTAATTAGACAACAATGTAGAAGATTTAAAGAGACGCTTTCAAAATCAGGAACCAACTTTCATATATCATACGCAAGTAAAGCATTTATTTGTAAGGAAATGGTAAAAATTATTAAAGAAGAAGGTATGGGATTGGATGTAGTATCTATTGGAGAACTATATAATGCTTTAGCTGCAGACTTTCCGGCAGATAGAATTCATTTTCATGGAAATAATAAAACAGAAGAAGAAATTGTTTATGCTCTAGAAAATAATATAGGTTGTTTTGTGATTGATAGTATGGATGAAGTAGATAAACTGGAGAAAAATTTAAGAAAATTAGATAAAAAAACGAAATGTTTACTCAGAGTTACTCCCGGGATTGAGGCACATACACATGAATTTATTACAACGGGTAATACAGATTCAAAATTCGGTTTAAATATAGATAATAAACAGGCAGAAAAAGCTATAATTAAAATTTTAGAATCAAGATATTTGGAAATTATCGGTGTTCATTTTCATATAGGTTCTCAAATCTTTGGAGTAGATGGAACTATTGTTGCCATGGAAAAAATATTTAAATGGCTGAGTGAACTGGAAAAATCTATATTATTTAAGGCAAAAGTCGTGAATATCGGAGGGGGCTTTGGAATAAGATATACTAATGAAGATATATCTTATCCGATAGAGGATTCGTTAAAAAAAATAATTAACTCACTTAAAAGTTTATCTTCAAAGTATAACGTTCAAATGCCACAATTATGGCTTGAACCCGGAAGATCTATAGTAGGTGAAGCAGGTTATACTTTATATAAAGTAGGTACAAAAAAAGAAATTCCACATGTGAGAAATTATGTTTCAGTAGATGGAGGAATGAGTGATCATATTAGAACTGCTCTATACGGTGCCAAATATGAAGTTGCAATAGCTAATAAAATGAATAAAAATACTGATTATCTTGCGACGATAGCAGGTAAATGTTGTGAATCCGGAGATATAATAGCAAAAGATGTTTATATAGCAAATCCTGAAATAGGTGATATTTTGGTAGTAAGTTGTACGGGGGCATACCATTATTCAATGGCTTCAAACTATAATCAAATGACAAAACCGGCAGTGGTTTTTGTGGAAAATGGAAATTCAAAGCTTGTCATAAAAAGAGAATCATTGCATGATTTAATTAGAAATCAATTATAGATTAATAGAAATTTTTATGAGAATATACTTCATAATTTGTGCATTTAGTATGTTTTTAACTCATGTTTTCTCTGTAAAAATAATAATCTTGTAGATATAGTATAAAATATAAATAGCCATATTAGTAAAAATATTAGAACAGGTCAAAAGTTATGACTTGTTCTAATATTTTTTTAGTATAGAAAAAATTTTTAATATAAATTATAATAAAAGTGTGATTTTTTTATAAAAAAGTCTATATTGTAATAGAAATGTAAAATTATAGATTTACTAATTTTTATATAGAGATTAGTATTTTTGACCTAATTTATCATCTCTAAAAAGTGTAAAAACTTAGTGTGTATAATAATTTAATATATAGTTATAATAATTGTTTTTGCAATATTAAAAATCTTTATTTGTTAGCATTGAAAGTTCAGGAGGTATATTATGGTGAATGAAGAATTTATTTGTGATGTTGAGCAATTGTTAAAAATATATAGGGGAAAATTTGAAGATGAGGATTTCAAACTGCCGGAAAATGTCTGTCTTAATGTTAATGACAAATATGATCTGGTGGATAGATTGTTAATTTGGGAGTGTAGAATCGGGAATCCTTATACAAAAGAAATATTTGTCAGAGATAAAATCGATTTCGTCAAAAAAGTTATAAAGTATGATAAGGAAATTATGTCATATAAAAATAGAGGACTTGACGATGAAGATTTATTTCAAGTCGGAATGATCGGTGTATTATACACATTGAGAAGATATGATTTTAGAAAAGATGTAAAAGTAAGAACTTTTCTAGCTAATAATATTAGATTTAGTATCAGGAATGACTTTAGAAAATATGGTGCAGTTTCAGTTTCTAGAGAAGCCGGAGCTGTATATAAAAAATGCTTTGATAAAATTGATATTTTGGATGATAAAATTAGTTCAAATATGCTAGAGCAACTGAGTCAAAATATGAAGATTGAAAGAACAAAAATTTTAGAAAGCTTTTTAGCCATAAAAAGCAGAAATAGTATGTGTTATTTTACTAATGAAGAAGTTGTTGATGCAGATTCATACTCTGTTGATAAATATTTTAATAATGTATTTAGAGATTATAAGGAAAAAACCGACATATCATTTGACTATAGAATGGTGCTAGATGCGATGCATAAATTGCCGAGGCGTGAATTTTATATAATAAAACGCATTTTTATAGACGATAGGACTCAAATAGAAGTTGCTAGAGAGCTAAATATCTCAGTTACAACAGTTGGAAAAATAAAAAAAAGAGCAATAGAATTTATCAGAGCGATTGTATGTGAAAAAGAAAGCGACTAAAAACATGATAAAAACCTTAGAAGATATTATTATCCAGGATTTTTTGTATGAATGAAACCCCCGGTTAGACTGAGGCTCTGTTTTAGCTTTAGCATTGAAAAACTATTAAAAATCCTCCAGAGCATATAATTAATTTGTGGTCTGACAATTACAAAAATTATTTACGAAGGAGGATTTTGTATTTCAAAAGACATACACAGTTTATCACATGCAAGATGAAATGTAAATGATGAGAATTATACAAAAGGTAAAATAAATGCCCTTTTTAAAGAGTAGCAGGTAAAATTTGCGAGTGTCGAACCACAACATTTTTAAGATACTGCTAGTAAATAAGATCTTAACGGCCGAAAATGAAGAACCGCCAGCTAGGCTGGCGGATTTCTGTATATTCATTTTTATCCTTTTTAAGTATCACGTTTATCAAATAACTTACCAAAAATAGTTTTAAATAAAAAATATTATATAAGAGTTATTTTGCAAGTGATAAGGCAATACTTAATATATAATATTTTTTATAATAGATATATAATTAATTATCTAAGTTCGTTAGTCACATTAAATATATATGGTACATTTCTATATTTATCATGAAAATCAAATCCATATCCAACAACAAATTTGTCTTCAATAGTATATCCACAGTAGTCAGGTTTAAATTCAACTTCCCTTCTACTTGGTTTGTCAAGTAATACACAAGTTTTTAGTGATTTTGGATTTTTCGCTTTGATATGATTTAATACAAAATTCATTGTATTGGCAGTATCAGCTATATCATCTACTATAAGTACATCATAGTCAGTAATATCCGAAATAGTAATATCCGACTGAACTTTTACCCTTCCTGATGATACTTCTTCATGTCCGTAACTAGAAGTTGTCATAAAGTTTACTCTTAGAGTTTTAATATCTATTTTTCTTACCAAATCAGCACAGAATATAAAACTTCCCTTTAAAAGTGCTATAATAAGCAGATTTTTATCTTTGTAATCATTTTTTATCATATTACCAAGTTCTGTAAGCTTACTATCTATGGCATTCTCATCAAACATTATTTCCCATTTTCTTTCCTCTATATTCATTATAACCTCCATGTAATAAAATGAAACCTTTAACTTTAATAATTTTTATTATATCACAGAGCATTGTAATATTTAAAATAAATTTATAAAAAAGTGAAAATAAATTATTTATTATGGAAAATTTCTTTTTCTAGAGGTTTTTATTATTTTTTAGAGTTTTATAATCCATAATTTGTGTATAGAAAGAAAAAACTAAAAAACTAATTGACAAACTATATTTATATATCGTAATATATAAATATATGGATTATAAAATATAGTAAGGAGGTAATATAGATGGAGATTAGTAACACTATGGAGGAATTTGAAGAGCATGCAGAAATATTAAAAGCAATTGCACATCCAATAAGATTATGTATTGTGAAGGGCTTAATTGAAAATGGATCGTGCAATGTATCTAAAATGCATTCATGTCTAGAAACTCCCCAGTCTACAATTTCTCAACACTTGGCAAAGCTTAAGTCGGCCGGAATAATAAAGGGTGAAAGAAGTGGTACAGAAATCTCATATTATGTAGATAATGAAAAAGTGAAAAAAGTTATTGAATCACTGTTTGATTAGTGAAAAGTTATAATGACTGTTGAGTTTTAGATTAAAAAAATGATTATCAATTTATTGAATTGAAAGGAGAAAAAATATGAAAAAGATATTAATTGTCGGAGGTGTTGCTGGTGGGGCTACGGCTGCAGCACGTCTTAGAAGATTGGATGAAACTGCTAATATAATTATGTTTGAAAGGGGAGAATATATTTCTTTTGCAAACTGTGGACTTCCGTATTACATAGGTGAAGTTATAGGAAGTCGAGATGCTCTTCTTGTTCAAACGGTTGAAGGGATGAGTGCAAGATTTAATCTTGATATTAGGAATTTTAGCGAAGTAGTGGCTGTAGATGCCGAAAAAATGGAAGTAACTGTTAGAAATGTTAATACAGGGGAAGAATATACGGAGTCTTATGATGAATTAATTCTTTCTCCGGGAGCGAACCCTATAAAGCCGCCTATTCCGGGATTAAGTGAAGCTGACAATGTGTTTACCTTAAGAAATATACCGGATACCGATGCTATAAAAAAATATGTTGATGAAGAAAAGCCTGTTGAGGCAGTAGTAATCGGAGGTGGATTTATAGGTGTTGAAATGGCGGAAAATCTCGTTGAAAGAGGAGTTAAGGTTCATTTAATTGAAATGCTTGATCAAGTAATGGCTCCATTTGATTTTGAAATGGCGCAGATTCTTCATGCTCATATGTCTGAAAAAGGCGTTGACTTAATTTTGGGAGATGGTGTAAATTCTTTCAAAGATAACGGAAAGACAATTGTATTAAATAGTGGAAAAGAAGTTTCAACGGATATGACTATTCTTTCAATTGGGGTAAAACCGGAAAATTCATTGGCAATTTCTGCAGGATTAGAGTTAGGACCTAGAGGACACATAAAAGTTAATGAGAATCTTGAAACTTCTAAACCTCATATATATGCAGTAGGAGATGCAATTGAAACACAGGGACTTATTTATGGTGAAGCATCAAGTATAGCCCTTGCTTCTCCTGCTAATAGACAGGCAAGAATAGTAGCTGATAGAATCAATGGAATAGATAGTAAATATAAAGGTGTTTTAGGAACATCGGTAGCTAAAGTATTCGATTTGAATGCTTCATCAACAGGTCATAATGAAAAAAGATTAAAAATGATGGGTAAAGAAAATTATAAAGCCGTACATATTCATCCACTGTCAAATGCAGGATATTATCCAACTGCGGCACCACTTGATTTAAAACTTATTTTTGAAGTTCCAAGCGGTAAGATATTGGGAGCACAGGCGATTGGTACATCCGGAGTAGAAAAAAGAATAGATGTGATTTCTACTGCAATTGCAGGTGGTCTTACTGTAAGAGAGTTACAGGATTTAGAATTGGCATATGCACCGCCATTTTCATCAGCTAAAGACCCCGTAAATATGGCCGGTTATGTGGCTACAAATATATTAGATGGAATTTCAGATTCCGTTTCAGTCGCAGAAATTGATGATTTAATTTCTGATGGGGGTGTACTAATAGATGTAAGAAACCCGGAAGAATGTATATTAGGGACAATTCCGGGATCTATAAATATACCGCTGGATGAATTGAGAAGCAGGTTAGATGAAATACCTAAGGATAAGAATATATATGTATCTTGTCAGGTTGGTCTTAGAGGGTATGTAGCTCTTAGGATATTAAGACAAAATGGAATTAATGCAATGAATTTAGATGGCGGATATGAATCTTATGAACAATTAAAAGGGGAATCTTCAAAAGAAAATCCGGATGTAGCTGGTTTGGCTTGTACTGACAATTCAAATGTACTTAAAAAAAAACTAACTAATGATTCGTCTAGTTATAATGGAGAGATAAAAGAAGAAACCATAATACCCTGCACAGGAAAAATAATTAAAGTTGACGCAAGGGGACTACAGTGTCCGGGACCTATAGCGAAAGTATATTCAGCTTTAAATGAAGCAAATGATGGTGATGTTGTGGAAGTAAAAGCTACTGATCCCGGATTTGGAAAAGATATAGCTGCTTGGTGTGCAAAAATGGGATATAAGTTAATTGAATCATCTATAGAAGATGGTTGTACAAAAGCTGTAATTCAAAAGTCCGGAATAGGTAACATTGAATCTATATGTGAAACTTCCTCATCTAAAAATGGTGCTACAATGGTAGTATTTAGCGGAGATTTAGACAAAGCAATTGCTTCCTTTATAATTGCAACCGGTGCAGCATCTATGGGCAAAGAAGTAACGATGTTCTTTACTTTCTGGGGACTGAATATACTTAGAAGAAGTGATATAGAAGTTAAAAAAGAAGGAATGGAAAAAATGTTTAGTAAAATGATGCCTAAGGGTGTTGATGAATTAAAGATTTCCAAAATGAATATGGCAGGTATGGGAACGAAGATGATTAAAGACGTAATGGAAAAGAAAAATGTCGATAGTATTCAAGTTCTTATGAAAAGAGCTCAGGAAATGGGAGTTAAATTTGTCGCTTGTTCAATGAGTATGGATATAATGGGAATTACAGCAGAAGAATTAATCGACGGAGTAGAAATAGCTGGAGTAGCAAGTTATCTATCTAACGCAGAAGATGGTAATTTAAATTTATTTATATAAAAACATATTATATATAAATATAAAGTTAACAAGAATTGGTTATATTTCTTATATTTTTAGTAAATTTATGTTATAATAATCATGAAAAAAGACTAAGTCTTTAAAGCTAGGAGGTTATTATGAAAAATAAGTTATATAAACTGATTCTTGTAGGGCTCTCCTTTATAAATGTAGTTATTTTCTCAAAATTTAGTGTAAATGCATACAGTGAATTTGAGAGAATAGAAGGAAGAGATAGATATGATACATCTTTAAAGGTATCATCATTTATTAAAACTGAAAAAGCGGTTCTTGCCAGTGGAAAAAATTTTGCTGATGCTTTAAGTTCAGTAAATATATCAAATAGATTTGATGCAATGATAATACTTACAGATGGAAATACGATTATTAATTCAGAACTCAAAAATAGAGGAATAAAAAAAGTATATATTATTGGTGGCAATCAAACTATACCGAAATCATATGAAACAAATCTAAAAATGGATTTTAAAGTAGAGAGAATTGCAGGAAAAAACAGGTATGAAACATCAAAAAAAACTATAGATATTGCAGGATACTCAAGGGTAGGTATAGCAGATGGAAGAAATTATCCTGATGCATTGTCTGCGGCTCCATTATTGAATCAAGAGGCCTTAGGATTACTACTCGTGGAAGGAAATAAGTCATATCAATTACCTGATGGAATAAGCGTAAAGTATACTTTTGGTGGAGAAAGTTCTGTCAAGCAAGATGGAGGAGAAAGAATCAATGGAACATCGAGATATGAAACAGCTATCAAAATTTCCCAAATGATATCCGAACCTCAAAGGATGGTTGTAGTCAGTGGAAAAGATTATGCAGATGCACTGTCTTCCAGTAATTTTGTAATTTTAGATAAATCTATAATTATGCCGGTACCAACTATACCTTATTACGATGTGATCAAGATGTCAAAAACGATAGATAAATTAACTATAGTTGGAGGAAAAAACTCGGTAAATAAACTTACCGAAAATATATTGCTTGATAAAAATGTCGATAATTCAGGATTGAGTGAAGATGAAAGAATTATATTAGACGAAATTGAGTTGAAAGGCAAAAAAATAATTAATGAACTAAATGATATAGAAAATGCAATTAAAAGTTTAAACGACGGAAAAGATATTTCAATTGCTGAAAAGATAAATAAAATAGCGGAAATAAATAAGAAAATAAAGGAAATTTCGAAAGAAGTTGAAAATTTTATAAATAAAGTTCAGGACAAGATAAACAAAATAAAAGATGGAAAGGAAAAATTACAAAATATCCTCAATAATTTAAAATTAGAAATTGACAATCGTATAAACTTTATAAAAGAAAAAATTAAATTGATTATTTTATAATTTCAAAACGCTGTTTATGAGAAGTTCTCATAAATGGCTTTTTAATTTTTAAAAAATACAGTAAAAATCAGAGTTAGATTTACCATAAATATTGTTTAAAAAATAATACATATACTTTTTTAAATAAATCTAAAAGGTTGTGATATTGATTTTATTTGAAAAATAGCATTTATACTATTTTTGAATTTTAAAGGATGGTATTTAAAAATATACAATTTATGAGAACTTATGCATAAGAAATGAAAAATTTTAGTTCACAAAAAAAGTAATAGATTTTTTTTGAAATTATGATATAATTGAAAGAGTGTTTAAAAAAACAGGTGAGAGGTGTCTATTATGAAGAAGAAAGAAAATTATATTGCAAGAAAAAAAATCCATGAAAATAAAGAAATTTTTCATGCCAAACAAAAAATTGCGATAGAAAAATTTGGAGAAATTTTTGAGGATGAAACTTTCTTTGCGTTAGAGCTTATGCATAATATGGAGCTGAGCCTTGAGTTGGACAGAGAATATGATAAAAAATATAATATAAAGAAGAACTTATGTTAAATAAAAAAACAGGCGGGATTAATATTATCCTGCCTGTTTTTAAATCTATAATTTATGTATTTTTTCATCCATTAAAAGTGTAGCAAGTTTAGCCGCCTTATCCGGATTCATAGAACCTAGAGGTAGTCTAAAATCACCTACTTCATATCCTAGCATATTCATTGCAGTTTTTATAGGTACAGGATTAACTTCTTGTGTTAGAACTTCATTAATTTTAAGCATTCCAAAATATATGTCTCTTGATACGGAAATATTTCCCTTATCAAAATTATTTATAATTCTAGATATAATATCCGGGTATATGTTAGCAACTGTAGAGATTACTCCTGTGGCACCCAAAGATAACGAAGGGAACAATAAAGAATCATTTGCACATATTATTTCAAAGTTATATGGAGAATTTGATTTAATGTCAATATATTGTTTAATATCGGATGAATTTTCGATTACTCCAACGATATTTTTAATTTCTGATAATTCCATAAGCAATGAATGAGATATGTTGACTCCTGATTTCTCGGGATCATTTTCTATGTAACAAGGAAGGTTGGCTGCCATAGATATAGATTTATAGTGGCTTAATAATCCCTGCTCATTTCCTATATTATAGTAGGGTGGCGATAGAATAATTCCATCAATACCCATTAATTTCGCTTTGATTGAAAGTTTTATAGATCTACTTGTGTCATTAAATCCTGTTTGAGCAATTACAGGGATTCTTTTGTTTACCCTTTTGGCTACGGTTTCTATAACGGAAATAATTTCGTTATCATCCATAGTATAAAATTCTCCAGTGTTTCTTCCTATTACGATAAAATCAGCTCCATTATTGATATAAGTATCAACTTGACGTTCAATATTTTCAAAATCAATTTCATTGGTTTCTAAAAATGGTGTGATAACATTTATACCTAATCCTCTTAACATAATACTTTACTCCTTTATAATATTTTACTCTTAAATTCCAATATCAAATTTAAATATTTTTGAAAAAATAAATAAATTTCAGCAACTATAATTATATAACATAATTGTGTTATTGTGTGATTATATAATTCAATTGAGTACATTTTTATTTTATTTGTGTTTTTACTAATACCCAATAAAAAAATAAAGTATTCATCCATAGATACTTTTGTAATAAATTTAAAATTATTCCTTGATTTTTTTTTAGAAAAGTGACAAAATATATAATATGTGTTAAGAGAGTGGAGGAAATTATGGATACTTTAAAAGAATTATACAAAATAGGATGTGGACCATCTAGTTCACATACAATGGGACCGCAGAGAGCCACAAAAAGATTTATAGAAAAAAATCCAGATGCAGAAAGCTACAGATGTACACTTTATGGAAGTCTTGCTGCTACTGGAAAAGGTCATTTGACTGACTATATAATTGAAAAGACAATTGAGCCAAAAAAAGTTGAGATAATTTGGAGAGAGGATATAAATCCCGAATTTCATCCAAATGGAATGAAATTAGAAGCATTAGATAAAGATGGTAATCCTTTCGATGAATGGACTGTTTATTCTGTTGGTGGCGGTTCTTTAGCTGAAGAAGGAAAAAGAAATCAGCCCGATGGTAAAGTTTATTATGAGCATAACAAATTAGACGATATAATTAAATACTGCAAGGAAAATAATAAGAATTTTGTTGAATATGTATTGGATAGAGAAGATGATGATTTCTTAGAATATATGGAAAAAATAGCTGATACAATGAAGGCGGCTATTGACAAGGGGATTGAAAGCAGAGAAATTTTACCGGGTAAATTATTATTAAAAAGAAGAGCATCAAGATTTTATAAAAAATATCTTGCAACAAAGGATTATACTACTTTAGATTATGCCTTTGCACTTGCAGCATCAGAGGAAAATGCCTCAGGAGGAACAATTGTTACCGCTCCTACTTGTGGTGCCGCAGGGGTATTGCCGGGAGTATTTTTTTCATTAATGGTACATAATGGGTATACTAAACAACATGTAATAGAAGGATTAATAGTTGCGGGATTGATAGGTAATTTAATAAAAACAAATGCATCTATATCTGGTGCCGAAGTAGGATGTCAGGGAGAAGTAGGAAGTGCCTGTTCAATGGCATCAGCCGGTGCGGCATACTTATTTGGTGGAACTTTAGAGCAAATTGAATATGCTGCTGAAATAGGTTTAGAACATCATCTTGGTATGACTTGTGATCCGGTTTATGGATATGTTCAAATACCTTGTATAGAGAGAAATGCTATGGCTGCTGAAAGGGCAATTGCCGCTGCAAAATATGCTTTAAATACTGAAGGAAGTCACACAATATCATTTGATCAGGTTACAATTACCATGAAAGAAACGGGAATAGATTTAATGGATAAATATAGAGAAACTGCAAAAGGTGGTTTAGCTAAGTGGTTTGAATGTTAGTACTTATAGTCTATGAAAGATAAATTCCGGAAAATACTAAAGTAAATAATGATATTAAAAAGAATATGATGTATAATATAGAGGGGATATTTCAAAATATGTCCTCTTTTTTTCGTGAAATTTTAAAATAGATTTTGTATTATAATAAAATAAGATTTAAGTATAAGATAGAAATTTATGAGAGGTGATATTATATGGAACAGTACGGTAACTTTGCATATATATACGATGAATTAATGGATGATGTTGATTATGAAAAATGGGTGAATCACATAGAAAATTTATTTATAGAAAATGGTGTAAAAGTGAAAAATATACTTGAACTTGCATGTGGTACGGGAAATTTAACAATACCGTTAGCCAGAAAAAATTATGACATAGCCGGAATTGATATTTCAGAGGAAATGTTAGATGTAGCATTAAATAAATCGGAAAACATGGGTATACCACTGGTTTTATTACAACAGGATATGGTAAAGTTAGACTTTGATATTTACGATTTGGACTGCATATTATGTGCCTGTGACGGATTCAATTATGTCACTTCATTAGAAGAATTAAAAGGAATTTTTTCTAAGTCTTATGAGCTTTTGAAAAATGGTGGTATACTTTTATTTGATATAAGTTCATACTATAAAATCAGTAAAATATTGGGAAATAATTTTATGGGAGAAGCCAGAGAAAACATAGCTTATATGTGGTCTAACTATTATGATGATAAAACTCAACTAATTGATATGGACTTAGATTTTTTTGTGAAAGTACAGGCAGATGATGAGGAAGAAGATAATCTATTTGAACGTTATCATGAAACTCATCAGCAAAGAGCTCACAAAATAAATGAAATAGAATCTATTTTAAATGAAGTGGGATTTAAAAATATAAATTGTTATGGTGATTTTAGTATCTTAAAACCAGATGAAAAATCAGAAAGAATATTTTTTACGGCGATAAAGAAAAAAGGAAATTAATTAAGGAAAAGAGGTAAATATGAAGGATTATTGTATAAGAGTTACAACTGAGAATAAAGAAGTAAGAGGATTTTTTTCAACTACAAAAAATATGGTAGAAACAGCCAGGGGATTTCATCATACTACAAAAGTCACAACTGCCGCATTGGGTAGAACACTTACAGCGACTTCTATGATGGGACTTATGATGAAAAATCCGACGGATAAAGTAACAGTAATTATTAAAGGTGGAGGACCTATTGGAACCATACTTGCAACATCAAATTCTCATGGTATTGTAAAAGGTTATGTGACTAATCCCGAAGCGGATGTTCCCAATTATGACAATGGTAAACTAAATGTTGCGGGAGTTGTTGGAAATGAGGGTACAATAAAAGTAATTAAAGATTTGGGATTAAAAGAGCCTTATAATGGTGAATACGATATAATGAGTGGGGAAATTGCACAAGATTTTACATATTATTTTACCGTTTCAGAGCAAACGCCATCAGCCGTTGCACTAGGTATACTAACTAAATCTGATGAGGTTGAACAAGCAGGTGGATTTATAATACAGATGATGCCGGATGCCACAGAAGAAACAATTACCACAATAGAAAATAATTTGAGTAATTTGAAATCCATAACACAACTCCTTGAAGAAGGAAAAACTCCGGAAGATATTATGGAAATAGTATTAAATGGATTAAACCCGGTTATTCTTGATAAGATAGGGGTAGAATTCAGATGCGACTGCTCAAAAGATAAGGTATCAGAGGTTTTTGTAGCCATTGGAAAAAAGGAATTAAAAGATATTATTGAGAAAGATAGAAAAGCGGAAGTAGGATGCCAGTTTTGTAATGAACATTATACTTTTACAGAAGAAGAGTTGAGAGATATATATAATGAAATGTAGGTGTAAAAATGAGATTAGACAAAATGTTAGGAAATCTTGGATATGGAACCAGATCAGAAATTAAAAAATTCTGTAGGCAAGGTATGGTAATTGTTAATGGAGAAGAAGCAAAAAAGTCTGATATCCATGTAAATCCTGAATTAGACGAAGTTTTATTCAATGGCAAAAAAGTTAATTACAGAGAATTTATATATTTAATGCTGAATAAACCATCCGGATATGTTTCGGCCACATTTGATAAATACGAACCGACTGTCATAGAACTAATTGATGAAAAATATTATACATTTGAGCCTTTTCCGGTAGGCAGGTTAGATAAGGATACTGAGGGATTACTAATATTAACTAATGATGGCCAGCTATCTCACAGAGTATTATCACCTAAAAAGCATGTTCCTAAAAAATATTATGCAATAATTGATAGACTTGTAAAAACATGCGATATAGAATATTTTGAAAAGGGAATAGATATAGGAGAAGAACATATGACAAAGCCTGCCAAATTAGAATTTATTGGTAAAGGTACAGATGTCGATTTTGACAATCTATTCAATACAGAAAATGAATTTTTTGTGGAAAAGAAGTTCGACTTTAAAGATGGATTAGGAGCTGAAGTATATATCACTATTAGTGAGGGCAAGTTTCATCAAATTAAAAGAATGTTTAATGCTGTGGGTAAGGAAGTATTATACTTAAAAAGAATAAAAATGGGTGAGCTTCAACTTGATGAAACTTTGGAATTAGGTGAATATAGAGAATTGACTGCCGAAGAAATTTCAATGTTGGAAGGAAAATAAAGAGGTAATAATGAAAAGAAAAGATGTAATAGAATTAAAAGTTGGAAAAATGGAATTTGGAGGAGTAACACGTTCACTTTATGAAGGCAAACGAATAAAAATGAAAGGTGGTATTACCGGACAGCTTGTAAAAGCAGTGGTAAAAAAATCTAGAAGTGATAGTGGAGAAGTAAAAATGTTGGAATTATTGGAAGCATCTCCACTGGAAACTGCATTAACTTGTCGTCATTTTAGGGAATGTGGCGGATGTAATATGCTTTCAGTCGAATATTCAAAACAACTGGAAATAAAAGAAAATCAAATTTTGGAATTACTTAATGAAAATAACATTACAGGATTTGAATATCTTGGTATTCAGGGAAGTCCCCAAAACACCGAATATAGAAATAAAATGGAATTCACTTTTGGAGATGAAATCAAAGGTGGACCTCTTTCGTTGGGTATGCATAAAAAAGGAAGATTTATAGATATTGTAACAGTAGATGATTGTAGATTAGTCGACAGTGACTTTATAAAAATAATGGTAAACACGAGAAATTTCTTTGATGATAGAAAAATACCCTATTACAGAAGTTTTGATCACAAAGGATATTTGAGACATTTAGTGATAAGAAAAGGCGAAAATACCGGTGAAATAATGGTCAATATAGTCACTTCTTCTCAAATTGATTTCAATATGGAAGAATATGTGAGTATGTTGAGAGATCTTGAGCTTAAAAATAAAATTGTAAGTATATTACATACTGTAAATGATGGATTAGCTGATGCCGTTCAATGTGATGAATTGAGAATTCTTTATGGAAGAGATTTTTTCTATGAAGAAGTTTTAGGATTGAGATTTAAAGTATCACCTTTTTCTTTCTTTCAAACAAATACAAAAGGAGCAGAAGTTCTATATGAAATAGCGAGAGAGTTTGCAGGCGGAAAAGGAGACGGAAAAGTGGTTTTTGATTTATATAGTGGGACGGGAACCATAGGTCAATTAATGGCTAAAACCGCAAAAAAGGTTTATGGTATAGAACTTGTAGAAGAGGCCGTAGAAGCCGCTAATCAAAATGCCAAATTAAATGGACTGGGAAATTGCGAGTTTATAGCCGGTGATGTTTCAAAGGTGGTAAGTTCTTTACCTGAAAAGCCGGAGTTGATTATAGTAGATCCGCCTAGAGCCGGTATACTGGGTAACGGAGTAAAAGAAATCGCTGAATTTGGTGCAAAGGAAATTGTATATGTAAGTTGTAATCCTAGATCCTTGATTGAAAATTTAGTGGAATTTGAAAGTAGAGGATATAAAGTAAAAAAAGTTAAACTGATGGACCTTTTTGCTAATACGCCTCATTGTGAAAGTGTAGTATTGATACAAAGAGTGAAATCGTGAAAATCATGTATTTGCAGTTTTACAGGCATTATGTGTTTAATGAGGATGGCGAAGGAGGACGAAAAAAAGTCCTGAAAATTATATAGATGTGAATGTTTGTATTGGTATAGAAGCACTGATTATTGGATTCTTAGTTAGTCCATACGGAATATCGATGATTGGAGCTACTGTTATAGCATTCTTTCAAGGAATCAATGAAGCGATAAAATTAATCTAAAAAAATTCATAAAAATGGTTACCAAAGGCGATAGACAAGGAAGGCAGAGTATTTATCTATTTTGCAGTCGAAGAAATTATGAAAAGAAGAAATATCTCAAAGTCTACTGCCATAAAAACATTGGATGAGCTTGATATGAAAAAAAGGAATCGGACTTATTGAAAGGGTAAGGCTTGGATTTGGAAACATTTAGGCGAAAGCAAGACCTTAAATATATCCAAGTAGAAATCAGAAGTTGATATTTTGAAGAAATAAAAAGACAATCTATATTTCAAAATTAGAGATATATGAAAAGAAGTGGAACAAGCAGAAAGTGTTAGAAGCTGTATAGAGAAATTACAACAAGAAAATTGAGAACTGACACAGGCAAAGAAGCATGAGTTAGATCTGTAAAACTAATCAAAAATATGGTACAATACTATAAATATCGAGTAAAACAAATTAGAATTTGCGGAGGCTAAAGGGGTGCAGAAAAATAATAGAAAAATAGCGTTGATTGCTATCTTGTTATTTGCTATCATTCTAATTTTTATTGTTGGAATAGCTTTTACAGTGTTGGCAGTAAAAACAAATAGAATCAAAGATGACTATTCTGTTGCTATAAATAGTGAAAAGTATCAGACACCAGTTTTTGTTGATGGTATAGAGGTCATAAATCAAGATGTTTCTTGTGGATATGCTGTAATTGAAATGTTTTCTGCATGGAATGGCGGAAAAGTTACGGAAGAAGATCTTTATGAAAAATATGGAAAAGTCGTGACTTCCACAGGGAAAGCTTTTTGTGATGAGTTTAACCATCAGTTCCCCGAATTTCAGACAACAATGTACAAATACCTTACCAATAGCGAGTTGATTGACAAAGTATATGACTGTTTAGCAGATGGTGTTCCTGTTCCATTTGAATGGGCAGCAAAACATGATGACGAATGGACATTGCATTATTCACTGGCAGTTGGAATGGACATAAGAAATAACAGCGTTATAATTGCAAACCCATACGGATATATTGAAATAATTTCCTTAAATGAATTTGTAAATAGGACAAGTTTTAATTCATTTGAAAACATGCCTTTGTTTTATAACTTCGGATTTGCATTTGGTATTTTTGAAAAGAACACAGTTTTTATTCCAACAAGGGTACAATAAATCTGTATTTGTAGGGAAAAATAATAATGTCAAGATTAGAAGTGTAACATATGTGTTGACAAACAAGAAGACAAACTGCTAATATGTTGCAATTTAAAATAGACCCAACAGAACTTTTTGATATATAAAAATTTTTTAGACGATTAGAAATGAAAATCCAGTCGTCTTTTTTATTTACGAAAGTAGCAAATATGCAAGCAGAAAACAAGAAAAAAGTAAAAACAAGCATTGAAGAACAGATAAAAATTAAAGAAGAAAAGTTGCAACAAGATAGGAATCAAATTAAAATACTAAAGAGAAAACTTAGTGAAAAAATCGTAAAAAAAGAAATAAACGAATAATTGAAAAAGGAGCAGTATTTGAAAGTATATTTGAACAAACAACCACTTTTACAACAAATGGGAGAAATAAATACAAGAATTAAAGCAAGAACTAAAAGAAATCAATAACCAAAAAGAAGAAATTAAAAAACATTACAATCAAATCAATCACATCAAATATGCAACAAAAATAGTAAATGAAGAATATGAAATAGATTTAAGTATAGTCATAGATAATGCCATTCAAAATGGTGGAAAAGAAAGTATTATTAGTCAATTATAATTCTATAAAAAACAAATAGATAAAGACGAAGCATACAAACAAAAAGCCAAAGAAAAATAAAAAACACAAACTTTTAAAGGGGATGAAAGATAAAGTTTATGATACTTACAAGAATAGAAAAATATCTATGAAAATGGTATAATAGTAAATAAATTAGAATTTATAGATGATAATAAATTCTAACTATCCTTGGAGATAAAAGAAGGAAGTTTAGCGATTGTGAATGGTGATGCTTCAACAAAAATATTGATTAGCATCCAAGGAGGTCTTGAAAATGAAAATATTAAAATTTATTGTTATATTTCTTTTCATTATTATTATAATGGCTGTATTTTATATATTTAGAAATATAAATTATGATTATTCCGGAGATAAATTTTTAAAAAATAAATCTTCAAAGTTGGGTCTTGAAGAAAAACAGTTTCGATTAGATGATGGGAGTGTAATCAATTATGCGGAAGGTCCGGATAATGGTCCAGATATAGTTTTATTGCATGGACAGATGGTAGATTGGAAGGATTATCGTGCAGTTTTGCCTAAACTAACAAAAGAATTTCATGTATTTGCCCTTGATTATTACGGACATGGAAAATCAAGCAAAAATCCCGATTTATACAATATTGAGCGTATAAGTTCCGATATTGCTCTATTTATAAAAGAAAAAGTTGGTTTAAGCACTATAATTTCAGGACATTCGTCTGGGGCATTAATTACTGCCTATATTGCTGCTGAATTTCCGGAAAATCTCAAAGCTATAATCCTTGAGGATGGACCTTTTTTCGCTACAGAAAAGGGGCGGGCAGAAAGTACATTTTCTTACAAAACTTTTCAAAGTATCCACAATTATTTAACTGAAAAACCTAATGTAACTTATTTTGAATATTATTTAAAAAATAATCCGATGAGGATATTGTTTAATAAAAACGGTAATGATAACTGGCATAAAATTGTGGCTGAACCTGCTATGAAATTATTTAGAAAAGATATGACAAAAATACCTGTCATTTGGTACTATCCTCCCGAGTTAGGTGTTAATACCTTACTTCAATTGTCAGCGAACTTACAGGATAGAACAGGAGATTTTGACTTAAGATTTGGGAATACATTTTACGATTTTAGTTTTTTTAATGATACAAACCAAGAAGAAATTTTGAAACGAATTAGCATTCCGACTTGCATTTTCCATGTGAATCCGCCAAAAGAAACAGCTCCTTCTTATTACACAGCAGAAGGAATGCTCATCTCTGCAATGGATGAAAAAGATGCTCAACGTATAAATGAATTAATTCCTGAGAGCATTTTAGTTGAAGGATTTGATTCTACACACAATATTCATGTTGACCAACCGAAGGAATACATTAATAAAATAGTAGAATTCCTTGATATGATAGACAAGAAAAATAAATGAATATGAAGAAAAATTGTAGAAAAAATATTAGAATTTTGTATAGAGAAAATAATACAAATGAAATTAGAAATAATCTCGAAAAGGTTTTATAACTTAGGCATATTTAGAGGCAAAGAATATTCAAATAAATTAAAAAGTATACATAATTATGATATGGTAATCAATAAAAACTTACCTTAAATAAATATATATTTTGTAAGCCAACCAGACTGTCAATGAATTTTTGACAGTCTGGTTAGTTTATTATAATTTTGTTAATATAACTCTATGTTTTTTTCTTAATGGTCATATAAAATAGGCAAAAATGCCATATTCTTAGCAATTTTACAATATTTTACTCATAATCAAATTGTTTATCTTTTCTTATTTATAAATGATGAACCTAGATATTTTTTTATATCCTCATCGGAGGAAAAATCATCTATCAATATTTCTCGTCCGGTATCTTCAAAGACTACAAGTACCTCCGTATTTCCCTGTAAGAAAAACTTTTTTACAGTTTCTTCCTTTATTTCTCTTACTTTTATTATGTTCTTTTTTTCTTTTTCATAGTCTTTTGTATAATAACTTCCCATCATGTTTATTATCTTGGTATATCTATTCATTTTTCCTCCTATTATTTTACTTTTTTATGTGATTTATATGTTTTATATTTATGTTAATGAAAATAAATGTAAAATATATAATTGAAATTCATATTCTGTTCTCAAAAATTATATATGAAAAACAAATCAAAATCAATATTAATATCGAATATATGGTAAAATATATAAGGAAAGTATTGTATAAAGGTAGGTGATTTTATGCAATTAAAGAATATAAAAGGAAAGACAAACTGGATTCGAGGAGGAACGAATACAGGAGTGTATATATTTGAAGATAGAACTGTCCTTTTGATTGATACCGGAATAGGTGGAGATAGGCAAGAAAAAATAATAAATATATTAGAAGAACAAAAACTAAAAGTAAGATATATTATAAATACACACGAGCATGAGGATCACAGTGGTGGAAATTACCAAATAAAAGAGTATTTTAAAGATGTAAAAGTATACTCATCACATAAGGCAAAAATTTATATTGAAAATCCGGATATTTATATGGATTTTATAACAGGTGGTAGAAGAACTCAAAAACTTGTGGATGAAATGGGAAAATATATATTTAAAGAGGCGAAAGTTGATTATATTATAGAACCGGGAGACGAATTGGAGATTAAAGGTCATATTTTTAAAATAATAGATTGTTCAGGACATACAGAAGGAAGTATAGGGGTGGTCACGGATGATGGAATATTATTTTTAGGAGATTTGATGATTTCAAGAAACTCACTGGATAAATTTGATTTTTTATTTATGTGTGATTATGAAAGTCAAATTAGATCATTGGATAATTTGAGAAATATAGACTTTGAATATTCTGTGTTGGGACATTCAAGTGGAATATTTACAAAGAGAGAAACGCTTGAGATTGCAAATTACAATTATGATACTCTGATGAGATTGATAGAATTTGTGTTGAATCAATTAGAAGAACCACGAGACTTTGATGAAATAATAAAAGCTTTTCTAGATCATAAAAAATTAAGATGTAATTACATAGCGTATTTAGAATATAGAAATTCTTTAAATGCAACAATTGCATATTTACTTGATGCAGGCGTCATAAAATATATTTTAGATGATAATATATTAAAGTACGTACTTTCTGATGAAACTTTAATTGAAAGCGGAAGTATGTTTTGTAAGATTTGATTCGAAAGATTTTTTAAAGTTTAATCTTATAAGAAGGTGTATAATTTATATAGAATATAGATTTATGATATAAAATAATATAAAAAACTTTCTGATGAGTTAATTATTGTTAATATTTATTATATTAGTAAATTAGAAGGGAGGATTTATGGATTATCAAAGTTGGATGACTGCAATTGGTCCATATTCTAATGCCGTTGAAGAACTTAAAATAAAGTTTAGAAATGTAAGAAAAGAATTTTTAGAAAAAGGAGAGCATTCCCCTATAGAATTTGTTACCGGGAGAACTAAAAAGATATCTTCCATAATGTCAAAGATGAAAAAGCTGGATACAGATCATTTGGAGGATATAGAAGATATTGCCGGTATTAGACTTATGTGTCAATTTGTTGAAGATATATATGCAATTGTAGATTTAATTAAACAGAGAAATGATATGAGGATAATTCTTGAAAAGGATTATATAAGTAATGCAAAGGAAAGTGGATACAGAAGTTATCATGTTATTATTATGTATCCTCTTCACAGTATCGATGGATTTAAGGAAGTTCAATGCGAAATACAGATTAGAACCCTTTCTATGAATTTCTGGGCTACTATTGAACATTCTCTAAAATATAAATATGATCATTATATCCCGGATGAATTGGCAACCAGATTAAAAAGAGCTGCAGATGCTGCATTTAGACTTGATCAGGAAATGGGAGAAATAAGAGAAGATATTATCAAAGCACAGGAATTGTTTTCTGAAAAAGAGTATGCAACTACTGATACATTTGCAAGAGTTCAAAAACTAAAAGAAATTGGAGATATGGAAAAATATTTTTATTATAGGAATAAGCTTAATGAAAAATCCAAAATCAATGATATTATGGGAATTATTGAATTAAAGAAAGAGTTAGATGAAGTTTTGAAGGGGATGAAAATAGGTAGGGCAAGAGAGGATTTATTTTGATAAAGAGTTTGATAAATGAGGGGAGGATATTACCAAATTATGAAAATTTATGCAATTGGTGATTTACATCTTTCTACAGCGGTTGATAAGCCAATGAATATTTTTGGTGACAATTGGGAAAATCATGAAGAAAAGATTTTTTCTGACTGGATCGAAAAAGTTAATGAGGATGATATTGTGTTTGTTGTTGGGGACATTTCATGGGCATCGAAATTAGAAGATGCAAAATTAGATTTGGATAAGATATCGAAACTTCCCGGAACGAAATATTTTGTAAAGGGAAATCATGATTATTGGTGGACTACGGCAACAGGATTAAATAAATTATATGATGATAAAATGATATTTATGAATACAAATGTATATGGACTTGGAGAATATGCAATTTGTGGAACCAGAGGATGGATTACACCAAATGATATTAAATTTGAACAAAAAGATTCTGAAATATATAAAAGAGAGGCACATAGACTTAAACTTTCGCTTGAAAATGCAAAAAAAATGGGATATAAAAAGTTTATAGTTCTTATGCATTATCCTCCGACTAATGAAGAGCTGAATGAAACATTATTTATGGAGGTTATAAAAGAATATTCGCCCCAATATGTTATTTATGGGCATCTACATGGAGAAGAAAGCTTTGCATATGGGATAAAAGGTAAAGTAAAGGGAACAGAATATCATTTGGTTTCATGTGATTATATCAATTTTAAGGTCAAGGAAATTTTAGAATTAGATACTGAAGAGTGATTAACTAGATATAGAAAATAATTAGGGAGGATTATATGAAGTTAGCAATTATAGGAGCGGGGCTTATCGTTAAGGATTTTCTTACTATAGTCAAAGATTTACCAAAAATAAATCTTCAGGCGATAGTGGGTACCAATAGAAATGTGGAAAATCTTTTTAATTTAAAGAAGATGTATGAAATAAAAGAAGTTTATACTGATATAGACGAATGTTTAGAAAATTGTGATATAGATACAGTGTATGTAGCTGTACCAAATAATATGCACTATGAGGTTGTAAAAAAGAGTTTAAATGCGGGTAAACATGTAATTTGTGAAAAACCATTTACTTCTAATTTTAAAGAATTGGAAGAAATTTATAATTTAGCTATATCAAAAGATTTAGTATTAATTGAAGCTATTACGAATCAATATCTTCCCAACTATAGAGAGATAAAGAAAAACATAGATAAAATAGGTGATATTAAAATAGTTGAATGTAATTATTCTCAATTATCATCTAGATGGGAGAATTTTAAAAAGGGTATAGTGGCACCTGTATTTGATAAAAGTAAGGGTGGAGGAGCTTTAGTGGATTTGAATATTTATAATATTCATTTTGTAGTTGGATTATTTGGACTGCCTAAAAAAGTTGATTATTATCCTAATATAGTTAATAAAGTAGATTCATCCGGTGTATTAATGCTTGATTATATTGAATTTAAAGCTATTTGCATAGCAGCCAAAGATACTTTTGATAATAGTTATTCATTTATTCAAGGTGATAGAGGTATTTTATCAGTGAGCGGTCCTAATAATGGAGTGCCTAATTATACTTTGAAAAGCATTGATATGAATGTGGAAAAAACTAATATAAATATTCACGATCACAGGATGTTTAGTGAATTTTACAAGTTTATTGAAGTAATTGAAAATATGGACATGGATTTTGTAAAAATCCGGATGAAACATAGTATGGATGTAATGAAAGTAGTAGATATGGCCAGAGAGTCTGAAACAAGATATAAGTAAATAAACTGAAAAAATAGAGTTGATTTATATTATAATTTCTTAGTTGAAGCTATATAAAAACTCAAATTTTAAAAAATGTAGATAAGTTTGAAAAGAGGAGATAGTTTGAATATTATATTATCGAAGTTGAAAGAGGTATTTTTTTCGGTATTACCAATAACTATATTGGTTATACTACTTAATTTTACTATATCACCAATAGAGACTTCATTAATAATTAAATTTTTAATAGGAACGGTTTTCGTAGTAGTAGGTTTGACAATTTTTTTATTAGGAGTAGATATTGGCATTACACCATTAGGAGATTTAACTGGAATATCGCTTGCAAAAACAAATAAAATATGGATTGTTCTTGTGGCTGGATTAATTTTAGGTTTTTTTATTTCAATAGCAGAACCTGGGTTAATGGTTTTAGCAAGTCAAGTGAATTTAGTAACTAATGGCAATATCTCCAGTAATAGTATATTAATGGTAGTATCCATAGGTTTGGCTTTAATGTTATCTGTAGGATTTTTAAGAATATTTTACAATGTACCACTGTATAAAGTCTTAATGATATTATACTTAATAGTATTGGGAATAGCTATTTTTTCTTCTAGTGAGTTTTTAGGAATTGCTTTTGATTCATCAGGTTCGACAACCGGTATATTAGCTGTTCCGTTTATATTATCGTTATCAACAGGTATCTCGAAATTAAAAAAAGATAGCAAAGCTTCTGAAAAAGATAGTTTTGGTTTGGTAGCAATAGCATCAACAGGAGCTATTATATCTGTATTATTATTAGGAATTTTTAAAAATAATGAAAAATTTGCATCTGGATTGGAATTTGGAAGTGTAAGTAAGACTAGTATATTTGAATCATATATTAATATAATTATAGCACATCTAAAAGAAAGTTTTTTTGCAATATTACCTGTTCTGATAATACTGCTAATTTTACAAAAAATATCATTTAATTTAAAAAAAAGAGAATTTAGAAAGTTACTAACGGGGTTTACTTTTGCATTTATAGGTCTATTTATTTTTCTTTTGGGAGTAAATGCCGGATTTATGGATGTAGGAATAAGTATAGGTAATACTTTAGCACTAAAAGATAATAAAATATATATAATAGGAATTGGATTTATCATGGGGGTTGTAACTATATTGGCTGAGCCGGCTGTATATGTTTTAACTCATCAAATAGAAGATGTGACTAGTGGTTATGTAAATAGAAAGGCAGTTTTATTTCCGTTAGCAGTGGGGGTTGGGCTTGCAGTGGCATTATCTACCGTGAGGATTTTGGTATCTGAAGTACAACTTTGGTATTATCTACTGCCGGGATATTTGATATGTATTTGTCTCATGTTTATTACACCAAAATTATTTGTCGGTATTGCATTTGATGCTGGTGGCGTAGCTACCGGACCCATGACTGCAACTTTTATTTTATCTTTTATACAAGGGGCAGCGAATGCTTTCGAAGGAGCGGATGTTTTGGTGGATGGATTTGGTATGATAGCAATGGTTGCATTAATGCCTATTCTGACACTTGAAATTTTAGGTATAATATTTTTGATTATTTCTAATAAAAGGAGCGAGGAAAACAAAGATGAATAAAATTGGGGTTTCATCATTTGAATTGGCGTATATTATAGTAAATGATGGTATGGCTAGTAAAGTTTTACACAAAGCAAAAAAATACGGTATACCAGGAGGAACTATATTTCGTGGGAAAGGCACTGTAAATAATAAATTAATGAACTTTTTATCTCTTTGTGAACAAAAGAAAGAAATAATAGTTATATGTGCCGAGAGTATTTTGATTGAAGATGTATTAGAAAAACTTAATAAACAGTTTCAGTTTAGCAAACCTAATCATGGTATAATTTTTACTGTTAAAACCTGTGAAATAATAGGTTCAAAAAGTTGTTCGTGCAAAAATATTGGAAGAGGTGTTGAGGAAAATATGTATCAAGTTATTTTCACAATTGTCAATAGGGGTATAGGGGAAGATGTAATAGACGCTGCTAAGTTGGCGGGGTCTAAAGGTGGAACTATTGTTAATGCAAGAGGTTCCGGTATTCATGAAACGATGAAGCTATTTAATATGGAAATAGAACCTGAAAAAGAAATGGTAATAATTATTTCTAAAAAAGAAATAACAAATGAAATAGTAGATTCTATAAGAAAAGAAGTAAATATTGATAAACCTGGAAATGGAATTATTTTTGTTCAAGATGTCGGAAAGGTTTATGGTATTTATGAATAAAATATGTATTGATATAGATGGAACAATAACTGATCCATACCATTTTATACCATATCTAAATAAATTGACTGGGAAAAAAATTACGAGCAAAGAATATATTTCTACTGACTGGAATTTAGTATATGGAACGGAATTTGGGTGGATATACAATAATTTTGATGAGGATTTTTCATATATATATCAAGAGGCAAAGTTACTACCTGGTGTAAATGAAACTATTTATAAATTAATAGAAAATGGATATGAGGTGTTTTTTGTTACAGCAAGAGCTCATACTATTCATGAAATTACAAAAAAATGGCTTGTTGATGTTGGCTTAGGTGATATAGAACTATATTCATTGGGAGAAAATGATGAAAAAGCCTATTTGGCTAAGTCATTGAACTCTAATATATTTATTGAAGATGATCCGGAAAATGCGAAGAAATTATTATGTAATGATATAAAAGTAATATTAAAAAATGCAAATTATAATAAAGAACTAAGTGAGAAAAACATGGTTAGATTTGATAACTGGAATGAGGTATTTAGTATAGTTCAAAGAAAATTATAGTATTTTTAACGGTGAAAATTGTAATGATGAAAAAATGTTTTGCCAGTTTTTTGCTTTTATTTGTGTAATTATTTACATTTTTTGGTATAATTACCTTGATGGGTAAGTTTTAAAAGTTTATAAGGAGGAAATTATGGCATTAGTTAATACAAAAGAAATGTTTAAAAAGGCGTATGAAGGTGGATATTCTATAGGAGCTTTCAATATTAGTAATTTAGAACAGTTACAAGGTGTGTTACAAGCTTGTAAAGAAAGAAATTCTGCAGTAATTATTCAGGCTTCTAAGTCTGCAATAAATTATGCAGGTGTTGATACTTTAGTTTCACTTGTAAAGGCTGCTTCTGATGAAATAGGTGTAGATTGTGCCCTTCATTTAGACCATGGGCCAAACTTTGAAATGGCTAAAAAAGTAATAGATGCAGGATTTACTTCTGTTATGATAGATGGTTCACATTTTGATTATGAAGAAAATGTTGCAATTACTAAAGAAGTAGTAGAGTATGCTCATGCACATAACGTAACAGTTGAAGCTGAGTTAGGTGTATTGGCTGGTACAGAAGATGATGTAACTAGCGATGTTCATCATTATACTGATCCGGATCAAGCGGTTGATTTTGTAAATAGAACAGGAGTTGATTCTTTAGCAATCGCTATTGGTACTTCTCATGGTGCTTTTAAGTTCAAGGGTGAAGCTAAGTTAAGATTTGATATATTAGAAGAAATCCAGTCTAAACTTCCAAACTTCCCGATCGTTCTTCATGGAGCTTCTGCAGTGGATCAAAATGCAGTCGCTACTTGTAATCAATATGGTGGAGATATAGCCGGGGCTAAAGGTATACCTCTAGATATGCTTAGAAAAGCATCTTCAATGGCAGTTTGTAAGATAAATATGGATACTGATTTGAGATTAGCTATGACAGCATCTCTTAGAAAATTCCTTGCAGAAAATCCAAAGGAATTTGATCCAAGAAAATATCTTGGAGCTGGTAGAGATGCAATTAAGGATGTTGTTATAGGGAAAATTGATGACGTATTGGGATCAAAAGATTCACTTTAATTATTGCCAACTTATAAAAGTTAAAACTAGCATATGATTGTATAAAAAGACTCCAGTTCTGGAGTCTTTTTATATGAATTCAGTTTATATAGTTATAGTTAAAAAGAGAATTATCTTTATGAAATCTTAAGAAATAAGTATAGTTAAAATTTAGTTTTACTATGTATAATATAGGTAAGAATATAAGGATAAGAATATAAGGATAAGAATATAAGGAATAGGAGGAGGTCTTATGAAAGTTTTAATTTTGACAGCTAGATATGGTATGGGACATATATCAGCATCAAATTCTATAAAACAAGATATCATTAAATATAATAGTGATGCAGAAGTCAAAATAATAGATTTTTATAATTATACTTTCTCATCATTATCGAGATATTTTTATGATGCTTTTAGTTTCATTCTCAAGCATGCAACGAAATTATACGGTAAATTCTATTCTGAAAATGATAAGCCAGGTTCAAAATATGGGCCAGTAACTAGAATTCTTGCAAATTCTGCACAAATACTTGTTGCAGAAGAGGATCCGGATATAATAATATCTACATTTCCAATAATATCGCAGGCAATATCATTATGTAAGAAAAAGTATGGTATAAATACTCCTTTAATCACTTGTATAACTGATATAAGTAGTCACTATGAATGGATATCTGAGAATACAGATAAGTATTTAGTTCCTTGTGTGGATTCAAAATATGAACTGATTAGTAAAGGAGTAAGATCAGAAAGATTATCTGTATATGGAATACCCGTATCCGATGTATTTAAAAAACTTCATAGTAAACAGGTTGATATTATGCAAAATGAAAAAAAATTAATAAAAATTGGAAATTATAGAAAAAGAAAAGAACTGTTGATTATGGGAGGCGGTCTGGGGATGTTACCAGAGAACGAAAGTTTTTATAAAAAGCTAAACTCTGTAACTGACTTGCATACTACAATAGTAACCGGAAGTAATAGGAAGATTTATAATCAATTAAATAGAAAATACGAAAATATAGATGTGCTAGGGTATACTGATAAAATAAGTGAGCTGATGGAAAATGCCGATTGTGTTGTAACTAAACCGGGAGGAATAACGGTTTTTGAAGCTATATATTCACTAACGCCTGTAATTTCATTTGATACAATTTTGCCTAATGAGTTAAATAATATTAATTTTATTGAGGACGGTAATTTTGGGATTTCTCTTCACACCAGTGCGGAAAAAAACATAGATAGAATTATAAAGTTTATTAATGATGTGGAGAAAAGAGAGAATATAAAAAAATCAATGATTAGATTTGTATCTAGTTTGGATCAAGAGTATTTTAAAGACTTTTTATATGATATAAAGACTATAAACGAAATTGATGAACATAGGAAAGAGGTTGAGAAGATACTATAATGTTGGTATAAATTGGTGTAATTATATATTATTTATATATTATTTATATATTATTTAAAAGTTAGACGGCTGTAAATTAATTATTTATATTAATTAGCAGTCGTTTATTTATTTTTATAAATGCAAGCTTGAGTAAAGATATTTAAAGTATAATAGTTTGTAATTAAATAGGGAGGTATTTGTATGATTGGAGCTTATATCATATTGATATTGATTATAATTTTTTTCATACATTCTGTTATTCCTACATACTATAATAAGTACTTTAATACCAGTTGTATAAGGAAAACAGACAAAGAAAATGAAGTAATGCTCACTTTTGATGATGGACCAGATTCCAGATATATTTATAGATTATTGGAATTGCTAGATGATTTTGACATAAAAGCAATATTTTTTGTAGTGGGAAAAAATGCTGAAAAAAATAGAGGTATTATTACAGATATTATAAAAAACGGACATAAAATAGGATTTCATTCTTGGGAACATAAGAATGCAATGTTATATAGTTATAACTATACAAAAAAAGATTTTAAAAATACCGAAAGAGTAAGAAATAAACTAAATATAAATAAATTTTATTATAGACCCCCATGGGGGCACACAAATATATTTTCAATGTTCTTTGCTAGAAAATATAAAGCGGAGGTTATATACTGGGATGTGATGGCAGAAGATTGGAAGATTGAGAGTAATGCCAAAACTATATGTGATAAGCTTTTAAGGAGGACAAAAAATAAGAGTATAATTTGTCTTCATGATGCCGGTGAGAATTCAGGTGGAGATAAAGGTGCGACTGAAAATACAATTGAAGGATTAAGACTAGCTATACCAAAGTTGAAGGAAAAAGGGTACAGATTTATATTGCCTGATTAGTAAAGTTGGGTATAGTTTAGTGAAAATAATAATAGCAGTAAATAGATAAAGGAGAGTTTATGGAAGGATTACAAAATAAGAAAAATCAAATAATGGGAATAGGATTTATGATAGTTCTTATGATAGCTGTTATTTCATATATATTGAAAGATGAATCTGTAGACTCAATATTACAAGTTATTTCCAGTGCGAATAGTAATTTTATTATATTGTCCATATCAATGATGATTTTTTATAATTTATGTGAGGGAATCAATATATGGATAACCATGAAAGCTCTCAAAATAAAGGCATCTTTTATAAATTGTTTGGGATATGGATTTGTAGGTTTTTATTTTAGTTCTATAACTCCATCTGCATCCGGTGGTCAACCAGCTCAAGCATATTTTATGAAAAGAGATGGAATAACATTTACATCATCTTCTTTAAGCTTAATGATATTATTATTTGCCCATCAATTGGTTATAATAGTATTAGGTATAATAGCATTTTTTATAAAACCGGATGTATCTTTAACATATCAAACAGGATTTAATATATTATTGTTTTATGGATTTATATCAAATGCTATAATTTTAATAGGAATATTAATGTTTATATTTTCTCCTAAATTGGTATTTAAAATATTAAATACAGTAGGTATACTGTTATATAAAGTTAAATTGATAAAAAATAGAGAAAAGCTTCATAAAAGAATAGATAGATCAATTAAAGAATATGAGGCAGGTGCAAGGTATATGAGAAATAATCCTATACCTATTCTATGCGTAACAATTGTTACAATATTTCAGATTTTGTCACTATTTATTATACCGTATTTTATTTATATTGGGTTCGGATTGGGTAAATATAGTATGTGGGAAATTTTATTGACACAAGCTATTTTAAACATAGCAGTTTCATCTTTGCCTCTTCCGGGTTCTGTTGGAGCAAGTGAATCCGTTTTTTTGGATATGTTTAAGGGGTTGTTCGGTGATTTAATAATACCTGGAATGTTGCTTACAAGGATAGCAAATTTTTATTTTGCCCTTATTTTTAGTGGTATTATTTCGCTGATAATGTATGTTAAAAAAGTAAGATAAAATTCAATTTAAAAATGGAATGAGGTGTATTCTTTGTCTTTTAAAAATAAGATTCAGCAAGTTCAAAGTCAGAAATTGATTATGACCACAAATTTGGTTCAATCATTAAAGATACTAAATATGTCAAGAATGGAGTTAGAAGAGGAAATAGAAGTTGAGTCAATGACAAATCCATTATTAGATGTAACTATAGAAAAAAATGAAATAAATTGGGAGAAATATCTCAAAGATGCTAAGGATAGTTATATTTATGATAAAAATGAATTTGCCTATAGAGATAATTCTGAATATGACTTTGAAAACATGACCAAGAGTATTGACTCATTGTACGATAGTCTTTATGGACAAATAAATATAATGTATATGGAACCTAAGTATAAAATTATTTCAAATTATATAATTGATAGCTTAGATAAGGATGGGTACCTTAGAGAAAAAACAGAGGATATCGCGAAAGAATTGAATGAAGATGTAGATATAGTTAATTTATGTCTTGATATTGTTCAGCAACTTGAACCTGCAGGTATAGGAGCTAGAAATATACAGGAATGTATGTTGATTCAATTGAAAAGAGAGGGAATAGAGGATCCTGTAATAGAGAAAATTATCGAAAAAGATCTTAATTTGGTTGCAAATTTAGACTATAAAAGATTATCGTCTAAGTACCATGTAAAAAAGAATGTTATTGAAAATTATATAGATAGAATAAAAGCCTTAAATCCAAAGCCGGTTCAATTATCTAATGAAGAAATAGTGTATACTTATCCAGATATAATAGTTGAATTTGATGGTAAAAAATATGTAGCAAAGCCATATAACGATAAAAAAATAAGTATGAATATTAATCAATTTTATAGAGATTTAATGCTAAATACCAATGATGAAAGCGTTAAGTCTTATATTAGAGAAAGACTTAACAGTGCAAAGCAATTTATAAATGAAGTGAATGAAAGAAACTCGACAATAGTAAGAATAGCGAATGTAATATTGGAAATTCAAGAAGATTATTTCAAAAATAATGGAGACCTTAAGCCAATGTCTTTGGTGGATATTGCCGATAAATTAGATTTTCATCCATCCACTGTCAGTAGAGGGGTGAATGGAAAGTATATGTTAACTTCGAAAGGATTACTTGAATTTAAATATTTTTTCTCTACATCATTTAAAAAATGCGATGGAGAAGTTATTTCGACAAATTCTATAAAAGATGAAATAAAAAAAATAATTGAAAATGAAGATAAGAGAAAACCTTTAAGTGATAGCAAGATTGAATCCATTTTAAAAACTAGAGGTTATGATATTGCGAGAAGAACTATTGCAAAATATAGGGAAGAGATAGGTTATCTAAGTTCATCTATGAGAAAAGAAGTATAACTAATTAGTAAGTATATATAATCAATACCTTTTTTAAATAATATAACGATTATTTAAAAAAGGTATTGATTTTTTCTTTTACGGGGTATATAATAAACCTGTGGGACGGATGTTAAATATATGGGACAGAAAATAACCCGAATCGAAAAGAAGGGGGTATTATGAATAATTTAATAGAAATCCAAAGAAAAATTATTCCACAGGCAATAGAGCTTATGGAAAAAAGATATGCGATACTTAGGCAGATATCAATCAGTCAACCAATCGGGAGAAGGATGCTTTCTGCTACCCTTGATTTGAGTGAAAGGACTACTAGAACTGAAATTGATTTTTTAAAGGAACAAGGATTAATAAATATAGCTGTTTCAGGTATGACGATTACTGATGAAGGAAAAGAAGTTTTAGAAGAACTTGAATTGGTTATGGGAGAAGTAATGGGAATATCTGAACTTGAATCAAAACTTAAGGAAAAATTAGGTATAAAATTTGTAGCTATTTCAAAAAATGTCAATGATACTAAAGAAGGTATTGTAAAGGGCGTTGCTAAAGTAGCAGCAGATTATCTTTTAAAAACGTTAAATCATAGTGATATAATTGCGATTGCAGGTGGTACTACAATGAGAGAAGTTGCCCTTGGAATAAGCAAAGCAGAAGGGTTTGAAGATGTAATAGTATTACCTACAAGAGGAAGTGTCGGTTTGGATATAGATATACAAGCAAATAGTATTGCGGCATTATTAGCTAAAAATTTAGGAGCAAAAGTAGAGTTTTTATATGTTCCTGATGAATTAGATGGAAATGCAAGAGAAACATTGATGTCTGTTCCTGATATAAAAAATACACTAAAGCATTTAAAAATATCTAATAAGATATTGTTTAGTGTTGGTAGGGCAGATGTTATGTCAAAAAGACGAGGAATGTCGGAAGAAGGACAGAGAATATTGAAAAACAAGAAAGCAGTTGGTGAAGCATTTGGATACTATTTTGATAAAGATGGTGATATAGTAATGAAGGTAAACACCGTTGGGATTGATATAGATATGTATAAAAATTCGAAAAATGCAATTGCAGTATTTGCCGGTAATGATAAAGTTGATTCTTTTTTAGCTTTATATAAGTTAAATAAAAATATTTCGCTTATCACCGATGAGGCAAGTGCAAAAGAAATGTTGACAAAAGTTACAACAACTGAATTTTAGTGTTTGTAATCGATATATTTATATAAATAAAAATGTATATAATAAGTTTTAAAATTAATGTGTAAAAAAGAAATTTTTGGAGGTATTGAAATGGTAAAGGTAGCAATTAATGGTTTTGGTAGAATAGGAAGATTAGCTCTTAGAAAGATGATGGAACAGGAAGATAAATTTGAAGTTGTGGCAATCAACGATTTAACAGATGCTAATATGTTGGCTCATTTATTGAAATATGATACATCTCAAGGAAGATTTAACGGAGAAATTGTAGTTGAAGAAGGTGCTTTTATAGTAAATGGTAAGGAAATAAAAGTTATTTCTGAAAGAAATCCTGAAAATTTACCATGGGGTGAATTAGATGTTGATATAGTATTAGAGTGTACAGGTTTCTTTACATCAAAGGAAAAAGCAGAAGCCCATATTAAAGCAGGTGCTAAAAAAGTTCTTATTTCTGCACCGGCAACTGGCGATATAAAGACTGTTGTTTATAATGTAAACTCAGATATCATAGATGGAAGCGAAACAGTAGTATCAGGCGCTTCTTGTACAACTAATTGTCTTGCACCAATGGCTAAAGTCCTTAATGATAAATTTGGAATAGTAGAAGGTCTTATGACTACAATTCATGCTTATACAAATGACCAGAATACATTAGATGGACCACATGCAAAGGGGGATTTAAGAAGAGCAAGATCAGCTGCTGCAAATATTATTCCTAATACTACTGGTGCTGCAAAAGCAATTGGTTTAGTAATACCTGAATTAGCAGGAAAGTTAGATGGAGCTGCACAGAGAGTACCTGTGACAACTGGTTCAATAACTGAATTAGTATGCGTACTTGAAAAGAATACAAGTGTAGAAGAAATAAATGCTGCAATGAAAGCTGCTTCAAATGAGTCATTTGGATATACTGAGGAAGAATTAGTATCAAGTGATATAGTTGGAATAAGCTACGGTTCATTATTTGATGCTACATTGACAAAGGTAATAGATGTGGCAGGAAAGCAGTTGGTTAAAACTGTTGCTTGGTATGACAATGAAATGTCTTATACATCTCAGTTGGTTAGAACATTAGGTTTAGTAGGTAGTTTAACTAAATAATATAGAAAAAACTGGCGTATGGCCAAAAAGGCCTCGTTGGCTTTAGTAAAATCAGTCCGAGGCATAGTATAATATGCTTCGGACTTTTTTAAGAATATATCTTTTATAATACAATATATAAATATATAATCATCATAATTCAATTATTTTATCAAATATGATATAATATATTTATTGTAAATGTTTTAGGTAAATATATTTTGAAAAGGAGAACTATTATGTCAATGCTAAATAAAAAATCAATTGAAGATATTAATGTAAAGGGAAAAAAATGCCTAGTGAGATGTGATTTCAATGTACCACTAAAAGAAGGAAAAATAACTGATGAAAATAGATTGGTAGGAGCGATGCCGACTATTAAATATTTAGTGGAAAACGGAGCTAAAGTAATTCTTTGTTCACATCTTGGTAAGCCAAAAGGAGAAGCAAAACCGGAGCTATCATTAGAACCAGTTGCTAAAAGATTATCTGAAATGTTGGGTAAGGAAGTAGTTTTTGCTGCAGATGATAATGTTGTAGGAGAAAATGCAAAAAATGCAATTGAAAAGATGGATGATGGGGATGTAGTATTATTACAGAATACAAGATATAGAAAAGAAGAAACTAAAAATGAAGAAAGCTTTTCAAAGGAGCTGGCTTCATTGGCAGAAATATTTGTAAATGATGCCTTTGGTACTGCACATAGGGTACATTGTTCAACAGTAGGTGCAGGGGAGTTTTTAGAAGAAAGAGTTTGCGGTTACCTTATTCAAAAAGAACTGGATTTTTTAGGTGCTGCAGTTGAAAACCCAGTAAGACCATTTTTAGCAATATTAGGTGGTGCAAAAGTAAGTGATAAATTAGGCGTTATAAACAACCTGTTGGAAAAGGTAGATACTTTAATAATAGGAGGAGGAATGGCTTATACTTTTATAAAAGCATTAGGTCATGAAATAGGTACATCTCTTTTAGAGGAAGACAAGATAGATTATGCAAAAGAGATGATAGATAAAGCCAAATCAAAAGGTGTTAAACTTTTGTTGCCAGTTGATGTGGTGTATGCGGATAGATTTGCAGAAGATGCACAACCACACATTACAGAGGGCAGAGATATACCATCCGACTGTATGGGACTTGATATTGGACCGAAGACTAGGGAATTATTTACAGAAGCTGTTAAGTCTTCAAAAACAATAGTATGGAACGGACCAATGGGAGTTTTTGAATTCGAAAATTTCGCAAATGGAACTAAGGCAATAGCTCAAGCTATGGCAGATGCAGAAGCAACTACTATTATAGGTGGCGGAGATTCTGCAGCCGCAGTAAATCAGATAGGATTTGGAAATAAGATGAGCCATATATCAACTGGTGGAGGAGCTTCATTAGAGTTTTTAGAAGGTAAGGAGTTGCCAGGGATTGCCGCGTTAGGAAATAAATAGATTCGAAGGGAGAATGAAATGAGAAAGCCAATTATAGCAGGAAACTGGAAGATGAATAAGACAATTGCAGAAGGTCTTGAGTTTATAAATGAAATAAAAGGAAAAAGTGATGGTGAAACAGAAGTATTAATTTGTGCACCATTTACTTTATTAAAAGATTTAAAGGAAGCAAGTAAAGGTACTAATATAAAAATTGGTGCTCAGAATATGCACTTTGAAAATTCTGGTGCTTTTACAGGTGAAGTATCTTCTGCAAATTTAGTTGAACTTGGAATTGATTATGTAATAATTGGACATTCTGAGAGAAGAGAATATTTTAATGAAACAGATGAAACTTGTAATAAAAAAGTTTTAAAAGCAATTGAAGTTGGAATAAATCCAATACTTTGTTGCGGTGAAACTCTTGAAGAAAGAGAATCAAACAGAACAATAGAAAAGGTAAAAGGGCAAATAATAAAAGGTCTAGCTAATGTTAAATCTGAGGATATTGATAAAGTAGTCGTAGCATATGAACCAATATGGGCTATAGGAACAGGTAAAACAGCTACTTCAGAACAGGCTAATGAGGTTATAGCAGAAATAAGAACTATAATAAGAAGTATGTTTGGAGATTTGGCAGATAAGGTTAGAATACAATATGGTGGAAGTGTAAAACCGTCAAATGTATCGGAAATAATGGGACAATCTGATATTGATGGTGCATTGGTAGGTGGTGCATCACTTAATCCAAATGATTTTTTAGGATTATTAAGATTCTAGTAGTATATAAAATATAGGGTAAATTGTATTGCATATATTGAAAAGTATAAGTGTATAAAAATATGTAAAAATATTTAAAAAAGGAAGAGTTTATGAAAAAACCAGTAGTTTTAACAATAATGGATGGTTTTGGTTATACGCAAAACAAGGAAGGTAATGCCATAGTTTTGGCAGGAACACCTAACTTGGATGCACTAAGTGAAAGATTCCCGCATACATTAATTAAAGCAAGTGGAATGGATGTAGGACTTCCGAATGGACAGATGGGAAATTCAGAAGTAGGACACACTAATATAGGTGCCGGTAGAGTAGTATATCAAGATTTGACAAGAATAACAAAATCTATAATGGACGGAGATTTTTTTGAAAATAAAGCATTGAAATCAGCCATGATTAATGCAAAAGATAAAAGCCTTCATATATTAGGGTTATTATCTGATGGAGGAGTACATTCACATATAGATCATTTGAAAGCATTGATAGATATGGCAAGTAAAAATGGTTTGAAAAATGTTTTTGTTCATGCATTTACTGATGGTAGAGATACGGATCCTCAGAGTGCTATAGATTTTGTGGAAGAAATTGAAAGTTATATGAATAAAGTTGGAGTAGGAAAGATTGCTACTATATCCGGAAGATATTATGCTATGGATAGAGATAAGAGATGGGATAGAGTAGAGAAAGCATATGATGCCATTGTTTATGCAAAAGGAAACTACTCTGAATCAGCTATGAAATGCATTAAAGATTCATATGATGCAGGTATAAACGATGAATTTATTGTACCTACAATAATAACTGATAGTGGAGAGCCACTTACTAAATTATCTAATGAAGATTCAGTTGTATTTTTTAATTTTAGACCGGACAGAGCTAGAGAAATAACTAGAGCTATTACGGATAGAGAATTTGATGGATTTGAAAGAAATATTATTCCGACTCAGTTTATTTGTATGACAACTTACGATGCAACTATGGAAAATGTAAAAGTGGCTTATGAACCGGAAGATATAGTGAATACATTAGGTGAATATCTATCTAAAAATGGTAAACTACAGTTAAGAGCAGCTGAAACAGAAAAGTATGCACATGTCACTTTCTTTTTCAATGGTGGAAAAGAAGAACCTTATGATGGAGAAGACAGATTACTAATTGCTTCGCCAAAGGTTGCAACCTATGATATGAAACCCGAAATGTCGGCATATGAGTTATTAGAACAATTATTGGAAAAGATAGATGAAGATAAATATGATTTTATAGCTGTAAACTTTGCAAATCCTGATATGGTAGGTCATACTGGTGATATGAAAGCAACTGAAAAAGCTATAAAAACAGTAGATGAATGTGTTGGTAAATTATTTGATAAAGTGTTATCCAAAGGTGGTAGTGGCATAATTACTGCTGATCATGGTAATGCCGAATTGATGATTGACTTAGAAACTGGTAGACCAATTACATCTCATTCTACGAATCCCGTACCATTTATAGTAGTTGGAGAAGCATTTAAAGATGTTAAATTGTTGAGTGATGGTAAACTATCTGATATTGCTCCTACAGTACTTGATATGATGAATATGGTACAGCCAGAAGAAATAACAGGTCACTCACTAATAAAAAGATAGCTGTTGTAGTGAGAAATAAGGTGCAATTTTAAAAAAGCTGCATATTGATGTAGATTTGATGGAATTTAAAAATATTTTAGAAAGAACAATAATATCAACAAACAGGTAAAAGTTTGAGGTATAATTCGAAATATAATATGATAAAGACTTTTACAAATTTACCCATCAATTTATTTGTAAACAAAACAAAATTAATAATAGGATTTTTATACATACTTAAAATACGTTAGTTTGTGATATAATATTATTGTACTTAATCTATTTTATATATTGAAAGGGGAATGAAAATGTCAATTATTGAATTAGTATATGCAAGAGAAGTATTAGACTCAAGAGGTAATCCAACTGTAGAGGTTGAAGTAGTATTAGAAAGTGGAGCTATGGGAAGAGCTATAGTGCCATCAGGAGCTTCAACTGGTGCTTTTGAGGCCGTAGAGTTAAGAGATGGTGATAAAGGAAGATATCTTGGAAAGGGTGTCCAGAAAGCAGTAGATAATGTAAATGAAATAATTGCTCCTGAAGTTGAGGGATTGGACGCATTTGATCAACCGGGAATAGATGAATTAATGTGTGAAATTGACGGCACTCCAAATAAAGGCAAATTAGGGGCTAATGCTATCTTAGGTGTTTCTTTGGCCGTAGCCAGAGCAGCAGCTGATGAATTAGGTCTGCCATTATTTCAATATATTGGTGGCGTGAATGCAAAACAACTTCCAGTGCCAATGATGAATATATTAAATGGCGGAGAACATGCGGATAATAATGTTGACGTTCAGGAATTTATGATTTTACCTGTGGGTGCATCTTCATTTGCTGAGGCATTGAGAATGGGGGCAGAAGTATTCCATTCATTAAAGAAAGTTCTTGCTGAAAGAGAACTTGCTTGCGGCGTAGGTGATGAGGGTGGATTTGCTCCAAACCTTAATTCAAATAGAGAAGCATTAGAATTAATTGTTGATGCGATTAAAGGTGCAGGATTAGAGCCTGGTAAAGACATCATGCTGGGAATGGATGTTGCTTCTTCAGAAATGTATAATAAAGAAACAGGAAAGTATGAATTAAAGGGAGAAGGAAAAGTTCTTTCTTCAGAAGAAATGATTGAGTTATACGAAGGTTGGGTAAATGAATTCCCTATTATAACAATAGAAGATGGTCTTGATGAAGAAGATTGGACAGGTTGGAAAGCTTTGACTGAGAGATTAGGAAAGAAAATTCAGTTAGTTGGAGATGACCTATTTGTTACAAATACTGAAAGGTTATCAAGAGGTATTGAGTCTGGTGTAGCTAACTCAATTCTTATAAAAGTTAATCAGATAGGTACTCTTACAGAAACACTAGATGCTATTGAAATGGCTAAAAGAGCTGGTTATACAGCTGTTATCTCACATAGATCGGGTGAAACAGAGGATACAACTATAGCTGATATTGCAGTAGCTGTAAATGCCGGTCAGATTAAGACTGGTGCACCATCAAGAACTGATAGAGTTGCGAAATATAACCAGTTATTAAGAATAGAAGAAATTGTAGGAGAATCATCAAGATACGAGCAATTAAAATCATTCTATAATTTAAGTAAATAATTGATACTGAAAAAATTTGATAAAGAATTTTTTCCAGTAAGTTTAAGCAAAAATTGCAGTATAAGAAGTATATCTTCTTATACTGTGATTTTCATTTTATCGAGATAGCTTTATTAAATCTTATAGGAAGACGATTTTATTTTTTACCAGTATTTTTAAACTTGTTTAAAAATACTGGTAAAAAATAAAAAAGATATATATTACGAAAAGGAAGTGAAAATAAATGAAAGAGAAAATTAAATTATTTAAAGTAAAAAAAGAAGATATTTTTATTATTTTGCCATTGATATTTATATTTTCTGCAATATTAGTATTAAATTTACATATACCACTGATGGCAGATGATTTTTTAAACAAGATAGATATCAATCATAACAGAATTAATTCTATTTTTCAAGTTATTCAAAATTTAATAAGACGATATTATAATGAAAATGGAAGAATTTTTTCTCATGGTATAGGTGGTATTTTACTTATGTTTAATCAAAAGTATATAGCAATATTAAATTCTACTATCTTCTGTATTTTTATATACCAAATATATAGATTTATAGACATGGAAAAATATGAGTCTAAAAACTCTAAAGTAATAATTTCCATATTATATATATTGATAGTTTTTTTATTAATCTGGAAATTTATACCAGCATTTGGGCAAGTTTTTCTTTGGAGAATAGGAGCTGCAAATTATTTGTGGACAAGTGTATTTATATTAGCTATGGTTTTATCCATTAAAAAAGTGTATAAAGATAGATGTGTAAGAGAAAATGGAAAAAATAATATAGAAATAAAAAAAATTATTCTATATATAATATTATCATTTATAACGGGTTCAACAAATGAAAATCCAGTAGTTGGAGTAATAGTCATATTATTCGCTTATATGTATTTGGTTAAATTTAGACATAAAGAAAGCATAAAAATTTATATTGCAATGTTAATAAGCATGTTAACTGGATATATTTTAATGCTCACAGCTCCAGGGAATTTTAAAAGAATCAATTACTTTAAAGAATCTCCTTATTTAATAGAGAGATATTTGAATAGATTAGATAATATGTTTCATAAATTTTATATGTATATATTAATACTTTTTTTACTTGCTATTACGATACATATATTATCAAGTATTGTTAAATCCAATGAATCTGAAAGTGAGTCGGAGATATATATTTTAGCAGCTTTGGCAACCTTTTTCTCTATGATTATGTCACCTACATTTCCTGCGAGAGCAATGATAATGACAGTGGTTTTTTTAATTATAGCAATAATGATATCTATAAACAATATATTTTTATATACAAAAATATGTGGATATTTGTTAATTTTATTTGCTTTATGCCTTGGTTCATTTTTCTTTATTAAGAATTATCCTCAAGCTTTATCAAAAAATATAGAATATGAAAAAAAATATGAAAAAAGAGAAAGAATTATTTATGAAAGTAAGAAAAAAGGAGTTTTAGATAATATAGTCGTGCCAGAGGTAAAAGCAGGAGGAGATAAATATGAAGCGGCTTTTGAGTTGGATGATATAGAAAAAGATAATCCTAAAAATTGGATGAATAAAAGTATAAGTTGGTATTATGGCGTAAATTCAGTGACTTTAAAATAAAGGATAAAGTTTTAATAATTATTAAAAAACATAAATTATAGATATAATAAATACAACTAAAACAATTTTAGCTTTAATAGTTAAATTGAATTGTAGCAGATTACTCTCGAAGTATAATATATATGCTGATAATTAAGAAATTTACCGTAATATTATATTGCCAAATCTTGTTAAAGTTATCGCTTTATGATATAATAGGTTTTGGATTTTAAATAACTAATAAAAATTATTGCAAAGAGATAGATTAAGGGAGGATATAATATGGGAAATATATTGATGGGTATACAGTTACTTCTTAGTATACTATTAATTATAGTTGTTTTACCTCAAGAAAGTAAACAGACTCAGACACAGGTATTTATAGAAGATACTGATTCACAAGCATATTTTAAACCAAAGGGAAAAGAAGCATTTTTAAACAAAATGACTAAAATATTATCGATTTTATTCTTTATAAATGCTATTGCACTTTTAACTGTAATAAAATAATTGTAATCTAGGCACCTTGCAATTCATTGTAAAGGTGTTTTTTTTCAATTAAATATTAATGAAAGGTAGGGCTGGGAATGTTACCGATAGATATAAAAGAAAGAATTTTGGGATTTATAAATCATATTGACTATAAAATAATCAAAAGAAATGAGTTGGCAGATATTTTTCTTGAAAATAAATCTGATATAGAAGAATTTAATTCCATATTAGATGAGTTGGCTGCAAATGGAGAATTATTTATCAATAAAAAAGGAAAAGTAGGTACATTGGATTTATTTTCTATGAAAAAAGGGAAATACTCTTCTACAAAGAATGGATATGGATTTGTGGATGTAGATGGAGAAGATGAAGGGATTTTTATTAACGAAGAAGATAGAAATGGAGCTTTTGATGGTGACGAAATTATTGTCAAAGTAATAAAAAATTCAACACCTGAAAAAAAAGCCGAAGCCGTAATTGTAAAAATAATAAAAAGAGCAAATCACGATGTGGTTGGAGTTTTCCATCAAAATACAAGTTTCGGTTTTGTAATTGTGGATAATAAAAAATTTGATATGGATATATTTATTCCAAAAAAATATTTTAGTGGTGCAAAAAATAATGATAAAGTCGTGTGCAGGATAGATATATGGCCGGAAAATGGTAAAAAACCTGAAGGCAGGATTATAGAAGTGATTGGTAAAAAAGGCGATCGCTATGTTGAAATTGATTCTATTATAAAACATCACAGTCTACTGGAAGAATTTCCTAAAAAAGTTATCGACCAATTAGAAGATATTCCTGATTACATAGGTGAAGAAGAAATAAACGGTAGATTAGATTTAAGAAATGAAATAATATATACTATTGATGGAGCTGATTCTAAGGATTTTGATGATGCAGTTTGCGTTGAAATTATGGAAAATGGTAATTTCAAATTGGGTGTACACATTGCCGATGTAACTCATTATGTAACAGAGAATTCTCCGTTGGATAGAGAGGCTTTAAAAAGAGCTACATCTGTTTATCTGGTTGATAAAGTAATACCTATGTTACCACCTAAATTATCGAATGGAATATGTTCGCTAAATCCAAATGTAGATAGATTAACTCTTTCCTGTATTATGGAAATTAATCCACAAAATGGGAAAGTAATTAATTATGATATCGTTGAATCAGTAATAAATTCTAAGGCTAGACTGACGTACACAGAAGTAAGTGATATTTTGGAAAATGAAAACAAAGAACTTTCAGAAAAATATGAATTTCTACTTGAAAATTTAAAAAATGCGGAAAAATTAGCATTGGTATTAAGAAATAGAAGATTAAAACGTGGAGCTATAGATTTTGATTTTCCAGAATCGTATATAATACTGGATGAAGAAGGGATACCAATAGATATTTCTCCATATGAAAGAAGAACATCCAATAAAATTATAGAAGAATTTATGTTATTGACTAATGAGACTATTTCGGAACATTATCATTGGATGAAGATTCCATTTGTATATAGGGTGCATGAGGAGCCTGAAGAGGATAAAATCATTGAGTTAAAAGAGTATTTGAATATGTTAGGATATAAGATGATATTTTCAAGAACAGGAGTAAGACCGAAGGATTTACAGAAAGCACTTAACTCAATTAAAGATTTAGATACTAAGCAATCTGTAGGAAGAGTGATGTTGAGAACTCTAAGACAAGCAAGATATTCACCGGAAAGTTTGGGACATTTTGGACTCGCAGCCAAATATTATAGCCATTTTACATCTCCAATAAGAAGATACCCTGACTTACAGATACATAGAATTATCAAAGAAATAATAAATAAAAAGTATAACAAAAAAAGATTTAAACATTATGAACATCTATTAGCAGAAGTATGTAATCAATCATCAATTCAGGAAAGAAAAGCAGAGTTAGCCGAAAGAGATGTAGATGATTATTATAAAGCAGTTTATATGGAAAATAAAATTGGTGAAAAATATTTAGGACATATATCAAGCGTAACTTCATTTGGAATATTTGTAGAATTACCAAATGGAGTAGAAGGATTAATTCGTCTTCAAAACATACCGGAATACTTTGAATATGTTGAAAAATCAAAAACTCTCGTAGGTAAACAGAGTGGAAAAATATATAGATTAGGTCAAAAATTGCAGGTAAAAGTAGAAAATGTAAATGTTGATTTAAGAGAGATAGATTTTTCTCTGGTGTAATAAAAAGTTAAGTTTTTTATATTATAATAATATATAATCTAAATGAAACTATTATTTTGTTAAATATAAAATGAATTTTGGAGGTTATATGCATAAAAAATTAAGAATTAATAACATTTTTTTACTCTATACAATTGCTTTTTTATTGTTATCATCAGTAATATTATTGGTTGCCAATTTTAAAGAAGTAAGTTTAGTATATGATGCAGATGCATTGGTTCAGCATTTTCCTGCTCAGTTTTTTATGAATGATTATATTTATGATGCAATAAGAAGTTTTGGAAAAAATGCTGCAAGTTTTAATTTTAATTTGGGACTTGGACAAGATATATTGACAACATATCATTATTATGGATTAACGGATCCACTGAATTTAATAATGGTTTTTTCAAAAAATATAGAACCTCAAATTTTATATACCATAAGAATATTTTTAAGAATATACTTATCGGGAATTGCGTTTATTATTATGTGTATACATTTTAAGAAAAATAAAGAGATTATAGTTGCCGGAGCACTGATTTACACTTTTTCAAACTATACATTGACTCCCGGGGTTATGCATTTGTATTTTACCAATTCCATGATTATACTGCCAATATTAATATTGAGTGTAGATAGATTGATAAGAAAGAACAAACCATTTTTATTTATATTTACAATGGTTATTGCGGTATTTATGAATATTTATTTTGCTTATATGCTATCCTTGACTGCATTTGTATATGCAATTGTGAGCATATTATTATTGTCGAGAGAAAACGGTTTTAGAAAATCGGTAAAAATATTTGTGAGTGGTATTAGTTCATATTTATTATCTATACTAATTGCAGGTGTTGTATTTGTTCCAGTCATCTACAGCTTATTTACCAATAGTATTAGAACAATAGGGAAAATTGAACCGTCCTATCTAATGAGTAAAACTGAGATCATAAACTATTTCTATAATATGTTTGTCTTACCAAATATGACTAATTTTGCAGTGGTTGGTATATCTATGGTTACAATGTTTAGTATTGTTGATTTATGGATAAATAGAGGAAATTACAAGTTAAAAATATTAATGATTCTTTCTATTTTACTTATATTGTCTCCCAAAATACATAAAGTCATGGGTGCATTTTCATATGACAATTTTAGATGGTATTTTATTATAATTCTTTTGTTATCATATATATTTGTAGACAGATATGATAGTTTAAAAAATTTAGAGAAAAATAAAAAAGTATTAATGATAATAATAACTTTTATTTTGCTTGGAGGATATACTTTAAAAACTTATAATATAATATCAAATCAAATTCAAGGTGGAAACATATACAAATCATATATATTAGGCATTTCGATTCCTATATTTGTGGGAATTATATATATGATTATATTGCTTGCTGGAAGCAAAAAAAGGTTAATATATATGTTGTTGATAGCTTCTTTATTAATGAGTAACTTCGTATATATATGGAGTGGTATAAATAATGGTGCTTTAGTCGATAAAAAAGAGCTAGAAAAAATGTATAAGATCAAATATGAAAGTGTAGAAAAAAATAAGAATGATGGATTTTCTAGATTTGATAATCAAATGAATGGAGGATATAATTTATCTGATATCTATAATTATAAATCCGGATCTGTGTATTACAGTATTGAAAATAAAAATTTATCGGAGTTTAATCTTGAATACATGAATTCTGCAGCCGCACCAGTAACAAAATTACATAGTTTTGATTCAAGAGCAAGATTAAACAGTATTTTATCCACAAAGTACTATTATGGTGATAAAGTACCTTTTGGATATGAAAAAAAAGGCAAAATATATGAAGATAGCAATTATATACCATTTGGATTTACTTATGATAAATATATAGAAGAAGAATATTTGAAATATATGAATCCTTTGGATAAGGAAGACATATTAATGAATGCGTGTATAATAAATTCATATACACCTGATAAAATAGGATTTCTTAGTAAAAACAGAAAAGAAAAATACGATTTGTCAAATATTGAAAAATTAGACAATAGTTATTTTAAAAAGAATTATTTAAAAAAATCAGACGTACATTTTAAGCCGGGTTTTATAAAAGATGGAAATAAAGTAGATTTAAGTGATTCATATATCAATAATCATCAAGGATATAATTTGGTATTGGATTTCAATACAAGATTTGATGGGGAATTGTATATGAGATTGAAATCTCAAGACACATTTATAAACAATGATGTAATATATGTTGATAATGGAAAAAATAAATCTACCATAAAATTTACAAAAGAATCTTCCAACTGGTATTCAGGCGAAAAAGAAAAACTATGTAATCTTGGTTATATAAAAAAAGGAAAACATACCGTTATTATAAATATTCCTCAAAAAGGAAGCTTTAGTATAAATGATATAAAGTTAGAGTGTATAGACTTAGATAATTTAGAAAATAATAAAGAAAAATTATCCAAAAATCATTTAAAAGAAGTAAATATTGGAAAAGATAAATTTAATGGTAAAATAGACTTAGATAAAGATAAAATACTATTTATATCTATACCATATAGTAAAGGATGGATTGCCAAAGACAATGGAAAAGAAACAGAGATAATAAGGGCAAATACCGGTTTTATGGCAATTAAATTAAAAGCAGGAAAGCATAATGTTGATTTTGAATATAAAAGACCATGGCAAAATTATGGGAATTATGCGAGTATTGCAGGTATAATTATTTTATTAGTATATTTCATATTAAGAAAGGGATTTGAAAGGGAAAATTATGGCTGGAATAAAAATACTAGCAAAAAATAAGGTTGTAAGACATAATTACTTCATTGAAGATGTGTACGAATGTGGAATAGAACTTAAAGGAACGGAAGTTAAATCTATAAGACAGGGAAAAATAAATTTGAAAGAAGGATATGCAACTGTTGATAATAGTGAGGTTTTTTTAAGACAAGTTCATATTAGTCCTTATGAGCAGGGAAATAGATTCAATGTGGATCCACTTAGAGTAAGAAAACTTCTTTTGCATAAATATCAAATTAGAAAACTTATTGGAGCGACGACTATAAAGGGATATTCTCTAATTCCCTTGAGTATGTATCTAAAAAATGGAAAAGTTAAAGTTGAATTAGGATTGGCAAAAGGTAAAAAACTATATGATAAGCGTCAAGATATGGCTAAAAAAGATGCTGAAAGAAGGATTCAAAGAGAAATGAGTGATAAATATTAGGGGAGATTAAGGTCTCCCTTTTTTAAAAATTATTTTATTATATCATATTATATTATATAAATGTACTATGCAAATATTTTTATTAGTTACATTATATAAAAAAATGAAACTGATTATTGTTTCATATGGTATAATCAAATAAATAGGTGGTGAAAAGATGGATGCATTGGCAGAAAAAATATATTATTTTGATGAATCAGGGACAATAACTACATATAATAATGGGAATCATAGATTTTTGATTATAGCTGGATTGAAAACTAATAATGTTGAACATACCAAAAGAATTTTCAGAAAAGCAAAAGTGAAGTATTTAAGTAAAAATCCGGAGTTAGAGTTAGATGTCAGATATGAAATAAAAGGATCTCAGATGAATCTGGATTTTAAAAGGTTTATACTGGAAGAGTTGATAAGAAAAACCGATATTAAATTTAGTTTTATAGTTTTCGATAATTACCATTCACCTTATAAAATGAGGACAAAACCGGCAATAACGTTTAATTATTTAATGTATTTATTGATGAAACATTTAATTTATGACTGTGATACATTGCATATTAATCTGGACAATAGAAATGTTGCTATAGAAAACTTGAAATCTTTGCAAGACTACATGACGACAAAGTTTTGTGTTGAGGAAGATCTTTTATATGAAGTAAGAGTTAGTTATTTAGATTCAAAAGAAAATACAATGATTCAGATAGCAGATGTATTTGCAAATTTCTTATGGAGGTTACTAAAGGGAAAAAATAACGAAGTAGATCAAAGAAAGGCTATGGATTTATTTAATGAAATAAAAATTGGCAACCTTGAAAAATGTGAGTATTTTCCTAAATCAAGTTGTAAGATAAAAGAGTTTTTGGAATAAAAAAAATGATATCAACTAAAAGGGGGTTACCATTACAGGCAACTTACGAATGTATGTACGCCCTTCTTTTAGAATTACTAATATCATCTTTACATTATTATAATACATATTTTATCAGAAATCAATGTGATAAAAACTAATATAGTCCTATGTTAAAAAAATAACATATTTATTTGCGCTATTGTTTTTCATGATGGTTTTTAATCCTTATAGCTTGGGTTAGCTTGTTTCTTTTTCAACGGGAAAGCAAACTTCAGTAAGCCAATTTTCAGAACCAACACAATCGTTTGGCGGTTTATGATATATGTTATACATAGAACCGGCAAAAACATAATGATTATCCTTTAACCAGTTTGCTACAGCTAAATTTAGTCCATTCATGAAATCAAAGTCGCCTTGCATAACAACTGAAATTATAGTCTTAGGACTCTCAGTTTTAAAAGTTATATTATGTAAATTCGAATACTCTCCTATTACACTACATTGTATTTCAATATCAATATTTGCATCCTTAAATTCTTTGTCATGATAAATTGATATATTATATGGAGGGTTTTGTAACTTTATATCCTGTTCAGTAATTTCGCGAAGTATAGTTTGAAAAAGTTCTTTTTCCTCTTGATAAGAATTTACTTTTTTACGCAAACTTACTACATTTTGTCGAGGAATTTTTTTCAAATTGATTTTAAAACTGTAAATTGAGCTGTTATCTATAGTTTTTAAAACAGAATTAATATGTGTAATATTATTTTCTATATCCTTTAATTCTTTTTGACGTTTTATCAGTAGATCATTTAGATACGAACTCATATACTTTGAATCATTACATTTGTCTAACAAAGATTTTATTTCTTTCAAGCTTATACCCAGACTTTTCAGAGTTTGTATTGTATTTGCTATCAGTAATTGTTCTTCATTATAATACCTATAACTGTTACTTTTATCTACATAGGCAGGACTCAATAAACCTATTTTATCATAGTGTCTAAGCATGCGTACTCCTATCTGAGACAGAACTGAAAATTCTCTTATCTTAAGCATAACTATTCCTACTTTCATAAATTTACTATTGACCTTGCAACTGTGACAACGTTTATAATTAATATTATATCAAAAGAAAGAAGCCGACGAAATAGAATTTAAATATGTATTTTGTAAAACTAATTGCAGTCAAAATACAGATGATACTAAAGGAGTAAATTTGAATACGTACTTTATGAAACTAACTATAATGGTCTGAATTATTTTAGATAAATTATAATTGAAACAAAAGGAGGGAAAGAAAATGAGTGAATGTAGAGAATGTTATAGCAGTAATAAAAGAATCACACCAATGATAGAGCCACGCGAATGTTTAGAAAATCATTTGCAATATATTTGCGGAACTTGTGGTAGATGTATTTGTATAAATAAGACTGAAAAAGGCGGTTTGCAAAGGTGGAATTTTCCTTTCAAAACATTAGAAATAGCGAAGTTATATTTACGAACGGCAGATGTGACAAATAAAACTAATTGTGGTATCTATGAAATAAAAAGTGCTAAAGGAAGAAAGTTGTATAAGATTTTTCCTAATGAAATAGAGCTACGTAAATACTTGAAAAATAACAAGGGTAAGACATGTGAGACAATGACTCCTGCCTATCAGCATTCAGAATATATGGAGTTTCCCAATTCGGAAATCAGAAGACTGAATGCTGAAGAAGTAGAAAAATATTTAAAAGAACAAAAAGATGCTGATTAATCAGAAAAAATGTTATAATAAATTAAAATTTCAACTGGAGATTTGAATTGAGGTGATATTATGGCATCCAGTAGGGAGTATTTAGATTTTATTATGGAGCAATTATCTGGGCTAGAGGATATAAATTATAGGGCAATGATGGGAGAGTATATCCTATATTATAAAGGCAAGATTGTTGGAGGAATATATGATGATAGATTGCTTGTTAAACCCGTAAAATCAGCAATAAATTATATATCAACTCCAGAATATGAGTTACCATATGAAGGTGCAAAAGAAATGATATTAGTAGATAATGTAGATGATAAAGAATATTTGGCAGGTTTATTTAATACTATGTTTGATGAACTTCCAGCCTCAAAACCTAAAAAGAAGAAATAAGCAATTTCCAGTTTTTTGATCCAAATAACTAATAGAAGCTATAGATATAGCAATTTTAAAATAGACTGATACTTATAACAGTCTATTTTTAAATGTATTGGTTGGTTTTGTTTGGGTTTTCATAAATTATTAAAACTTAATTTTTCATAGACTCGATATAATTGATTCGCATAATATCTGCACTATCCACTCCCCAAAAAATCTAGAATTGTACAGTTCTGTTATTTTATCAATAAAAAAAGAAATACCGAATTTTACAATCTAGTATTTCTAATATATCCACTAATAAACTATTTGTTTTTTGGTGGAGATGAGGGGAGTCGAACCCCTGTCCGTAAATCTATTCCCTGCTGTATCTACATGTTTAGCCATCTCTTTTATTTTCTTGACTCATTTGACTCCGAGTGACAGGATTCAAATGAGTCCAGTCTTAATAAATCGACTTTTAGGTCAAGACACCCCTAAAGTAGTTCCCTGCATAAATGGCGTCAGTTCTTAATCGGCAGGAGGATTAAGAAGGACGAGCTGCTTAGGCAGCTAATAAATTATTTTCGTTTGCGTTTGTTTTAATTTCCCCAGTTTTTACGTGACCCAGAGTAACACGACATGCAACCTCAAGTTCAAAACCCACGTCGAAACCGGTACATCCCCGATTGTTTACTTAAATAAACAAACGTAGTATCTAAGGTTTATTTATAAAATTGTATCATATTCTTAAAAAATAATCAATAAAACTAGAAAATGTTATTACAATTTGAGAAAATAAAACGAGATAAATAATAAAATATATAAAGGCTATAAATCAATGATTATTATACTATTTTATATTAAACAAGATAGTGAAATTAAATATAGTCGTCTTTATATCTAAAAGTTAACTCTATTTTAATTTTCTTTGAAATTATATTAATGATATAGTAAAATAATAGATATATTAAGTTAAAGAGGTATTTTATGGAGAATATAATAAAAATATATAAAAAGAATAAGGAAATAATAAACTATATTATATTTGGGGGTTTTACAACACTTGTAAATTTTATAGTATATTTTTCTTTTACAAATCTATTAAATATACATTATTTGATTGCTAACATTATTGCTTGGATTGCGGCTGTTTTGTTTGCATATGTGACAAATAGGTTATACGTATTTGAAAAAGTAAATATAGGTTTCAAATTCGTTTTTCGTGAAATGTGCCTATTTTTTATGTCAAGACTAATATCTGGTGTTGCAGAAACGGCAATTTTATTTTGCATGATTGACCTGTTTAATTTTGGTGAAAACATATCAAAAGTAGTAGTTGCATTTGTCGTTGTTATACTAAACTATATATTTAGTAAAGTATTGGTGTTTAAAAAATATTAAATAGTAAGTGTATATAAATATATAAGAGTTAAATTTTTATAAAGGAAAAGTAGTTATAATATCTATTGTAATAAAGTAGTTATGCAGATTGGAGATATAAAAAAATTACTTATCAATCATATAGAAGAGGGAGATGGTTTAATGTTTCTGTCCATAGTTATTCCTTGCTTTAATGAGGAAGGGGTTTTAGATGAATTATATGGAGTATTAAGAAAAGAAATAAATAAAAATGAAAAAATTTCGAGTTATGAGTTAATTTTTGTGGATGATGGTTCTAAAGATAAAACTCTTGAAGATATAAAAAGATTGAAAAAAAGCGATGATTTAATAAGATATATTTCTTTTTCCAGAAATTTTGGGAAAGAAGCGGCTATTTATGCCGGACTTAAAGCCAGTAAAGGTGATTTAGTTGTTCTTATGGATGCAGATTTACAACATCCGCCTGAATTAATACATGAAATGATTGATAAAATAGTGAATCACGGTTATGATAGCGTTGGGACAATCAGAAAAAATAGAGTAGGAGAATCTAAATTGAGAGCATTTCTTTCTACTACATTTTATAAATTTATAAATTTACTGTCTGATACGGAAATCAAGCAAAATGCGACTGACTACAGAATGATGACAAGACAGTTTGTGAATTCTGTTTTGGATTTAAGTGAGTACAATAGGTTTACAAAAGGGATTTTTAGTTGGGTTGGATATAATAACATTGATATTGAATATGAAAATATAGATAGAACAACAGGTACAAGTAAATGGAATTTTATGAATTTATTTAAGTATTCAATTGAAGGTATAGTAGCTTTTTCTACTATGCCACTATTTGTATCTAGTATTTTAGGTATAGTATCTTTTATAATATCCTCGGTGTTACTTTTAATATTCTTTTTTAAGGCGATAATATTTGGTGAAGTTGTAAAGGGATTTCCAACTGTTATTTGTTCAATATTTTTCTTGGGAGGAATACAGTTGTTGACTATTGGAATATTAGGTCAATATTTATCAAAAACGTATTTGGAGGTAAAAAGTAGACCAATATATATATCAAAAGAAAAGTCTGAATAATTTTAGGAGGTATTGTTATGGCAATAGTAGAATTAACAGTTTGTCCTTTGGGGACAGGAACTACAAGTGCAAGTAAATATGTAGCCGGAGCACAAAAAATCTTAAGTGAGCAGGAAAAAGTAAAATATATGTTGAATCCAATGGGGACTGTTATGGAAGGTGACATAGATGAAATATTTAGATTAATTAGAAAAATACAAGAGGATGTTTTTGATAAAGGAGTAGATAGAGTTTATTCAATAATAAAGGTTGATGATAGAAGAGATAAAAAATCCAGTATGGAACAAAAACTTCAATCCGTAAATTCAAAACTTTAATTAATAATATTTAGGTACAGAGTATAGTGAACATAAAAAAATAAAATAATCAACTTGGATAGTATAACTGAAACAGGGGGCGACTAGAAGTATGAAATTTTATCTTTCAAAAGTAAAAATAACATTTTGTTGTATTTTATTTTTGATAAAGGTTATTTTTCACAAGTTGGCCCCCTAACTATGATTAATAATACATAGATGGAGGATATATTGAAAATTTACATGGAAAAAATAGAAGAATATATAGATATAATAATTAAATTAAATCCTATAAGGATTGTTATAAGTAATAAGTCTGATAAAGAGTATAAATACAATAAGGTTAAGATAAATAAAAACTACTCTAAAGAGAAATCATATTATCAGATTGAATTTTTTACAGAAAAACAGGTATTTCACGAAAATATTGAGGATAAAGAACTAAGAGAAAAATTAATATATTTTATGGGAAAATATAAACAACTTTCTTCTACTTCTGAAAATTACAGTTGCGATATGAGAATCTCAAAAAAAGGAAAGATATTCTTCTCAAAAAAGGAACAAAAAAATACTATTTCCATAAATAGAGAACATAATAAAAAGAAGAATTATATTTTAAAAGAAGGAATGGATATACCGCCATTAAAAGATTTAGGAATTTTTACGCAAGATGGAAAAGTTGTTAATTCAAAATACGATAAATATAAACAGATTAATAGATTTATAGAAATAATAGATGATGAAATTAAAAAAGTAGAGAAATATTATTCTGATAAGTCTGATAATACTTTAAGAGTACTGGATTTCGGTTGTGGAAAATCTTATTTAACTTTTATACTTTATTATTATTTTACTGAAATAAAGAAAATGAAGGTTGATGTTATCGGCTTGGATTTAAAACAAGATGTTATAGATAGATGTAATGAAATATCAAAGAAATATGGATATGAAAATCTTAAATTTGAGATAGGGGATATAAACGGATACAGATATGAAAATAATGTGGATATGGTTATTACTCTTCATGCATGTGATACAGCCACGGATTATGCATTATACAATGCAATAAATTGGAATGCAAAGATGATATTTTCCGTACCGTGTTGTCAGCATGAAATAAATTCCAGTATTAAAGCAAAAAATTTGAATATACTTACCAAATATGGGATTGTTCAAGAAAGAGTGTCTGCTCTATTTACAGATGCAATCAGGGCGAATCTTCTGGAGGTTATGGGATATAGAACGCAACTACTGGAGTTTATAGATATTTCACATTCTCCCAAGAATATATTAATAAGAGCAGTGAAATCTAATATAAGTAGTGATAAAAGAAAGAAATCTTTAATGGAAATCGAAAATTTAAGAAGAGAATTTTATTTTGATCAAACATTATATAATTTACTAGAGGAAAAAATAAAAAATGTTTAAATTTGATTTTTTAATAGAAAAATTGAGTATAAAAGTAACAATTCGGTAAATATATACACATAGAACTTGTAAGTATGTTAAACTATATTTTAAGTGATTATATTTTAAAATACATATTGAAAATAGCGGATTAGAAAGTCTATAAGCTACTTTTAAAAACATATGTATTCTTAAAGATATTTCATGGTTTTATATAAAAAATATAGTGTAATTTAAAGGGGTAGTTTTATGTCAAGAGTGGAGAGAAAAAGGCTTGAAAAAGAGTCTAGAAAAAAGAAGTTATTTCCATTCTCAAAAAAAACTAATGATATAGTTTTAGAGAAGAATAAAGAAGAAAAGGCAAGTGTAGATTCTAATTACGATGAGAATATATATAATTTAGAGGCAAATTCTTTTAAAGAAATAGAAGAAATGCAAAAAAAAGATACACCGAAGAATAAACCGGAAGTTGTATCTAATGTCCAAACATTAAGTAATAATGAAGACGATTTTGGTAAAACGAGTAGTTATGTTTACAGTAAAAGCAATGAAAAGTCATCAAGTAGGATGAAAACTGCAGATAGAATAATTTCTGTTGAAGATGAGAAAATGTATTTAAATAACAAAAAGAATCGAACTGAGGGTGGTAAAGACTATGAAGAGGATGTATTAACAGTTGATTCTATTTTTACTGCAGAGGATATAAAAAATGGAATTAATGATGAAGAGGTTATAGTACAAGAAAAAAGTGGAGATGAAGAAATAGATATTAATAGTATTAAAAAACTGGATATTGAAGATGCTCCATTTGAAGATGTTGTGAAAGTTGCAGAATCCAGATTAGCAGCAGAGTTTGAGGAGAAAAAAATGGAAGAGGAAAAGAAGAAAAAGGAAGAACTATTAAAAAAGCAAGAGGAAGAAAAAAGGATTGCTGAGGAGAAAAGACTTGCTGAAGAAAAAAGAAAAGAAGAAGGGTTGATTAGACAACAGAAAGCAGAACAAGAAAAGAAAAAGCAAAAAGAGTTATTAAATAATCAAGACAAATCGTTAGATGATAAAAAAGAAGATAAAAATAATTCAAATGGCTCTGACTCTAATAATGATTTAAAAGAAGAGGCAAACATAAATAAATCCAATTATTCTAAAGATAATAATGCCAGCGAAGATAAAAAGGCTAAAAAGAATAAAATAGAAAAAAAGAAAGTTAAGTCTGCACCTTTAATTTCAAATATCAATAGTGTAGTGGATGAAAAACCAAAGAAAAATAGAACTTTTAAGAAAGTTATTGGAATAATTATAGCAATTTTACTAATAATATATATTATAGGATGTGTATTATTTAATGGTAGATTTTATCCAAATACATATGTAAATGGAATTAATGTATCATTTAAAACCCCAAAAGAACTTGATACTTTAGCAAAAGCAAGGTTGGAGGGATATAAATTAACGCTTAATGGAAGAAAAAATGTGAAAGATTCTATTAAGGGAGATGATATTGAAATAGAATATATTTCAGATGGAAGTGCTACAAATATTAAAAAAGAGCAAGGTTTTTTGACGTGGCCGAAAGCATTTTTTAGTGATTCAAAAATAGACGGACAGCTTAATATTAAATTTGATGAATCAAAGCTTGAAAAAATAGTTGACGATTTTAATATATTTGATAAGAAGAATATAACGCCACCTATAAGTGCATTTCCAGATTATAATATCAAGGAAAAAAAGATGTTTGCTAATAAAGGAGATATTGGAAGTACTCCCGTCAAAGAAAAAGTATATAAATTTGTAAAAGATTCTATAAAGGCAGAAGCTGTTTTTGCAAATTATGATGATTATGTATACTTACCACAAAAAAATACATACAAGGATTCTCGTTTAAAAAAGGCAATAGATGAAATAGAACCTTATACAAATATGAAAATCGAGTATGATTTTGAATATGAGACATTTACAGCTACCGGGCAGGACATAGTTAAGATGTTTAAAGTCGATTCAGAAAAAGATTATAGTGTAGAACTAAGTAGAGATAATGTCAGAGAATTTGTTAGAAGTTTAAGTAGAAAATATTCTACTTATGGCGATACTAGGGAAATAAAATCTGCTTCTACAGGTGAGATGCTAAAAGTAAGTGGTGGAGTTTATGGCTGGCTTATTGACAGGGAGAAAGAAACAGATGCACTCTTAAAATTAGTTGAGGCAAAGAAAGATATTGTAAAAAGAAAACCTATTTATGCACAAACGGCTGTATCGAGAAGTAAAAATGATATGGGAAATGAATTTATAGAAATTGATTTAGGAAGTCAGCATATGTGGTTTGTGAGAGATGGAAAAGCAATAGTTTCAACGCCTATAGTGTCTGGTAATCCTAATAGAGGAGATGCAACTCCTACTGGAATTTATCCTCTTAATTATAAGACTAGACATGCGACTCTTAGAGGACCTGGATATGCTTCACCAGTTAGCTATTGGATGCCATTCAATGGCGATATAGGTATTCATGATGCAAGTTGGCAACCAGTATATGGAGGTTCCAGATATTTATATGCTGGTTCTCATGGTTGTATAAATACGCCTTATGGAAGTATGGCTCAATTTTATTCTTTAGCAAAAGAAGGGATGCCGGTTGTAGTGCATTATTAAGATAAATAAATAGTTTTTATGAGACGAATTTTTTGAACTATTAAAAAACTATAATTTAGAAGTAATAATAATCACATAAAGATAGGTATACATAAATATAAGCATATTACAGATACAAAATATATACTAAATATAGTGTGTTTGAATAAAAAATACGTATTTAAAACCAATATATTGATTTTGAATGCGTATTTTTTCATTTTTTGGGTATTGTAAAAAGGAGTAATTTATAAATCAAAAATATTTATCTATTATTAGATATATATTTTGATTTTAGGATAAAATAACTAAAAAATAATAGAAGGTTATATTTAAGAGGAGATTGTAATGAGTAATAATACAACTAACTATATTGAATTAAACAATGAGGTAATTGTCAGAGATATTCATGGTAAATATCAACTACACAAGGATAAAGAGGCTTTATCAGTTTACCTAAGTGATTCTATAGATGCAAGAACAAAAAAATTTAATTCGACAAAGGAAAAAATAAAATATTTAGTCAAAGAAAATTATTATGAAGAATCGATAATAAATAAATATTCATTAGATTTTATTGAAGAGTTATACGGCTTTATAAATAGTTTTAGTTTTGAATTTCAGTCGTTTATGAGTGCTAGTAAATTTTATGAAAACTATGCTTTAAAAACAGATGATGGAAAGTATATACTTGAAAATTATGAAGACAAAATAATGATATGTTCTTTAGCTATAGCCAATGGTAATGAAGATGTAGCAAGAAGAGTAGCAGAAAAACTAATAAATCAAGAGTTTCAACCGGCAACTCCTACATTTTTAAATCTTGGCAGAAAAAGAGCCGGTGAATTGGTTAGTTGTTTTTTAATAACGGTGGAAGATAGTTGTGAAGGGATTAGTTATGCTGTAGCATCGGCAAATCATCTTTCTAAAATAGGCGGTGGTGTAGCTTTGAATCTTACTAGACTTAGAGCTAGGGGAGAGTCTATCAAAGGAATCGAAGGTGCAAGTGGTGGTGTCGTTGGAGTTGCTAAGATGTTGGAACAGAGTTTTAGCTACTTTAATCAGATGGGAGCCAGACAAGGTGCTGGTGCAGTATATTTAAATGTATTGCATGCTGACTTTGATAATTTGATGGATACAAAAAAGATAAATGCAGATGAAAGAGTTCGATTAGCTACATTGTCAATTGGTGCTATAATTCCGGATAAATTTATGGAACTTGCAGAAAAAAATACGATAGGATATGCATTTTATCCACATTCTATTTTTAAAAAATATGGTTTGCATTTAGATGATTTAAACATGGAAGAATGGTATGATAAATTGGTTGATGATCCCGATGTTATAAAGAAAGAAATAAATCCTAGACAAATACTTACTAGAATTGCTGCCACACAAATGGAAAGTGGTTATCCATATATAGTATTTATAGATACCGCCAATAAGCAACATACATTAAAAGATGTAGGAATGATTAGAATGTCAAATTTATGCTGTGAAATTTTTCAATATCAAGAGCCGTCTGATATAAAAAGTTTTGGTTCAGAAGAAAGTATTTGGGGACAAGATATAAGTTGTAATTTGGGTTCTTTAAATATATCTAATGTGATGGAAAATAAAAAAATTGATGAGGCGGTTGAAACAGCTATAAGATTTTTAACTGATGTAAGTGACAGAACTAGTATAAAAGAAGTACCTACTGTGAAAAGAGGGAATGATAGAAGTCATTCTGTGGGATTAGGAGCCATGAATTTACACGGATATTTAATAAAAAATAATATTGTGTATGATTCGGAAGAGGCAGTGGATTTTTGCAATGTATTTTTTGCTATGATGAGATACTATGCTATCAGAACTTCCATGTATATTGCAAAGGAAAAGAATGAAACTTTCCAGGGTTTTGAAAAGTCAGAATATGCAAAGGGAAAAAATAGTGATGTTTTGGGAAAATATTATAGAGAAGATTTTTTACCCAATACTGACAAAGTTAAATCTCTATTTGATGGTATATATATACCTACAAAAAATGATTGGGCAAAATTGTTAGATGAGGTAAAAGAAGCAGGGATATATAATGCATATCTTATGGCTATTGCACCAACTCAAAGTATTAGTTATGTCCAAAATTCTACATCTTCAGTAATGCCTATAACCGAGCAGATTGAAGTGAGAATTTATGGTGATTCAACTACGATTTATCCAATGCCATTTTTGACTAATGAAAATATGTTATTTTATAGGAGTGCTTACAATACAGATATGTTAAAAGTAATCGATGTAGTTGCAACTGTGCAGGCACATGTGGATCAGGGAATTTCTACTACACTGTTTATAACTGATGATAAAACGACTAGAGATATTGCAAGATATTATATATATGGTTATAAAAAAGGACTAAAGAGTCTATATTATACTAGAACAAAGATGTTGAGAGAATTAAATAACGAATGTTTATCTTGTTCGGTATAATTTTTGGAATATGGAGGATGATATGAGTAATAAAACTATTGAAGATGAAGTAAATAAAGTCCATAAAGCGGTCAATTGGGATACAGAGGATGATGATTTTACGCAGGCATTTTGGGAACAAAATGTAAAGCAATTTTGGTTACCAGAAGAAGTGCCGATATCAAAAGATATTCCCAGTTGGAGTAATTTGTCTGAAAAAGAAAGAATACTTTATAAAAGAGTTTTAGCTGGACTTACCTTATTGGATACCAAGCAGGGGAACGACGGTATTCCGTCTATGATGGATTTAACTGAGAATTTTCAAAGAAAAGCAGTTTTATCATTCATGGGAACAATGGAGGAAATACATGCAAAAAGTTATTCCAGTATTTTTACGACTCTTCTCTCAAAAAAAGAAATTGACGAACTCTTTGTATGGATAGAAGAAGAGCCTCTTTTACAAAATAAAGCAAAAATAATACTTAGACAATATAAAAATACGACAGATCCTAAAAGTCTTTATTTATCAATGGCCACAAGTGTATTTTTGGAGAGTTTTCTGTTTTATAGTGGATTTTTCTATCCTCTATTTTTGGCAGGACAGGGTAAGATGATATCAAGTGGCGAAATAATTTCTCTGATACTGAGAGATGAATCTTTGCATGGTAAATATATAGGTCTTTTAGCCCAAGAAAAATTTAATGAATTTTCTTATGATGATAAAAATGAATTAAAAGATAAGGTATATTCCCTTTTAAAAGAATTGATGGAAAATGAAGAAAACTACACAAGATTAATATATGAAGGTTCCGGGCTTGAAGAACAGGTTATTAATTTTTTAAAGTACAATGCTAACACAGCTCTTACTAATATGGGGTTTGAAGAATTTTATAAAGTCGAGCCTGTAAATGCGATTGTTTTAAACGGTCTAAGCACAGAAACTAAAACTCACGATTTTTTCTCTACAAAGGGGAATGGATATCAAAAAGGAATATATGAACCATTGGAAGATTCAGATTTTGTTTTTGAAAATTTGGATTAAAAATCAAGTGGATTGTATTATAAATAATTTTACCGTAGAAAATAGAAATATTTCCTACGGTTTTTTACTTTTTAAAGAGAAGTACACTTTAACGAAAAAAATATCATTTATTAAAAAAACTTATTGATATATATAAGCGTTCCTAATGCACACAAAATATATTTAATGTAAATGAAAAATACATCTATTCTGTAGTGTTTGGTATAAAAAGAAAATGTTTGCATTGATTAAAAATAAAAATGTGGTATACTAGTATATAGAAAAAATAGTTTGGAGTTGATTATATGGAAAAACCAGCATCTTCAGATATTATATATAATAATCTTTTGGATAGAATAATTAATCTTGAACTTGAGCCTGGTTGTAAAATAAGCGAAAACAAGATTGCAGAAGAGTATAAGGTTTCTAGATCTGTTGTTAGAAATTCAATTGCGAGGTTAGCACAACTTGGCTTTCTTGATGTTTATCCGCAAAGAGGTACATATGTTACTTTAATCGATTTAGAATATATAAAGACAGCATTACTTATCAGGATATCTGTTGAAAAGGAGATGTTGTACAGATTCATGAAAAAAGAAGATAAATCTAGTGTAATAAAAAAAATGGAAGAAAATATCGAACAACAAAAAAAATTTTATGATGCCAAAGAATATCTTCTTGATTTTAAAAGATTGGATGAACAATTTCATGAGTATATAATGTTGAGTGTGGAGACTAAAAATATACTTCGTTTGATTAATGAACACTTATTGCATATTAGTCGTTGGAGAAATGTATATATAAAATCCGGGTACAAAATATCTAGATTAATAGATGAACATGATACTATTTTAAAACATATAAAGGATAATAATTTAGAAAAAGCACTGGATTCAATGTCTCATCATATAGATACAGTTTCATATGTGATAAAATCAAGTGATGAATATAAACATTATTTTAGAAATTAAACTATTGGTAAGTTTATTTTTTACAAAAAGTTATTTTGTTTATAGGTTTGTTAATTTTTTTTTAACAATAATTTTTTCTATTTACTTATTTATAAAAAAATGGTAAACTTATCTTAAGAGTAAAACTGGTATACAAGTAGCCTAAGGGAATACAAATTAATTACTGGATGACTGGATTTATAATATTATAGTAATTATAAAAGATATTTGTATTTATTAAAAGGCTTTTATTGTTTTCAGTTTGGAGGTATTGCTATGGAGCTAATTAACAAAACAATACATGAGTGTTTTGCCGAAAGAGTATCCAAGACACCTGATAAAATCTTTATAAAAAATAATCAAGAGGTCTTTACATGGGAATATGTTAATAATATAACCAGTAAAATGGCGGCTGCTTTGATAGAACAAGGATTAAAGTCAGGTGAAAAGGTTGGAATAATTGGTTTAAATAGTCCTAGTTGGATAATATCTTTTATAGCACTTCAAAAAGTAGGTGCTGTGGCAGTATTGATAAATTCATGTTATAAAGAAAAAGAATTAATAAACTGCATTGAGATTGCAGATATTAAATATTTATTTTATACAGGTTTTTCAGAAAACGATTCGATTAGTACTGTAGTAAAAAACCTAAGAAAAAATATTAAGATGAAAAAATTGAGAACTTTTAATATTGAGAAAACATATCAAGAATGGGAAAAATTTGTTCAAAGAAGTAAGTTGAAATTTGACATAGAAGTTAATAATAGCAAGGCAAAAGATTTGTCCTGTATACTTTTTACATCTGGAACAACAAATGATTGTAAAGGTGTAATGTTGAGTCATTATTCGTTAGTAAATAATGCCAGAGAGGTAGTCAAACAAATGAGATGGAATGCAAAAGATAGGATGTGTCTAGCAGTTCCTCTGTTTCACTGTTTCGGAATAACGGTAAGTTTAATGACTAGCATCATAGGGGGAATGAGTATATCACTTTTAGAAAAGTATAAAACTATAAATGTGTGTCAAACCATTGAAGAGGATGAATGTACAATATTGAATGGAGTACCGAGTATGTTTCTTGCATTGGTAAAAAATCCTAAAATGAAAGATTATAATTTAAGCACAGTTAGAAGTGGTATTATAGCAGGTTCTCCTATATTTGAAGATGAATATCGAGAGATTTGTGATAAATTGCCTAATATAAAATTGCAAACTTCTTATGGTCTTACTGAAGCATCCCCATGTGTTTCAATTGCTAGATATGATGATACAGTTGGATTAAAATCGATTTCTTCAGGGAAAATTATTGATAATGTAACTGTAAAAATAGTGGACTTAGAAACAAAAAAAGAGTGTGCAATAGGAGAGGTTGGGGAAATTTACGTAAAAGGTTATAACGTAACTCAAGGTTATTTATCATCTGATCCGGTAATATGTGATGCTGTTCAATCAGATGGGTGGTTAAAAACAGGAGACTTAGCGTATTTAGATGATAACAATTATTTATATGTAGTAGGTAGGAGAAAAAATTTGATTATAAGAGGTGGAGAAAATATTTCGCCTAATGAGATAGAAAAATTTATTAAAGAAGCAAGAAAAGGAGTAGAAGTCTTCGTATTTGGTAAAAAATCCGAAGTTCTACAAGAAGAAATTGTAGCTTGTATTCAAGGTAGGGATAATCCAAAGTTAGAAAGGGAAATAAGGGAATATCTTGAAGAAAATATAAGTAAATATAAAATTCCGAGATACTTTGTATTTATAGATGAATTTCCAAAAAATTCAACAGGAAAGATTAATGAAAAAGAACTAAAGGAAATGGTTGATATGAAGTTGGAAGGAATAGATTGCAAGGTAAGTCAAATAAGTTAAAATATGATGTATATCATTTATATATTTTAATTAAATAATGTAATTTTTAATATTATTTTGGGAGGTATTGTAATGAGCACAAAAAGAAAACCGTTAGAGGGAATTAAGGTTGTTGAACTTGCAAACTTTATTGCTGCGGCAACTACAGGAAGATTTTTAGCTGACTTAGGGGCAGACGTAATAAAGGTCGAAAGTGCAAAAGGAGATCCGTTGAGATTTACTGCACCAACTGAAGGAAGACCTCTAGATATGTATGAAAATACTACTTGGGAACTTGAAAATGCCAACAAGAGATGTATTTCTATCAATATGAAGGATCCAGTAGGAAAAGAAGCATTCTTTAAATTATTAGAAGGTGCAGATATCATGATAACTAACTGGAGAGTTCAGGCTTTAGAAAGAGCAGGTTTAGACTATGAAACTTTAAAGGTTAAATATCCAAGTTTGGTTTATGGTATTTGTACTGGTTATGGTGAATATGGTCCTGATAAAGACTTACCAGGATTTGACTTTACAGCGTTCTTTGCAAGAGCAGGTTATCTTGAAACTTTAAGACAGAAAACAGATGTACCTATGAATATGGTTCCAGGTATAGGAGATCATAATGTTGGTATGAATCTTGCTGCTGGTATATTGGCTGCTCTTTATCATGCTAAGAAGACTGGAGAAGGAGAAAAAGTTGAAACAAGTTTATTTGAAAGTGCCGTATTCAATATGGGTATGATGGTTCAGGCTGCTCAATATCCAGATTATGGTGTTAAATATCCTATAAATATTAGAGAGGCTAATAATCCTCTTAATGCTGCTTGGCACACAAAGGATGATAGATATATTCAGACTTGTATGCCTGACTACAATACTTACTTTAAAAAATTTACAACAGCATTAGGATTAGAAGATATGGCAGATGATGAAAATTTATTCCCAGTTCAGAAGTTAGCTGAAAATGGATTAGGAGTTACAGTATATGATAGAATAATGGCTAGATTTGGGGAAAGAGATTATTCTGAATGGAAAGAAGTGTTAACAAATGCTGATATTCCTTTCTCATTAGCTCAGTCATGGGAAGAAATATTAGAAGACAAGCAGGCTTGGGCAAATGATTGCTTCCACAAGATGCAATATCCAAATGCAGAAAGAGTCCTTGTTAAACAGCCGGTAAAATATCATGAAATGGGACCTACTCCATATAATAGAGGACCATTTATCGGCGAGCACGGGGTAGAAATTCTTAAGGAAATAGGATATTCTGACGAAGAAGTTAATAAGATGTTGGAAGAAAAAATTCTTTACGTTTGGGAAGATAAATAAGGTTAATTAGTAGTTGAGTATTACTAATTCGATTATTTGTTATGTTTGAAGATTTTAAGGGACAAAACTAAATAAAATAAGAGGATAATGAAGATGAGCGATATATATACAATGGGTATTGACATAGGTTCAACGTCATCAAAGTGTGTAATACTCAAAAATGGAAAAGAAGTTATAAGTGAAGGCGTAGTAAACTTAGGAGCTGGTACAAAAGGTGCCGATCAAGTAATTGATGAAGTTCTTAAAAAAGCAAATTTAACATATGAAGACATCGATGTGATTGTTTCTACCGGATATGGTAGAAACAGTTACGAAGGTGCTAGAAAGACGATGAGTGAGCTTAGTTGTCATGCTAGAGGAGGAGCTTTTATATTTGGAGATGTTAGAACAATTATAGATATTGGCGGACAGGATATAAAAGTTCTTAAGCTTAGCAGCAAAGGTCAATTGACGAATTTCTTGATGAATGATAAATGTGCTGCAGGTACAGGAAGATTTTTGGAAGTAATGGCAGGAGTTTTGGATGTCAAGTTAGAAGACATGGGAGATCTTGACAAAGAAGCAACTGAAAAGACACCAATTAGTTCTACTTGTACAGTATTTGCCGAATCAGAAGTAATTTCTTGTATGGCAAAGAAAATCCCTATTCCTAATATATTGAGAGGAATACATGCTTCAGTTGCTACGAGAGTAGCTGGACTTGCAAAAAGAGGAGGGTTAACACAACCAGTAGCAATGACTGGTGGTGTAACAAAGAACTCCGGAATAGTAAGAGCATTGGGAGAAGAATTGGAAACAGAAATTAAAATATCACCAGATTCACAAATGGCTGGTGCGATTGGAGCGGCTTTATACGCTTACGATGAATATCTAAAGGGCTAGAAAGGAGCTTATCATGAGTAATACAGGAATGGTTGAAGAAAAGCCAGCAAAAGTATTGTTGGGCGAGATTGTTGCAAAACATTATAAAGATGCATGGGATGCAAAAAATAATGGAGAAAAAGTTGGTTGGTGTGCTTCTAATTTCCCACAAGAAATATTTGAAACTATGGGAATAAAAGTAGTTTATCCGGAAAATCAGGCAGCGGCTATATCAGCAAAAGGCGGCGGACAGAGAATGTGTGAAATTGCTGAAAATGAAGGATATTCTAATGATATTTGTGCATATGCAAGAATAAGTTTGGCTTATATGGATGTGAAAGATGCTCCAGAGTTAAATATGCCACAGCCGGATTTCGTTGCTTGTTGTAACAATATCTGTAACTGTATGATCAAATGGTATGAAAATTTAGCGAAAGAATGTAATGTTCCACTAATTTTAATAGATGTACCTTATAATAATGACTATGAAGCTGGAGAAGACAGAGTAGAATATTTAAGGGGACAGTTTGATTATGCGATAAAACAGTTAGAAGATTTGACAGGTAAGAAGTGGGATGAAGAAAAATTTGAAAAAGTAATGGAAACTTCTCAGAGAACTGGTAGAGCATGGTTAGATGCTACTGGCTATGCTAAGTATACTCCATCTCCATTCAGTGGATTTGATGTATTTAACCATATGGCAGTTGCTGTTTGTGCTAGAGGTAAAGAAGAATCAGCTATTGCTTTTGAAAAACTTGCAAAAGAATTTGATGAGAATGTAAAAACAGGTAAGTCGACTTTTAAAGGAGAAGAAAAGTATAGAATATTATTTGAAGGAATTGCATGTTGGCCACATTTAAGACATACTTTTAAACAGTTGAAGGATAACGGTGTTAATGTTTGTGGTACGGTATATGCAGATGCATTTGGATATATTTATAATAATACTTATGAGTTAATGCAGGCTTATTGTGGAACTCCAAATGCTATTTCTTATGAAAGAGCGACTGATATGAGACTTAAATTAGTTGAGGAAAATAACATAGATGGTATGTTGATTCACATAAATAGAAGTTGTAAGCAGTGGAGCGGTATCATGTATGAAATGGAAAGAGAAATAAGAGAAAAGACTGGTATCCCAACTGCTACATTTGATGGCGACCAGGCGGATCCAAGAAACTTCTCAGAAGCTCAATATGATACAAGAGTTCAAGGTCTTATAGAAGTAATGGAAGCTAATAAAGCAGCTAAAATGAAGGAGGGGCAGGCAAATGAGTAATATAGAAGCATTATTAAATAAGTTAGACGTATGTCCATTTGAACAGCTAGATAAATATGTAGCTGAAGGTAAAAAGGTAATTGGTTGTGCACCTGTTTACGCTCCGGAAGAATTAGTATATGCACTTGGAATGATACCTATGGGTATATGGGGGGCTGAAGGTGAAGTAACTTTATCAAAAGAATATTTCCCTGCTTTTTATGCTGCTCCAATTTTAAGACTTATGGATTTGGGACTAGAAGGAAAGCTTGATAAAATGTCAGGTATGATTATACCGGGTCTAAGTGATGGATTAAAGAGTCTTAGCCAGAACTGGAAAAGAGCCGTGAAGAATGTTCCATGTTTGTATATAGGATATGGACAAAACAGAAAAATCAAGGCAGGATTAGATTTTAATGAAAAACAGTATGTAAAATTAATCGCTGAACTTGAAAAAATAGCTGACTGTAAATTGGAAAACAGTAAAGTTGAAGAAGCTATATTACTATACAATAAACATAGAAAAGCATTGCAGGAATTCAATACTTTAGCTGCTAAACATTTAAATACTATTACTCCAACTTATAGGGCTAGAGTAATGTCAAGTGCATATTTTATGGATAAGGCAGAACATTTAGCAATTGTTGAAGAAATAAACAACGAATTAAAAGCTATGCCAGAAGAAGCATTTGATGGAAAGAAAGTAGTTACAACTGGTCTATTGGCAAACAGCCCAGAAATTTTAAAGATATTTGAGAATCATAAACTAGGAATAGTAGATGATAATATCAACCATGAATCAGGACAGTTTGACTACTTAGTAGATGAAGGAACTGACAATCCAGTTAGAGCTTTAGCTAAGTGGATTTCAGATATAGAAGGTAGTACATTACTGTACGATCCAGAAAAACTAAGAGGTAAAATAATAATGGATAAGGTTAAAAAACACAATGCTGATGGTGTGGCTTATCTATTGACTAAGTTCAGTGATTCAGATGAATTTGATTATCCTATTATCAGAAATGAACTTAACGAGGCAGGAATAATGAATATTTTAGTTGAAGTGGATCAACAAATGACTAACTTCGAACAAGCAAATACTGCATTGCAGACATTTGCAGACATGATTTAATAAAAGTTAAATTTTAAGGAGGCAATCTATGATTTTCGAAAAAGAACATGAGTTAGTTCGTCAGCTAGCAAGAGAATTCGCTGAAAAAGAAATTAAGCCAACTGCAGAAGAAGTTGACGAAACAAGCGAATTTCCAATGGAAATTTACAAAAAAATGGCTGATGCTGGGTTTTTAGGTATTAAGATACCTCAGCAATATGGCGGTTCAGGTGGAGACCATCGTTCATATGCAATAGTTATGGAAGAATTAGCTAAGGCATCTGGTGTTTCTACTATATGGATTTCATCACCAAATTCACTACAGTCTACTCCAATATTAAGAGATGGTACTGAAGAGCAAAAAGAAAAATATCTAAGACCTATGGTTACTGGTGAGAAGATGTTCTGTTTTGCATTGACTGAGCCGGGAGCAGGTTCTGATGCGGCATCTATACTTACTACAGCAGTAAAAGATGGAGATGACTATATATTAAACGGAAGAAAGACATTTATTACTGGTGCACCGGTTTCTGACTACATTATAGTGTTTGCTAAGACTAGTGAACAACACGGTGCAAAGGGAATATCTACTTTTGTAGTTGATTCAAAGGCTGAGGGTGTATCTTTTGGTAAACCTGAACACAAGATGGGTATGATTGGTTGCCCGACTAGTGATGTAGTTTTAGAAAATGTTAGAGTACCTAAAGAAGATATGTTAGGTAAAGAAGGTAAAGGTTTCTTAAATGCTATGAAGACTCTAAGCGTTGGTAGATTAGGTATAGCTTGTCAGGCTCTTGGCCTTGCTGAAGGGGCAATGGAAGAAGCTATTAAATATGCTAAGGCTAGACACCAGTTTGGTAAATCAATAGCCAAGTTCCAGAATACTCAGTTCTTAATTGCTGAAATGGAAACTAAATTAGCTGCTATGCGTCACCTTGTATACGATGCTGCTTATAAAATGGATATGGGACAAAGTGCTGATAAGGAAGCTTCTATGGCTAAATTATTTGCAACTGAAGAAGCTAAATGGATAATTGATAAGGCTTTACAGATCCATGGTGGATATGGATATATTAAAGAGTATCCAATCGAAAGAATTTACAGAGATATAAGAGTAACTTCAATTTATGAAGGTACTTCAGAAGTTCAGAAGATGGTTATAGCATCAAGCGTATTGAAATAAGGGGAGGTAAAATAGATGAAAATTGTAGTTTGCATTAAGCAAGTACCAGATACAACAGAGGTAAAACTTGACCCTGTTAAAAATACTTTGATCCGTGATGGAGTTCCAAGTATCATCAACCCTGATGATAAAGCAGGTTTAGAGCTGGCACTTCAGATAAAGGAAACTGTTCCAGGAAGTACTTTAACTGTAGTATCAATGGGACCTCCTCAGGCGGAAGTTGCGTTAAGAGAAGCATTAGCTATGGGATGCGATGATGCTATATTAATATCAGATAGAGCATTTGGTGGTGCGGATACATGGGCAACATCATCAACAATAGCTGGTGCATTGAGAAATATAGATTACGATATAATTATAGCTGGTAGACAGGCAATAGATGGAGATACAGCACAGGTTGGACCTCAGATTGCTGAACACTTACAAATACCACAGATTTCTTACTGTGAAAGTTTAACAGTAGAAGGAGATAAATTTATAGTAAAAAGACAATTTGAAGATAGATATCACATGATAGAAATCGGAACTCCTTGTCTGTTGACAACATTAGCTGAAGAAATCAATCCAAGATATATGTCAATAGGCGGAATATTTAATGCTTACAAGAAAGAAATTAAAGTTTGGGGACTTAAGGACATAGAAGACAAACTAGATATATCAAATATCGGTTTAAAGGGTTCACCTACAAATGTTAAAAGATCATTCACTAAGCAGGCTAAGGGTAAAGGTGTTAAATTAGAAGGCCTAACTCCTGAAGAAGCAGCAGATGCAATTCTTGCTAAGCTACAGGAAAAGTATTTTATATAAGATACTGTGAATAAAGAGAAGAGAAATTTTAATATAATAATTTGAAAGGAAGATTACCTAATGAACAAAGATATTTATGTAGTAGTTGAACAGGTAGACGGTGTTGTACAAAAAGTAGGCATCGAGCTTATCGGTATAGCAAGTCAGTTAGCTGCAGACTTGGAACAGAAAGTGGTAGCTGTTGTACTTGGCGATAATGTAAAAGGATTAGCTGATAATCTAATTCATCATGGAGCGGAAAAAGTAATAGTTGTAGAAGATCCAATGTTGGCTGTTTATGCAACTGAACCATATACAAAAGCCCTTAATGCAGTAATAGAAGCTAAAAAACCGGAAATTGTACTTTATGGAGCAACTTCAATAGGTAGAGACCTGGCTCCTAGAGTATCTGCTAGAGTTCACACTGGTTTGACAGCTGACTGTACAAAGTTGGAAATAGATCCGGAAACTAAGTTATTATTAATGACTAGACCAGCATTTGGTGGTAATATAATGGCTACTATTGTTTGTAAAGAACATAGACCACAGATGGCTACTGTTAGACCAGGAGTTATGCAAGCTCTTCCAAAAGATGCAAGCAGAACTGGTGAAGTTGAAGAATTCAAGGTTGAATTTACTCCAGAAGATATGAATATAAAAATAAGAGAGGTTGTTAAATCTAAACATGCAAAGGTAGATATAACTGAATCTAAGGTTCTTATTTCAGGTGGTAGAGGTATAGGAAGTCCAGAATATTTTGATGTATTAAAAGAGCTTGCAGATGAGTTAGGTGGCTTAGTTACATCTTCAAGAGCAAATGTTGATGCTGGATGGATTGGAAGAGAAAGACAGGTTGGACAGACTGGTAAAACAGTAAGACCTGATTTATATATGGCTTGTGGTATATCAGGAGCTATACAGCACTTAGCTGGTATGGAAGATTCTGAATATATAATTGCTATTAATAAAGATTCACATGCGCCTATCTTTGGTGTTGCTGACTTAGGTATTGTAGGGGATGTACATAAGATAATGCCTATATTAATTGAAAAGGTAAAAGCATTAAAAGAATCTAAAAAAGATATGTAATCAATGAGAAATACATAGTTTATAGACAAATTGTTTGCATTACAAAAAAAGTATATTTAACTTTAATAAATAATAGTAAACATGTTTGAAATATAGTATAATATATCTAGGAGATCATTTTCCTCCTAGATATATAACTATATCATTATAATTTGTAAAATTTATTTATCTAAAAAATTTTAAAAAAATAGTTAAATAAATAACAAAATAGGAGGAGAAAAAATGGTTAAGGTAAGAGTTACTTGCAACAAGAACATTATTGAAAGATTCGGAGTTAAGAAACCAGAAGGCTGGGATTTCCAGTATATCAACTATCCTTGTTCTGATGAAGAGTTAGCTGAACAGTGTAAGGATGCAGATATAGTGTTTTGTGGACCAGTAGACTATTTCAGAAGAGAAGTAATAGAAAAACTTGATAATTGTAAACTTATACACTCTTTGGGAGTTGGATTCGACAAGATAGATCTTGAAGCTGCTAAAGAAAAAGGAATCTATGTTTGTAATAACAGAGCGGTTAATGCAGTTCCAGTTGCTGAATTAGCAGTTGGTCATATGATTACTTGTTTAAGAAGAATGCCTGAAGCTGATGCAAAAATTAAGGCTAAGGGAGCAGAAGGATTTCATGAGAGTTTCAAAGAATATCAAGTTAAAGGACAGAGTGAATTAAGTTCTAGAGTAGTTGGGCTAGTTGGTCTTGGGGCTATTGGTAAGGCTGCTGTTAGAATGCTTAGAGCATTTGGTTGTAAAATTATGTACTATGATGTGTTTAGAGCATCTGAGGAATACGAAATAGAAAATGACTTAACATTCTGCACTTATGAAGAGATACTTAAGAATTGTGATATTATTTCTTACCATGTTCCAGTTCTTGATTCTACAAGAGATATGGTTCGTAAAGAAACAATAGATATGATGAAGCAAGATGCTATCATCATAAACGTTGCCAGAGGGGAAATAATAAATAACGAAGATCTTGCTGAAGCTCTTAACAACGGAAGAATATTTGCTGGTCTTGATGTAATTGCTCCTGAACCACCTACAGCTGATCATCCAATATTCAACCTTACTGAAGCTGGAAAAGCCAGATTATCTATAACACCACATATAGCTGGTACAACAGATGATGCATTTATAAGAATGTCTGAGTGGTCTTATGCAGATATGGTTAAGGTTATGAATGGTGAAAGACCAAATAATATAGTTAATGGTCTTTAGTATTTATACGGCATTATTGCTGAATTTATTTTAGAAAAAGGTGACGAGTATGGAAATTAAGAGAAAAGACGTTATTGTGTGTGGATTTGCCTTATTTGCAATTTTCTTTGGTGCTGGTAACTTAATATTCCCGCCACATCTTGGAGTAATTGCTGGTGACAGATGGTACGTTGCTATGTTTGCATTCTTACTATCAGATCCAGTTTTACCTATACTAGGGGTTATAGTTACTGCAAGATTAGGTGGTAGAGCAGATGATTTAGGAAAGAGAGTTAGTCCTGCATTTGCAAAATTAATAGGTACTATTGCTATTTTGACAATTGGGCCATTCTTTGCCGTTCCTAGAACTGGTGCTACTACTCATGAAATTTTTGTTAAACCATTATTTCCAAGTGTGCCGATTTGGGCAACTGCGATAGTATTCTTTGGTTTAACGCTATATATTACACTTAATCCTGGTAAAGTAATAGATGTTATTGGTAAATATCTTACTCCAGCATTATTGGTAATATTAACTTTAATTGTTGTTATATCAATAGTAAATCCTCCTGATCCAAAGGTTACTACTGAGGCTACTGGCTTATTTACAATGGGATTCTCAGAAGGTTACCAGACAATGGATGCTCTTGGATCACCTCTAATGGCTGGTATAGTTATGACAGACTTAATCAGACGTGGATATAGTGATAAAGAAACACAGTTCAAAGCTAGTGTTCAGGTAGGTATAGTAGCGTTTGTACTACTTGCATTAGTATATGGTGGTTTAACTTATGCTGGTGCTACAGTTGGTGGACACTTTGATGGTGAAACAGAAAGAACTGCACTATTAATTGGTATGGTAGAATTGATGTTAGGTAATGTTGGTAAAGTATTTATGGGTGTAGCTGTTGCTCTTGCTTGTTTGACAACTTCAACAGGTCTTAGCTCAACTTGCGGAAATTACTTTGAAACTATTTCAGGCGGAAAATTAAAATATAAATACATAGTAATGGCTTGCGTTGCCGTTGCATTTGTATTATCTTTAATCGGTGTTGATGGACTTATAGCTATAGCAGTTCCAATATTATCAGCAATTTATCCAGTTATTATTGTACTTATCGTAATGTCTATATTTGACCACAAAATAAAGTACAATTGGACTTATACTGGTGCAGTAATAGGTGCTTTTGTAGTTGCTTTGATAGAAAGCATTAACTTAGCTTCTGTAATGAGAGGTGGAAATTTACTTGCCGATCAAGTTGCTGTAGTAAAATCATTACCGCTTGCAGCATTTGGTTTTGAATGGATATTACCGGCAGTTGTTTGTTCAATAATATTAACAGTAATCAGTATGGCAACTAAGAAAGGTAAAACAATAAATGATCCTATAGATAGATAAATTTTTGTAAATAGGATAATTTAAAAATAATTGTGTATATATTATTTCAAGCTCCTTTTCAATGGGAAAAGGAGCTTGAATATAAATAATTTTTATAATAGTGGGAGGTAATCAACATGATTTCACAGGATATGGTAAAATTAGGTACAGCTAAGTCTATAATTAGAGAACTTGCAGGTTTTGGAGCTCAGAGAGCTGCAATTGTAGGTGCTGAAAATGTACTTGACTTTAGTTTAGGTAATCCAAGCGTTCCGGCTCCAAAAGCAGTTCAGGATGCTATAGTTGATATAATTAATAATTATGAGCCAAAGGTATATCATAGTTATAGTTCAGGTGCAGGTCACAATGCTTGTAGAACTGCAATAGCTGAAAATCTTAATAAGAGATTTGGTACTGATTATACGATGGACAATTTCTTGATGACTTGTGGTGCTGCTGCTTCATTAAATATAGTTTTCAAAGCTCTAATATCTTCTCCAGAAGATGAAATAATGGTATTAGCTCCATTCTTCCCAGAATATACAGTATTTATTCAGGGACAGGGTGGTAAACAAGTATTAGTTCCTTGTAAAGATGATATGCAACTTAACCTTGAAGGAATTAAGTTAGCACTTACTCCAAATACAAAAGCAATAGTTGTTAATTCTCCTAATAATCCATCAGGAGTTGTTTATACTAAAGAAGAAGTAGAGGGTCTTTGCGAATTACTAAAAGAAAAATCTAAAGAATATGGACATCCTATCTATTTAATTACAGATGAACCATATAGAGAATTAGTCCTTATAGATGGACTAGAAGTTCCTTTTATACCAAATATGTATGACAATACAGTTGTCTGCTATTCTTGGTCAAAATCTTTATCTCTACCAGGAGAAAGAATTGGTTATGTACTAGTTCCTAACACAGTAGAAGATAAAATGCTTATGGCTGCAGTAGCAGGTTCTGCCAGAGTTCTTGGATATGTTTGTGCTCCAACTTTATTCCAGATGGTAATTGAAAGATGTGTTGATGTTGAACCTGATTTAACTGTTTATAAGAAAAACAGAGATTTATTATATGATGGATTGACTAAGTTAGGATATAAGGTTGCTAAACCAGCTGGTGCATTTTATCTATTTATTGAAGCTCCAGATGGAGATTCAGAAAAATTCTCTGAAAAAGCAAAAGAATATGATATGTTAGTTGTTCCTGGAACTGGATTTGGTTCTAAGGCTCATATGAGATTATCATACTGCGTTGAAACTGAAAAGTGTGAAAAAGCACTTCCAGTGTTTGAAAAGTTAATGGCTGATTATAAATAAGAAGTTTCAGGCTTAGCTAGAGTAAAATTAAATATAATTTTCAAATTAAAAGTTTGATAAAAATTAAAATAGCATTGATGAAATATAGTGATTATCTATATTTCCACAATGCTATTTTTTTAATTATTTTCATTATTAACAAAGTCTTTTAAAATTTTATATATAGTTGCAGCTATTGGAAGACCGAAGAATACACCCGTTATACCAAATAATCCGCCACCGATTATTATAGATATAATTACCCATAATCCGGGAAGGCCGACAGAATTTCCTACGACTTTTGGATAAATCAAATTCCCTTCGATTTGTTGAAGTACAGTCAAAAATATTATAAATAAAACAGCTTTAAAAGGGCTTATTGTAAGAATCATTAAAAAACCAAATAGACCACCTATATATGCACCTACTAATGGGATTAGAGCAGTTAACCCTATTACTGAGCCTATCATAGGAGCATATGGAAATCTAAATATCCATAAACCAAGAGTACATAGAGTACCTAATATTATTGCTTCTATAAGTTGTCCTACTATAAAAGCGTGGAAGGTTTCATTTGTTATGTCAAGTATATAATAAAATTTTTTCTTGATATTCGACGGCATAAATTTATTGAATAATTTGTCGAACTGTCTTTTTAAAGTTTCTTTGGTAGACACAATATATATAGCTATAATCAAGCCGATAATTATGTTCATTAAGAAACTGAAAAATGAGCCTACAAATGATAAAAAACCGCCTGTCCAAGTAGATAATATATTTATACTATTTTCCAAAATTGCTTTACCGTCCAGATTTTTATCTATCTGTTTGAAATTTGGAAAATGTTTATAAAGCTCAAATGATTTTTCTCTAAAAGTATCATACATCTTAGGAAAAGAATCTGAAAAAACTGATGCTGATTCTTGTACCTGAGGAATTACCAGTTTGGAAACCAGCAGTAAAACCAAAGTTATAGAAAATAAAGAAAGAAGTATACAAATTCCTCTTTTGGTTTTTATTAGATATTTATTATTAGTATTTGGAAAATATATTTTTTCCCATTGAGTTACTAGTATATTTAATATAAATGCGACTAGACATCCGACAAATACCGGGTTTAATACGGACATAACTATTCCTACTGTATTTTTTATCTCTTTAATATTAAAAACTATAGCTAGAATAAACCCAAAAAATAATAATATTTTATATGTATTTTTAATTTTAAATTTATTTTCCATAAAGACCTCCAATCTATGCATATATTTCTATTCTATATTAAATAAAAAGCAAATACAATAACTAAAATTTATGATAAAATAGAGTTAATAAATTTACATAATTTTAAAAAGCATATTTAATTTATTTTATAGTATATGTAATATATTTAGAAGAATTTTTTAGGAGGTAATTGAGATGATGGATGTATATAATGATGAAAAGATATTGATGAGTTTTGAAACCCATAGAAAACTTAATATGACAAATAAAGGCACAAATATGGTGGCAAATTGTCTATTAGGACATTCAAAGAGTTCTGGTATAGTTCCAGATTTATATACACTGATATTGACTGAAAAGACATTTTTTGCAGAGTATAGTAGAAAAAGTCTACATGGGAGTAAACCTAAAAAAGTGACAAAATTAAATATACCAATAGAAGATATTGTCAAATTTGAATTGGCAAAAAAAGATGAAGATGATTGTTTATATTTGAAAAGTGAGTGGGGTAAGGAATATTATTTTGAGATTGATAATACAGAAAAAAAATTGATAGCCCTAAAGATGATAGAGGAAGTTGAAAAAATCAATAAAAAATAGCGTTTATAAAGTTAAAAGTTAAAGGGGGAGTTATGGAGTTTAAATTGGTTTCAGATTATAAGCCGACAGGAGATCAACCTCAGGCTATAGAAAAAATTACAGAATCTATAAAAAATGGAAATAAATATCAGACATTATTGGGAGTAACAGGATCGGGCAAAACTTTTACCATGGCAAATATCATAAAAAATGTCGGAAAACCGACTTTGGTATTAGCACATAATAAAACTTTAGCGGCACAGTTATATAGTGAATTTAAAGAATTTTTTCCTGATAATGCAGTAGAATATTTTGTTTCGTATTATGATTATTATCAACCGGAAGCTTACGTAGCCCATAGTGATACCTACATAGAAAAAGATGCGAGTATAAATGACGAGATCGATAAGCTTAGACATTCAGCTACTGCTTCTATCCTTGAAAGAAGGGATACCGTAATAATATCTTCGGTATCATGTATTTATGGATTGGGTGATCCAAAGGATTATAAAGAATTGATGCTGTCTCTCAGACCGGGGATGCTTAAAGACAGGGATGATGTAATAAAAAGGCTGGTTGAAATTCAATATGAGAGAAATGATATTAATTTTATACGTGGAACATTTAGAGTACGAGGTGACATTCTAGAAATTTTTCCGGCCGGAAATGATGAAAGAGCCATAAGATTGGAATTTTTTGGCGATGAAATTGATAGAATAACTGAGATAGATTATGTTACGGGAAAAATTATAGGAGAGAGAAATCATGTGGTTATTTTTCCTGCATCTCATTATGTAACTACTCCGGAAAGAATAGAAATGGCTATTAAAACCATTGAATCGGAACTGGTTGATACTGTAAAAAAATTTAAAGATAATGATAAGTTGCTTGAAGCCCAGAGAATTGAGCAAAGAACAAATTACGATATAGAAATGCTTAGAGAGATAGGTTTTTGTCAGGGAATAGAAAATTATTCAAGACATATTACAGGCAGAAATCCCGGAGAAAAACCATACACGTTGATGGATTTTTTTCCGGATGATTTTTTGCTTATAGTTGATGAATCACATGTGACTATTCCTCAAGTAAGAGGAATGTATGCAGGGGATAAATCTAGAAAAAAATCTCTTATAGAAAATGGTTTTAGATTGGAATCAGCCTATGATAACAGACCTCTAAATTTTGAAGAATTTGAAGAAAATATAAATCAGATATTATTTACCACTGCTACCCCGGGACCATATGAAATAGAGCATACGAATGTTTTTGCCGAGCAGATTATAAGGCCGACGGGACTATTAGATCCAATTATAGATGTAAGGCCTGTTGAAAATCAGATAGATAATTTGGTGGTGGAAATAAATAGAAATATAGAAAATGGTGAAAGAGTATTAATCACTACTCTCACTAAAAAAATGAGTGAAGATTTGACAAATTACCTAGTGGAGTTGGGAATTAAAGTTAAGTATCTTCATTCAGATATTGTAACTCTTGAAAGAACTGAAATAATAAGAGATTTAAGGCTTGGAAAATTTGATGTACTGGTAGGTATAAATTTGCTTAGGGAAGGTTTGGATATTCCTGAAGTATCCTTGATTGCTATATTAGATGCTGATAAAGAAGGATTTTTGCGGTCTGAAACATCTTTAATACAGACCATTGGTCGTGCTGCAAGAAATTCAAATGGTAGAGTTATAATGTATGCAGATAGAATAACGGATTCAATGAAGAGAGCAATTGATGAAACGGAAAGACGTAGGAGTATACAGATGGCTTATAATAAGTCGCATAATATAGTTCCTAAGACGATTAGAAAAGATATTAGAGATAATATAGAAGCTACAAGAATAGCAGAAGAAGTAGAAGCATATACAAATGTCGATGTGAAAAAATTAAAAGACGATAGTGAAATTACAAGTATGATTATAATTCTAAAATCTGAAATGATGTTGGCAGCTGAAAATCTGGAGTTTGAAAAGGCGGCCGAACTAAGAGATAAAATAATGGAATTAGAGAAGAAAGTTTAAATTATTAATTGTGGAGGTTATAATGAATTTTAAGGAATTAGTAAAAGTCAATAGAACTTGTAGAAGATATGATAATTCAAAAAAGGTTTCTATGAAACAGCTGGAAGAATTAGTAGATTTAGTCAGATATACACCATGTGGAGCAAATAGACAATCTTTGAGATTTGTATTGATAAATGATAAAGAAATAAATGAAAAAATATATGATAATATAGCGTGGGCTGGGTATCTAAAAGATTGGGATGGTCCGGTTAAAGAAGAAAGACCCACTGGATATATTGTATTTGTAAGCGATAGTCAATATGGAAAACCAATGCTTGAGGATGTTGGTATAGCATCTCAAACAATATCTCTTGGAGCAAGATTTGAAGGAATGGCAGTTTGTATATTTAAGGCCTATAAAGAAGAACCAATAAAAGAAATATTGGAGTTAGGGGATAAATATAATATTCATTTAGTTATGGCTATTGGATATCCGGTTGAAGAAGCCGTGATTGATAATATAAAAGTGGGTGAAGATATAAAATACTACAGAGATAAAAATGGGGTACATCATGTACCGAAAATTGTTACGGAAGATACAATTATTAAGAAAAATCTCTAATGAAAGAGAGGTATCATGAAAGAATCAATTATAATAAGGGGTGCGAGAGAAAATAATTTAAAAAATATTAATTTAGAATTGCCAAGAAATAAATTTATAGTTTTTACTGGTTTATCGGGCTCAGGGAAATCATCTCTGGCATTTGATACTATTTATGCTGAAGGTCAAAGAAGGTATGTTGAGAGCTTATCTTCATATGCTCGTCAGTTCTTAGGTCAAATGGATAAACCAAGTGTAGATTATATTGAAGGTTTATCTCCGGCAATTTCTATCGACCAAAAAACCACGTCCAAAAATCCTAGATCTACAGTAGGAACAGTAACGGAAATCTATGATTATCTAAGACTTTTATTTGCAAGAGTGGGTGATGTACATTGTCCAACCTGCGGAAGTTTAATAAGTCAGATGACCATTCAGGAAATAGTAGATAATATTATAAAATATGAAGAAAGAACTAGACTTCAAATATTATCACCAATTGTGAGAGGACAGAAAGGAACTCATAAAAAGACCCTTGAATATATACAAAAAGAAGGGTATATAAGAGTCAGGGTCGATGGAGAAAACTATGAGGTAACTGATGATATAAATTTGGAAAAAAATAAAAAGCACAATATAGATGTTGTAGTAGATAGAATAATAGTAAAAGATGGAATAGAGGCTAGATTAGCCGACTCTATTGAAGCGGCTGTGAAATTATCAGATGGTTTGGTAATAGTTCAGGAAATTGATGCCAGTGAAACTCTTTACTCGACGAAATTTGCTTGTCCAGAACATGGTATAGGTATTGAAGAGTTGTCGCCGAGAATGTTTTCATTCAATGCTCCTTTTGGTTCTTGTGAAGTATGTAATGGACTTGGAGAAAGTAAGGAAGTAGATGTGGATTTAGTAGTTCCAAATAAAGATTTAAGTTTGAAACAGGGGGCTATAGCTGCATGGTCTAGTAATGGCCTTAACGATAATACATATTATACAAAAATGTTGTTAGCTCTTTGCGAAAAGTTTGGGGTATCAGTTGAAACTCCATTTAAAGATCTTCCTCAAAAATTTGTGGATGAATTATTGTATGGAAAAGAAAATACAATTGTCACATTTGAATTTGAGTCAAAGTTTGGTGGAATAAGAGAGTATAAAAATTATTTTGAAGGTGTAATAACAAATATTGAGAGAAGATACAGAGAAACAAATTCTGATGCAATGAGGGATAGATTAGAGGACTTTATGTCTGAAAAACCTTGTCCAAAATGTAATGGAAACAGATTAAAACAAGAAGTACTGGCTGTAAAAGTCGGCGAAAAGAATATAATGGAAGTCACAGATCTTTCAGTAGATGATTTGATAGATTTTATTTCAAAGATAAAACTAAGTGAGAAAAATCAATTTATTGCTAAGGATATTTTAAAAGAAATAAAGGAAAGAGCCAGTTTTTTGAGTAATGTTGGTTTGGGATATTTGACTTTGTCCAGAAAAGCAGGTACATTATCAGGTGGCGAGGCACAGCGTATAAGGCTCGCAACTCAGATAGGTTCGGCTTTAACCGGCGTATTATATGTTCTCGATGAGCCTAGTATAGGGCTTCATCAGAGAGACAATGATAAATTAATAGCCACATTGAGAAAATTAACTGATCTTGGAAATACTCTGATTGTAGTTGAGCATGATGAAGATACTATGAGAGCTGCTGATTATATAGTCGATATAGGACCGGCTGCGGGTATACACGGCGGAGAAATTGTCGCACAAGGCACAGTAGGAGATATAATAAATAATCCGAATTCAATTACCGGAAAATATCTAAGCGGTGAAGTGAGTGTAGAAGTTCCCGAATCTGTCAGGGAAGGAAATGGTCAATATATCGAAGTTAAAGGTGCTTGTGAAAATAATTTAAAAAATATAAATGTAAAGTTTCCACTTGGAAAATTTATCAGTGTCACCGGAGTATCCGGATCCGGGAAATCCACACTTGTAAATGAAATTTTGTACAAGGGACTTGCCAGGAAATTGAATAAGTCAAGGGTTAGGCCGGGAAATCATAAGGAAATAAAAGGTATTGAAAATGTTGATAAAGTAATAAACATAGATCAAAGTCCGATAGGCAGGACTCCTAGATCCAATCCGGCAACATATACCGGAGTATTTGATATGATAAGAGATCTATTTGCATCAACAAATGAAGCTAAAGCTAGAGGGTATAAAAAAGGTAGATTTAGTTTTAATGTAAAAGGTGGAAGATGTGAAGCTTGTAAAGGTGATGGAATATTAAAAATTGAGATGTTTTTTCTTCCGGATGTATATGTACCATGTGAAGTATGTAAAGGTGAAAGATATAATAGAGAAACTCTTCAGGTTAAATACAAAGATAAAAGTATTTCTGATGTGTTAGATATGAATGTAGAAGAGGCTTTAAATTTCTTTGAAAATATTCCAACTATAAAAAGAAAGCTGGAAACATTAATGGATGTTGGTCTTTCATATATAAAACTCGGACAGCCATCAACCCAGTTATCGGGTGGTGAAGCGCAAAGGATAAAACTTGCTACTGAATTGAGTAAAAGGCCTACCGGAAAGACTATTTATATTCTTGATGAGCCTACGACAGGTCTACACTCGGAAGATGTAAGAAAGTTAATTGAGGTGTTACAAAGACTTACAGATACTGGGAATACAGTTGTTGTAATAGAGCACAATCTGGATGTAATAAAAACTGCAGATTATATAATTGACTTGGGACCAGAAGGTGGAACTGAGGGCGGAACAGTTGTCGCGACAGGAACTCCTGGCGAAATATGCGAAGTTAATAATAGTTATACGGGTAAATACCTATCAAAGTTAATTAAAAAACAATAAATGCAAAAATAAAGTTAACTGTTTATTTATATTTATTTGAAATTATTAAGAATTTAAGAAAAAATTAAGTTTAAACTAGATTATTCTTAAGTTTTAGTATATAATATCAAATAACTTAATAAAACACTGTGTTGAATTATTACACAGTGTTTTGTTGAATGAAATGGTTTATTATTTTTAATTGACAAAATATTATAAATAGGAGGTATTAACTATGAAAGACTTATTCATCAAATGGAATAGCATAAGTTTGGTAAAACGTATCATAGTAGGTATGATCATTGGTGCTATTCTAGGTGTTGTTGTTCCTAAATGGTCTGAAATAGCTATACTGGGTTCATTATTTGTAGGTGCGTTAAAAGCAGTAGCACCGATACTTGTATTCGTTCTAGTAATAGCAGCGATTGCTCAGCATAAGAGTGGTCACAAGACTAATATGAAACAAATAATAGTTTTATACTTGATAGGAACGTTTTCAGCAGCGTTAGTGGCAGTGATTGCCAGCTTTTTATTCCCGATTAAATTAGTACTTGCTCAGGGAGCGACAGATGTGACCGCACCCGGTGGAATCGTTGAAGTTTTAAAATCTTTATTGATGAGAATTGTTGACAATCCGGTCAATGCAATAATAACAGCAAATTATATAGGTATCTTAACATGGGCAATTATTTTTGGTCTTGCTTTAAGACATTCCGCTGAAAGTACTAAGAAACTATTAGTTGATATTTCTGAAGCAGTATCACAAGCTGTAAGATGGGTAATCAGTTTTGCTCCATTTGGTATTTTAGGTCTTGTATTTGATACTGTATCTACAAATGGTTTGGATGTATTTAAAGATTATGCTGCACTTTTAGGTGTATTAGTAGGTTGTATGCTTTTCGTGGCTTTAGTTGTAAATCCTTTAATAGTCTGGTTTAATATAAAAACTAATCCATATCCATTAGTATTCAGAACACTTAAAGATAGTGGACTATATGCGTTTTTTACAAGAAGTTCTGCTGCTAATATTCCGGTAAATATGAAATTATGTAAAGATTTAGGATTAGATAAAGATACATATTCGGTTTCAATTCCTTTAGGTGCTACTATAAACATGGCAGGAGCTTCTGTGACAATAGCCGTATTGGCATTGGCTGCAGCATTTACTGTTGGAATAAAAGTGGATTTACCAACTGCTTTTATATTATCAGTATTGTCTGCAATTTCAGCTTGTGGTGCATCCGGAGTAGCCGGTGGATCATTATTGCTTATACCTCTTGCTTGTTCATTATTCGGTATACCAAATGACATAGCTATGCAGGTAGTAGGTGTAGGATTTATAATAGGTGTTATACAAGATTCTTGTGAAACAGGTCTTAACTCAGCATCTGACGTACTATTTACTGCAACAGCAGAACTTACTGAAAGAAGAAAAGCAGGAAGAAAGGTTGACTATCAGACAGTAAAGGCAGATGCAATTAAATATAATATAGAAAATGCTGATATATAAATAAGTTTATATAACATGATTTAATATTGTGTTTAGAGAAAAATATTGTTTTGAAAATGAAAAATTAATTTTAAAGTGGATATTAAAAATAATAATGCTATTGGAGATCGTATTTTCGGTCTCCTTTTATATTTTTGTTTCTTTTAGAAAATATAAAAATTATGGTATTATATACTTATTAAAATGAATTTGCTATTGGCGAAGGTGATTGGAGGAAAAAGTTGTTTGATATAAAAGTTCATTTGAAGACTTTGCCGGATAATCCGGGTGTATATATTATGAAGGATAAGTATGGTAATGTTATATATGTTGGAAAGGCAATATCTCTTAAAAATAGAGTCAGGCAGTATTTTCAGTCATCAAAAAATCATTCTAATAAAGTGAAATCAATGGTTAAGAATATAAGTAGTTTTGAATATATAATGACGGATTCTGAGTTGGAAGCTTTAATTTTAGAATGTAATTTGATTAAAAAGTATAAACCTAAATACAATGTTTTATTAAGAGATGATAAAACATATCCTTATATAAAGGTTACTGTGACAGAAGAATTTCCCAGAGTTTTAAAGACAAGAAGAATAATAAAAGACGGTTCAAAATATTTCGGACCGTATTCAAATGTTTCGGCTGTCAATGACACACTTGAGATAATCAGAAATAACTATCCAATAAGAACATGTAATATAGATATAGAAAAATCAATTCGACTTGGAATAAGGCCATGTTTAAACTATCACATAAAAAAATGCATTGGACCTTGCACGGGAGTATGTGATAAAAAAGAGTATAATGATATGATAAGTGAAATATTGCTTTTTTTATCAGGAAGAGAAGAAAAACTAATTTCTACTATGACTGAAAAAATGATGTATTATTCAGAAAATCTTATGTTTGAGGAAGCCGCACAGTATAGGGATAAAATTGAAAGCCTGAAAGATGTAATTGAAAAGCAAAAAGTATCGAATGTTCAAAATGATACGGATCAAGATGTAATAGCTATGGCAAATATGAATCAGGAGGCATGTGTACAAGTATTTTTTATTAGAAATGGTAAAATATCCGGAAGAGAAAATTTTATGCTTGAAGGGGTAAGAGACAGTAGCAGAGCAGATATTTTAGGTTCGTTTATTAAGCAATTTTATCTATCTCAAGAGTATACACCAAAGGAGTTAATTGTCGAAGAGGAATTTGCCGATCAAAGTATAATTCAAGAAATGTTGACATCAAAAAGGGGTAGTAAGGTGAATATAAAAGTTCCCCAGAAAGGTGACAAGAAGGCACTTGTACTTATGGTCAGAAAAAATGCGGATGAATATTTAATGAAATTTGATGATATCAAAAAGAAAAAATACGAGAAAAGTATTGGTGCATTGGAAGAATTAAGACAATTACTAAATATTGATAAACCTATAATTAGGATTGAGTCATATGACATATCAAATATACAGGGGGTTGATTCTATAGGTACTATGGTAGTGTATACTAATGGAGTAAAAGATAGAAAAGAATATAGAAGGTTTAAAATCAAAACGGTTGATGGACCTAACGATTATGCTTCTATGTCTGAAGTTATTGATAGGAGACTTAAACATGGAAACCTTCCGGATTTGATATTATTAGATGGGGGAAAAGGTCAGGTTTCAACCGTAAAAAAGGTGCTTCAATTAAATGGAGAAGATATTCCGTTATGGGGAATGTATAAAGATGATAAACATAGGACTAAAGGTTTAGTCAACTTGGAGAGAGAAGTTGAATTAGATAGAACTACAAGTTTATATAGATTTGTTTCAGGTATACAAGAAGAAGTTCATAATTATTCTATATCTTATCATAGAAGTTTGAGGGATAAAAAAATGACCAAATCTGTTTTGGACGAAATTTCAGGAATAGGAGCGAAAAGAAAAAAGGCTCTAATGTTAAAATTTGGAGATATAGAAAATATGAAAAAGGCAAGTATAGAGCAATTGACTGAAGTTGAAGGTATAAGTATATCCATCGCAGAAAAAATAAAAAGTAAATTAAGATAAACGTGTTATATTGGGTAATAATTACAATATATCATAGAAATTTAATACCATTTATGTGTATAAGGGGAGAAATTATGAATAAAGTTACTGTAAGGGAATTGATAGATGATCTAAAATTAAAAGAGATAATTTGTCCTATTGGAAAAGCAGAAAAAATGTTTATAGAAGAGAAAGAGATAAATAGACCTGGAATACAGCTTGCAGGTTATTTTAACTATTTTACACCTGAGAGAATTCAAATAATAGGAAAGACTGAATATACGTTTTTTGGTCATTTTGATGAAGCTCACAGAGAAGAAACTCTAGAGAGTTTTTTTTCATACAATATGCCTATAATAATTGTCACAAGAGGTATGGAACTTAGAGAAGATTTTTATAATTGGGCAAAAAAATCAGGTACAATAGTGTGTTCAACTGATAGAGAAACTACAAGGTTTATTAATAAGCTTTCTTCATATTTAGAAGATAGAATGGCTCCAAAAGAAACTTTGCATGGAGTATTAGTAGATATCAATGGCGTTGGAGTTTTTATTAGAGGTGAAAGTAGTATAGGAAAATCTGAAACGGCATTGGATTTGGTCCAAAATGGAAATAGATTGGTTGCTGATGATGCTGTCGAAATAAAGCGAATAGACGATGGAATATTAGTGGGTCAGGCTCCTGAATTACTTAGAAATTATCTTGAAATAAGAGGTATAGGAATAATTGACATACAGAGTTTGTATGGTGCAAGAAGTGTAAATTTGAGTAAGAGAATCGATATGGTTGCATATTTGGAAAGTTGGGATAATAATAATTATTATGATAGGCTTGGTTTGGACAGGGATTATGAATATATACTTGGTGAGAGAATAGAAAAAATTGTAGTTCCGGTTAAACCCGGCAGAAATATAGCAATGGTACTTGAAGTAGCGGCAATGAATTATAGACAGAGACAGATGGGAAAAGATTCGGCCGTAGAATTTACGAATAGACTTAATGATGTAATAAAAAGCAAATAAATCTAATATTCTATCAATAATAAAAATATATTTACATAAAAATGTTAATTATTTTTTCTCTAACTATTGTCATTTTTTTGTATATTGGTTATTATATAAGGTGGTACTTATTGTTCAAAAGTTTGTAAGGAGGAAATTATGTGTAAAAATGATTTACATAAATTGTTAAAATCTATACTAAAAGAAGATTCTATTTTTGTAGATGAACCAATGAATAGTCATATTTCCTTCAAGGTAGGAGGTCCTGCAGATTTTCTTGTCAGGCCAACAACAGAGGAGGAAATACAAAAAGTATTCAAGCTTGCAATAGATAATAATATACCGTTTTTCGTAAAGGGAAATGGTTCTAATATACTTATAAAAGATGGTGGGTTTAGAGGATTAGTAATTGAAATAGCTGATAATTTCAGTGATTATCATGTTGAGGGAAACACTATTACTGTTCAAACTGGAGCATTACTTTCTATTATAGGGAAAGAAGCTATGAATGCCAATCTTACCGGTTTTGAATTTGCATCCGGAATACCGGGTTCCCTTGGTGGAGCTTTGGCAATGAATGCAGGTGCATATGGCGGTGAAATGAAAAATATAGTCAAGTCAGTAAGGATGATAAATGCTAAAGGTGAAATTGTAGAATATACAAATGAAGATATGAAATTCGGATATAGACACAGTGTATTGACTGATGAAAAGATGATAGCTATTACAGCTGTAATAGAATTAGAAAAGGGCAATTTTGATGAAATAAAAGAAAAAATGAGAGATTTGGCTCATCAAAGAAGAACTAAACAACCACTTGAATATCCAAGTGCGGGTAGTACTTTCAAGAGACCGGAAGGATATTTCGCCGGTAAATTGATTCAGGATTCTGATTTAAAAGGAGTGTCAGTAGGTGGGGCACAAGTATCTGAAAAGCATTCGGGATTTGTAATAAATTACGATAACGCTACTGCCACTGATATTGTAAACTTGATAGATCATGTAAAAGAAAAAGTATATGATGTTCATGGGGTTAAGTTAGAGGAAGAAGTAAAGATATTAGGCGAAGATTAGTAAAGCAATTAATCTAAAAGAGGAGATGGAGTAATCTGGAGGTGTAATATTATGAAAATTCTTGCAGATTACCATACCCACACTATTTTTAGTTGTGGTGGTAACGATAAAAGAAGACACGCCAAAGGTACTATTGAGGATAATGTGATTTCTGCAGTAAAAAAAGGTATTGAGACCATTGGAATTTCAGAACATGGTTTTTCTCATATAATGTATGGTTTGTCGAAGGAAAATGCTGAAAAAGAGAGAAAAGAAATTGATAGACTTAATGAAAAGTATGCCGAAATAAATATTTTAATGGGAATGGAGTGCAACATATTAGATGATACGGGAAGAATAGATATGCCTGACGATCAAATTGAAAAATTTGACTATATACTTGCAGGTTATCATTTTGGTTCTAAATCTACATCTTTTGAATCTTTGTTACATCATATAGATAATTTTTTATTTAGAGGTAAATTTTCAAAAGAATATAATACCAGAGCAGTGATTAATGCTATGAGAAAATATGATATACTATATATTACTCATCCAGGGGATAAGGGTGCTGTTGATATAGAAAAGATAGCAGAAGTCGCAGAAGAAACAAACACAGGTCTTGAAATAAATGGGCATCATGCAAAATTGGATGTGGATATGATAAAAAAAATTAAACATAGAAATATAAAATTTTATATAGGGTCCGATGCACATGACCCTAAAAATGTAGCTAACTTTGAAAAAGCTATGAAAATAGTAAGAGAATCAGAATTAGAGTTGGATAGAATAGTAAACATTCAAAAATAATGATGAAAAAATATAAATTAATATAAAAAATAGTTTTTAAGTTAATATTAGAAAAGGTTTGAGAAATATCAATAATCAAAATAAGATAGAAAATCAATAATTAAAAAAAGTATATAAAGTTTTGAATATGCGATGAAAAAGGAGGAGTGGAATATGAAGTTTGTAATAGTAACCGGACTTTCCGGTTCTGGAAAGAGTGAAGCAATGAGAGCACTAGAAGACATGGGATTCTATTGTGTAGATAATCTACCTCCTGCATTAATAGTAAATTTTGCAGAATTATTTTTCCACGCAAATTCAAATATAGATAAGGTGGCTCTAGGGATTGATATAAGAGGAAGAGAATTTTTTCAAGAATTAAATTCGGCATTAGAGCATCTTGGCTCAGCTAATTTTAAGTTTGATATGATATATTTAGACTGTGATGATGATGTATTAATAAAAAGATACAAGATGACAAGAAGAAATCATCCTCTTGCAGTGAATTCACGTATTTCTGATGGAATAAAAAAAGAGAGGGTTATAATGGAGCCTCTGAAGAAATACTCTAAAATGATAATAGATACTACTAACATGAAACCAAAAGATTTAAAAGCTGAAATAGCAAGTATATATGATGAAGGTGATGGATTAGATAGTCCAAATATAACTATTTCAGTTGTGTCTTTCGGGTTTAAATATGGATTGCCATTAGATGCCGATTTGGTATTTGATGTAAGATTTTTACCAAATCCGTTTTATGATTTGGAGTTGAGACCAAAGACGGGTGACAGTGACGATGTAAGGGATTTTGTTATGAATTCGGATGTAAGCATAGAATTTAGAGATAAACTATTTGATATGTATGATTTTCTAATTCCTAAATATATTGATGAGGGAAAACAGCATCTTGTAATAGGGATAGGTTGTACAGGCGGTAGACATAGATCTGTTACTTTTGTAAACCTAACGTATGATTATCTAAATAAAAAGGGATATAGAACAGTAAAGAAGCATAGAGATGCTAAGTTAGATTGATGGAGGATTTTATGCAAATTCAATTATCTAAATTAGAAATAATACTATCTGTACTAGCTTTATTGGGTATGATAGCTTTTATAGTAGCTATTATAGTTATATATAAACTAATTTCACTATATAAAAAATCTCTTGTTCAAAGTCAGAATAATACTACAAGATTTCAGCATGCGGATTTCGAACCCAATGTAGTTGTTATAGGCGGTGGTACGGGTCAATCAATTTCTTTAAGAGGTTTGAAACACGTAACAAAGAATATAACTGCAGTAGTTACAGTTGCTGATGATGGTGGTGGTTCAGGAGCATTGAGAGAGGATCTTGGAATGTTGCCACCCGGTGATATCAGAAATTGCTTACTGGCACTTGCTAATATAGAACCGACGATGAATGAAGTAATGCAGTATAGATTTCCGGAAGGGGCATTAAAAGGTCAGAGTTTTGGGAATTTATTTATAGCAGCTATGACTGGGTTGTATGATAATTTTGAAACAGCTGTATATAAAATGAGTCAGATTTTTGCTATAACAGGAAGGGTTCTTCCTGTTACGATGGATGATATAAATTTAGTTGCTGAATTGGAAAATGGCGATGTTGTAATTGGTGAATCACATATTCCAAAGGTATCAAAGAAAATGAATAGTCCTATAAAAAGATTATACTTGGATAAGAATGATGCCAGACCACTTGACGAGGTTATTCAATCCATTAAAAATGCCGATGCAATAGTAATCGGACCGGGGAGTCTTTATACCAGTATTTTGCCCAATTTATTGGTTGATGGTATAATAGATGCATTGTCAGCATCAAAGGCACCTAAGATATATGTATGCAATATAATGACTCAACCGGGAGAAACAGATGGAAAGAATGTACTTGAACATGTAAATGTATTAGTCGAACATGCAGGCATAAATTTTATAGATTATGTAATATCCAACAACGAAGAACTTCCTGTTGGAGTATTTGAAAGATATGCCAAAGATGGTGCCAAGTTAGTATTATTAGATGATGAACAAAAACACACGCTTAATATGATGGGAATTACCTATCTGGAGCAAAAACTAATAGAAATAAAAAATGGATATATAAGACATGATTCTGAATTAGTTGCCAATGCTGTTATGAAAATAGCTATAAAGCATAATTATAAAAATAATATTTAGTTAACATTTGATTTGGGGAGTGATATTATGAGAGAAGAGGTAAGTGCAGGTGGTGTTGTAGTTTTCGGCAATGCAATTCTGTTATTGAGAAAATACAATGGCGATTGGGTCCTACCAAAAGGAAAGGTTGAAGAAGGAGAAACCCGCGAACAAGCAGCACTTAGAGAAGTTAGAGAAGAAACGGGAGTAAAAGCGCAAATAGATAAATATTTAGGCGAAATCCACTATACTTATAAAGAGAATTGGGACCTCAATAAAGGGGTACATAAAATTGTATTTTGGTATTTAATGCATACAAAAAATATGGATACTATTCCACAAAAAGAAGAAGGATTTGTGGATGCCAAGTTTATTCATATTGACAGAGTGGCAGATATGGCTCGTTATGATGATGAAAAAGAAATAATAAAAGTAGCCCTTGATGAGATAAAAAAGGAGTTAAAAAAGTAACTTATGTCTTTTTCAACTGATGCTAAAAATGAGTTATCAAGAGTCAATCCTGAAAGTAAAACTTTAGACATGGCTGAATTATCGGCACTTATAAGGTTAGCAGGAAGTATACAATTGTCCGGAAATATGCAGATAAGTCTAAAAATATCTACTGAATTAAACTCAATAGCTAGAAAAGTATTTAAAATGCTTAAAAATCACTTCAATATAAATACTAGTATCACAGTAAATAAAAATCAGATGTTAAAAAAAAATAACAGTTATATTTTAACTGTCACACCGGAAATGGGTGCAAGTAAACTATTGGTGGATTTAGGTATACTTGAAAATGAAAGAAGTTTTTTTCCAAGAAATGATATACCAAACTCAATAGTAAGTGAGCCTGAACATGCACATGCATATATTAGAGGGGCTTTTTTAGGAGGAGGATCTATTAATGATCCTGAAAAAAATTATCACATGGAATTTGTGACAAATAATGAAGACTATTCATATGAGCTATGCGATTTAATAAATTCTATGGGATTTAATAGTAAAATAGTAATCAGAAAAAATAATTATGTGGTTTATTTAAAAGAAAGTGAGCAAATTTCTGATTTATTAGCGATTATAGGTGCTACAAATGCTATGTTTGCATTTCAAAATACTATTATAGCTAAAGAAGTGAGGAATAATGTAAACAGAATCGTAAATTGCGAAACAGCAAATTTATCAAAAACCGTAGATGCTGCAGTAAGGCAGGTTGAAAGCATACTTATTATTCAAAAAACTATAGGTATAAGCAAATTGCCGGAAAATTTGCAGGAATTAGCCATTTTAAGGTTAGAGCATGAGGATAAGAGTCTCAAAGAATTAGGAGAAATGCTTAATCCTCCATTGGGTAAATCGGGAGTAAATCACAGATTCAAAAATATTGAGAAAATAGCAGATAAGTATAGAGATGAGGTATCTCTGGAAGATTTGTTTTAATATAAGAGTGATAATATAGCTATAAGCTTGAAATTATCGTAAGTTTTGGCTGATGCATATGCATCAGCTATTTTTGAAGGGAGGCGAAATGATGAATAAATTGCAAGATACTATAGTTAATAATAAAGATAATAATGTGGATAATAAAGAAAATGATAAAGATATCGATATCGACAGTCAAGAAGTTAATCCGGAAAAAACTGATTTTTGTCACCTTCATGTTCATACAGAGTATAGCTTATTAGATGGATTTTCAAGATTAGACTGGTTGATTCCAAGGATAAAAGAATTGGGAATGACCTCCTGTGCAATTACAGACCATGGTTCAATGTTTGGAGTAGTAGATTTTTATAAAAAATGCAAAAAATATGGAATTAAACCTATTTTAGGGTGTGAGGTATATGTAGCGTCAAGAAGTCTGGAAGATAAAGATCCCAATTTAGATAAATACTCATCTCATTTAATTTTGTTGGCAGAAAACAATACCGGTTATAAAAACTTGATAAAAATAGTTTCGGACTCGTATGTTAAGGGATTTTATTATAAACCTAGAACTGATAAGGAACAACTAAGAAAATACTCTGAGGGGATAATATGCCTTTCAGCTTGTTTGAATGGGGAAATACCAAAAGCATTAATAGCAAGAGACTATGATTTGGCAAAAAGGATTGCAAACGAGTATTTGGATATTTATGGTAGAGACAATTTCTTTTTAGAGGTTCAGGATCATAAGCTATTTGAAGATAAAGAAGTAAATGCAGGTATAATGAAGCTTTCAAAAGAATTGAATATTCCTATGGTGGCTACAAATGACGCACATTATGTAAACAGAGAGGATTCAAAAAATCACGATGTATTGATGTGTATACAGATGCAAAAGATACTGGAAGATCCAACAAGAATGAAATTTCCCAATGATGAGTTTTATATAAAATCCAGGAAAGAAATGGAAGAACTTTTTTCATTTGCTCCGGAATCAATAGATAATACATTAAAGATTGCAAATAGATGCAATGTTGATTTTGATTTTAATACATATCATATACCTTCATTTGATATACCGGACGGATATACGGTAGAATCATATTTAAGAGAGCTTTGCTATAGAGGTCTGGATGAAAGATACGATATTATAACTGATGAGATAAAGGAAAGATTGGATTTTGAAATAAACGTAATTAAATCAATGGGATATTTGGAATATTTCCTTATAGTCTGGGATTTTATAAGATATGCTAAAAATAATAAAATAATGGTAGGTCCGGGCAGAGGATCTGCGGCGGGATCGATAGTAGCGTATACCCTTCATATTACCGATATAGATCCTATTAAATACAATTTGTTGTTTGAGAGATTTCTTAATCCTGAAAGAGTTACAATGCCCGATATTGATATTGATTTCTGCTATGAAAGAAGAGAAGAAGTAATAGAGTATGTGAAAAGAAAATATGGAGATGACCATGTTGCCCAAATTATAACATTCGGTACTATGGGTGCAAAATTAGCCATTAGAGATGTCGGCAGGGTAATGGATATTTCATATAATAAAGTAGATTCCGTCGCCAAAGAAATACCATTTGCACTTGGAATGACTATCGATAGAGCGTTTGATGAAAATAATAATTTAGTTAAGATGTACGAAAATGACGAAGATGTAAAGGAAATAATAGATGTATCTAAAAAGTTAGAGGGGATGTTAAGACATGCATCAACGCATGCGGCGGGAGTCGTTATTTCCAAAAAACCGGTATATGAATACGTTCCGCTATACAGGAATCAAGATTCTATTACGACACAGTTTACAATGACTACACTTGAAGAGCTGGGACTTTTAAAAATGGACTTTTTGGGACTTCGTACGCTGACGGTTATTAGAGATGCACTTGATTTAATTGAACTAAACAGAAAAGAAAAAGGATATAAAGAAGTAATAGATTTTGCAAAAATGGAATATGATGATCCGACAGTATATGAACAACTTTCTTTGGGAAATACATTAGGAGTATTTCAGCTTGAAAGTGCAGGAATGAGAAACTTTATGAAACAATTAAAGCCTAGTAATTTTGAAGATATAGTAGCGGGTATATCTCTTTTTAGACCGGGTCCAATGGATTCCATACCGACATATGTAAATTGCAAACACAATCCTCATGAGGTGAAATATTTGCATGAGAAATTAAAACCTATACTTGAAGTTACCTATGGTTGTCTTGTATATCAGGAACAGGTAATGCAGGTAGTTAGAGAATTAGGTGGATACAGCTTCGGACGTAGCGATTTGGTTAGAAGAGCCATGAGTAAAAAGAAAATGGATGTAATGGAAGAGGAAAGACAGTATTTCATTTATGGCAAATTAGATGAGGATGATCAGATAGAAATACCGGGATGTGTTAGAAATGGTGTCCCGGAAGATATTGCAAACCAAATTTTTGATGAGATGATCGATTTTGCAAAATATGCTTTTAATAAATCCCATGCTGCGGCATATGGTGTATTGGCATATGAAACGGCATATTTAAAAACTCATTATCCGGTGGAATTTATGGCGGCATTAATGACCTCTGTAATGGGAAATACGGATAAGGTAGTTGAATATATAGGGGAATGTGAGGCAATAGGTATTAAGGTACTTCCACCTGATATTAATAAATCATATTCCAAATTCTCAGTAGATGGTGATAATATCAGATTCGGTTTGGCTGCTGTAAAAAATGTCGGCTCAAACGTGATTGATATGATAGTTTCTGAAAGAGAAGAAAATGGAGATTTTACGGATTTAGCGAATCTATTAAAGAGACTGGATTCAAAATACACCAATAAAAGAGTAATAGAAAGCCTTATAAAATGTGGAGCTTTTGATTCATTAGGTCAGAACAGGGCCACTTTGATGAGTGGATTTGAAACGCTAATGGAGAGCATTTCAAAAAACAGAAAGAAAAATGTCGATGGGCAAATATCTTTATTTGAAATAATGGCAAATTCCGGTGATGATGAACTTGTTGCGGAGTCTGAAAATAATACATTGACATTTGTAGAGGAATTTAAAGATAAAATTAGATTGGAATTGGAAAAAGAGGTCTTAGGACTGTACGTATCCGGGCATCCCCTGTCTGAGTATAAAGATATATTGGAAAAAAGAACATCCATTAATTGTGCAGAAATCAATAAACTTAAAGAGGATCCTCAAACTTTATTGGAATTAAATAATAAAGAACACATAATGGGCGGAATGATAAAGGGGAAAAGATTGAGCACCACAAAAAGAAACCAAATTATGGCTTTCATAGAACTTGAAGATTTATTTGGAAAGGTTGATATGGTAGCTTTCCCGGGGGAACTTGATAAATATCAGGATTTACTGAAAGAAGACAATATAGTTCTGGTAAAGGGAAAAATATCTGTACGTGGAGACGATATGGTTTCTTTGAATATTGGAGAAGTAAAAAATATTGAAGACGACTCCGACTTTGCCAATTTAAATTCATATAAGAAAAATAACTATAGTAACTATAACAATGGACATAGTGGAACCGGAAAAAAAGTATATATCAGAATTGACTCCATGGAAAATCAAGAGTTAATTGATGAAATTTGCAAAATAATTCGTAGACATCAGGGAACTGATGATGTATTGTTTTTTCCAATTGATGAAAACGAAAATGGTGGCAAAATAACATATAAGCTTTCAGGAATGGGAACATTTGCTGACGAAAATCTATCAGAAGATTTGTGTAGGGCTCTTGCGAAAGAAAATATAATAATAAAGTAAATTTGTAAAAAGTATTTTTAAAACATCTATCATGTGTTATAATAACAAATGGTGGATGTTTTTATTTTTGAAAAATACCACAAAATTTTTTATCCAATATGGGATATTAAACGTACAATGTGGACTAATTAAGTCCCTTTAATAAGAAGAATTCAAATCAAGTGTAATAAATATGTTTAAAAATACTTTGATTTGGTGATAATAATATAATATAAAAGAGTTGAAAGATTTTTATTGTAACAGGAGGTAAACTATGAAAGCAATCGGTATATTGACTAGTGGAGGAGATGCTCCGGGAATGAATGCGGCTATTAGAGCAGTGGTAAGAACTGCTATTTACTATGGATATAAAGTATATGGAATAGAAAAAGGATATAAAGGACTATTAAGTGAAGAGATAATTGAAATGGATTTATCATCGGTAGGTGATATCATTCAAAGAGGAGGAACTATACTGAAATCATCAAGATGTGATGAATTTAGAACTGAAGAAGGAAGAAAAAAAGCGGTTGAAATTCTTGAGAAATTCGGCATAGAAAATCTGGTAGTAATTGGTGGTGACGGTTCTTTCAACGGAGCTAAAAAACTAAGTGAACTGGGAGTATCTACAATAGGTATTCCCGGAACAATAGACAATGACCTTGCTTATACGGATTATACAATAGGCTTTGACACTGCTATGAATACTATAATAGATGCTATATCAAAGATTAGAGATACTTCATCTTCACATGATAGAATTAACATAGTGGAAGTAATGGGAAGACATTGTGGAGATCTTGCTTTATATGCGGGTCTTGCAGGTGGAGCAGAATCAATAGTTGTACCGGAAATGGATATAAAAACTGACGACATAGTAAAAAGATTAAAAACAACTCAGAAAAGAGGTAAGAAACACAGTATAATCGTGCTTGCGGAAGGTGCCACATCAATTGCAGACGGAGCTATTGGTTTGAAAAAAGCAATAAATGAAGGTGATGAAGGTGCAGATGTTAGAGTAACTGTTCTTGGACATGTTCAAAGAGGTGGAGCACCATCAGCTTTTGATAGAATTCTTGCAAGCAGGTTGGGGAATAAAGCAGTGGAATTATTAATTGAAGGCAAGAGCTCAAGAGTTGTTGGAATCAAAGACAATAAAATTATAGACTTAGATATAGATGAAGCTTTATCAATGACAAATACTTTTGATGAAGAAACGTATGAAATGGCAAAAGTGCTATCTATATAGTACTGGATAGGAGTGATTATGATGGAAAATTTAAAGAAAACGAAAATTGTATGTACGATGGGACCTTCAACTGATTCTGATGACATACTTAGAGAATTGGCATTAAATGGTCTAAATGTATGCAGATTCAATTTTTCACACGGTACTCATGATGAGCACAAAGAAAGAATGGATCGTACAAAAAGGATAAGAGAAGAATTAGATAAGCCAATTGCTATTCTTCTGGATACGAAAGGACCTGAAATAAGAACTGGAGATTTTGAAGACCCCGTTGTTCTTGAAGAGGGCGAGTCATTTGTAATAACTATGGATGATTGTATCGGTAACAGAGAAAAATGTACAGTTTCATATAAGGAAATGATAAATGATGTAAAAACCGGAGATAGAATACTTATCGATGATGGATTAGTTCAGTTATTGGTTAAATCTATAGAGGGAAATGATATTCATACGGTAGTTGAAAATTCAGGAAAAGTATCTTCTAAAAAAGGAGTTAATTTACCGGGTGTAGTAATCAATCTTCCAGCTATCACTGAAAAAGATATTTCAGACATAAAATTCGGGATAGAGCAGGGGATAGATTTTATAGCGGCATCTTTTGTAAGAAAAGCTTCGGATGTACTCGAAATAAGAAAGATATTAGAAGACAATAATGCTGATGACATACATATAATTTCTAAAATAGAAAACCAGGAGGGCGTGGACAACATAGATTCCATTCTTCAAGTATCTGATGGTATAATGATTGCAAGAGGAGATATGGGAGTAGAAATACCTAGCGAAGAAGTGCCGATTGTTCAAAAGATGATAATCAAAAAGTGTAATGAACTTGCAAAACCGGTAATTACGGCTACTCAGATGATGGATTCTATGATTAGAAATCCAAGACCAACAAGGGCTGAAGTGACAGATGTTGCCAATGCTATATATGACGGTACAGATGCAATTATGCTATCCGGTGAAACAGCAGCCGGCAAGTATCCTGTTGAAGCTGTAAAGACTATGAACAGAATAGCAATAAGAACTGAGGAAACCTTGGAATACTCATTAGCGAATAACTACAATTCCAAAAAGTGTGATATAACCGTTACTGATGCAATAAGCCATGCAACTTGTACAACAGCTTTGGATCTTGATGCAAAGGCTATAATTACTTGTACTTCATCTGGTTATACCACTAGAATGGTATCTAAATTTAGACCACAGGCTCCAATTATTGCAGCAACTCAGGACGAAAAAGTTATGAGAAAATTATCTATCAATTGGGGAACATATCCGGTAATTAGCGAAGTGGCTCAAAGCACGGATGAATTGGTAGAAGCATCAATCGAAGCCACAAAAAAAGCCGGTTTTGTCAATCCTAGTGATATAGTTGTGGTGACAGCAGGTGTTCCGGTGGGCAAGACAGGTAAAACAAATTTAATAAGAGTAAGTATAATAACGGAATTTTTAGGTAAAGGAGTCGGCATAGGAAAATCTTGTGTAGAAGGAATTGCAAGAGTTATAATGCCGGGTCAGGATAGGGAATTTAATGAAGGGGACATACTGGTGACAGTCGGAACTGACAAAGATATGATAAAATATATCGAAAAAGCAAGTGCGATAGTAACTGAAACGGGAGGAATGACTTCACATGCTGCTATTGTGGGTATTAACTTAGGTCTTCCGGTTGTGGTATCCGTTCCTGAAATTACTTTTAAAATAAATGATGGAGATAAAATAAAAGTTGAGCCATCAGTAGGTGTTATAACAAGGGAAGAGAAATAGATATATAAATAATACTAGAAAAAATAATAAAGAAAATAGGACTGATCGAAAGTCAATTTTTTCTCTTATCAAAAAAAGAACCATTTTCGATGGTTTTGATTTTGATAAAGAAGCATTTTGACCTTTGACTCAGTCCTATTTTCTTTTTAAATTGAAAAATATATATCTATATGATATACTAATTTCAATAAGTTTATAATATATTGAAAAATATTAGGAGATAAAATGTTAGAAATTGGAAAAAAATATGAATGTAAAATAGTTGATATTGGTCAAGGTGGAGTAGGAATAGGGAAATATGAAGGCTTCACCGTATTTATTGATGGAGCTTTATTGGGTGAAATAGTAGATGTAAAGATAACAAAGTCAAAGAAAAAATATGCAGAAGGAGTCATATCTAAAATAAAAAAAGCATCTGAATACAGGGTCGAAAGAGTCTGTCCAATGAAATACAGAAACTGTGGAGGATGTCAGATTCAAGAATTGGATTATAAAAAGCAGCTGGAAATAAAAACCAATCAGGTAAAAGAAGATATAAAAAGAATTGCCGGATTGGAAGATATTGAGATAAAAGACACTATAGGGATGGAAAAACCTTTCAGATATAGAAATAAAGCACAATTTCCGGTGAAAATGATAGATGGAAAGTTAAAAATAGGTTTCTACAAGAAAAAATCTCACGATGTTATAGATATAGAAAAATGCGTAATTCAACATGAAAAAAATGATGAAATCATAGAAATAATAAGAGAATATATTATTAAAAATGATGTGAGTGTATATGATGAAAAAACACATAAAGGCGGAATAAGACATATAGTTACAAAAGTAGGGTATGCTACTGACGAAGTTATGGTAGTATTGGTATCAACTACTGAAAAGTTGCCTGGGACTGAGGCTTTGGTGGAAGAACTCAAATCCAAGATAGATGGATTTAAAACTTTTGTCATAAATATTAATAAAGAAAAAACGAATGTAGTACTTGGCAGAAAAAATATAAATATATACGGAGATGGAAAGATAACGGACTATATTGGAAAATTAAAATTTGAAATATCGCCCCTTTCTTTTTTCCAGGTGAATCCAATACAAACGGAAGTCCTATATAATAAGGCTTTAGAATTTGCAGATATAAAAGAAGGCGATAAAGTATTTGATATATATTGCGGAATAGGAACGATATCCTTGTTCCTCGCTCAAAAAGCCGAAAAAGTATATGGAGTTGAAATTGTACCGGAGGCAATAGATGATGCGAATAAAAATGCAAGATTAAATAATATGGACAACCTGGAGTTTTTCGTTGGAAAGGCTGAGGAGGTCGTGCCTGAAATTTATAAGAAGGGTAAAAGAGCCAATATAGTCGTGGTTGATCCACCTAGAAAGGGATGCGATGAAAAAGTATTGGATACTATTGTAGGAATGAAACCTGAAAGGATAGTGTATGTAAGCTGTAATCCTTCAACTTTGGCGAGGGATTTGAAGTATTTAGATGAAAGGGGTTATCAATGTCAAATTGTGCAGCCTGTTGATATGTTCCCGCATAGTATTCATGTGGAGTGCATAGCGTTGATACAAAGAGTGAAATCGTGAAAATCCTGCATTTTAAGCAGTTTTACAAGCATTATGTATTTGTAGAAGATGGCGAAGGTGGACGAAAAAAAGTCCTAAAAAATTATATAGATGTGAATGTTTGCATTGATATGGTGTGTGGAGATACAAAGTATGAATTGGGAAGTGAGGAATAAGAAATGATGAGATGGATAATAAAAATAATCTTATTTCCAATCAGCTTGCTGCTGAGTATCCTTACTGCCTTTCTGACATTTATACTTGGCATAGGAACAACTATTTTATATTTCTTAATGCTTATGTGTATAGTTGCTGCAATAGGATCATTTATGCAAAAAGATATATCACTTGGCATTGAGGCATTGGTATTAGGATTTTTGTTAAGTCCTTATGGAATACCGATGATCGGAGCAGCTGTTATAGCGTTCCTTCAGGGAATCAATGAAGCAATAAAATCAATCTAAAAAATTTCATACAAATGGTTACCAAAGGCGATAGAAGAAAAACTATCGTCTTTTTCTTTGCAAATTTTTTGGGGAGGAGGTGAAGCGATGGACTTTGACTATTTCTATAACAGAGAAGCAGAAAGATTTAACTTTCTAAAAGTACCTGAAATATTGGTAGACGAAGAAGAATTTAAGGGACTGTCTGCTGAAGCAATTATTCTTTATTCTATGCTTTTGAAACGAACAGGAATGTCCTTTAAGAATAATTGGGTGGACAAGGAAGGCAGAGTATTTATCTATTTCACAGTCGAAGAAATTATGAGAAGAAGAAATATCTCAAAGCCGACAGCTATAAAAACATTAGATGAACTCGATATGAAAAAAGGAATCGGACTGATTGAAAGAGTAAGGCTTGGGCTTGGTAAGCCGAATGTCATATATGTTAAAGACTTTATGAGCATATTAGCGGTAAAAGAAAATGACTTTCAGAAGTCAAAAAACTTAACTTCAGAAGTAAAAGATTTTAACCTCAGAAGTAAAGAAAATGAACTTCAGGAAGTTCAAAATCTTGACTCTAACTATATAGAGAATAATAAGAGTAAGTATAGTAAGAGAGAATATAGTTTTAGCGAAAACGGACTTGGAACATTTCAAAATGTATTTTTAACGGTAGAAGATATATCCGATTTACAAATCATAATGAACTCACAGCTTGATAATTACATTGAAAGACTATCAGCATATATCAAAAGCACCGGAAAGACCTATAAAGACCATAAAGCGACAATCCTTTCTTGGTTTTATAAAGATCAGGGGAGAGGAAAAGAAGTGAAAACATCAAATATCCCGACATGGGAAGAATATGATAAAGGAGAACACCTATGATGAAAGAATTGGAAAAAGTAATGATAGAGGATGTAGAGTACTCTTATGATCCTGAAAAAGAGTATATCAAAGATGGACACGCATTTTGTAAAGTTTGCCATGAAAGAAAAGACGGAAAAGTGATGGAGTTCTTTGATAACAAGATGATATTTAAGATTTCTTGCAAATGCGACAGAGATAGAGAGGAAAGAGAAAAAGAAAGACAAAAGCAGATGGAGATTGAACGATTAAAGAGTAGCTGCTTTAACTCGATTATTCAGTGGTCATACACATTTGAAAATTATCAGGGAGAAGAAAATCAAAGCCTTATCATTGCAAAGAACTTTGTAAAAGACTATGAGGAAATGAAAAAAGAAAATATCGGACTTCTTTTTTATGGCTCAGTAGGTAGCGGAAAGACCTATCTTGGCTGCTCCATTGCAAATAGCCTTATTGAACAGTATCAAATAGGCGTTAAAATAAGAAATTTTGCACAGATTATCAATGAACTGCAAAAGGGAGGATTTGATTTTGACAAGAACGCATATATTGAATCCCTTGTAAATACTTCCGTTCTTATCTTGGATGACTTAGGAATAGAAAGAGATACAAGCTATGCCAAAGAGCAAGTATATAACATCGTGAATAACAGGTACTTAAAACAGAAACCGACTATCTTCACTACTAACCTTTCCTACGACACAATCCAAAATTGTAAGGATAGCGTAGAGTATCAAAGAATCTACTCAAGAATCATAGAGATGTGTATTCCTGTTATGGTTGTAGGTGAGGATTTTAGAAAGGTTATTCAAAAGGACAAACTGAATCGCAATAGGGACAGACTGCTGAATGGAGGTGAGAGAAGTTGATCAATGAAGAAATAGCAAGAAAAACACTGAATATGGAAGTTAGAGCTGCTAAAGTAACAGGAAAGCTAATTCTGAACTTGTTAAAGAAATTGATGAAAGAAGCAGAAAAACTTGGAGGACTTGAAAAGCTGGTTAATACTAACGGAAATGAAGTAAAGCTAAAAGATATGGTTAAAAAGGGGCAGCTTGAAGAAATTCCAGTTGAAGAAGCAGAACTTAAGGAACTCAAAAAGGAACTTAATCGGTATGGGGTAAAGTTTTCAGTCATGAAAGATAAGGAAAGTGGGAAATACTCAGTATTCTTTCAGGCTAAAGATATGAAGGTTATGGACAAAGCATTTAAGCATGCCCTGTCAGAATCGGAAAAGAAAACGGAAAGAAAAGAATCTATCCATAAGAATATTGAGAAGTTCAAGGAGATGGCTAAAAACTCTGTTTCCAAAGATAAAATCAAGAATAAACAAAAGGAGCAGAGCCTATGATAGATAAAATATTAAAGGACATCAAAGGCTTATTTAAGGTGCAAGATAAGGTAAAGTTTCTAAAGCAGAACATTCCCTATCTTGCATTTTTCTATATAGGTAATATCTTTTCACATCATGTAAGAGCCTATATAGGTGGCGATATTATTGACAAAATTTTTCAAGGGATATTAGAGATTAATACGATGAGCTTTCTTCCAAGCCTTCATCCTACGGATATTATAATGGGCGTGGTAGTAGCTGTTTTAATCAAAATTATCGTATATACCAAAGGGAAAAATGCTAAAAAGTTTAGACAGGGGAAAGAGTATGGCTCAGCAAGATGGGGAACGAAAAAAGATATAGAGCCATATATGGATGAAAAGTTTCAAAACAATATCCTACTTACGCAAACAGAACGATTAACCATGAATGGCAGACCGGCTAATCCTAAATATGCTCGTAACAAAAATGTGCTTGTAATCGGTGGATCAGGAAGTGGAAAAACGAGATTTTATGTAAAGCCGAACTTAATGCAGATGCACTCGTCATATTGCGTAACCGATCCGAAAGGAACGATAGTCCTTGAATGTGGAAAGATGCTTGAAGATAACGGCTATGAGATAAAAATCTTAAATACCATTAACTTCAAAAAGTCTATGAAATACAATCCTTTTGCCTATATCCGTTCTGAGAAAGATATTTTGAAATTGGTGCAGACAATTATAGCAAATACGAAAGGAGAGGGAGAAAAAGCAGGTGAAGATTTTTGGGTCAAAGCTGAGAAGCTCTACTACACAGCACTTATTGGATACATTTGGTATGAAGCTCCATTTGAGGAAAAGAACTTCGCAACGCTCCTTGATATGATAGATGCTTCAGAAGTTAGAGAAGATGATGAGAGCTATATGAATCCGATAGACAGACTCTTTGAAGCACTGGAAAGGAAAGAGCCTACACACTTTGCAGTGAAGCAATATAAAAAGTACAAATTAGCTGCGGGAGTTATAGAATTAAGAAGAACACTTCATCACTATTTGAGTGAAAGATGTTTTGCTTAATTCTTTTTTTATTGTTTGAAAGGAGTGATTTATGATAAAAGACTTGGAAAAACTAAATGACAGACAAAAAGAAATCCTATTCAAAACCAATGAACTCCATAAAAATGCAGTCGGCAAGGATTACAAAGATGGAATCAGCATTGTAGAGGTATGGTTGGAAAAAGGGGTTGTTTGTGCAAGGCTGAAAAATGGAGAATGGTATCACTATACTCATTCTTATACTTGGTATTAAGAATCCGGAGAAAGGAGGGTATCGTGAGGAACTACGAGAAAATAACCGCCTTGTATGAAAGGTTAAGCCGAGATGATGAACTACAAGGCGAGAGCAATTCGATCATCAATCAAAAGAAAATTTTGGAAGAATACGCAAAGAAAAATCATTTGGAGAACATCGTTCATTTTACCGATGACGGAATCAGCGGAACGCAGTTTGATCGTCCGGGCTTTATGGCAATGATGAACGGAGTTAATCAAGGAAATATCGGTTGTATCATCGTAAAGGATATGAGTAGACTTGGCAGAGATTACCTCAAAGTCGGTCAATGTATGGAAATACTAAGACAAAAGGGAGTTAGGCTCATTGCCATCAACGACAATGTAGACAGCTTTTACAAAGACGATGATTTTACCCCTTTTCGCAATATTATGAACGAGTGGTATGCAAGGGATACCTCAAGGAAAATCAAGTCCACATTCAAAGCGAAAGGAGAAAGCGGAAAGCATACGGGAAGCAGTCCACCCTATGGATATATCAAAGACAAGGACGATAAAAATCAGTGGATTATCGACGAGAAAGCAGCAGAGGTTGTCCGAAGAATATTCCATCTGACGATGGACGGAAAAGGACCCTATGCCATTGCAAGGATATTAGAAGCCGACAAGGTAGATATACCCGCCTATCATCAGCAGAAATTGGGATATGGACTACATCAAAGCAAAGTGTTTGAATATCCATATCGTTGGTGCAGTTCCACGATTGCAAGTATCTTAAAAAAACAAGAATACTTAGGGCATACGGTAAACTTCAAAACAAGGAAGCATTTCAAAGACAAGAAAAGCACCTATGTATCCGAAGATAAGTGGCTCATCTTTGAGAACACCCACGAACCGATTATCGACCAAGAAACCTTTGATAATGTGCAGAGAATACGAGGAAATGTCAAACGGTATCCTGACGGTTGGGGCGAATACCACCCACTCACAGGACTAATGTATTGTGCCGATTGTGGCAGTAAAATGTATGTTCACAGAACAAATAACTACAAGAATATCCCTTATTACAATTGCAGTGCCTACACGAAAGTGCCTTGTGGAACGCTTTGTAAATCAGGACACCGAATAAGGGCAGAAGTGGTATTAAATCTCATTCAAAGCACCCTACAAGACATTAAGAAAAGTCTTGATGAAGATAACGAAGCCTTTCTCCATTCCATTCAAAACGAAATGGAAGAAAGTGAAAAAATGGAAATGGAAAAGAAAAAGACAAGGCTCACAGATAGTAAAAACAGGCTTCAGGAACTGGAACGCTTAATGTGCCGGATATACGAAGATATGATACTGGAGAAGATACCGAATACCCGATATGAAATCTTAAACAATCAGTATGAAACCGAGCAAAGGGAACTCAGCAAAGAAATTGATGGGTTGGAAAAAGCCATCAAGCGATACGAAAAAGAAACCGACAGAGCCAAAAAGTTTATCCGGTTGATTGAACGCTATGATAACTTTGACGAACTGACACCGACCATCATCAATGAGTTTGTAGAAAAAATCTTAGTCCACGAACGAGATCGAAAAGGCAGTCAAACCGCCAATCAGAAAGTCGAAATCTACTTCAACTTTATTGGCAACTATGAACCGCCGAAAGAAGAATTATCCGAAGAAGAAATGCAGAAATTAAGGGAGGAGGAAGAAAAAGAACGGGCAAGAAAAGACAGGCTTCATCAAAACTACCTCAAGCGTAAAGCAAACGGCAAACAAAAAGAATATGAGGACAGGTACAAGGAGCAAAGAATAAAGATAAGAGATAAGAAAAAAGAAACGCTACCAAAAAATTATCATTTGGCAAAAGATGAAATAGGCAATATGAGAAAATCAGGATAAAAACCAATACAAAAGAGCAGCCCTATAATGAGCTGCTTTTTGCATTTCAAAGCTTATTTCAAATTTGCTTCTCCCCATTGTCGAATGACTTCGAGTACCGGCATAAAACTCTTTCCGAGATCGGTCAAGGTATATTCCACACGAGGAGGGAGTTCTTTAAAATCGTGTCTGTGGAGAAAGCCATCACTTTCTAATTCCCTGAGTTGTTTTGTTAGAGAGGACTCTGTAATTTCTCCGACATGGCGACGCAATTCTCCAAAGCGATGAATATTTTGCATACCGATATAATACAGAATTTCGATTTTCCATTTTCCGCCGAGTATCTTTTGGACAGTTGAAACCGTAACACAACGCTGAATGGATTGTTCGTTTTTTCTCATCTCTGATCCTCCTTATATTCTATTATACAAGGACAACACTAAAAAATCAATGTACATCACAAAAATAAGCACTACAAAAAAGTACAGTATTTTAATAATTATTGTACAATGATAAAATTAGTACAACGAATAGAAAGGGAGGGTTGAATATGCATTTTACAGGAACGATTTGGCGACCGCCGTTTGAGTCTGCTTCGGCATTATTGCAGATTACATCAGGGTGTACACATAATAAGTGCAAGTTTTGTAGTTTATATGATGTCCCCTTTCGTATGTCGCCCATAGAGGAAATTGAAAGCGATTTGAAAGAACTAAGAGTATTTCATCATTTTGCAAAAAGAGTATTTATGACAGGAGCAAATCCTATGGTTTTAAGTTTTGAGAAATTAAAAATGCTCCTAATGAAAATTAAAAGCTATTTACCTCATGTAAAAACAATCGGGGGATTTGCGAGGATAACGGATATTAAAACAAAGTCTTTGGAAGAACTGAGAGAGCTTCATCAGTTGGGACTGGACGGTATTAGCATAGGAACAGAAACCGGCTATGATGAAGTCTTGCGATATATGAGAAAGGGAAATACAGCAAGAGATACCATAGAGCAATGTCAGAAATTAGAGCAGGCGGAAATCAGCTATAACATTGTATATATGAATGGCTTAGCAGGAGCGGGTAAAGGAGAAATTAATGCATTGGAAAGTGCAAAAGTGTATAACCAGCTTAGACCGAACAGTATTAACATTGTGGCACTCACTATTTTTCCGGAGTCGGATTTGTATCAGGAAATCAAGAACGGTACTTATGAACCTTCGAGTGAACTGGAGAAACTCCATGAATTATATACTTTTATTGAGCATTTGACGACTTCAAGCATCATCTACGCAAATACCATATCGAATTTAGCACCTTTTGTGGGAGAACTTCCAAAAGATCGGGAAAAGATACTGAATATGCTTCAAAAAACGATGGAACACACAGATGAAGGACTTTTAGAACACTATCGAAACAGTATTCGACATCTTTAAGAGGGAAAGGGGGAAAATTATGCATTTTACAGGAAGAACATGGCGACCTCCCTATGAAGCCAGTTCTTTTATTATTCAAGCAACCAGTGGTTGTACTTATAACAAGTGCAGATTTTGCAGTTTATATAAACACGAATGTTTTCGTATGTCGCCACTCAATGAGTGGGAGGAAGATCTTGAAGAATTAAAGTTCTATCAACCAAATGCAAGACGGATTTTTTGGACAGGAGCAAATCCCTTTGCGATGAGTTATGAAAACTTAAAAATCAGAGCTTTGATTGTCAGAGATTATCTCATTAAATGTCAGACAATGGCGATGTTTGCAAGTATTCGAGATATAAAGAACAAAAAAGTATGGCAATTAAGAAAATTAAAAGCAATGGGAATCAATGGATTGAGTATCGGTACAGAGTCCGGTGATGAAAAGACACTGTTACTTGCCAATAAAGGATATACGCCAAAGGATATTATTGAACAGTGTAGGAAACTGGACGAAGCAAATATCGAATATTATTTTGTCTATATGACAGGACTTGCGGGGCAAGGAAATGGACAGAGAAATGCAATCAACAGTGCAAAATTGTTTAGCAAGTTAAATCCCAGATTTATATCGGTGGACTCTTTAACTTTATTTGAAGATACGGAGCTTTACCAAATGAGTCAGCGTGGAGAATTTATACCGGCGGGAGAAAAAGAAAGGCTTGAAGAACTACAAACATTTCTCAAACATCTTCAAATTCGAGTCCACGTCTTTGCAAATACCATTTCCAATTTCTATCCGATTACTGCATATTTACCAAAGGAAAGAGAAAACGCAATCGGTGAATTGCAATATATTTTAGAAACAGTATCCGAAGAAGAAATGAGGGAATATCGGAAAAATCTAAAGAGTTTGGGATAATAAGGATGAGAAAAATGGGAGGATACAAAAAAGAAGCAATAATAAGAAAATGTCAAAAAAATTGGAGATAGAAATCATCATTTTATTTTATATGATGAACTCCTAATAATATTGTTTTTTAATATAAGAGGACTTTTTATGCCAAAGTGTAGAAGTCCTCCTTTTTTATGCTCAAAAACCAAAATCAGAGAGCAGAAAAAGGAGGATTACACAATGGATAAAAAAGAATATTTCCTTTATGTCAAAGGAAAAGCGGTTAAGGTAAATGAGGAAATATACAGAGCTTACTGGAGAATAACGGAACACGAAAAGTATCTCCAAAGAAAAGATTGGAAGTATAATGTACTTCCCTTTTCTGTATTTGACTATGACGGTCATTTTATAGATAACATCGTAGATGAAAGCATTGATATTGAAAAAATTGTAGAAGTAAAAATGCAAATCGAAGAACTGAATAAGGCATTAAATTCCCTTACAGAAGAAGAAAGGGACATCATTACTGCCATATTTTTCAGAGAGGAGAGCTTACGCTCTATCGGAGAAAGAAAAAACAGAAGCTATCAGGCAATCGGGAAAAGGAGGGATAAGATTTTAGAGAAATTAAGAAAACTCTTAGAGGGTAAAATCTAATAAATCGGAAAGGTTAAGTGCGAAATGTGCTTAACCTTTTCTCATAAAAATGAAAGCGAGGAATGGATATGAAAGACAATAGGACAGAACTACAAAAAGTAAAATCGGAAATTGAACTCAAAGAAAATGAACTTGAAAAGTACGAAAAAAAGTTGGTGCAGTTAAAAAATCAGGAAAAGAAAATCAGAAAGAGGGCGAGCCTTGAAGAACGAAAAAAACGAAACCATAGATTGATAGAACGAGGGGCAATCTTAGAAAGTTTTATTGAGGGAGCAAGTGAAAAAAGTAATCAAGAAATAAAGGCTATTTTACAAAGAACATTTCAAAAAGCTGACTGAACTGATCGTTCTGTTAGGTAGAAAAAATATGGAAATGAAAAGAGGTAACATAATCGCAATTCCCTTAGATTTTCTAAGGGCGCAATTATACACCCTAAAGGGTGTCCTTGCGTCCTGCGGAGCATTTACCCTTGCAGGGAGCAATCGAGAAGTAGCGAAGATGATCGCATATCCCCCATTCCCTTTTTTATCGTCAAGGGTAAAGTGCATTCGCTATCGCTCACCCTTGACCCTAAAAATTTGAAACGGATACCATTCGGCAAGCCGACATACTGAAACAACAAAAACAGTTGCAGTATAGTCGGCTTTTTCTATTGTACCGTTTCAAAACGGTCATTGACTTTACGGACTATCCGAGAAGAAAACCGCTAAGACCGACACCTGAAACAACAAAAGAAAAGAACAAAGACAATCTAAAAGCGAAAGGAGTTGATAAGAGTGGCAGACAGTTTTCACTTTAATATTTCCATCATCTCAAGAGGAAAAGGAAAAAGTGCTGTGGCAAGTGCTGCCTATATTTCTTGTGAGAAACTGACGAATGAATGGGACGGAGTAACCCACGATTATTACAACAAAAAAGGGTTGGAGTATAAAGAAATTTTCTTGCCGGAAAATGCACCGAAAGAATTTTTAGACCGCTCCACCTTGTGGAACAGTGTGGAGTTAAATGAAAAAGCCATCAATGCACAACTTGCAAGAAACTTCATTATTGCCTTACCCAAAGAGTTAAGTTTGGAAGAAAACAAAGACCTCATCAGAGAGTTTATACGGGAGAATTTTGTATCCAAAGGAATGATTGCAGACCTTGCCATTCATCAAGGAAATGACGAGGGAAACGGAAATATTCACGCACATATAATGACCACTGTTCGCCCCTTAAATCAAGATGGCACTTGGGGAGCAAAGAGCAAAAAAGAATATCTTCTTGATGAACAGGGGAACAAGATTTTAGGTAAAAACGGAAAACCTAAAACAAGGAAAATCGACCTCACTGATTGGAACAACAAAGAAAATGCGGAGAAATGGAGAGAACATTTTGCCACGCTTTGCAATCAGTATTTAGAAAAAGCCGGAGAAGAAAAACGAGTGGATCATCGCTCCTACAAAAGACAAGGGAAAGAAGAAATCCCGACCATTCATTTAGGAGCAAGTGCCAATGCCTTAGAGCGAAAAGGAGTGGAAACCGAGAAAGGAAATATCAACCGAGAAATCAAAAAGCATAACTTTATTGTGAGAGCAGTCCGAGAAAGAATAGCTGAACTCACCTCTTGGTTGAATGATTTTACCAAAGTCTTATTTGACAAATATGAGCAGTACAAACAGGAGAAGAAAGAAGAGTATGAGAACAAAGCGGAACTCTTTAATCTCTATGAGTACATCAGTATTTATTATGATTTACAGGGAGAAAAAGCGAGAAAATTAAAGCCCTATGCAAGCAACAAAAAGATCAGTGCAGACCTCAACCGATTTTCCAAAGCAAAGATATATCTATCCGATAACAGATTGCAGACCATTGCAGATTTGCAAGGGAAAATCACTGAACTACAAGGCAAGAATAAGAACATCTATCAGGACATCAAAGCCAAAACCCAAAGAATAGAAACATTTCATCAGTGCCTTGTCTATGCAGACATCATTAAAGCAAACAGAAAGGTTTATGAGGAGTGGAAAGGCAAAACCTTTTTATTCAAAGACAGCTTCTACAACGCCCATCAAGAAGAAATCGACAAATACCAAAGAGCAAAAGGACGGATTGAAAAATTAAGCGGAAAAAGTGCCTTAAAGCCAAAGAGTTGGAAGAAAGAGATCGAAAGTCTTGAAAGTGAAATATCGAAACTCAACAGACAATCTCAATCTATCAAAGAGGAGTACGAGCAAATCAACCATATCAAATATGCCGTCAAAACGGTCAATGAGGATTATGGAATTGACCTATCCATTGAGATTGATAAGGCAATCAAGAGAGGAGAAAAACCAAGTGTCATTGCACAGATTAAGAAATACCAAGAGCAACAAGAAGCCTACGAAAAACGAAAGGAGAGGACAAAGGACTATCACAGGAATGAGGAAAGATGAAGTCCTGAAATGGGATACCATTTAAGGGGTGAACAAATCGTTCACTCCTATAAGCTGACGCACTGTTTCAGTGCATAAGTTTTGCATACCCGGTTTTAGGGACTTGCACAAAAACGAAGGGTGTCGTAAATCACGACTTCCTTAAAGACTATGAGGGGAGTAATGATTTGTTACTCCCTTCTGCGTAAGAAAAGAAAGGAGAGAAAAATGGCAGAAAGACGAATGTTTTCCAAGTCCGTTATCTGGTGCGATATGTTTTTAGAAATGCCTTTATCCTCACAGGCACTGTATATGCACCTGAATATGAGTGCCGATGATGACGGATTTGTAGGCAATCCCAAAACAATCTTGAGGATGATAGGAGCAAGTGAAGATGATTTTAAGATATTAGTTACCAAAGGTTTTGTGATTGTTTTTGAGAGCGGAATTATTGTGATTACCCATTGGAAACGAAACAACTACATTCAGAAAGATAGGTACAAGGGGACAATCTATAAAGACGAAAAAAGCTATCTAAACATCAGTAACAACAATTTTTATGAGAAAACGGAGCGTATCTGTATCCAAAATGTATCCGATTTGGATACACAGGATAGGATAGGTAAGGATAGGTTAGATAAGGGTAGTATAGATAAGGGGAGAGGAGGAGAAGAAGAAAGTCCCCCACCCCCAAATTCAAAAATCTACGGGGAATTTCAAAATGTCAATCTAAGCGATGAAGAATATCAAAGACTAAAGGAAAAGTTAAAAAGCCACGCACATACTATGATTGAAAAGCTATCAAGGTATATGCAAAGCAGTGGAAAAACCTATCAAGACCATTATGCAACCTTGCTTCATTGGTATGAGAAAGATGAGGAAGAATTGCGAAAGAAAACAAATGATAGAAGCAAAGCTCCGACGATTGAAGAATATATGATAGGAGATCATCTTTAAGATATGCTTAAAAGACGGTGCAAGCACTCTATTTTGTTTCTAAATGCAAAATAGGTACAAAGATAAGTCGAGAGAGAAAAAGAGCCTTAAAACGCTTGCCACCGTTTTATAGTGGGTTTACTAAAAATATTCTTTTATGGTATTTGGAAATGGAAAGGCTTGGGAATTAATGGTATAATAAAATTTAAGAGAAATAAAACATCATTGATTTGAGAGGTATTCACATTGATAGAAATAAGAGAAGTTGTAGAAAATAAGAAGCAGTTTTTATCGCTTTTATTATTGGCAGATGAACAAGAAGATATGATTGACAGGTATATAGCAGATGGCACAATGTATGTTTTAGACGATAATGGAGTAAAGGGCGAGTGTGTTGTCCTAAATGTGGGGAATAATACTCTTGAAATCAAAAATATCGCCATTCATCCGGATTATCAAAGAAAAGGATACGGACAGGCTTTCATTGATTTTATTATAGAGAAATACAAAGGGGAATATTCCGTATTGCAAGTAGGAACAGGAGAAAGTCAGACTACCATCCCTTTTTATGAAAAATGTGGCTTTATTCGTTCTCATATCATCAAGAATTTTTTTATAGATAATTATGAACATCCGATTTACGAAGAAGGTGTCCAATTAGTAGATATGATTTATCTAAAAATGGATTTATAAGTCTGATCATTAGGAGCGTGATAAATATGAAAAACCGAGAGAAGATCATTAGCTTATGGTTTGATATGTGGCTCAAACAACAAGATTTAGGAATAGACGATATATTTGCGGAAGATGTTGTTTATACTGAAAGTTGGTGTCCTAAATATGAAAATCGAGCAACTGTAAAGCATTGGTTTAATGAGTGGAATACAAGAGGAAAAGTGCTTGCGTGGGATATAAAGCAGTTTTTCCATAGTGAACATCAAACAGTTGTTGAATGGTACTTCAAAAATAAGATGAATGATGGAAGAATAGAAGAATTTGATGGTATATCATTGGTTGAGTGGACAAAAGAGAATAAAATCAAGAAACTAAAAGAATTTGGTTGCAACATCAATCATTATAATCCTTATGAAAATAGCGAGAAACCTCAATTTAGAGATGATGGAGCTTCTTGGTTTTAGAACTAATTTCAAAATATTGGTAAGAGCGATTAGAAAATAAAAAATCTAATCGCTTTTTTTATTTCAACGAGGAAAGGATAATTTATGGAAGAACTGAAAAACACAGATAAAAAAGGCATTAGCACAAAGAGAAAGATTGGAAAGACCACCTATGAGGTTGTTGTCCATTTCAATGAAAATGCAACTGAAACAATGCAAGATAAGCTGACAAGAATAATGCTGAGGGAGCTTAGGAGAAAATCGGACGAAAAAAAAGATGATTTTGATTAAAAAGTCCTTGACAAGTAGCAACAGGAAAAACTGCCAAATCGATTCTTATAAGCTGTGGTGCAAGGCTTGCCCCCTTTGATATTCAGGAACTTAGGGATTTGATGAAAGAAGATGAGTTGGAACTGGATACACTGGGAGATAGAAAGACTGCACTCTTTGTTATCATCTCCGATACCGATGATACTTTTAACTTTGTGGTATCTATTATGTACTCTCAGTTATTTAATCTTTTATGTGATAAAGCCGATGATGTATATGGTGGAAGACTTCCTGTCCATGTGCGATGCCTACTTGATGAGTTTGCAAACATCGGCTTGATTCCAAAGTTTGAAAAGTTGATTGCAACCATCAGAAGTAGAGAGATTTCGGCAAGTATTATATTACAGGCACAATCTCAGCTAAAGGCAATCTACAAGGATAACGCTGACACAATCGTAGGTAACTGTGATAGTACCTTGTTTCTTGGTGGCAAGGAAAAGACCACATTAAAGGAACTTTCTGAAACACTGGGAAAAGAAACGATAGATTTATATAACACATCGGAAACAAGGTCAAATCAAAAGAGCTTTGGTTTAAACTATCAAAAGACCGGTAAGGAACTGATGAGTCAAGATGAGATTACTGTAATGGACGGTGGTAAATGTATCTTTCAGCTTAGAGGTGTCAGACCTTTTCTTTCAGATAAATACGATATTACAAAGCACAAGAATTATAAGCTACTTGAAGATTATGATAAGAAGAATGTGTTTAATATTGAGAGCTATATGAAGCGAAAAGGAAAAGCAAAATTAAATAGAGAAACGGTTATTACAAGAATGCAGTAAGTCTTAAAAAGATTTGCTGTTTTTTTATTCAAAATCAGGAGGCAAGATGATAAGGATCAGAAGTCCCACTTAAACGAAAACTAAATAGTAAGAGTATCAGCGATTGGAAAAGTAATACTTCTGGTCGCTTTTTTTATTGAAATGAAAAGGAGAAATTTTTAATGAAGCAGGAAATGATTAACATCAACGCCAACTTATTGGCAGAGCCTACCTTCTCAAGTTTTGAAAATGAAGGAAAGAAAGTAGAAGTTGCAAACTTCACGCTTGTAAAAAAGTACGGTAAGGGTAAGGAGTACATCAACTGTGCAGCCTATGGAGAAAAAGCAGAGAAGGCAAAGGACTTTGAAAAAGGTGATTTAATCCATATCTTTGGCTACTTTAAGAAGCGTGAAAAAGAGGGAAAGACTTACAAAAACTTTGTAGTGAAGTCCTACAACAAAATTGAAAAGAAAGAAGAAAATGAGGAGGAATGACTTATGGCATTTTTTACACAGGCAGTTAATGTATTAAAGATTTTGGTTATGGCAGTAGGTGCAGGACTTGGAGCATGGGGCGTTATCAACCTGATGGAAGGATATGGTAATGACAATCCCGGTGCTAAGAGCCAAGGTATTAAGCAGCTTATGGCTGGAGGAGGTATCGTTCTTATCGGACTTAAGCTCATTCCACTACTTGCCAATGTACTCAATTAAGAAGAAAAGGAGAGCTTAGATGTTTGGAATATTCGACAAGATAGAAGAATTCTTTAAGGAACTTCTACTGGGCGGTATCCAAGCAAACTTAGAGTCCATGTTTCTTGATATCAACGATAAAGTTGGTGCGGTTGCAACAGATGTAGGTAAAACGCCTATGGGGTGGAACGGAGATGTATTTGCCTTTATCAAAAGCATTAACGATTCCGTTATCATTCCAATAGCGGGACTAATCATCACAGCAGTTCTTTGTATCGAGCTTATCAATATGGTAATGCAAAAGAACAATATGCACGATACAGATACCTTTGAATTTTTCAAGTACATCATCAAGATGTGGATTGCTATATGGTTAGTATCCCATGCCTTTGAGTTTTCAATGGCAGTTTTTGATGTGGCACAGCACATGGTAAATAAGGCGGCAGGGGTGATAAATACCTCTGCCACCGTTTCCGGAGATCAGATAGTGGCAATGATGGATACCCTAAAAGAAAAGGGGCTTGGAGAACTTGTCATGATTCTCTTTGAAACCTCACTCATCAAGGTTGCTATACAGGTAATATCCGTTGTGATTATGCTTGTAGTTTACGGAAGAATGTTTGAGATTTATGTTTACTCATCAGTTTCAGCCATTCCATTTGCCACAATGGGAAACAAGGAGTGGGGACAGATTGGAACAAACTACATCAAAGGACTATTTGCACTTGGACTACAGGGACTCTTTTTAATGGTTTGTCTTGGAATATACGCAGTATTAGTTAAGACAATTAAGATAACAGATATACACACAAGCACCATGACGATACTTGGCTATGCGGTTTTGCTGGGGTTAATGATGCTAAAGAGCGGAACACTGGCCAAAAGCATATTAAATGCACACTAAAAGAAAGGAAAGATAGTATGGATAAAAGAAAAACAGTATTTACAACAGTAGTAATCGGAGCAGGTATTATGGCGATAATTGATAGGATCAGACTTCATAATAAGGTGGAAGAATTGGAAGAAAAAACAGAGGACATTGGTCGCTGCCATAACGATTTTTACCTAATGCAGCAAAGATATAACAAGAACACAGACGAACAGCTTGCGACTATTCAGGAAGAAATCGGCTCTGTATATGAACACTTTGAGGAGCTGTCAAAGGGTAAAGAAGATGGGAGGTAAGATATGGCATATGTACCAATCCCTAAAGACTTAAATAGGGTAAAGACAAAGGTTGCTTTTAACCTAACTAAAAGGCAGCTCATAGGCTTCACACTTGCAGGACTGGTTGGAATACCAGTCTATTTATTTATGAGGAAGTTTGTGCCAAATGACATAGCTGTCATATTCCTTATCGTGTCCACGCTTCCTATCTTTTTCATCACACTATTTGAAAAGGACGGACTGACCTTTGAGAAATATTTTAAGCACATCTACCTTCATAAGTTTTATCAGCCAAAAAAGAGAGTGAGAAAGGAGGTTTACCTTGAACAAGAAAAGAAAAATTCAGCAAATAAAACTCATGCAAAACGAAAAGGCATTGAGAAGTCAAAAGCGGGACTTAAAGAAAAGTAATTGCAAGTCAAAAAAAGATAAGGGAGGAATCCTTGACCTTATCTTTAAGAAAGAACCGAAAAGATATACGGTAGAAGATACCATTCCCTATCTAAGGCTTTTAAAAAGCGGAATATGCCAGCTTGATGAAAGGCACTTCAGTAAAAGTATAGCCTTTCAGGACATTAACTATCAGCTTGCCTTAGATGAAGATAGGGACTTGATTTTTAATCAGTTTGCAAACTTTCTAAATTCCTTTGATCCGAGCATCAGCATTGAGTTTTCATATATCAATCAGCTCGGACGAAACGAAGAAATGAAGTCGGCAATTCAGATACCGGATAAAAAGGACGGTTTCGACGATATACGCTTTGAATTTAGAGAGATGCTTAAAAGCCAGATTGTAAAGGGAAATAACGGACTTAAAAAATCAAAGTATGTAACCTTTACAGTGGAAGCGGATAATTTAGAGCAAGCCACATCAAAACTTGAAAGACTTGAGATAGATATACTGTCTAATTTAAAGAGCATGGGAGTAAGAGCAGAAAGCCTAAACGGAGAAGAAAGGCTAAAGATACTCCACGATGTTTTAAATCCAAATAAAACATTTGAATTTTCCTATAAAGACCTAAAGAAAAGAGAAAGCACAAAGACATATATTGTGCCTGATGAGTTTAACTTTACACCGAGTAGATACTTTAAGTTCGGCAAATTCATCGGAGCAACAAGTCATTTTCAAATCCTTGCCAGTGAGCTTTCAGATAGGATGTTATCCGAGTTTTTGGATATTGACGATAACATCAATATTTCCTTTCATATTAGGGCAATCGACCAATCGGAAGCCATTAAGATGGTAAAACGAAAAAACACTGATATTGATAAGATGAAGATTGAGGAAAATAAGAAGGCGGTAAGAAGCGGTTATGATATGGACATTCTTCCATCGGACTTAATTACCTATGGTGAGGATGTAAAGAGCCTCTTAAAAGACTTGCAGACAAGAGATGAGCGAATGTTTGTGGTAAGTATCGCCTTTATGAACTTTGCAAGGACAGTGCAAAAGCTTGATAATACCATTGCTCAGATAAGCTCTATTGCAAACAAGCATAACTGTAAGCTGAAAAGACTTGACCATTCTCAGGAACAAGGTTTAGTGAGCGTGCTGCCTCTTGGTGTAAATAAGATTGAAATAGATAGAGGACTGACAAGTTCCTCAACGGCAGTATTTATGCCATTTACCACAGAGGAGCTTTTTATCAATTCAAGTAATAGTCTTTACTACGGACTAAATGCCTTAAGCCATAACCTGATTATGGCAGATAGAAAGAAATTAAAGAACCCAAACGGTCTAATCCTCGGAACTCCGGGCAGTGGTAAGTCCTTTAGTGCCAAAAGAGAAATGGCAAATGCGATTTTAGTAACAGATGATGATGTGATTATCTGCGATCCGGAGGGAGAGTATGGAAACCTCGTAAGGCAGTTTAAGGGAGAAGTCATTAAGGTCAGCAGTAAGTCGAAGGATTACCTGAATCCCCTTGATATAAATATGAACTACGGTGATGGGGATGCACCGCTGAAAGACAAGGCAAACTTTATCATGAGTATGCTTGAGCTTGTAGTAGGCGGTAGTGGTCTTACAGCAGAAGAAAAGTCCGTTATAGATAGGTGCCTTCCTAAAATCTATGAAAAGTATTTTGAACATCCTACTCCTGACAATATGCCGATACTTCAAGACCTATACGATATGTTAAAAGGGCAGGAAGAAAAGGTCGGTAAGAAGCTGGCAACAGAGATGGAAATCTATGTATCGGGGTCTCTCAATGTCTTTAATCACAGGTCAAATGTGGATTTAAATAAGAAGCTCCTTTGTTTTGATATTAAGGAGCTTGGAAGTCAATTAAAGAAAATAGGAATGCTTGTTATTCAGGATCAGGTGTGGAATAAGGTGTCACAAAACAGAGGAAACAAGGCTACAAGGTACTATATCGACGAGTTCCATTTGCTTTTAAAAGATGAGCAGACAGCATCCTATTCCGTAGAGATTTGGAAAAGATTTCGTAAATGGGGAGGTATTCCAACAGGTATTACGCAGAATGTCAAAGACCTACTTATGAGTAAGGAGATAGAAAATATCTTTGACAATACAGACTTTGTCTTAATGCTTAATCAAGCATCGGGAGATAGAGAGATACTTGCAAGAAAACTTAAAATCTCACTTCCACAGCTCAGATATGTTACTAATTCAAATGAAGGTGAGGGACTCTTATTCTTTGGAAATACCATTGTGCCTTTCATTGATAAGTTCCCGAAAGATACGATTCTTTATCAGAAGATGACTACCAAGCCGGAAGAAGTGAGGTAGCCTATGGGAAAGAAGCTGAAAAAGGATTTTAAGGAAAGGCATAAGGCAAGCCTTGAAAGAGAGATGTTTCATAGTAAAACAGATACGATACCTGAAGAAAGTAAGCTAAAACATAACGATGATTACAGAGGTAAAATCGTTCATGAGAAAGAACGGTTTCAGGATAAAGTGTATGAAAAAACAAGTAAGGTAAGTGCTGATAATGAAAAGTCTTATGGAACATCCAAGAGAAACGAAAAATATAGAACTTCAGATAAGGGAGACGTAAATTCCGCAATTGAAACGGGAAGATCAGATTATATTACGGAGGTTAAGGATGGAAAAATCTATGATCCTTTAGGGAAAGACCTTGATAATGACGGGATTATAGACAGATACGATAATGACTTTAGAGACAGCAACTATTTTGAATCGACCTATGATGTGGAGGATAATCTTTCCCATAAAGAAAAATCATTAGAAAATTCCTTTAAAAATCATAAGACTCAAAAAAGCAGGTACAAAAGGAAGAACTATTCTGAAAGCCTTTATACAAGGAAAAAGGACGATGCACCAAAGGAAAATAAGGCTGATGATAAAAAGGCGGGAAAAGATGCTGTCAGCGAAAAAGTTCATAGCAGCCTATCAAAAGACCAAAAGAAAAAGCTAAAAAAAGATATGGTAAAGGTATCTGCCCTTTCAGGACTTGCCAAAGGAAGTGAAACCGTAAGAGATTACTTATCTCATGGAAGTGATGAAAATCAGGGCGTAGAGGCAGGAGAAAAGACAGCAGATACAAGCTCAAAGCTCATTCATGGCATAAAGAATTACTCGGATAGGAAAAAAGCGAATAAAGGTTATGACCTTACGAAAAAGGACTATAAAATCAGAAAGCGTAAGTCAAAGTTGGAATTTCGTGATGCCAAAAAGGAACTAAAAAAGACGGATGAGTATAAAAGAGCAAGTGCATATAAAAGATTTCAAAAGAAAAATCAGGTAAAGGTAGCAATTTCTCGTGAGAATAAGTCAAGGCTTAGAGATCGAATTAAAGAGGGACTTATCGGAACACTGAAAAGCTCAAAGGATATGATTATCCGAAAAGCAAAAGGACTAATGCTTATTTTCATAGGTATCATTATCTTAGGGACTTTTGTGATTAACTTTGCAGGAACGGGAATGACAGGCTTTATGAACTCTACAAGCTCTGTGCTTACAACAAGCTATTTATCAAAGCCAAATGTCCTAAGTGAAATCAATCAGAAATTTTCAGATATGGAGGGTGAGCTTCAAAGTGAAGTTGACCATGTGAAAGAAAATTATCCCGGATATGATGAATATATCTTAAATAATACAGAATACATCGGTCATAATGTCCATGAGCTTTTATCCTACATTACATCAAGGTGCGGAGAGGTAAAGAGTGTATCGGAAGTAGAATCCATATTAAAAGAATTATTTGAGTCCATGTATGACCTTGAGTATAGGGAAGAAATTGAAATCAGATACAGGACGGTTACAAAAACCTATACCGATGAAGATGGCAATGAATATACCGAAAGCCACGAAGAACCTTATGAGTATAAAAAACTCATCGTAACGCTTCATAAAAAAGAGATGGACAGCATTATCCGAAAGATCTTTGCAAACTATCCCGATAATCTAAAGCACTATGAAGCCTTGTTCCTTGCACAAGGCAATATGGGAGAAGCCTTTGGTAATTCTGACCTTATCAGTGCAAATGGAGGTATCGGCGGTGGAAAAGAGTATGAGGCATCTACGGAAGTACAAAAGAAGATTGTTAATGCTGCATACATTACGCCATCTCCGGGTGCAGGCTGGTGTGCCATGTGGGTATCACAGGTCTATCAAAATGCAGGACTTGGATATATAGGCGGGAATGCCTGTGATATGTACCGAAACTATACCTTTACATCAGACAGATCAAAGCTCAAGGTCGGAATGCTTGTGGCAGTCGAAAGCAGCAGTAGCGGAAGCAGTGCAGGGCTTACCTATGGTCATGTAGGTATTTACATTGGAGATGGAAAAGTGATTGATAACATCGGTCGAATAAGAGTAACTACCTTAGATGATTGGATAGCAACATTTTGTAAGCACCATCCCGTAGGATTCGGTTTTCCGCCAAATGTAAAGAAATAGGAGGTAAGAATTTGAAAAAGGAACTGATAGCAGTAAAAAACAGAATAAAAAAGTTAAAGGATAAAAAGGCTCTGATTGATGAAGAATTGGAGCCTTTATTCATTCGTGAAGAAGAGCTTGAAAATGAAGAAATCATTGCCATTTGCAGAAAGAACAACATCACAATCGGTGATTTAATGGCAAAGGTAAACAGACAAAAAGCAGAAATGAAAAAGGAGAAAACAAATGAAAACCAGTTTGAAAAAGAATAATAAGTTTTGGACGGTAGCACTTGCGGTAATTGTAAGTATTAGTTGTATTTTAGGTCTTTGGACGGTTGTTTATGCACAGGAGCAAAAATCTGAAGCTCCAACAAAAAACGAAGCTGTTCAAACGGAAGTTGAAGTAAATGTAAGGTATATCTTTGAAGATGAAAAGGTCTTTAAGGAAGAAAAGATAAAGGCTGAGAAAGGACAACTTATTGATAGCGGAGATCTTCCAATGCTCCCTGATGATATGAAATTCATTGATGAGTTTCTGTTTTATGAGGTAAAGGGAGATGGAAAAGATGAGATTATCCGTAAGGTAGCAAAGATAGAGGTTAAGAATAAGGAAACGCAGACGGAAGAAGAAAAGCCAAAGCAGGATAAATGCACTCAGACGGAAGATAAGGGAACGCAGACAGAGCTTTCTAAAGACGATATTTCAAAAATAGAAAAAGAGGCAAAAGAGCTTCAGGATAAACTTGATAAGTTAAATTGCGAACTTAAGGACAAAGACAAATTAAGTGATAAGCAAAAGAATAAAATTAAAGACCTTGAAGATGAAATTGATAGCCTGAAAGAAAAAATGAAGAAAGATAAGGGAAATAAGGACTTATCAGAAGATATGAAAAAGGAAATAGATAAGCTGACGGAAAAGGTGAAAGAGCTTGAGAAAAAGGCAACTGAAACAAATAAAGCTCCTGTAACATCACAATCAGTTACACCGATTAGTCCTATTTCCGGAATTAAGACAAGTTCAGGTATTTCTCCTCAAACACCACAGACTTCTGTAAGTAGTACCGGTAAAGGCTCATCGGATTCGGTAAGCTCAGGTAATACTACAAAGGATACCGGTAAAGGCAAAACGGAAGTAAAGGAGAAAGAAAAGGAAGTTCGCTATCCCAATAAGTTGACGGCAAAAGCTCCTGCGAATAACAGTAAGGATTCATCAATGGGGTCTGCAAGTAAGAGTGTAAACACCAACAAGGGAGTAGCTTCATCTCCGTCAAAGGCGAGAGCATCCGTTACGGAGAATAAAGATAATGCAAATAAGGAGTATCCGATTCATCATGGAGATAGCAGCGATAACAAAGAAACGGATCAGTATTCGGCAGATGCAAGGCAGTTTATTACCTTTCAAACGAAAAACGGTAAGACTTTTCATTTAATCATCAATCATGATGAAGATAGTGAGAATGTAATGCTTCTTACGGAAGTATCTGAAGATGATTTGCTTAACATGGTGGAGAAAAAAGAAGTACCAAAGCAGGAAGTAGTAAAAGAAGAACCTGTTAAGGAAGAAGTAAAGCCTGAGAAGAAGGACGAAAAGAGTAATTTAGGAACCTATATTATTTTGCTTCTTGTAGTAGGTGGTGCATTAGGAGCAGGCTACTATTTTAAGGTTGTGAAAAAGAAAGAAGATAAAGAACTTGAAGCCTTAGAGGAGGAAGATGATGATTTCTTTTCTGAATCTGAAAGCGAGGAAGAAATAAATGATGCAGATGAAGTAGAAGATGAAGAATAAACGCACCTAAAAACATATTATTTTGGGTGCAAAGTTAGGGCGGGAGAGTAACATCTTTCGCCCTATTTTGATTTATAACAGGAGGAAAACATAGATGAAGTTAGTTATTGCAGAAAAGCCGAGTGTTGCAATCTCCATTGCAAAGGTTATTGGAGCAAATAAAAAGAAAGACGGATATTATGAAGGAAACGGATATAGGGTGAGCTGGTGCGTTGGACACCTAATTCAAATGGCAAATCCGGATGCTTATGATGAAAAGTACGCCAAGTGGAATATGGCTGATTTACCGATTATTCCGAGCGCCTACAAGTATGAAGTAGCAAAGGCAACCAAGAAGCAGTTTAACATCCTTAAAAAGCTGATGAATGATAAAGAGATTGATACGGTTATCAACGCTTGTGATGCAGGTCGTGAAGGAGAAAGCATTTTTAGATTGGTATATAACGAAGCTAAATGCAAAAAGAAGATGAAACGCCTTTGGATTTCATCTATGGAGGATAGTGCCATTAAAGAGGGCTTTGATAATCTAAAAGACGGAAAGGGCTATGACAATCTCTTTGAATCGGCACAGGCAAGAGCGATTGCAGATTGGCTTGTCGGAATGAACATCAGCAGGCTCTATTCTTGCCTATATAAGCAAAATTACAGTGTAGGAAGAGTGCAGACACCGACTCTTGCCATGATTGTAAAAAGAGATGATGAGATAGCTAATTTCAAGAAAGAGAAATACTATACAGTGGAGCTATCTATGAATGGTTTTACACTATCAACGGATAGAATTGATGATGAGGTTGCTGCCGAACAGCTAATCAATTTAGTTGGCGATAAGATTGAAATCACTGATGTTATTCAGAAAGAGAAAATAACAAAGCCTGATTTACCTTTTGACCTGACAACACTTCAAAGGGAATGCAATAAGTATTTCGGATATAGTGCCAAGCAGACACTTGACTATGCTCAAAGCCTGTATGAAAAGAAACTGATTACTTATCCAAGAACGGACAGCAGGTGTTTAACAGAGGATATGATTACAAGTACCATCAATAACATTTTGGGCAAAAATGACTTTGATACAGGGCGCATCAAGACGGTATTTAACTCTAAAAAGGTTACGGATCACCACGCTATTATTCCGACAATCAGTTCATTAAAGGAAGATGTTTCTAAGCTTCCTCTAAGCGAAGCTAAAGTTTACTTTCTTATATCCGATAAATTTCACGCAAGTGTAGGTTATCCACTTATTGAAAATACAACAAAGATTGTAGCTTCATTTGACGGTTTTGAATTTACAAGTTCAGGCAAGGTAATTAAGGATGAAGGCTTTAGCAAATACCTTAAAGAATACAAATCAAAAAAGAATGAAGATGCTGTACTTCCTAATGTAAGTGTTGGTGATGTTTTAAGCATTGAAAATAAAGAGATTAAAGAAAAATTTACCAAACCTCCAAAACACTTTACGGAAGATACTCTCTTAAAGTCTATGGAGATTGCGGGAAATGATGCCTTAGAAAAAGGTGTAGAAGTGGAAAGAAAAGGACTTGGAACACCTGCAACAAGGGCAGGGATTATCGAAAATCTAATTTATAAGGGATTTGTAGAAAGAGATAAGAAAAATCTTATAGCCACTCATAAAGGAATTAGCCTTGTAACGATTGTAGCGGATAACTTTAAGTCGGCAGAAACGACAGCGAAGTGGGAAATGGAATTATCGTATATTGCTCAAGGAAAATCTTCAAAGGAAGAATTTTTGAAAGATATTGAAAATGAGATAAAAGAGGCTGTTTTGACATATCGCAAGTAAGATGCCACTAATTTCAGCGTGGAAAAAATCCTCTAAAAATGCTATAATACAAAGTAATCAATTTAATGATTGAGAGGTGATTATGTGTCTAAAATAAATGTTGAAGGTTCAGAAATCAGCATTATTGCCATAGACAATAGAGATTATATTTCTTTAACGGATATGGTTAGAAATATTGAGAACGGTTCTGCTTTGATTGAAAAGTGGCTCAGAAACAAGAATACAATAGAGTTTTTAGGTATTTGGGAAGAAATGTATAACACGAATTTTAATTCCCCCGAATTCGAGGGAATTAAAAATGAAGCAGGATTTAACCGTTTTATATTATCAGTTAAGCAATGGGTGGAAAAAACTAATTCTATCGGTATCGTTGCGAGAGCAGGAAGATATGGTGGAACTTATGCTCATAAAGATATAGCGTTTGAGTTTGCTTCTTGGGTATCGCCATACTTTAAATTATATTTAATCAAGGAATTTGAACGCCTAAAGGAAGAAGAACAAAAGAAGTTAGGATGGGATATTAAGAGAAATTTGGCAAAAATCAATTATAGAATTCACACAGATGCCATTAAAAACAAACTTGTACCGGATAAACTTTCAAAAGAAAAAATCAATTTTATTTATGCAAGTGAAGCGGATATTCTTAATGTTTCTCTATTTGGAATAACAGCTAAGGAGTGGCGTGATGAAAATCCGGATTTAAAAGGCAATATTAGAGATTATGCGGATATATCACAGCTTGTCTGCCTTTCTAATCTTGAGAATCTTAATGCGGTATTTATAAATGAAGGCATGAGCCAATCTGAAAGATTGGAAAAATTAAATGCAATAGCTATTGAACAAATGAAGATACTATCTGAAAGTGAATCAATTAAAAAATTGAAATAGAGTAATAATATTTGGTATATAGCGAAGGTGATTAGAGTAAAATCTAACCGCCTTTTTTGTTTGAAAAAAGAAGGAGGTAAAAATGCGAATAAATGATTTTCATAACATTTTGGAGCTAATAAAACAGGATATTTTGCAAAGTGAAGCAGAATACCTGAAGCTCTTAAAGGTTGTTGGAAATAATCAAAGATACGACTTTAGAAGTCAATTAAGTATCTATGATAGAAATTCTGAAGCGACAGCCTGTGCCAAGTTCGACTATTGGAGGGAACGCTTTAACCGTACCGTTATGAGAGGTCAAAAGGGTATCCCTATTTTAGAGGACTACGGCACATACAAAAAAGTGGCATATATCTTTGATATAAGCCAGACAGTTTCAAGAAACAGAGATGTCAATGAGGTCAATCTTTGGAGATTTGATAAGGAAGCTCATAAGGATGTCTTAAAGGGAATGATAACAAGTGAGGGATATGAGGAAAGTGAAAGCACTCTTGAAAATATATTTTCTTTAAGCAGGCTTTATGGTGATGAAAAGATAGACAGCCTTATGAATGAGCTTAGAATAGCGGATGAGGATAGAATATCCTTTACCAAGTTTGTGAGGGATTCGGTAAGCTATGCGGTAGCGTCAAGATTTAAGTTAGATTATCCGATAGATTATGAGCTTTTAAGAGAGAATTTTCAAAGACTTGACAGCATATCTCTAATGAGTCTTGGTGACACCGTATCGGATATTAGCGGAAAGATTATTGATGCGACCATTCAAAAAAGCAAAGAACTTGAGCTTCAAAAAAAAGTTTTAAGAGGAAAAGAAGCAGGATATAATAGGATTAAAGAAGAATTAGAGGAGGTAGAAGAAAATGTACTTCGACGAGATGATCAGGAAAGAAATGAAAACGAGCGAGTTCTCCGAAATGGAGAGTACGGACGAGATAATAGAGAAAATCAGGGAGAATACGCTAAACAGCTTGGAGGAACAGACAGATTTCATGATGGAATATCCGAATCCGACCTACGCAGTGATGAGGCTGAATTACCTTTCACAGAGCGAGGAGCAGAGCCACTTCGAGATGCTTTTAGATCTATACAAGGAGAAGAAGCTGACAGGACACCTGATGGATATTCAGAAACAGGCAATAGAATTTATGAGAAGAGAGAAGCCAAAATTGATGGCAGCTTGGAAGATAGAGGACGAGAACAATCCGCAGTATGGGGCGATGATTTCAGCCCTAAAGGAAGTGACCATCAAGGAAGTAGTGGAAATCTAAAAGAACATACAGAGGAAGAGATTAGAGAAGCTGAAAAGGCTTCTTTTTCTTTACCCGAAAATTCTTATGGACAGATAAGCCTTACGATTCCGCTAACTGAGAAGGATATAGATACCGTCCTTATTGACGGAGGAAATCACGATGGCGGTAGACTTCCTGTTATAGCTGAATTTTCCAAAGGAAAAAGCAATGAAGAATTGGGAGAATACCTTAAAGATACCTTTAGAGGCGGAAATGGATTTTACATTGATGAAAGAGAAGTATCTTCCTGGTATTCGGATAAAGGTATTCATTTAGCTTATGGAACATCGGCAAGAGAGGATAATACACAAATTTTAAGCTGGCGTGATGCAGCAAGTAGGATAAATGAACTTCTTGACAGAGGTGAGTTTGCTACAAATGTAGAACTTTTAGAGGCACAGGACTATGAAAGGGATAGAAATTCAGAATCCTTATGGTATCTAACGCACGATTTAAGCGAAGAAGGAATAGAGCAAGGATATTTCAACTCTTTTGAAAGAGGTGGTGGATTTCCGGAAGAAACGAAAAGATTATCTGAAGCATTAAAAAATCCTGAATATCTGAAAGAAACAATCAGGGAATACGAAAGATTTTTAGAAGGATACAAAGAAAACAGAGATGTACTAAGGTTTCATTATCACAAGGTTGATAGCCTTTATCAAAGACTCAAGGAACTTGAACTGCCACGAAAGGAATACAGTACCAATCTGACAGAACTTACGAAGGTAAAGCCTTTTATTACAGAAGATGAAGTCCTTGAAAGCCTTTCAAGAGGAAGCGGCATTGATAGAGGAAAAGAACGAATCACCAAGTTTTTTAAAGAAAATCATACTTTGCAGGAAAAAGCCAATTTCCTAAAAGACGAATATGGAATCGGAGGACATTCCCATGCAATTTCAGGGGCAATGGGAAGTGATGAATGGCACGATGCAAAGGGACTTAAATTACAGAAAAATGATTGTAATGATGTGTTTCTTACTTGGACAAGTGTTGCAAAGCATATCGATGAGCTGCTTTCTAAAAATCTTTATCTTGAGGAAAAGAAAATAGAAAGTAATACAGAGATAGAAGAAAAAGAACCGCAATATTATTCCAAAGACAATCCTGAAAACTTAATGACGGATGAAATGCTTGAAAGAGTGCCTGAACTTTATGCACAAGAAGATGTATCTTTAGCAGATAAGCAAGTTCATGCTGCATATATCATTCCATTGAGAAGTAATTGGACTTGGTATATGACAGAATACGATAGGGAAAGTGGTGATGCTTTCGGACTTGTGCTTGGGATTGAGCCTGAATGGGGATATTTTAATCTTGAGGAGTTGAAAGAACTAAACGCACAAAGGCTCATTTTAGAAGATTTTCCAAAGACCTTTAGAGAACTTAAAGACAGTGAACTTAAAAAGCAGATGGATGAGCAGGAACTTCAGTTTGTCTTTAATGGAGAACTTAGCTTTGAAAATAAAGCAGAGCTTGAAGCACCTGAAGAAACAGAAGAAGATACAAAGCGTGACACAGTTCAAGCTACCTTATTTGATTACCTCAAAGAAAGAGAAGAAGTAGAGCTTAATGAAAAAGAGGAAAGCCTTTTAGATGATTTTGCAGTTAAAACAGGCGATACCGTATATTTCAACCATGAAGAATACACTGTAAGGGAGATTTCTAAAAACCAAATCACAGGAAGATATGATTTATGGATTGATCCGGCAAGAAGTGGAAATCATCAAATCCCCATTGTAGCCTTTGAAGATAATGAGGACTTATTAAAGCAGGTAAGTCTTGAAAGACCTAACTTTATTGTTGGAGATGAAGTTAAATATAAGGATAAAAACTATACCATCACACGCTTTGATGATATGGGAAATAACCTAAAGACAATAACAGTCAAGGACAATACCGAATATCTTGGCGGTATGATAACAGGCTCCGATGTCATTCCTTATCGTCTGGAAAGCGACCTTGAGAGGGTATTTCAAAATCAAACATATAAACAGCCAGAGCAGAATACTGAAGAAACTCAAATAAGGAAAGGGGAAGCTCATAACTTCAAAATTACGGAAGAAACGCTCCCGGACAAGTTATCTCCAAGTGAAAGGTTAAATAATAACCTTGAAGCAATCTCTATGCTGAGTCGCATTGAAAGCGGACAAAGAGAGCTTGACAGTACAGCTCAGGAAGTTTTAGCAAAGTATGTAGGCTGGGGCGGACTTTCCGAAGTTTTTGACGAAAGCAGAGAAGGACAGTGGAAAAAAGCGAGGAGTTTCTTAAAAGAAAATCTATCGCAGGCAGAATACGAAGCTGCAAGAGAATCTACTTTAACGAGCTTTTACACACCGAAAACTGTCATAGACGGAATATATAAGACGCTTTCGGATATGGGATTTAAACAGGGAAACATTTTAGAGCCAAGTATGGGAATAGGAAACTTTATAGGCAATATCCCTGATAAAATGAGTAAGTCAAAGTTTTATGGTGTAGAGCTTGATTCGGTAAGCGGTCGAATTGGAAAACTACTATACCCTGAAAGTGATATACAGATTAAAGGACTTGAAGAAACCTCTTTTTCCAATAACTTCTTCGATGCAGTTATCGGCAATGTTCCATTTGGAGAATATAAGGTAAATGACAGGGAGTATAACAAAAATAATTTCCTTATCCACGATTATTTCTTTGCAAAGTCCATTGATAAAGTAAGAAACGGAGGTATCATCGCCTTTGTCACATCAAGTGGAACGATGGATAAAAAGGACGAAAGTGTTAGACGCTATCTTGCAGCAAGAGCCGAGTTTTTAGGGGCGATAAGGCTTCCGAACAATACCTTTAAGGGCGTAGCCGGAACAGAAGTAACCTCTGATATTATCTTCCTAAAGAAAAGGGACAGCATCAGAGAAAGAGATGAGGACTGGATTCACCTTGCTGAAGATGATAAGGGACTTACCTATAACAAATATTTTGTAGATCATCCTGAACAGGTACTCGGCACAATGTGTGAAGTTTCAGGAAGATTTGGCAAGACACTTACTTGTGAGCCAATTGCATATTTAGGTGCAGAAATAAATATGGCTTCCTTAAAGGATAGACTTGAGATTGCGGGAGAAAGAATTTCAAAAGATGCAAGGTATGAAGAAATAGAGCTTTTAGATGATGAAATTACTTCAGTTCCTGCAACGGATGATGTCAAAAACTTTTCCTATACCGTTATTGATGATGAAGTCTATTACAGAGAAAACTCCCTTTTCATCAAGAAAGAGATAACGGATAAGAATAAGGAAAAGATTAAGGACTATCTTGAACTGAATACTGCCCTTAAAGATGTTATCTACAAGCAGAAAGAGGACTATTCCGATGATGAGGTAAAGAAAGCTCAAGAAAAGCTCAATGAAGTCTATGACAACTTTTCAAAGAAGCATGGCTTTATAAATAATTTAAGCAATACCAGAGCCTTAAAAGAGGATAGCAATTTCCCTCTTGTATCTTCCATTGAAATTCTTGATGAAGAAGAAAACTTTAAGGCAAAGGGAGATATTTTCAGTAAGAGAACAATCACAAAGGCAAAGACAATAGACCATGTAGATACTTCCCTTGAAGCTCTTGTTTTATCTATGTCAGAAAAAGGTTATGTTGACTTTGAATACATGGAAAACCTGACAGGTAAAGATAGACCAACTTTGATAGAAGAATTAAGGGGAGAAATATACCTAAACATCAGAGAAGAACAAAACTTTTATAGACCATTATCCTTTAACCCCGAAGATGGAGATTTGCCTTTTGCCTGTGCTAATGGCAGCAATTCATATAAGTACGGCTATGTAACAAAAGATGAATACCTAAGTGGAAATATCAGAGATAAGATTGCCATAGTAGATAGCTATCTTTCTAAGCTAAGACAGACAGAAAGAGAGTTACCTCATCTTGGCTATGCGGAAGATGGCAAAGAAAAAGAGCTGATAAGCTATGAGATGAACCGTTTGGAATACCAAAAGGCAGAGCTTACAAAAGTATTACCAAAGGAGCTTGAAGCAAGTGAGATCAATGTACGACTCGGAGCAACTTGGATACCGATTAAAGATATTGAAAAATTTATCTTTGAAACGCTTAAAACTCCGGGATATGCCAAATGGGATATAAAGGTTAAGTTTTCAAATCTGACAAGTGAATGGAATGTAGAAGGTAAAAGCAGGGACAGAGGGAATGACCTTGCAGAGATGACCTACGGTACATCAAGGGTAAATGCCTATAAGCTGATTGAAGATGCCCTAAATCTTAAAGAAACAAAGGTATTTGACCAGATTGTAAATCCTGACGGCTCAAAAACTTCTGTACTAAATAAAAAAGAAACGCTTCTTGCGGGACAAAAACAGGAGCTTTTAAAGGAAGAATTTAAGAACTGGATATTTAACGATCAGGAAAGAAGAAGCCGTCTTGTAAAATTATATAACGAGCGTTTTAACTCCATCCGTAACAGAGAATATGACGGAAGTAACCTTTCTTTTGAGGGAATGACCACAGAAATTGATTTAAGATCTCATCAAAGAAATGCCATAGCAAGAAGCCTTTATGGAGGAAATACCCTCCTTGCTCATGTCGTGGGTAGTGGAAAGACCTTTGAAATGGTTGCTTCTGCAATGGAATCTAAAAGGCTTGGAATGTGTTCTAAGTCTTTATTTGTAGTACCGAATCACTTAACAGGGCAAATTGGCAGAGAGTTTATGCAGCTTTATCCATCCGCTAACATTATGGTGGCTGATAAGAAAGACTTTGAGCCGAAAAACAGAAAAAGATTTATCGGTAAGATTGCTACAGGGGAATACGATGCTGTTGTAATCGGGCATACGCAGTTTGAAAAAATTCCGATGAGTAAGGAATATCAGGAGAAGCATATTCAGGATCAGATTGATGAAATCATTAACTATGTGGAGGAATATAAGCATGATAGAAATCAGAACTTTACAGTAAAACAGCTTGAAAAGACCAAGAAGAAACTTGAAACAAGACTTGAAAAATTAAATGATGATTTTAAGAAAGATGATGTTGTTACCTTTGAAGAACTCGGCGTAGATAAGCTATTTATCGACGAAGCACACAATTACAAAAATCTCTATCTCTACACAAAAATGAGGAATGTAGCAGGTATCGGTCAAAGTGAAGCATTTAAGTCCTCCGATATGTTTATGAAGTGTAGATATATGGATGAAATGACAGGTGGAAAAGGCATTGTTTTTGCCACAGGAACGCCAGTAAGTAATTCTATGACGGAGCTTTATACTATGCAGCGTTATCTTCAGTACGAAAGCCTTAAAAAGAATAATTTAGAGCATTTTGACTCTTGGGCTTCTACCTTTGGGGAAACACAGTCTGCATTTGAACTTTCTCCTGAAGGAACAGGATATAGGGTAAAAACAAGATTTTCAAAGTTCTATAATCTTCCGGAGCTTATGTCTATGTTCAAGGAGGTTGCAGATATTCAGACAGCAGATATGCTCAATCTTCCAACACCTGAAGCACACTATGAAGTTATTAAGACTTTGCCAAGTGAAGAACAAAAGGAAATCTTGAAGAGCTTATCTGAAAGAGCTGATGATGTAAGAAATAGAGTGGTAGAGCCTGATGAAGATAATATGTTGAAAATCACGAATGACGGCAAGAAACTGGCTCTCGACCAAAGGCTGATCAATCCCCTACTTCCTGATAATCCAGACAGCAAGGTGAATGTTTGCGTGAAAAATGTCTTTAGTATTTGGGATAAGACCAAAGAAAATAAGTCAACACAGCTTCTTTTCTCTGATATGTCTACACCGAAAGGCGATGGAGAATTTAACATTTACGATGACATCAGAGAAAAACTCGTTGCAATGGGAATTCCGAAACAAGAAATAGCCTTTATTCACGAAGCGAACTCAGACAAGCAGAAAGATGAACTCTTTGCAAAAGTGCGTAAGGGAGAAATTCGTATCCTTATGGGATCAACACAAAAAATGGGTGCAGGTACGAATGTGCAAAACAAGCTGATTGCACTTCACGACCTTGATGTGCCTTGGCGTCCTGCGGATTTAGAGCAGCGTGCGGGCAGAATTGTAAGACAGGGAAATGAAAATAAAGAGGTAAATATCTATCGCTATGTTACGGAGAATACCTTTGATGCATATTTGTGGCAGACCATAGAAAATAAGCAGAAGTTCATTTCTCAGATTATGACCAGTAAGACACCTGTCAGAGTTGCGGAAGATGTGGATGAAAGCTCCCTTAACTATGCAGAGATTAAAGCTCTTGCCACAGGTGATCCAAAGATTAAAGAGAAGATGGACTTAGACAATGAGGTTACAAAACTAAAAATGCTTGAAGCGAACTATAAGTCTAACCGTTACAGATTAGAGGATAAGGTGGCGAAAAATTATCCTGAAGAAATCGCAAGAACGGAAAAGCTCATAGAAGCTGTCAAGAAAGACATATCTGATGTAGAGCCTAAAGCGGAAGGCGAGGAAAAGTTTACTTCCATTACCATTGCAGGAGAAAAAATTACCGATAAGAAATTAGCCGGAGAAAGACTACTTGAAGCTATTTCAAAGGTTAAAATCAATGAAAGCAAGGTTATAGGAAAGTATAGAAATATGGATTTAGAGGTAAGCTATAACTTCTTTACCAATGAGCATAACTTTAGCCTAAACGGTGCTGCAAAGCATTCAGGAGAGCTTGGAACAAGTGCGGATGGTAACATTACAAGACTGGATAATGCTCTTGAGAAAATGCCTGAAAAATTAAACAGGCTTGAAGAAAAACTTATCAGCGCAAAGGAACAACTTGAAAATGCCAAAGAAGAACTCAAAAAGCCTTTTGAAAAAGCAGATGAGCTAAAATCAAAAGTGCTTCGCTTGGCAGAGTTAAATAAGCTCCTTGATATGGGAGAAGTGGAAGAAAAGAGAAATGATAATCCACTTGTAGAAGATGTAAAAAGAGCAATCATTGACTTCTGCAACAGAGAGTACGAAGAAAATCACAGCTATGATGAATTTAATACCTTGTATCCTGACTTGAAGCATATCGGTATCGCCTATACCAATACACCGGATGAAAGGCATGGTATTCAATTTGAGTTAAACCTTGAGGAATATACAGCTACTCAATATGTAAATGATGTGGCGGTAAGCCATTATGATTATGTAAAAGAAAATGGTAGCGTTGAAAAAGCTCTTGATGTTATGAAGTTTGAAATGGAAAATGGAGAATTTAGTACATTTGTTTCTGTGGATGAAGAAGAATTAAAGCAGGCTATGGGACTTGATATTGACGATGAAGGCAACTTCTATGATCCGCTTTCTAAAGACCTCGATAATGACGGTATTTCTGATAGATATGACAATGACTTTAAGGACAGTGATTATTTTGAGTCAACTTATGATGTGGAGGACAATCTTCATAACAAAGAAGAAACCGCACAAAAATCAGATGACAAGCCATCTATTTTAGGACAGATAAGAGCTTATCAAAATGAAAGTAAAACTGAAGAAAAGCAAAAAACAAAAGAACAGGAATTTTTAAGATAAGGGGAGGGCAACCTCCCTTTTGCCATGAAAGGAGAAAAAAACATGGATTACAAAACAATGAGAAATCAAATAGAAGATATGGTAAATGATAACCACAAGGACTTTGTAAAAGCGATTATAAGCATGGAAAAAGGTATTAATGATGAAAGTGCTTTAGATAAGCTATATAACGCCTATATGGACAATGACAGCCTTAATTTACTGCATGAGGAATTTGACTATATGATTGAGGATTTAAGGGAACAGGGGCAGATAAAAGACCTGCCTTATGTTAAGGAAGAAAAGGATAATCTTATCAATATAGTTGGAAACATTGTTGGAGAGGTTGATGTAGTTGAAAGAGAAAATAAAAACGGAGAAGCCTTTAAGGTAGCTAATTTTTCCGTAGTATCCAAAGATGATGAGGGTAATAAGGTGTATCACAACTGCTCCGCTTATGGAGAAAAAAGCGATATTCCAAAATACTTTAAGCAGGGAGATTTCGTTAAGCTCTTTGGACAAATCAGAACTTCCATTGATGATAACGGAAAGGAACATAGCAATATCAGAATACTTTCTTCAAAGCTACTAAAGGCAAAGGAACAAATGAAAGGACAAGAAGAAAAGAAAGAGTCTGTACTTGGAGCTATCAAGAAATATCAGGCTGAAGATAAGGAAAAACCAAAAGAAAAGAAAGAAGTAAACAAAGAAGCTGAGAGATAAATTTATTGTCGGTGTGGTCTTAGGACTGTACCGGCTCTTTTTTATTTGGTGAAATTATGATATAATTAACGAAATAAAAGTTCAATTATATGAATATTAAGGATGGTAATATGAAAATAAACTATAATGGGCTGTGGAAACTTTTAATAGATAAAAATATGAACAAAAGAGACCTACAGGAAAAAGTTGGTATAGCTCCTGCAACGATAGCTAAAATGGGAAAAGGTGAATTTGTCAGCATGGAAATTCTCTATAGAATTTGTATTGAACTGGACACAGATTTCGGTGAACTAATCTCATTGAATAGGACGAATAATATAAATAAGTTTTAATTTTAATAAATAACCTTTAGACTTTAGATTGTATATCAAATGATGTATTTTCCTTTGATGATAATTATATTGAATAAGAAGTATGGAGTTATGAAATATGAGAGAGATAATAATTATAGATGATGATATTGCATTATGTAATTTAATTAAAAAATGTTTAAGCACAGATGGATATTCTGTAGACATTGCTAATAATGGATTAGATGGATATAAAAAAATCCGAAGTTCAAACAATCTGTGCTTGATTTTATTAGATATTATGCTCCCTGACTTTGATGGATTTCAAGTTTTGGAGATGATAAGAGAAGAATACACTGTTCCAGTTTTAATGTTGACTGCAAAGTCTGATGATGATTCGAAAATTTATGGACTTAAACAAGGTGCGGATGATTATCTAACTAAGCCCTTTAATATCAATGAACTTAAAGCAAGAGTTGAAGCTATGGTTAGAAGATTCACAGACTTTAATCAGAAAAGCATAGACCAGTTTAAAGAAATCATAATAGAAGATATGAGAATAGATAAAGAGAATAGAACTGTAAAAATAAACGATAACAGTATCGAATTAACAAATAAAGAATTTGACTTGTTATATTTTCTCGCATCTAATAAAGGGAAAATTTTTACAAAAAAACAAATATATACGAATGTTTGGGAAGAAGATTACCTTTTTGATGATAGTAATATCATGTCCTTTATAAGTAAACTCCGAAAAAAAATAGAACCTAACCCTGAAGAACCGACCTATATTTTGACAGTAAGAGGCGTGGGTTACCGTTTTAGTAAGGGGGAATGATGTATGGATATAAAAAATATCATAATCTTGATACTTTTATGTGTGATCCTATATTTAGTAAAAAAGATCACGCATATAAAAAAGGAAATAGATAGGATTAGGGAGGTACTTGTTGATATCAAACATGGTGATTACAATCGTAGAATTTTAATTAAGAAAAATGATACTACAGAAAAAATTTGCCACGATATAAATGAGATAACACTACAAAGTCAAAATAAACTAATAGAGCAAAAACAGTCGGAGCAGGCATATAAATCACTCATGACAAGTTTATCTCATGATGTAAAAACTCCTTTAGCATCTATGGTTGGGTATTTGGAAGCAGTTCAAGAAGGACTTGTTATAGGAGATGAAAAAGATGACTATATAAAAGTTTCTTTAAGTAAAGCACATTACTTAAAGGATTTTGTAGAAAAACTTTTTGATTGGGTAAAATTGGATTCAGGAGAATGGAAGTTTTCTTTTGCGGATAAGGATTTGAACGAATTAACAAGAAATGTGATAAGTGATTGGATTCCTATTTTTGAAGAAAAACATATAAGCTATGAAATTGAAATTCCGGAACAGGAATGTAATATAAAGATAGATGAAAATGCTTATTTTAGAAGTTTAAACAATATTATAAATAATATTATTGTTCATAGTAATTGTGATAGAGTACATTTGAAATTAGAAGAATCGGATACAAAAGTTACTTTGACAATTTTAGATAATGGAAATGGTATATGCGAAAAGGACTTACCATATATATTTGACAGAATGTATCAGGCAGACTGTTCAAGATTAACAAAAGGTTCAGGGCTTGGCTTATCAATTGCTAAAGAATTGTTGAGGGTGAATAATGCTAAAATAAGCGTAAGTAGTGTGCCTAATATAAAAACTGTTTTTACTGTAGAGTTTGCAATGTAAATAGCTGATTTAGAAAGTCTCTTTTGGGGCTTTTTTTATTGAAACAAGATAAAAACAAGAGTGCCGCAAGATTATGGCAAGGTTAATCATTTACAATATTTATTGTAAGGAGGTGCGATATGCTCTTAATAAAAGCTGAAATAAAAAAATGGAAGAGAAGCAGAATTTTGATAGGTATTTTTATATTAACTGTTGTCTTAAATTTATTTGCAATCGAAAGAGCATTTTCAATTTCAAGAGAAAGTCCTATCATGGATAGTTTTGGAGATTTATATTGTTTAGCATTCAAGAATATAACCTTTGTGTTCTTGCCAGTCGTAATTGGAATAATTTCTACAATGTTATTTTTTGACGAAAGGAAGAATGACACTTTAAAGAATGTACTAATAACTTCGGTTAGTAGATTTGAAGTATTTTTTGTGAAATTTATTTTGATAGAATTACTGACACTTTTTTTAATGACATTAACATATATCTCGTCTGTTTTGGGGGCTGTATTAAGCATAGGATTCTTAGATTTTAATTTAGCCACATTGAAAGAAGCAGCTATTTTATATATATTAGCAGCTTTGTTAATTCCGATTGCAATGCTTCCAGTGATTTACATTGCTACTTTTTCTAAGAGTTATGTTTTACCTATTTCTATGTGCTTGCTTTATTTAGGAATTGGGATATTTGGAGCATCAATATTAGTCCATATACATCCGCTTGCAAGCTTATTAGGGGTTTATCAAAATGTGTCATCGGCTGCCAAAGAAATGGTAGAAAATAGTATTGGTGGATATTCACTAAATGCATCCCCGTTTAGTTGTTTAGTATCTATTTTATCAATCGGAATAGTATTTTTTATACTCGCTATAAAATCCATGAAAAGACAAAACTATTAAGGAGAAAAATAAAATGAAAAATTATATTATTGAAACAAAGAATTTAACAAAAGTGTATGGAGAACAAAAGGCTGTAAATTCGGTAAATTTGCACATCAAAAAAGGTTCCATATATGGGTTATTAGGTCGAAATGGAGCAGGTAAAACAACCATTATGAAGATGATATTGGGTCTTACGGATATTTCGAATGGTGAAGTAAGTGTTTTCAATCAAAACATAAAAGGTAACGAGAAAAAGATTTATCCAAGAATTGGTGCAATTATTGAAACACCCGGATTTTATCCTAATCTTACAGGGACAGAAAATTTGGAAATATTTGCAATGTTAAGAGGAACGGCTTTTCCTAATGCGGTTAAAAATGCTTTAGAAGTAGTTGGTCTGCCATATAAAGATAAAAAACTCTTTGGAAATTATTCTTTAGGAATGAAACAAAGACTGGGAATAGCTAATGCAATTTTACATGATCCTGAGGTTTTAATTTTAGATGAACCGACAAATGGATTAGATCCAATAGGTATAGCAGAAGTTAGAGATTTTATAAAAGATTTGAGTGTAAAAAAAGGAAAAACAATTTTGATTTCCAGTCATATTCTATCTGAAATAACACTCCTTGCTGATACAGTGGGCATTATAGATAAAGGAGTTTTATTAGAAGAAAACAGTATGGAAGAATTAAATAAGAAAAATAGAAAGTACATTATTTTGGAAGTATCAGATGTATCAAAAGCTGCGACTATTTTGGAAAAAGAGTTTGGAATAACAAATTATTCCGTTGAAGATAATAATCATATAAGGATATATAGTCATGGATTAGATATGGCAAAAATTAATAAGTTGTTGGTTATGAATGAAATATCAGTGATTTCATCACAAACATGCAATGAGTCTTTGGAAGATTACTTCAAGAAAATAACCGGAGGAGAGGGAATTGCTTAATTTAGTTAAAGTAGAGTTTCTTAAATTGAAAAGGAAAAAGATTGTTTGGATGATGTTTCTGGCAACACTCTTAATGCCATTGCTTGCCACTATATATTTTGGGAATATAGATCTTTCAGATAATGCAATGAAATATTTCAAATGGACAATCTTTAGTTATAATTTATGGCTGATTTTGCCAATTATATTAGGAATATTTTCCACAATGATTGTGTCAGCAGAGTATGAGAATGATACTTTTAAGATGTTGTGGATTGTTCCTATACAAAAGACGAAGCTTTTGATTAGCAAATTTGTAATTATGCTTATTTACACTTTAGTATTTATGAGTTTGTCAATTTTCTTTACACTTCTTTTTGGGAAATTTATTCATCATATAGAGATAGATTACTCTTTGTGTATTTTTCTTATTAGAAAGTGTTTTGAGATTAGTGTACTTTTAGCAGTTTCTATGCTTCCCATTTTATCTATCGCATTTTTGACAAAAAAATATATTTTACCTATTTGTTTGACGATTGTTTATGCTTTTTCGGGATTTGTAATTTTGATGGTTAATATGTATGTACACCCATTATCGAGCTCTACAGCAATTGTTTTGAGAGATGTTCCGGGAATAGTATTAAATCAAGATATAAATATAGTTTATTCTCTTCTTTGTATAGGAGGATGGGTAGTTGGATTTACAATAGTTACAAAATTATTATTGAAAAGGAGAGGATGGTAAATGAAGACCCTTTTATTAGCTGAATATAAAAAACTTCACAGATCAAAATTGATATTTTTGCTTGTATTTGCACTCATGATGACTTTGGGAGTTGTATTTCTTCAAGGACAATTTTCATTTGGTGGGAAAAAGTATATAGACACATTTGGATGGTATATTTTACAAGTGCAGTCTTTAACAACATATTTTGTATTGCCAAGTTTGATAGCATTGTTTGGAGGATATATTATTTGTCGTGAGGAACAAGAAGATGTACTCAAATCATTAAAGTTAATACCGATAGATGAAAGTAATATGATTACTGCAAAAATGGTAATTACTCTGTTGGGTAGCATTTTTGTTTATCTAATATTGTTTATGGTATCTTTAATTATAGAAGCGGTATTGCATTTAAATGCGGTAAACATGAGTGAAGTAGTTCATTATTTTGTTGTATATGTATTAACTGGAATAGGTGTTTTTATGGCAATATCTCCAATTATTGCATTCGTTGGACTTGTAAAAAGAAGCTACTGGATAGCTCTGATTATCGCTGAAATATACTCCTTTATAGGAATTTTCTTTGCCTCAAAGGAAGTTGTAAGAGCCATATATCCAATATCATCTGTATTCGTTTTATCGGGACTATATAAAACACCAGTTATGGAATTGCTGATTAGCATAATCGTAAATATTGGTTGCTGTTTTATTTCACATAGAATACTAAAGAAAATGAGAGTTCGTAAAAAATAGTTATGAAAATAAATTTATAAATTTAAAAAGAGGAGAGAACACTATCTCTCCATCTCCTTACCCATGTAAATTCCATAATTCTTTCGTATTTTATAAAGCTCGTCCATAGTAGATTTTGTAGAAGAATACTCTTGCATTAGGGTATTCTTTTTTTCTTGCAATTTATCAAGTTTATCTAAAATATCCTTTGAATCAGGTAGCTTTGAATAGGACTTTTTTAGTTTTGCAAGAGCCGTTTCGTAGCGTGTGATTTCAGCCTTATGCTCCTCAAAAAATGCCTTATCAGAAGGATTTGCTTTATATTCCTTGTAGTAGGCTCTATATTTTTTAACAGTATGAACTTGTTCCATTGTATTAGAAAGTAGCTGCATATCCTTGTCAATTTTTTTGATTTTATCTTGTAAGTTCTGTCTTTCTTCAGCACTTTTCTTGATGTATTCATCAAGCTGCTTAACGGAGTTAATGCCATGTTCTCTGATGAAAACAACTGACTCAGCCATTGTATTTAAGTTATGTTTTGTTGCCCAATATTCATAGCCTTTGCTCTCTTTCACTTTGGCATTGGTATTCATATTGATGACATTTCCGATTCGTTTTTTGACAGGTGAGGCTTTGATATTTTGATTTTCTGTAATACGCTCTTTTAATCTTTCTTCGGTATAATCCTCACCAATCGTCTTAGCCCTTGTAAATCTCTGCTTATCTTTTGGCTTAAAGGCTATATGTTTTCCATGCTTTATTTCATAACCAAGTTCCGCCATCTTATTTAGAAATTGTTCCCAATCATTAGACTGTTTTATCAAACGATCAATGTCAAATTGAAGCCTGCTTTTCCAAGAAGTACCTTTCTTAGATTGCTCATTTTCATACCATGACTTACCATTTGTTTTGTACTTTCTCTTATAGCTCTCGTAGAATTCATCAATCACAGAAAGGTTATTATCCTTGCATAGCTTATCGCTTTGATACCTGATTTGGTGGTAGCTTTTCTTGTTGGATTGGTAGCATTTGCCCGTTACCATATTTACATTATTGAAGATGATATGGTTGTGGATATGCCCTTTATCTATGTGGGTAGACAAGACATATTCGTACTCGTCTTTTAATATCTTTTTACACAGTTCAAGACCGATTTGATGTGCCATTTCCGGAGTTGCTTCTCCCGGTAAAAAGGATTGAATAAGATGTCTTGCAAGAACAGTTCCGTTTGTTCCGGCATCATTTCGTGTTCTTAAAAATTGGGTATGGGCAGTTTCCTGATGGCATTTATGAGTTGTTACTAAGATTTGCTCATCTGTTTTTTCTCCGTTAACAATATATGAAATGGCAAGATTAAGGGTTGATTTTATAGGATGTATTTTTGTAATAGCCATAAAAACTAATCACCTCCCGAAGTCCTGTTTAGAAGCAAGGAATGAATTTGCCACAGTTCTTTTGAGAAATGTTCAATCTCTTTTTTCATATCGCCTATGTCCTCTTTGTAGATAACACCGGTCGAATTTACTCGCTTTGCAATCTGATTGATATTGTTTGTTGCGTTGGAAAGTAAGCCTTGTAAATCTCTAAACGGTTCTAAATCTATTTGATAAATTTCTTTTTCTAAAACGCATTTGCGGACAAAGTGGCTCATATTTCTGCACCTTGCGAGCTTTCTTTTCTCCTCAAAAAGAGCTTTTTCTTCTTTGGTCAACTTAATTTCAAGTCGTTCATTTCGTATCCTATTTGCCATAGATATTTCCTCCTTTGTATGATTTTCGGGGTATTAGGGTCTCCCTAACAAGCTAAAAATTGATAAAAAAAGAAGCAGTTCCCAAAGGGCTGCTTCATCAATTTTTCCGTAAGTGTCCGTACACTTACTGTGCTTGCTCATATACTAATAGTATAAGAATAGCTCTAAGCATATACTTAAAAATTTATAAGTTAATTTTATAATATAAATCATAATAAGTCAAGTAAACTTGACTTATTGACATATAGAATATAGAATAAAATAAATAATAATTGATATATAGAATGAGGTTGCTCATGCGTGCTGAGATGATATTAAAAAATAGACTCAAAGAGGAACGAATAAATTTTGGAATATCTCAAAATGAACTTGCTCAACTTGTTGGGGTATCAAGGCAGACTATTAACTCAATAGAAAATGAACAATTTTATCCTACAACAAAATTATCTCTTATAATCTGTGAGGTGTTAGAAAAACGAGTTGAAGATGTTTTTTATTTGTGTGAGATGATTGAAAAATAATTAGCATAAACTAACTGAGCGGTGTTTTAATTTATTAAATCTGATATACATAATAATTTTTAAATAAAAGTGAGGTGATGATACCTGTGAGTGAAAAGACAATAGTAGAAAATGCCTATAAGGGATATAATTTTTCTGACATGAACGAATTAGGACATAAGAAAATTTATAAACTTAGCAATGAAACGGGTACAGGAGAAATGTGTTGCTATAATTTAATAGATGGTTTTACTTTGTCTTATAACAATTTAAACATGGAATCTTCGCATCAGAAGATTAATCCTTGTAAGGGTATAATTCAAATTGACCATTGTTTGGATGGCTGCTATGAATTTAAGTTAAAAAGTAATGAAAGAGCATTCGTAGGGAAAGGTGATTTTAGTGTTGTGGATTTAGGAAAAGTTCCTTTTGAAAGTTCGAGCATACCTATGAAACGATATATTGGATTGACTGTATTTATAGATATAAAAATTGCCCAAAGATCCATAGATAAATATTTTCCTTTTGCAAAGATCAATATAAAAGAAATTATGGATATGTTGTGTAAAAATGGTCCGGCATTAATAATAAAATCAAGAAAAGAAATAAACCATATATTAAACGAATTATATACGGTTAGTGAGGACATTCGCATATCATATTCTATTATCAAAATCATTGAGTTGTTACTTTTTTTAAGTCTTATAAAAACAGAAGATATGAAAAAAATACCAACTTTTTCTGAACCAATTTATGAAGCAACACAAGATTGCTATAAGGCACTTGTTGAAAATCCATTTGATAAATATTCTATTTCTGAACTTGCAAAACAGTATGCGATTTCTGAATCCAGTTTAAAGCGTTGCTTCATGCATTTAACAGGACAATCTATTGGAAGTTTTATAAAAAATACTTGTTTGGAAGAATCTGCAAAGTTGCTAATTGATAAACCACATATTACGATAGGGGAAGTTGCTGATTTTGCAGGATATTTAAATCCGAGTAAATTTGCTTCTGCTTTTAAAACTTATTTTGGAGTTTCACCTCAACAATATAGGAAAAATAATTTGACCTGATTGGAGCAAAAACATACCTTTTGGGTAGTAAGAGAAATACCTGTTCTTTGATAAAATATTTATCAAGGACAGGTATTTTTTGCTGGATTAATGCCAATAAGTTAGCCATGTCTAATATTTTAAAAAGGAGAAGAAGATGTCAGAAAAAAAATTAACAGTAAGAGATATTGTAACAGTTGCAATTATGATAGCATTATTTTTTGCTATTTCGATTGTTATTGGTATGGGGACAGTTACTATGCCGATTTTATATTTGTATGGTACAGCAGGAATTGAAATGTTTATAGGAGCAATATTTTATCTTGTTGCAGCAAATAGAGTCAATAAGCATGGACTACTATTTATTTGGATTTTAATTTATGGTTTGATAACAGCAGCGATGGGATATGTGTTTATGCTTCCATATTTTATCGGATTAGCAATTATATGTGAACTTACAATGATTGGAAAGAATACTTATAGAAATCCAATTAGAAACATGATTGGCTGGTGTACCTATGCAATAGGAATGTTTCTTGGTATAGGGGTACCTTGTTGGATTGCATGGGAAAGCTATCAAAAACAAGCACTTGCAGGTGGATTTGCGGATACTACATTAAAGCTTCAGTATGAAATGGTATCTTCACCATCATTGATATTAGTAGGAGTAGCTGTAACAGTTATTTTATCTGCATTAGGAATTTTATTTGCACAAAAAATATTGAAAAAACATTTTAAGAAGGCGGGTATATTAGATTAATGCTATGGAACAGAGAATGAGAAAAATAGACAGTCTTGGTGGATTGGCTTGCTTACTCTTAACTCTGATTTCCTGTACAGTATCTATTTTTACAAAAGATTACTATATGCATGCTCTGTTTGTAGGATGGCTTTGTATCATTTTGATATACTTCGGCTTTTACAAGCAGAGCTTGTTTTATGTTGTGATATATACTTTTACAGCATTTTGGCTTTTAGAAATGATTCCTAAAGGGATAGTTTTTATTTCGCCAATGCTATTAGGTATGGTGTACAAATTCATTGTTCCTATTATGGCTGCATATTTAACTTTTAAGATACCGTCAGGGAAACTAATTGCAGTTTTTCAAAAGTGTGCTTTACCTCAGAATATCATCTTGATTTTGCTTGTAATCATTAGATTTATTCCAACAATATCAGGAGAATTTAAAACCATTAGAGAAGCAATGCGAGTTAGAGGTTTTACGGGAAGTGTAAAAAGAGTTTTGTTCCACCCTTTACAAACAATGGAATATGCAGTCGTTCCTTTAATCTTTCGGTCAATAAAGGTTGGAGATGAATTGGCGGCTGCATCTATTGTAAGAGGAATTGAAAATCCGGCTAAGAAATATAGTTATTATGAAACAAAATTTACAAAAGTAGATGTCATTATTTTATTTATTAGTATTTGCTTAATGATAGCCTGCATTTTTAGATAGGAGGGAAGGTTATGGAAAATAAGATAAAAATTAATAACATAAACTTCTCCTATCGAGGAAATGACAAGCAATTAACCGATATTAATTTAACTATTTTAAGTGGACAATGTTTGGCGATAGTAGGCAAATCCGGTTGCGGAAAGTCCACGTTGACGAGAGTAATAAATGGACTAATTCCATCATTTTATCAGGGATATTTAGATGGGGATGTGTTCATTGATGATAAAAACTTAGGGGAGTTAAACACTTGGGAAATAGGTTCTTTTGTTGGAAATGTGTTTCAAGATCCGAGAAGTCAATTTTTTGCTAATGAAGTAGCAGGAGAAATTGCTTTTGGCTGTGAAAATTTAGGTCTATCACATAATGAAATAGTCGATAGAGTTCATAAGTCTGCTAAAGAGATGAATATATTAGAACTGTTGAATACAAGTATATATACATTGTCTTATGGTATGCGTCAACGTGTTGCAATATGTTCAGCTAAGGCTATGCAACCTGATATTTATGTATTGGACGAACCATCTGCAAATTTGGATTTAAAATCAACTTACCAATTTGCAAAACTGATTCAAAAATTAAAGAAGGAAGGAAAAACTATCATTATTGTAGAACATAGGTTATTTTATTTAAATTCAATAGTAGATAACTATATTTTTATGGTAGATGGGAAAATAAAGAAAAATTATACATCTGATGAGTTTAATAATATAAGTTCAAAAGAGTTAAATGATATAGGATTACGCTCATTGCATTTTGAAGATATTTTTTTAGATGGTTTTACGAATCAGAGTACTCAAGGATATAAAAGTTTTGAGATAAGTGGAATTTCAAAAAAATATGGAAAAAATTTGTTATTGAATAATATAAGTTTCAAATTTGACAGCAATGAAATTATTGCCCTAATTGGTTCTAACGGTGTAGGTAAAAGTACATTAGGTAAAATTTGCTCTGGACTTCAAAAGGAAACATCAGGAGAAATATTTTTAGAAGACAAACCTATTAAGAGAAAGAGCAGATTAGATAAAATTTGGTATATTCCTCAAGATCTTGATTCTCAATTATTTGGAGAAGATTTAGTAGATGAACTTGTTACGGGATTAAAAGATAAAGAAAAGTATATAGAAAAAGCGGAAGTAATCTTAAAAAGATTGGGTTTGTTTGAATTAAAAAATCAGCACCCGTCAACTTTATCCGGAGGTCAGAAACAAAGATTGGTTTTAGGTGTAGCGATGATGCGAAATATTTCGGTTGTAATTTTAGATGAACCTACATCAGGTTTGGATTATGGAAGTATGGAACAAGTCGCAAATCTAATTAGAGAGCAAAGGGACTTGGGAACAAAATTTTTGATTATTTCACATGATATAGAGTTTATTGTAAAGATTAGTGAGAGAGTAATAAAAATGGAAGATGGAAGGATTACAGAAGATTACTATCTTAAAGATATAAATACTTTGCTAAATTCAATGGGATATGAGAGGTGATACCATGGATGTGATGAAAAAGCATGTAGGACAAATAATTTTGTCAATATTTATAGCCATAATAGGTGTTGTTTGTAGCGTGTTACCATATTTTGCGGTAGCAAATATTGTAACGCAAATAGCAAATGGCAGTACAGACTTTATGGTTTTTAGTAAACAGATAATGATTGTATTATTTGGATTGGTTGGAAGTGTAGCATTTCATACATTATCAACATTGATTTCACATAATTTAGCATTTTGTGTTATTGAAGATTCAAGAAAAAAATTAGCAAAGAAATTTAGCAAACTTCCAATGGGAACAATAGAAAAGAAAGGAAGTGGAGAGTGGACACAGTTTATGGTTGAAACTTTGAATAAAATGGAACAACCAATTGCCCACGTTATTCCTGAAGTCATTGCAAATATCATTATCCCTATTGTTTTATTAATCAGTATATTTGTTATGGATTGGAGAATAGGTCTTGCCAATCTCATAACATTACCATTAGGTTTGTTATTTTCAATGCTAATGATGGGTGGATATGAAGAAAAATCAAAACGCTATCAAGAAGCATCTAAAAATATGAATACCACAGTTGTTGAATATATTCGTGGCATTAACATTATTAAGGCGTTTAATAAATCTGCATCATCTTATGATAAATTTGTAAATGCAGTTGAAGGAAATAAAAATAGTATGCTGGATTGGTATCTAAGCATTTGCTTTTATATGACAGCAGCTATGGAAGTTTTACCATCAACTTTAATATTTGTACTTCCAACTTCCTTATTTTTATTCATGAAAGGAACTGTTGATATAGGAACTTTGATCATGTGCGTTTTATTATCTTATGCTTCTTATAAACCACTTATTAAGGCTATGAGCCATTTAGATACTATGGCTAATATAAAAGTGGTCATTGAGGAGATAAAAGATGTTATGAAACTTCCTGAACTTGAAAGAGGAAATACATCACAGAAAATAAATTCATACGATGTAACTTTTGATAATGTTACATTTGGCTATGACAAAAATAAAAAAGTATTTCAGGATTTATCCTTTACTGCAAAGGAAGGAGAACTTACAGCTATTGTCGGATATTCTGGTGGAGGAAAATCGACTTTGGCAAAATTGATTGCAGGTTTTTGGAATATTGATTCCGGAAAAATAAGCATTGGGAATGTAGATTTAAATGATATTTCTCTTGAAAGAAACATGGATATTGTAACTTATGTTTCTCAAGAAAATTATTTATTCCAAAAAAGTATAGTTGACAATATGAGAATGGCAAAATCTGATGCAAGCATTGAAGAAATTCAAAGTGCTTGTAAAAAAGCAAGTTGCCATGACTTTATTATGAATTTACCCAATGGATATGAAACAGTTATCGGTGAGTCGGGAAATAGCTTATCGGGAGGAGAAAGACAGAGAATAACCATTGCAAGAGCTTTACTAAAAGATAGCCCGATTGTCCTTCTTGATGAGGCAACGGCATATTCAGATCCGGACAACGAAGCTGAAATACAAAAATCTCTTGATGCTTTGGTAAAAGATAAGACTGTTATTATGATTGCTCACAGACTTTCAACGATTATTCATGCGAATAAAATTATTGTAGTCAATTCGGGAAAAATTGAAGCAGAAGGTACACATCAAGAACTGCTTCAAAGTAGCGACACCTACTCCAAAATGTGGAATGCACATAACAGCGTGTACTTAAATGGGGAGGTGATATAAATGAGAGAACTTCTAAAGAAACTGTATAGTATTGCAGGAAAAGAGTCGCAAAAATTAAGCCGAATGATAGTTTTTGAAATATTGAAAAGTATTTTTGAAGGTATTTCGCTTGGGGCGATATTATTCCTCTTGCTTAAAATTTTTGAGAAACTATTTGAGCAAAAAGAAGTAGTTATGAATGATGTCTATATAGTATTTGGAATAGCTGTGCTTAGTGTTGCAGGCAAAATAGTGTTTGGCTATTTGGCAGACCGCAACAAATATATAGCAACTTATAATTTGGGTGCAGAAAATAGACTGTATATTGGAGATAAGCTAAAGCAAGTAAATATGGGATACTTCAACTCTAACCGATTGGGACATATTTCAGGAGGATTAACAAGCGTAATAGGAGAACTGGAAACAGTAGGTGTCAATATCATTGAAATGATGTTTGTAGGAATAATACAGACTGTTATTATGGCATGTTTTATGTTGCCTTTTGATTTCATTACAGGAGTTATTATTCTGATAACTTTAATGATTGGATTATTTGTTAATGCGGTTTTTCAAAATAAAGCGGATCAACTAACCAAGAAATTGCAAAAATTGAAGGTAGAATTAAATGCAAACACTTTAGAATTTGTAAAAGGTATTGGTGTTATAAAATCTTTCGGCAAGAACAAAGAAATGCTTGGAGATTTGGAAAACAGCATCAGTGATAACAAAAAAGGATACTTTAATGTTGAAAAAGTAATTGTACCGGTAAATTTGATTTTTCTTCTTGTGTTCAAATTAGGTATGTGTGCAATTATTTTAAGTTCCATTGTGAGATATAGTAATGGAGAATTAGAGCCGTATAAAACAGTAATGCTCATTGTTTCGAGTTTTATCGTTTTTGCAGGTTTTGAGATGGCAGGAAGTATGCAGAACTTAAGAGGAATTGCTGTGCAAAACCTTGATGCGATTACAAAACTTAGAGATATAAAAACAATTAGTGAGGGACAGAAAGTAACAATTGAAAACTCTGATATATACTTAAAAAATATTGATTTTTCCTATGATGATAAAAAATTATTTCAGGGTGTAAGTGCCTTTATACCGTCAGGGAAAACAACAGCATTGATTGGAGCGTCCGGAAGTGGAAAAAGCACTATATGTAATTTGATAGCAAGGTTTTGGGATGTGGATAGTGGTGAAATAATCATTGATGGTACGAATGTAAAGGATTATAGATATGACAATCTATTGTCTAATTTCAGTTTCGTTTTCCAAGATGTTTATTTATTTGATGACACAGTGAAAAATAACATCGCTTTTGGAAATCCTGATGCTACAGATGATGAGATCGTTGAGGTTGCAAAACACGCAAGATGCCATGACTTTATTATGGCACTTCCGGATGGATATGAAACCATTTTACAAGAAGGTGGCTCCAACTTATCGGGAGGAGAAAGACAGAGAATTTCTATTGCAAGAGCAATGCTTAAGCCAAGTAAAATTGTCATACTGGATGAGGCTACTTCAAGTGTAGATCCTGAAAATGAACAAGAGCTTGTAGCTGCTCTTAATGATTTGTTAAAAGATAAGACTGTAATAGTGATTGCCCATAAACTTGAAACAATTAAGAGTTCTGATCAGATTATTGTAATGGATAAAGGAAGTATTGAGAATGTAGGAACTCATGATGAACTGATGAAATCATCTTCAATATATAAAAAGTTTATAGAACAAAGAGAAAAAGCTATTCAGTGGAAATTAAATGATTAAGGGAGGAGCTATAGAGTGAAACAAGAGATGAAAGAACAATTACTAACTAAAAGACCGATAGATTTACTATTTCAGCTATCTATTCCAGCGGTTATAGGAATGATAGTTATCGGTCTATATCCTTTGATGGACGGAATATTTGCCGGGAAAATTATAGGACAAACGGCTATGACAGCTTGTGGTGTTGCAATGCCATTAACATTTTTTAACAGTGGAGTGTCTACACTTCTTGGTGTTGGTTCGGCATCCGTTCTTTCCAGAGCAATAGGAAAAGGAGATCAGAAAACTGTCGATAAAATTATGGGGAACTTAATCTATTGGGTAATTTTCTTCTCTGTAATTATCACAGTTGGAGGAATAATCCTTGCACCACACTTTTTATCTATGGTGGGTGCAACAGGTGAAATCAAAGCCTATGGCATTAGATACCTTAGAGTAATTTTCATTGGCTCCCTATTTGTGAACTTTACACAGTCAGCCAACATGGTTATGCGTGGTGAAGGGCTGATGAAAAAAGCTATGACGATTATGGGGCTTGGAGCTTTGCTGAATATTATTCTTGATCCAATCCTAATGACTGTTATGGGAAAATATGCTATTGAAGGTGCTGCTCTTGCAACTATTATAGCACAGTTTGTTCAAGCTGTTGTAACGATGCACTATTTCTTGAAGAAGAGTAAGGTTGTTAAAATCCATAGGATAAAGTCGGATGCTGAAATAAAAAAAGAAATGTTCGGTGTGGGTTCTTCCGCTATGATGATGCAACTCCTATTTATGATACAACAGACAATGCTATATAAAATGGCATTTAAATATGGCGGAGATCCGAATGGGATTTTGATGGCAGCCTCACTTCGTGTATATGCCTTTTCATTTATTCCTCTTTGGGGAATGAGCCAAGGCTTACAACCTGTTGTCGGAACAAACTTTGGAGCAAAGCAATATGATAGAGTAAGGCAGGCTATGAAAGTATTTTCTATTGGAGGGCTTATCCTTGCAGCAATTTTTTGGATTCCATCCTTGTTGCTATCAAGTCAGATACTTTCATTGTTTGGAGTAGAAGCAGATATTATTGCACATGGAGTTGGTAATTTCAGGCTGTTCTATTCTGTATTTGTTTTGTATGGAGTAATGGTTATGAGTATTACATTTTTCCAATCAATCGGAAATGGAAAAAAAGCCGGAATCATTGTAATGCTGAGACAATTGTTTTTGTTTGTTCCTGCCATGATTTTATTACCAATGATGTTTGGTGTAAAAGCCGTTTGGTTTACTCAACCGCTTGTAGATTTCATTATGATTGTTGTTGGAATATTTATGATGATTAGTGAGTTGAATAAAATGGGGAAAGAAAAGGTAAAAGTTTAAAACTCTGCTTTGTCGTGCAATGAAATTGTTTTGGAAAGGGAGTGTTATGAAGATATTTTTGCTATAAGAGATGGAGGAAGAAGAATGAATGCAACTATATACCCATTAAAGATAGAACATGGAAATAAGCATTCTCCTTTTTTCCATAACTGTAGTACTTTTATGTTTTCACGAGCACTTTCATTACCAATTAAATAAACTTAAAGGAAGAACAGGTTTCTTTCATTTTCGAGGACTTTTTATGCCAAGATGCAGAAGTCCTCCTTTTTTTTGTCTTAAAACGCAGAAAAAAAAAGAAATGGAGGAAACATATATGCAAAAAGAATATTACCTTTATGTGAATGGACAAAAGGTTAGAGTCAGCGAGCAGATATATAAAGTCTACTGGCGAGAAAAAGAACACGAGAAGTATTTAGAGCAGATGGACAAGAAAAACCACTTGCTCTTTTTTTCGTCATTGGATCATGACGGACATTTTGTGGATAGTATTATTGATGAGAGTGTTGATGTAGAAAAGATTGTGGAAACTCAGATGATGATTGAAGCAGTCAGAAATGCTATATCAAGGCTCAATGCAGAAGAAAGAGATATTATTGAACGCTTGTATTTCAATGATGAAACTTTATCAAGTGTTGCAAGAGATAAGGGAGTAACTTATCAGACTATACAATGGCGAAAGGATAGAATTTTAAGAAAGCTCAAAGAGATTTTAGAAAAATTATTGTAGAAAATACTCTGTATGTGAGGGCGGATTTTCCTTTATAAAGTGAAGGGAGATCTGTCCTCTTTAATTTTTTAGAAGATAGGAAATGAAATTCAAGATATTTAAAGGGAATTCTCTCTTATAGCCATTAGGCAGTTGTTCTTTGACAATTGAATAGACCAAGACGGGACTTTTAATTACTTAGTGAGCAAAAGATATTTACGCCATGACTTTCCTGCTGATTAAATTCGGTTTAAATGAATACTGCCATAAGCGAGGATATAAGGAAACGAGCGATAGATAAAGATTCTAAAGCAAAGAACAAGGACAACTTTGTGAGCCATGACCTAAGTGATGATAATGATACTTCTTTAGTGAAAGCCGGCTCATCTTAACAGGGGCGGTGGTGAGATTCCAATGTTGCTGATCCAAAGCACCCGTCAATGTCATAAAACTTAAAAATGAATTTTAACGAGGAGGGTTTAGAATGAATAACGAATTACTAAAATATAGCCTCCAATTATCTATGCTATCTATCTTACTTTCAGAACATTTACTAAACGATATTGAATACAGAAAGATAAAGTTAAAACTAATGAAAAAGTATAACATTTTGACAGAATTATATTTATAATGTTTTGTAAGTGTGGTATAATTAAACTGCATAGAAAGATACAAATAAGGAGGGGATGCAGTGAAGAAAGATGTAAAAGTTATTAAAGGTGATACCACACTGAAAAGAACTGCATCAGGCTGTGTTGAACGCTCAATAAAGCGAGTGGCAGCTTATTGCAGAGTTAGTACAGATACTGAAGATCAGATTAACAGCTATAATTCTCAAGTAGAACACTACACAGAATTTATACAGAAAAATAAAGAGTGGACTCTTGCTGGAATATATGCTGATGAAGCAATAACAGGAACACAGGTTGATCGAAGAATTGACTTTCAAAGGCTGATAAATGACTGTATGAATGGCGATATAGATATGATAATTACAAAGTCTATATCAAGATTTGCGAGAAATACATTAGACACTTTAAAGTATGTAAGAAAGTTAAAAGAGTTTAATGTTGCGGTATTTTTTGAAGAAGAAAACATAAATACTCTAACAATGGATGGCGAATTGCTTTTGACTATTTTAAGTTCAGTTGCTCAACAGGAAGTAGAGAACATTTCAGCTAATGTTAAAAAAGGCTTGAGAATGAAAATGGAAAGAGGAGAAATGGTCGGCTTTCAAGGATGTTTAGGTTATGACTATAATCCGGAGACAAAAAGCATTTCTGTAAACGAAAAAGAAGCTGAAATTGTAAGATATATTTTCAGAAGATATATTGAAGGCGTCGGTGGAATGGTAATCTCAAGAGAGTTGGAAGAACAGGGATATTTATCACCAAGAGGAAATAAAAGGTGGACTGAAACAACAGTTTTAGGAATTATAAAAAACGAGAAATATAAAGGGGATCTCATGATGGGAAAGACCTATACGGTTGATCCTATTTCAAAGAGAAGATTGGATAATTTTGGAGAACAGGATAAGTTTTATATAGAAAGCCATCACGAGCCAATTATTTCGAAAGAAGATTTTGAAAAAGCTCAAGGCATTAGATTAAGAAGGTCAAAAAATAGAAATACCGTTGCTAACAATGGTGGTAAAAGAGAAAAATATTCAAGAAAATATGCTTTTAGCAGCATGCTGGAATGCGGATTTTGCGGTCATAATCTTTCAAGAAGAAATTGGCATTCAAGTTCAGAATATACAAAAGTGATATGGCAGTGTGTCAATGCTACTAAAAATGGGAAAAAGTATTGTCCGCATAGCAAAGGAATTGAAGAAGCAGCTATAGAAAAAGCATTTATGGAAAGTTATCGTCAAGTATGCCACAATAATGTAGAAATTACCAACGAATTCCTTAAAACTGTTGAAGAAGAATTGAAAGACAACAGTTTAGCTAAAGACTTGAAGAAGATAAGCAATCAACTTGATAAAATAATAAAGAAAGAAAAAGATCTTGTTGAATTAAGGCTGAATGAGTCAATCAGCATGGATATATATCAGGACAAGTATAATGAAATAGCCATTAGCAAAGAGAAATTACTTGCAGAAAAAAGGACTTTAGAAGTAACACTTACTGATGAAAAAGCATTGAAGAAAAGGCTTGAGGGTTTTAAAAAATTACTTGAATCCAATAAATACCTTGAGGAATTTGATAGAGCTGTATTTGAAAGTATAGTAGATAAAATCATTATTGGGGGAACTAACGATGAAGGCGAAATTGATCCTGCAATGATTACTATCATATACAAGACCGGGAAAAAAGATTCTCAGGACGGGAGATTATTTAAGAGCAGAAGAAAAAATGCCAAGGAAGTTAATGAGGAAACTGGCGGCAAATTGTATCCTCAATCAAGCGACGAGGTTAATAATTTGTATTCCTATCCTATTGACAACACATGTGGAGTGTGTAGCATTATTGTCCAAACCTGATGTCGACCACCATATAAATATAAAAATTGGTGAATATGAACTAGCTGAAATAGATTTTTTGAAAGATGCTACTTATGAAGAGATAAGGAAGTATGTCTTAGATAAATATGGATTTAAGGTATCTAATCTATATTTAGCACAAGTAAAGGCAAAGTAATACCATACAATGCCCAGAGGAAAAAGAGAAGGCTATAGAAGAGGCTTTAGAGTGGTTTGAGATGATGTAAATAATGTTGTTTTATTAATAGTAATGGATGGTGTTATTTTTGAGGAGGAAAATTTATGAAAATAAAATTACCAGATATTGATAGAGAAGAAATATATATAGATAACAAACAATCAATTATATTAATAGGTGCCAATGGTTCAGGAAAAACAAGAATGAGCATTTGGATTGAAGAAAATAACAAAAATATTTCAGTTCATAGAATATCAGCTCAAAAGTCTTTAAATATGCCAGAAACTGTAAGTCTGATAGAGTCTGGAATAGCTAATGAAAAATTTTTGTACGGAAATTCATCTAATGATAAAGAATGGCTTAAAGAACATGGAAAGAAATTAATTAGATGGAATGATAAACCGGTGACACATTTATTAAATGATTTCAATGAGTTAATGGAATTATTGGTTACTGATGATTATGAAAAAAGTATAGAATTTCGTAAAATCCATAAAAGTGGAGATACTGAATTTAATAATGAAACAAAGTTAGAAAAAATAAAAAGCGTTTGGGAGGATGTTATTCTTCATCGAAAACTTGAAATTAGTTTAGGTAAAATAGAAGCATATGATGCAAATGTATATGGTTCAGATAAGCTTTATAATGCTAGTGAAATGAGTGATGGAGAAAGAGCAATTTTTTATTTTATAGGAGAAGTTTTATCAGTGCCAGAAGGAAGTTTGATAATCATTGATGAACCTGAGAATCATTTGCATAACTCCATATTATCTAGATTATGGAATTCAATAGAATCTCATAGGGAAGATTGTACTTTTTTATATATAACACACAATATAGAGTTTGCAAGTTCAAGAATTAACAGTCAGATAGTATGGATTAAGAATATAAAAAGTGATTTTCAATGGGAGTATGAATTAGTTGATGAAGTAAGTAAATATGAAAAATTACAACTTGAAATACTTGGTAATAGACAAAAAGTTCTTCTTGTTGAAGGAAATTCAAAAAAAAGTATAGATAAAAAATTATATTCTGTTTTATTTCCTGATTATAATGTTATACCTGTTGATAATTGCAATCGTGTTATTCAATACACTAAAGCGTTTCAAAAATTAAAAAGTGCACATTATACTGAAGTTAAAGGAATAATCGATAGAGATAGAAGAAGTGATGAGGAGATATTAAGTTATAAAAGTTATAATATATTTGCTCCTGAAGTTGCAGAAATAGAAAACTTATTTTTAATTCCAGAAGTTATTAAAGTTGTATGTAAAAAATTATATAAAACTAATTACAAAGAATTATAGGAGAGAATTTGCAAAATTAGAGAGGTGTATATATGAGTTGGATAGATATGATAATAAATTCAATGGAAAAATTAGGTGGGCATGCAGAATATAAAGATTTATATGATATGATTGAAGATTTATATCCAGAAAAAACATCATCTGTTAAAGATTATAAAGCACAGGTAAGAGGTACTATAGAAAGGTTTTCAAGTGATTCAGATGTTTTTTATAAAAAAAAATCAAAAAAAGACATATTTTATTTAGTTGGAGAAAAAGGTGATGGTCATTGGGGAATTAGAAATTTTGAACCTCATGATAATGATGTTGATATGACAGAAGACGATCAAGGGTTTCCAGAAGGAAAGAAAATGTTAAGAGCTCATATATGTAGAGAGAGAAACTATAAAATAATAAAAGAAGCAAAGTCTAAGTATAAGGCTGAAAATGGAAGGCTTATATGCGAAATTTGTGAGTTTGATTTTGAAAAAACATATGGTGAGATAGGTAAAGATTTCATTGAAGGTCATCATATAAGGCCTATATCAGAACTAAATGAAAACGATAAAACTGAAATCAAAGATATAATTATGGTTTGTTCTAATTGTCATAAAATGTTACATAGAAAAAGGCCTTGGCTAAAAGCAGAAGAGTTGATTGATAAGTTGCTTAAATAAATACTTTTATATTAATTAATATAAAAATTTAAAAATAGTAATTTAATAATAGATTTATTAAAGTATATGAAATATATTTTTGAACTATATAATTTACAACTGTAATATCTAATCTCCAGTGGCTTAAAGCCAATACGGATACAGCCGTTAAAGCTAGACGATTATAAACAATAGGTTTTCTATTTTCCATAGCTCTGTTCTTATATATTGGGAGTCATTCATATCGTTAATAAAACGATTGAGTTTAGCCATATATTTTCTGATATTAGTATTTTTTAAATCCATATTCCTTTTTTCAAGCAAGTTTTTAAGTATATTATTTGACACGAATTGTTCGTACAATGAGAATGCTGTTTGGGAGATGTTTGAGAATAGAAAGATAAGCGCCTATGGGAAGGCTTCTAGATATATAAAAAGTTTTAATAAAGGTGAACGTTTTATATTATCATAAAGGATGGGGTGTAATTGGAGCTGGAATAATTAAGAATTCAACTATTAGAGAGGATAAAGCAAATGAGGAACTATATCGTGATGTAAAGCTAATCACACCACAAATAAAAGATGAAAAAGGAATACATAGTATATCTGCATCGGAATTACGTGTTCTTTTAGGTAAGAATTTTTACTTCGCATCAACTATAAAGAGTCCATATCTGTCGGATAAAGAGGCTGAATTAGTTATAAATGAATTGAAAAATAAGTACGGTATCCTTTAAGTTTTTTAATATAAAACGATCTTATTAAGTTATTGATTTATTGTCACATACAGGTGGAAGTTCAAAAATAAGAAATGATATAAAAAAATTCAAACTGTATTATCGTTTCATGTGGAGAGTGTAGTGTTGATATCAAGTCTAGAGTTAAGAAAATGTCTGAAAAAATTATTTGGGTTTTTATTAAGATTAATAACAGTAGATTTTTATAAGGGAGAATTTTATGAATATTATTATAGATTTAGGGAACATCTGGGAGATGCTGTCAGCAATCGGAACGATTGGAGCGGTTGTATTATCCTTGTGGTTATCTAGGAGAAATGAGCTACCCCGATTATATGTCCATTATTGTATGAACTATAGTTCTGATTTGGTTGAAAAGACACATATTTTTGAGATTGTAAATATAGGGACTATTCCGACTACTGTCATTGATGAAGGACTATCATTATTTAATAGGAAATACTTTAATAGTACTATATGTTTTCAGGGGGTTGTAAATTCTAGCTTTAGTTCTAAAGACTTAGCAACTTCATATTCAAATACTTTAAGGCCGGGTGAGAGTATGACGATTGAAATAGAATTTCAAAATATGATAGATACTGTAAATCTACTAATGCAAAGAAAGAATAAATCAAAATGCTATTTTTATATTATAGATAGCACTTGTCAAATGTATTTCACTAAACTTTCAGTAAAAGGTATTGTGAATGAGTAAAAATGGTTCAATACCAATCAGTAGTAGTAAGGCAGGACTTATTAAAACTAATTTTTATATTAAAACATATCAACTTAAAAAATAATCAAAGGCTTTAGGAAGTGGATTAGATGTTATAGGAGGAGGTTGTTATGCCTAGGCGAAGTAAGAACAAATTTGATATCGTTAATAACGAAATACATATCACACGAGAAGGTTGGACATTAGTAGGACTTACTACATACAGAGAAGATTATTATGAGGAATTAACATCAAAGACTTGGACATTAACTAAACTCAATAATGATACTGAGGATAAGGGTTATTTGTTGAATGGAACGTTAGGATTACTCCATCGTTATATTGTTGCTAAATGGTATGGCGAAGATGTGCTAGAGGAGATGACAGAAAAAGGATATGTTGTTGACCACATGAATAATAGACATGCTGACTGTAGAATATCAAATCTTGAATTCTTAAAAAAGGCATATAATACCGCAAAAGGGCAGGTATTTGATGTAGATTCTAAGACTATGGAGCACCATATAGCAGTTAACATTTTTAAAGACTTTTCTACTGGATGCTATCAGATTACCATAGGGTGTAATGATGATATTAGCGTAGTAACTACAAATGGAGAAAAATATCATATTGAGGCTATATTGCTGTTGTATGATTGTGATTATTCAATCGTAATAAATGATGCAGAAAATATATTAAGAGTGTATGAGACTAAAGGTTATATTGATGTTGGTAAAACCTATGCTTGTGATGTTAAAGTTAGAAAAGCTGTATATATTGAATTAACCGAAGAAGAAAAAAATGGAGGGGTAGTAATCCGTAATGGTGTACCGTGTTTGGTTTTGGAAACAGGAAAAGCCTTCCTCAAGTCAGTGCATTATCAAGAAGGATGGATGCCACCTAAAAAATAAAGATTCTTTGTCAAATTGTGTTGATAATAATTAAAAAAATTATGTGATAATATCATACAAATTAGGCCGATCACCAAAAGTCAGAACAATATTCTAACAATTGGAGGTCGGTATTTTTATGACTAAGTACAACTTCGAATTTAAAAAGAAAGTATTTCAATCATTATCTTAATAGTGGAAATAAATATAATGTTATTTTACCTTCTTTCATAATATTATTTTATATCAAAAAGTGACAAAGTCCAAAATTAATCCTAAGGTGACATTATCATAAAATAACAACACAG
>NZ_JABGBW010000001.1:535843-677224 GCF_014229965.1 Peptostreptococcus canis
CCACTAATTTCAAGTTGGAAAAAACGCTCTAAAAATGCTATAATATAAAAAATATTTAGAGAGAAAAATTAGAATTTTGTAAAAACTATAATCGGGAGGTACTATTATGTGGATTGCAGGTTTCACAGTATTTGTTTTGGGAATAATTTTAACTATCGTCGCTCCAATAAATAAAAAGAAGAATACTCGTTGTTCAGCGCAGACACAAGGAATATTAAAGGAGAGCTTTGAGACAGATAATTCTCAAGGAAGCACTAGGCGTACATATATTTATTTATATTCTGTAAATGGCGTTGAGTATCAGACTAAATCAACAATTCGAAGCAAGCAGGCAAATGAAATTGGCGATAATTGTACCATTTGGTATAATCCGAAAAAACCGGAAGATGCACAGCCGTTCCATTATGATTCCGTGAAAATTTATAACATCATTCTTGCCATCGGAATCGTGATGATTCTGCTTGGTTTTCTCCTATTCATGTTTGGTGTTGTTCAACAAAACCTGTAGAGTCATTTAGCAAGGAAATCTGTTAATCAGAGGTTCGGTAGGTCATAAAGCGAAGAAGGAGTTTCTTTTTCGGAAAATTCCAGTTTGTCTAACCTAAACAACTAAAGCTTCTTTCTGAGAAAGAGAAAATAGTAGTTATTATTACACATGATTTACTTTTGGCCAAAGTCACGAGTGATAAATTTCTTTATTTGGAAGAGGGAGAACAAATAAAAGAGAGGGAGAAAGTGTTATATGAATATAATTAAGCAATATATAAAAAAACGAACTATTTAATTCTCTTTTTCCATCTTGTTTACTGTTTTGAGTATATTGGCTGGCTTGATTTCATATATGATTCTTGCAAGTCTTATAGTAGAGTTAATTAACGGGAATTCAAATTGGGAATTGTACTTAAATAAATTATTGATTATAGCGGGAATGTTTTTAATTAAAGAAATATTGGCAGGAATATCAACAAATATTTCTCATACTGCAACATTTCAATCATTGAGGAATATACGAAAAGAAATTTCAGATAAATTATTTGAAATGCCATTGGGGAATATTACAAGTATTAGTTCTGGAACTTTGAAAGACATAATTGTAGATAAAGTCGATAGCATGGAAACAACCTTATCGCACATATTACCCGAGATGACAGCCAATATAGTCGGACCGGTATTGCTTATAATATATATGTGGAGTGTGTAGCACTTTTGTCCAAACTTGGCTAACAATTAAAATATCAAATGTGACAATAAACGGAGGTAATATTTCATGCGGAAAATAGCAGAACATATGGGTATGATTAGAATTATTTCAGCTATATTAGATGTAATCATTTTATTGTATTTTACAGCATATATGTATTGGATTTTTGCTGTGCTTGATAAAGATAACCACTCATTATCCATGTTGTTTGTCAAAGTAAATCCCATGACTATAGGAACATACTGCATGGGGATATCTCAAACTATGATAATTGAAATTTATTTTAAGGTTATGTTTAATCACTTTAGTACAATATTTAAAGCCATTAGTATTTAGATATTGGCCATTTCTTTCTTTTTTAAGTTCCAAGAGTGTGAATTCATCAAGTAAAATAGTTCTATTTGATTTGATTTTATTGTTTTCGTAGTCACGATATACCATTATAAGATGTCTTTTAGATTTTTCATGTCAACGAAGTATTTATCCACTTTTGATAATTTTTTTATTGTTTTAGATTTTTCAAATCCATTGTAGTACTTTTTTACAGTTCTTCTATATACTCCAAGTTCTCTTACCAGTGCTGAAAAATTTGGTGTTATGTTATTTATTTCCATAATTTGTTTTAACTTTGGTAAATAATTTAAACTTTCTATTTTAAAGTTTATATCTTTTAAAATCAATAAATATGTCATTTGTATACTTCTTTCTATATTCATTAATTTTACCAAACTGTATATTTTATACTAGCATTTACACATAGAATAGATATTGATTATTCATTTAGGAGTATCGGCAAGTCAAATGTAAAAGAAAGGCATAGCATAAGAATTATAAGCTTCTTGAGGATTATGACAAGAAGAATTTGTTTGATATAGAAAGTTATATCAGGTGAAAAGGCAAAGCAAATCTGAATAGAAATATTGTAATTACAAGATTGTAATATTTTATGTTATGGCTTTATAGAGAATAGGTATATTTGGTATAATAAAACTAATAAATTAAAGTTTGTAGTAATAAAATTACTTAGATTGTGGATGTATAATATGTGTGGAATGAAAGCCTATTTATAAAACAACTATCAGAATATGAATTGGAGGCTAAGATGGATTACAAAATAAGAGAATTAAAGAAGAGTGAAATTAAACTGTTGGATACATTTCTATATGAGGCTATTTATATTCCTGAAGGAGTACAAGTTCCACCAAAAGATATTATAAAACATCCCGATCTACAAATATATGTTTCAGATTTTGGTAAGAAAGATGATATCTGTTATGTTGCGGAAGTTGAGGGAAAGATAGTAGGAGCAGTATGGACTCGTATAATAGATGACTACGGTCATGTTGATGATGAAACACCATCTCTTTCAATTTCACTTCTCAAGGCGTATAGAAATTTGGGTATTGGAACAGAACTTATGAAGCAAATTCTTTTGACTTTGAAAGAGCAAGAATATAAGCAAGTTTCATTATCGGTTCAAAAGGCGAACTATGCAGTAGGTATGTATAAAAAAGTAGGATTTGAAGTTGCTCATGAAAATGAAGAAGACTATATTATGATTTGTAAATTTTAGTTAATAAAAATATGAAACTGTCGAGGCCATTAGCCGCTTCGGAAATGAGGGATAATAAATGAAAATGACTGTCAAAAAAAAATCTGTTTTTCCAGCGAAGCAAAGCAATGTTTTTGAACTACTGCAAAGATTTGATACACTTGCATATATTGCCAAGCCTTATGCAACATTCAAAAGTCCCGATGAACAAACGGAATTGGTTTGGGAAGTTGGCAGAAGTTTCTCTTTCGATTTTAAGATATTTAGCTTCATTACGCTCGGTGTTCATGTTATCAATGTCAAAGAATTCAACTCAGATAACATCTATACAAATGAGGGCAATCCTTTTTGCCCTATGTGGAATCATCGAATTATTCTTAAAGAAACTGATGATGGCAAAACCGAATACACTGACGAGGTAGAAATCGGGGCAGGATGGAAAACACCATTTATATATTTGTGGGCAAAAGCATTTTACTCGCACAGACAAAAGAAGTGGATAAAGTTACTTAATAAACAATCGGAATAGAAAGTGAATGAATATGACTGAAACCCGCATTACATTAAACAAAGGGTATACAGAACAAGGATTTGCAGAAAAGGTATTCCATCTTCATATTAGAATTGTCGGAGATAATGATGAACTGTATTTTAGAGATTATTTGAATGAGCATAAGGAAATAGCCAAAGAATATGAAACCTTAAAACTATCACTTTGGAAAGAATTTGAACATGATAGAGATGGATATACTGAGGCAAAAACAGATTTTATAAAAAAATATACAAATTTAGCAAAAAGTTTATATGGGAAAAGATATTAACCAAATTAAAAGTAAAGGAGGTGATTTTATTGAGTCCTTTAGTTGTATATTATTCATATTCAGGAATAACAAGAAGATTAGCAGAAGATATTGCGTTGATTACTGATGGAGATTTGAGAGAGTTAAAGCCACAAAAGCCTTATTCATTTTCATATAATACAGCTGTAAAAGAAGCGAGAGAAGAAATTGAAAAAGGATACTGTCCTCCTCTTATTCAAGGGGCAGAAACTATTGAAAATGCAGAGGTGGTTTTTGTTGGCTCTCCTAATTGGCTTAAAACCTTTGCCCCACCCGTGCTATCGTTTTTAAGAACGGTTGATTTAAGTGGAAAGAAAATCATTCCGTTTTGTACGCATGGCGGAGGCGGTTTTGGAAGAATGATTGAAGATTACAAAAAGGAATGTAAAAACTCAATTATTAAAGATGGAATAGCTTTAAAAGGAGATTACAGTTTTGATGAACTAAAAACATGGTTAGATAGTAATTTGTAAATTTCAGTTTCACATAGTCAACCCCCAGTTTGTTGAAATAAAACGGTTGTATAATATTTAGCGTTGATGAGAGAATTTTTTTCTCTCACAATGCTAATACAAAATAAGGAAGAACACATGTCAAGTCTCATGTATAATTTAAATCATGACAAATAAAAAAACAAGGAGATATGTACCGATCCCAAAAAGTTAGAACAAAATTCTAAAAATTGGAGGTTGGTTTTTTTATGACTAAGCACAACCTCGAATTTTTAAAAAAAAGTATTTCAATCATTATCTTAATAATGGAAATAAATATAAATTTCCGATTCCACAAGAAGCAATAATTAATTCTATACAGAGCTGAATTGGCAAATAATTATAATTTACATCATAATGTACTATAATTTATAGAGAATGTCGAAATTTTAAACTCGAATAGACATTATTGCAGATGAAAGAAAAAATAAAAATTTTAGCATAAAAATATATAATATGACAAATGGTGTCATGTATTCTGTTGTATAATTATTTCAAATAGTGATAAGGAGGAATAAAAATGAATACAAAATATTGTCAATGTTGTGCTATGCCTATGGGAGAAGGAACAGATCTTTATGGAACAAATTTGGACGGAAGCATCAATGAAGATTATTGCAAATATTGTTTTGATAAGGGAGATTTTACTTTTAAAGGAACAATGGAAGAAATGATTGAGATATGCATTCCTCATGTACTGGAAGCTAATGAGGAAATGGATGAGGAAAGTGCGATAAAAATGATGTTGGAGTTTTTTCCGACACTTAAAAGATGGAAGGAGTAAAACAATATGCCAAGACCTACTACAAAAAATGATTTATTGATTGCAGCGACTGATAATTATAATAAACTCAATGCTCTTATATCAAATCTAACAGAGCAAGAACTTGAAACTCCTTTTGATTTTTCAAAAGATGAAAAGAAAAAAGAAGCCCATTGGAAAAGGGATAAGAACTTAAGAGATATTTTGATTCATCTTTACGAATGGCATCAGCTTATTTTGAATTGGGTACATTCCAATCAAAACGGTATAGAAAGACCATTTTTGCCGGAACCTTATAACTGGAAAACTTATGGAGATATGAATGTGGAATTTTGGAAAAAGCACCAGAAAACTTCGCTTGAAGAAGCTAAGAATATGTTTTTTCTTTCCCATGAACAAGTGATAGCGTTAGCCGAAACATTTACGAATGAAGAATTATTCTCAAAAGGTGTCTATAAATGGACAGGTGGTAGTACGCTAGGTTCCTACTTTGTAAGTGCTACCTCAAGTCATTATGATTGGGCAATGAAAAAATTAAAAGCTCATCGAAAAAACTGTAAGAAATAGCGGGTGGAATACTGCTAATGAATTAGTACAAGATAATTATTTAGATTTTGAAAAATACAAGTGCAGATTTTATTGTAATGGAGGGATTATTTCCATTCACGACGGAGAGTGTAGTGAGTGTCAAGAAAAAATGAAATTGTAAATTTGTGGAGGCAAATTGTGGAGGCAAATTAATGAAGGAAAGCAGACCAGAATTCAGAGATATAACTTCGTTTGAAGAGTTCAACAAGTACTATTGGTATCGTGAAGAACTTTCGCAAATATGTAAATCAATGGGACTGGAACATAGAGGTACAAAACAGGATCTTAATTATATTATTGAAGAATTTTTTAAGGGGAATTTAATTGAAAAACATCAAAAACAAATCAAAAGTAAACAAGTAGATATTATATCCATAGATATGTCATTGATTGAGTGCGGATTTTCATTTAATGCAAAATTTAGAGAGTATTTTTCCATTCTGACGGGTGTTTCTCCATTTAAGTTTAATGCTGATATGGCTGCGGCTTGGAGAAAAGTAAAAAGAGAAAATGATTTGGATTTTACAATTCAAGATATGTTGAAAGTATATTATGGAGAATCAGATTATGCAAAATATGATAATTCAGTTTGCCAATGGAATCAGTTTTTGAAAGACTTTTGCTTAGATGAATATAGTTCCGGCTATTCTAATAAGTTGAAAGTTGCTTCTATTCTTTGGAAAGAAGTTAAAGATTCAGAAAATGAAAAAATTTATTCGAGGAAACTTTTAACTGAATATTCTCATAAAATAAATAAGTATCGAAAATAGACAACTGCCAGTTTGTCTATTTTTCCATATTAGAAATAGAGTGTATAGTATTTTTTAAGATTATTTTATTTATATTAAGTTTTCTTCTTATTATTATTAAATAATTCATTTTAATATTATTTGTATACATAATTTATTTTGATATTGGTAATTTATTTAAGCTGTCAATAGCTGAATTTTTTATCACAAAATAACAGATCATTTTGCCGGCAGGTTTAACGTATCTAATAGTTTCGAAAATATTATCTCTATACTTCACTCTAATACCAAAATTGGGATTTACCAATACTTGAATTTCAGTCTTTGATGGAATAAGAGGAAATCCATCATCAATAACCTGGAATTGTTTGTTTTTATCAGTGGCTTCTCTTCTAGTAATTTGTTTATCTATGTAGCTACAAATCACTTGATATCTTTTTAGTTGTTTCATAGTCAATGTTATTTTACCTTCTTTCATAATATTATTTTATATCAAAAAGTGACAAAGTCCAAAATTAATCCTAAGGTGACATTATCATAAAATAACAACATAAATTTAGAAAAAATAATTTATTAATTTTTATGGAACTAATAAAAAAATTTTAGTAAATAATATAATTTCAATGAAACATAATACCTTATATCTATATTTTTGTAAAAAGTAGCTTATTTATATATTTTTTGGAAAATTACTGATATTGAAATTAATTAGTATTACTTGACATGAAAAAAAATAATTACATCATAAAAAATAGAGATGGATTTGATATTCTTTGATATGAGTTTTCAAAATATGATAAGGAGAGTGATTACTAAGTTTTTAATTAGTTGGTTGTCCAAATTGATTATAAAGACAATCAGAATATTTAGTTAAAAAAATAACTATTTATTAAAAAATATTAGCAATGAATTTATTTAATAATATTCATTGACTAAAAATGGAAATTTGTTATATAATATCTATGAATAAAGTAAAAAATATTCATAGATGTTAAAAGGAGGTATTATGGCTAGAGCATTTACTATAGAAGAGAAAAACAAAATAAAAGAGAAATTAATGGAAACAGCTCTTGAACTGTTTCATGATAAAGGAACTAAATCATTGAGTATAAGTGAATTAACAAAAAAAGCGGGTATAGCACAAGGCAGTTTTTACAATTTTTGGAAAGATAAAGAATCACTTATTCTTGATCTTGTTGTGTATAGGTCAACACAAAAATTGAATATTATTGAAAAAAAGTTTTCTGATTCTCTTGTCAATCCAATTAATTTTTTAACAGAGGTCATATTTGAATATTCTATGGATATTATAGATAAAATTCGCACGCAACCGGTTTACGATGATGCTTTTAAAATATTATGGAAAAAAGAAAATACAAAAGTAACTAGAATTGAAAATTTATATTCGGAATTTTTATTTAAGCTAATGAAATATTGGAAAGATAATAAAGCAGTAATTGGTATTGATGAAAAAGGATTAATTAATTCATTAGTGGGAAGTTTTATATTATGTTCAAACTTCTATCATTTTGATAAAGATTATTTTGGAGAGATACTAAGAGTATATATTTATAGTCTTGTTTCAAAATATATAGAAATATAAAATATTTATTTTTTTATTTGGAGGAAGGATTTATGATACTGGACTTTAGTGATATAAAAAAAGAAGATTTATTAGTAGCTGGAGGTAAGGGAGCTAATTTAGGGGAAATGATTTCGGCTGGAATAAATGTTCCGAATGGTTTTGTTATAACATCGGATTCATATAGATATTTTTTAAAAGAAAATGGGATAACTGAATTAATGATACAAGAACTCGACCGAGCTAAAAACGATGAATATAGATTAAAAACAATATCAAAATCTCTAAGAGAATTAATTACAAAGGGAAGTTTTCCAACTAAATTAAAAGAGGAAATTCTAAAAAAATATTTTTCATTAGGAAATAATATAAGAGTTGCAGTCAGATCATCAGCAACAGCAGAAGATTTGCTGGAAGCAAGCTTTGCAGGTCAACAGGAAACTTATTTAAATATTGTTGGAGTAGAAGAAGTCTTAAATAAAATAAAAAAATGTTACGCATCTTTATGGAGTGACAGAGTAATAAAATATCGTATTAATAATGGATATGATCAAACTTCCGTTGCTATTGCTGTGGTTATTCAAGAGATGATTGAAAGTGAAAAATCAGGAGTGCTATTCACTGTAAACCCTTTAACACAAAATAAAGATGAAATTCAAATTAATGCAAGTTATGGACTGGGAGAAAGTATTGTAAGTGGAAAGGTAACAGCAGACAGTTATATCGTTGGTAAAAATGGTGAGATAAAAAGTATAACCATAGGTAGTAAGGAAATTCAAATAGTTTATGATGATATAAATACAAAAAAAGAAATAGTAAAAGATGAAAAAAGAAAAGAAAAAGCATTAAATAACGACGAGATTATTAGTCTAACAGAAGTAGGTTTAGAAATAGAAAAACATTATCATATGCCAATGGATATTGAATGGTCGATAAAAGATGATGAAATATATATACTACAGGCTAGAGCTATTACAACATTAAGAAATAACGATTTGGAAAAAATAGTTGATAGATATACAAAAAATATTAGAGTAAAAAATACTATAAAAGAAAGTATGATTTTTTTACTTGAAAAAGCACCTTTTGTATTTAGTCCGCTTGAATACGATTTTATGATTGCAATTAGCGAACAAAAGGAAATTATTTTTAAAGAAGGTGGAATAATTTATGATATCAATCCTAAAATGGATGATGATGGAATAATGGTTATTCCCAATGGAAGCAGGAAAATAAGCAAAAATATTTTCAAGATATTTAAAATAATAAGAGATATAAAAAATTATGATAAGTGCTATTATACTTGCAAACGATTCATGGATGAATATAAAAGAAAAATAGAACAGATAAGAAATTTAAGTTATGAAGATATGACTCTGCCGGAATGCAAAAGTTTTATATTGAATAGCTATGATTTATTAAGAAGTATTGCATATGATAGGTTCAAGTTTGCTATATTTCCCAGTGTAGCAAGAGAAAAATTCTTCACCAAAATAGTCAAGAAAGTAGATAAAAAATATTCTGCATTTGATTTATATTGGGGACTTAATAACAAGACTTCTGTTGTCACAAATGATATTTTCAAATTGTCCGATACAATAAAGGAAAACGATAACTTAACATCGGCAATTTTATCAGGAGAAAGCTTTGAAAATTTATATAATCAGTTTTCTGATTTCAAATCTTTAATTGATGACTTTTTAAGTAAAAACGGATTTAAGTTGGATTATAATTGTTATCTTCTTGAAGGAAAATCATTTATTGAGAATCCAAATAGAATTTTGAGTATATTAAAACCGGTATTAAAAGATAAAGATAGTACAAAGACTATGACAATTGAAGATTACTATTTATTAATGGACAAATTAAAAACCGTTTATCCACAAAAATATGATTCAATAGAAAGAGATATTAATTACCTAAGATATTTTCATTTTGTGCGTGAGGAAACACAGTATATGTGGGAAGAACTATTTTATAATATTAAAAATTGTGTAAAAAGAATAAATCTAATCTTATTTGGAAATGAGAATTATAAATCAGGAGTAGGCAATCTATTTTTCAGAGAATTAATTGATGTTATGGAAAGAGGATTCTTAAATGAAAGTGATAAAGAAAAGATCGAAAGAAGAATTCAGAAATCTCAAATTGCTGTAAAAGTATGGGATAAATCAAAAACCCTTATTTTTGATTCTACCGGTGATATATTAAAAGGGGTTGTTGGAAGTCCGGGAGGTACAGTTGGAAAAGTTTGTATTGTAAATGGACCGGAAGAGTTCTTCAAAATGGAAAAAGGAGATATTCTTGTTTGTCATCTTACAGATCCTGAATGGACACCGCTTTTTAAATTGGCAAGTGCTGTAGTGGCTGATACAGGTTCAGCTCTAAGTCATGCTGCCATTGTTGCAAGAGAATTTAATATTCCGGCGGTATTAGGTGTAGGTTTTGCTACAAACAGATTTAAAGATGGAGATATGATTATGGTCGATGGATATAAAGGGGAGGTTAAACTTTGTTAGTATGAGTTCTGATTATTTAAATAATAATAAAGAAAGTGAGATTCGTTATGAAATATTAACAAAACCAATTTTTCGATTACTTATTAAAAAAGCTGTTCCTACCATTATAGGAATGTTGGTTACCGTAATTTATAACTTGACAGATACTTTTTTTGTGAGCTTACTGGATAATAGTTCAATGATTGCGGCTATTGGTGTAGTATTTAGCTTTCTAAGTATTATTCAGGCAATTGGCTTTTGGTTTGGCTATGGTAGTGGAAATATTATGTCCAAGAAAATTGGAGAAAAAAACACTGAAGAAGCAGAGATTTTTTCAACAATAGGAATTATTTTTGCAATAGTAAGTGGTATTTTAATTGCTATTTTTTCAAGAATATATGTTTTGCCCTTATCCAGGGTTTTAGGTGGTTTTGCGTCTAATGAACTTTTTATTTTTACTGTAGAGTATTTAAAAGTAATAATAATCAGCATTCCATTTAGCCTATATGCAATTACTATATATAATCAGCTTAGACTTTGTGGAAATGCAAAAGATGGAATGATAGGGCTTCTTATTGGAATGGTTGTTAATCTTATTTTCGATCCAATCTTTATTTTTAGTTTAGAATATGGATTTGTGGGTTCAGCATATGCTACGCTTATCGGTCATATAATTGCTTGTATAACGCTAACAATATTGGCTGGAAAGAAAAGGAATACTTTTTCCAAAATGAAAAAAATAAAATTTACAAAAAGTCGTATTTATCATGTTTTACTTGGAGGAATTCCAAACTTTGCCAGACAATCAATTACCAGTATATCATTAATATTACTTAATACTGTTTCAGCACAATATGGAGATAGTATGATTGCATCTATGACAATTAGCACGAGAATACTTGCTTTTGCACAAATGATAGCAATTGGATGGTGTCAGGGATTTCAACCTATATGTGCCATGAATTATGGAGCAAAACAATATGAAAGGGTAAAAAAAGCATTTAATTATACTGTTTTTGTGGGCACAATTTTTTTAGTAATATCTTCTCTTATATTATTTATATATGCTCAAGATTTAATTGGCATTATGACAAGTGATAATGAAGTTTTAATGATGGGGAGCCACATACTTCGTTTACAATGTATCGTAATGCCTTTATTAGGATACTATGCTGTCAGTGGAATGTATATGCAAAATATTGGCAAATACTTTATAGCGATGATTATAACTATATCTCGTCAAGGAATATTTTTTATTCCGCTTTTATATATTATGTCTGAAATTTTTGGAAAAAACGGAATATATTTGCTTCAACCAATCTCGGATACTATGTCATTTATTTTAGCGTTTATTCTTGTAAAAAAATACAAAGATGATAGTTACTAAAAATATTTAGAAAAGTGTGATTAACTATATACGTCGGAGGAATTTAGATAATAATGCAATATATATTTGACATAATGTAATAAAAATATTATTATATGTAATATAAGGAGGGCATATATGAAAAACAAAAGGATGAAAATTGCGAGAATAGAATGTGATATGAAGCAAGAGGATTTGGCAAAAGCTGTTGGTGTAACAAGACAAACAATTGGGTTAATAGAATCAGGAGATTATAATCCTACACTAAATTTGTGTATTTCAATATGTAAAGCACTTAATAAAACATTAAATGATTTATTTTGGGAGGAGATAAAATGAAAAATAGTCAGATTCAAGATGAACGTATATTGGCGGAAAAAAGAAAAATACAAAGCAAGGGTTACGGTTTTATAATATATATACTCCTTATTTCGGTTATTGTACAGCAATTTTTGCTTGTTGCACCTTTTAAACAGTATGCAGTTGAGTTTATTCTTTTGATTGGATGTGGACTCTATAATATTATTTCTTATAATATGAAAGGTATCAACACATGGAATGTGGAAGGGAATTCCAAGATAAATATTTTAAGAAGTGCGCTCTTTTCAGGGATATGCTCTGTAATTCTTTATGTATTTTTAAGCGGACAAGATGATTTCGTTAATTTAGTAATTTATTATGTCGTATTTGTTATTTTCTTTTTTGGTTTAGAAATGACAGTTACTACTTTGAATTCAAAAAAACAAAAAAGTATAGATAAAAGAATAAATGATGATGATATTGAAACTAAATAGATATAAAAGAAAAAATTAAGCTTATGAAATTTAAAGCAGTTATTCAATGAGGTGTGTTTATTAAAGATATTACAGTCAATAAAATAGTTTTTTTATTTTACCAGATGCTATACGCCTGACATTGATGAAGTTTTATACTGTAAAAGTATCAGGTCTTGTGATTAATGTGACCATTTTTATGAAAGAATTATTTATATATTGACAAATATTACGTTTTACGACATACTACGTTTATAGATATATTGCAAAACGTAATAAAAAGAAGGTTCAATGGGAAGATATGCAAATAGTGGTGCTTTAACAGAATCTATCTATTATATTCTGCTTTGTCTTCATCATACGGCACATGGTTATGCTCTGATAAAAGATATTGCAGAAATGACCAATAATCGTGTTAATCTTGGAGCTGGGACTCTATATGGAGCGTTAAATACCCTGCAAAAAAGGGTTGGATAAAACTGTTAGATAATAAGTCTCAAGGCAGAAAAAAAGAATATATTATTACAGATATAGTAAGGCAATTCTTTGATATGGAAATTATTCGTTTAGAAGAATTACTGCAAAATGCAAAATAAATAAAAGAGAAAGACTATGAAAATGACAATTAAGAAGGTTTTTTAGATATTCATGAAGAGGAAGAATGGTTAAAGAATCAAGGGGAAAAGAGTTTTATGCTCATAGGATACTGTAATGGAAAATATGAGTTTGAAGATGTTTCACCTGAAAAATGCCAATATAAAATCGATATTCCAAATTATTCTGGTTCAAAGAGAAAAGAATACTTACAATTTTTAGAACAGACCGGAATTAGTATTGTTGACGAGTATGGCGGAATAGTTTATTTGCGCAAAAATAAATTTGAAGGTCTATTGGAGTTATATACAGAAGATAAGGAGATCAATAAAAAGATTAAAAAGCGCTATACACATTTTATTGGTAATGGATTATCACGGTTTTGCTTTGGAGTTTTTTTCTAATGAGAATGCTTAGTAATATTGAATAGAATGATAGGGAGCGTATTATGAAAATAGACAGAATTTTGGAAATAATAATATATTTGCTTAATCATGATAATGTAACCGCTAGTTATCTGGCAAGACGATTTGAAGTTTCTGTAAGAACGATACAAAGAGATATGATTTGTATATCTAATATAGGAATTCCAGTATATGCATTAAGCGGAAAAAATGGTGGATATTCTATTATGAAAAACTACAAAATAAAAAATATGAATATTTTTAATAATGAACAACAACTAATTATTAATGCTTTAGAGAGTCTTGCAACTTCATATTCAAGTGATGCCTTAAACTCGCTTATTGAAAAATATAATACAATAATTGAAAAAGAAGGCGGACAAAAAATATTCTGGGATTTTAGTATTACAAAAGAAAATTATAAAGTGCAGAATTTAAATACAATTTTAGAAGAAGCAATCGATAATAGAAATTATGTTAGTTTTGATTATAAAAACGCGCAAGGAGAGAGAAGTAAGCAGTATATAGAGCCATTGGCAATTCATTATAAATGGTATGCATGGTATCTATTTTCATACTCAAAAAATCAAAATAAGTATAAAACATTTAAAATAGCAAGAATTAATAATCTCAGCATCGAAAAAGAAATATCGATAACAAAACACGAAGATGTAAAAATTCTTATGAAAACATCAGAGCAGGAATATTATGATACTTGTATATCTGTTGAAGTTGAATTTTCAAATGATGAATATGAACTAATAGAGGAATATTTTCCCGATTGTCCCATAGAAAAGATTTCAGTGAATTTGTATAGGGTTATAATTCGTGTGCCTGCAAAAGAGAGATTATGGAAAGCTTTATTGTTAAGTTTTGGTAATCGTGTAAAAGTTATATCACCCGAAAGTTATAAAATTGAGCTGATAGAAACGGCTCAAAAATTTTTATCTAATTACGACATATAGTTGTCGTACTAATATGATATATTATGAGCATAATAAAGTATATAAGAAGTGAGGTTTTAAGTTGAAAAAATATATTTCTATTATTAAATCTTATTTTAAAGGTTCTTTAATGAATCAAATGGAGTATAAATTTAATTTTATTGCAGGTGGAACTTTTGAACTTATCTGGATGATAATGTATATTATATTCATAGAGGTATTATTTATTCATACAGAAAATATAAATGGTTGGAATAGATATCAGATGTTCTTGTTGACTTTTCAGGGCGGATTAATGGACTCTATTTTTACTTTTTGCATAGTTCCGGGCCTAAGAAGACTACCTGAAATGATAAATATGGGAACTTTGGATTTTATATTATTAAAACCAATTAATAAAAGATTTAATATATCATTCAATGAATTTGATATACCACAAATTAAAAATATTTTAATTAATATATTTGGAATTATATACTGTATAGGAAAATTAAAGATTGAAGTAAGACCAATAAATTTTAGCCTGTACTTACTATTATCTGTCAATGGATTTCTTATTATATATTCTATTATGTTTATTCTAATGTCATTGGCATTTTGGTTTGTTAGAATGGATATGGTTATGGGAATAGGTTCTGAGCTAATTACTATTGGCAATAAACCTATGTCTATATATCCTAGTGTAATTCAAAAAATTCTTACCTATATTATACCTATTCTGTGTTGTTTTAATTTTCCGATTTTATATTTGGTAAATAGCCTGGAAAAAAAATTCATAATATATTCTTTGTTTTCAGGAATACTTATTTTTATTATATCGACTTGGATTTTTCAAAGAGGGTTGAGGAGGTATGCGAGTGCAGGAGGTTAAAAAAATCATTAAATTAAAAAATGTTTATAAAGAATATATTTATTATAAAAAGGATGCAGGACTAAAAGGAAGTATAAAAAATTTATTTTCTAGAGAAATACTTTTAAAAAGTGCTGTCAGAAATCTTTCATTTGAGGTTTCAGAAGGAGAAATTGTAGGGTTAATAGGTTTAAATGGAGCAGGAAAGAGCACAACTCTTAAAATGTTATCAGGTTTGATTTTACCAACAAAGGGAGAAATATCTGTTTTGGGATATAAACCTTTTGATAAGAAAAAAGAATATTTAAAACAGATTTCTATGGTTATGGGAAATAAAAGCCAACTTTGGTGGGATTTGCCAGCATTGGATTCCTTTGGATTAAACAAAACCATTTATGAAATAGATGAGAAGGAATATAGAGAAACATTGAATTTAATGGTAGATATATTAAATGTTAAAGAACAATTAAATACGCAGGTTAGAAGATTATCTCTTGGCGAACGAATGAAAATGGAGCTTATAGCAGCTCTAATTCACAAACCTAAAATTATTTTTCTTGATGAACCGACAATAGGACTTGATGTAATTACACAATATCATATAAGAGAGTTTTTGAAGGAATATTGTAAAAAGTATAGGACTACAATAATTCTTACAAGTCATAATTTTAATGATATTATTTATTTGTGTGATTCACTAATACTTATAAACAAAGGAGAAAAAATATATTCTGACAGCTTCAAAAATTTTAAAAATGAGTTTTTGAATGAAAAATTATTTGTTTTGAAATTTAAAGAAACTAATGCAAGTAAATTTATAAAAGATATAAAAAATAGTACAACTTTCTTGGCGGAAAAGCTAAGTGAAGATTCTATAAAAATAATAGCATATGCAGATTCAAGTTTAGATGTTTTAAAAAATATATCAGAAAATTTAATCAATGAATTAAAAGATATTAATATTGAAAATATAAGTATGGATGATGTAATTAGAAGAATATATCAATCATAAAAAGAAGCGAGGGTTAATATGCGAAAATATTTTGAAATTTTTAAGATGGCATTGAGTAATCAACTGGAATATAGAGTAAATTTCATTTCATCATTCCTTTTTTCACTTATACCATTTGGAGTAAATACATTACTCTGGCTTGCAGTTACAATCAAAAATAATGATGTGTTATTAGGTGTAAACGGAACAATCAGTTATTATTTTGTAACTCTAGTTGTCAGCAATATTACTTATACATCTTCTGTTTTCAAAATTTCCGATGATATCAGGCTGGGAGAATTAAGTAAGTATATTATAAAACCATATAACTATGCTTTATATCAACTTATGATTGATATGCCACAACGAATAATTTTTATTACAATGAATGCAGTACCAATTCTGATAATATATGTAATATTATCTAAGTATATGTGTTTTTCAATTAACATTGTGAGAATATTCATGATGATATCATTACTGATTATTGGATACTTAATAAATTTTTTTATAGATTTTTCAATAGGTCTATATAGTTTTTATTTTTCAAGAGTGTCGTCACTGTATACTTCAATTAAGGTTGTTAGAAATATTTTTGCAGGGATTGTTTTTCCACTTGTTATGTTACCATCCAATATTTTATCTATTTTTAAAATTTTACCATTTGCATATACAAGTTATATCCCTACAATATTTTTGATAAAAGACATAGATATTGAATTTGCTTTGGAACAGATGGCGATAGGGTTAATTTGGCTATTGGTTTTGATAATAAGTTCTATTAAGCTATGGGAAAAAGGAATAGAAAAATATTGTACATTTGGAGGTTAGATTTATTTTTGCTAACAATATCTATTCTTGAACTACTATAAAGTATAGTGATATAATTTATAATAGGTTTTTATTTTGGAGGGAAATATATGTCAGCGATAGATTTAATTGTTTTGGGAATGATTAAGGAAAAAGAACAAAGTGCTTATGATTTACAAAAAAATATTGAGTATAGAAATATCTCTAAATGGGTTAAAGTAAGTACACCGTCAATTTATAAAAAGGTAGTTCAGTTAGAAAAAAAAGGATATATACAAGGAAATTTATCAAAAGAGGGAAATATGCCTGAAAAGTCTATTTATCACATTACAGAGAGTGGAGATAGATATTTTCTTGGACTTATGAAGAAAATTTCTGATCAAATGATAAATATATTTTTAAATTTCAATGCAGTTGTTATCAATTTGGAAATGGTGTCTTCACGGGAACGAAAGGAATTGACAGAAAATATTGAGTATCAAATAAATCAATTTCAAAATGCAGTATCACAGTTGGATAAAGAAAGAACAGATATTCCGCTTACAGGAAAAACAATTCTGAAACAACAGGTATTATTGTCAGAAGCATTGGATAAATGGATAACAGACTTTAGAGATTTTTATTTAGAGGAATAATGAAAAATGGCAAAAAACATAGAGGATAAAGAACTATTAAGGGAATTAAGAGTAATAACAAAAAATAAGGAAAACTGGAGTGCAAATATTGATAATGTTGCAGGTAAATTAAATGAAGAACATTCTATTGAGGTAAAAGCAAAAATCTTATGGCTTCTTGGAGAAATGGGTTTAAATTATCCTATGCAAGTGCGAATATATATTGAAGATATTGTCGGTCATTTAGAAGATGAGCATCCGAAGTTAAGAGAACGAGCCGTTAATGCATTGGGAAGAATAGGTAGAGCCGATAAGAATTTAGTTATTTCTTATTTAGATAAATTGATGAAAATGAAAGATGATCAAATGGATGATGTTAGACTTGCCTTTGTCTGGGCTTGTGAAAATATCGCCACAAATGCACCGGAATTATTTTGTGAAAAATTAGAATTGTTTTATGAATTGATATCAGATAAGGGAGAAAGAGTTCGGATAGAAGCACCTGAAATATTTCGAGTGATTGGAAAAAGAAAACCACAATACGTAAAACCTTACTTAGAAAAATTACAATGGTTTGCAGAAAATGATGTACATCCTGTTGTTCGAATTCATAGTGCCGGTGCAATACGTATTACAAAAAAAGCATTGGAGGAAATTGAAAATGCCACAGATGACTAAGGGAGGAAAGTATATTTTTGGCTGGTCAAGGATAAGAGAAAATAGAGAATTAACTTTTTCAAGAATGGCAGTAGAAGAATATAAGTTAGAAGGAGAAACACATATTTATATTGTTTCAGGTAGTAAGCAAACAGGAGGTTTTTGTGTAATGACCGAATCATTGCTTTCTCACTCTAAACTCAAAAATATTCTAAAAGAAAATCCGAGTTTAGCAGATAGAAGTTTAAGAGAAGGAGAGTTAATTTCATACAAAGGAAGAAAATATGGTTGGCTTGTATTAAAAAAAGATACTATTAGTTTGCCGGAGCCTTTGATGAAAATTTTAGGAATAAAAGTCGGGGATAAACTTTTAGCTATTCGCAGTAGTAATATTGCCTTTACAATGGGTGCGAAGGGAGGTTTGATAGATAAAGCCAATAAATATCAGGGAGAAATTGAAGTATTCTGAAGAAATAAAATAATTATAAAAAAAGAATATAAGAAATGATTGTATTATCGGCGTATTATTCAGATTGCATCTGTTCTTTTTATTTTGTAAAATTAAAAAAATAGTGAAATTATATATAATAAAAGCTTGATTTTTGACATTTTATAAAGAATATTGTATAGTACCAAGTTTGGCACCAAAAAGTGATATAATTGAAAAATAAGTATAAGGTTATATTATCGTATAATAACAAGAATTCGATAATGGTTCATTGACAAAGAAAATGTTCAATGTTAAAATAAATGTGAAAATTAATAGTAACTATAATGAAGGGTTTAAATAATATATTAATTTTACGATATTTTTAAAAGATATCGCCATTGTATCAAGTTGCATAATATAGAAATAAAAAGAAGGTAACTTAAGTATGTAGTTTCAGTAAATTTTGTAGTATCAAAGAGGTTTGTTATGGAGATAGTAAAAATTGACGGGTTAAAAAAATATTATAATATGAAAAATGATGTAGTAAAAGCTGTTGATGGAATTACACTCACCATAGTGAAAGGAAAATTTGTGGCTATTATAGGCGCAAGTGGTTCGGGTAAGACAACATTGTTAAATTGTATAGCATGTTTAGATGTTCCAACAGAAGGGAGTATATATTTAGGTGATTCAAATTTATGTGAACTTGATGAATCCAGATGAACTGTCTGGCGGTCAACAACAAAGAGTCGCTATTGCAAGAGCATTATCAAATAATCCTGATATAATATTTGCTGATGAGCCCACTGGAAATCTTGATAGCAAAAATGCAAGGGCAGTCATGAATATCTTGAAATCATTAGTAAGTAAATTTAATAAAACTTTAATTATGGTAACACATAATCCTGAAATAGCTAGAGAAGCTGATAGAGTGATTGAACTTAATGATGGAAAAGTTGTAAAAGACAAATATAATAAATGTTGATAAAGGAGTTATATATGTTTAAACTTTCATTTAACTATTTTACTCGTAATTATGGAAAAACACTTGTACTACTATCAAGTGTAATAGTTGCTGTAGTGTTATTTTTGTCTATAAGTATAACCAGAGATTCCATTTATGACTCTCAAATTGAAGAAGCGAAGTCTGTGTATGGAGATTATGATATAGAATTGCTAGGATTGACGAAAAAGAATATCAGTATGCTGAATTCTGATAAAGAAATAAAGAGTATATTATATACTGAAAATTGCAGTGGAGATTTGATAGATAAATCAATTGGACTGAAGACAAGCATATATGTGTTTGACAAACAATATGTTGTTGACTGTTTAAAATACAACATGATAGGGAGAGCTCCACAAAATGATAATGAAATTGTTTTAGAAGAAAAATTTATAAATCAACTTAATATTAAATATCCAATTGGTAAATATGTTAATTTACTACATTCGATAAATTATAATGAAAATGGCGAAAATCACATTAAATCATCAAATAAGAAATTTAAGGTAGTAGGTATATTAAAAAAGACAGATAAATATTACGAATCTTTGGCTGATTCTATTGGAGGAACAAAATATAGAGCTTTTATATTCAATACAGATTCACTACCAACGGTATCTTCTAATAAAAAGTACGATGGATATGTATTTTTAAAAAAAAGTAATGCCGAAAAATACTCACTTTATCTACAAAATAAATTGAATCTAGGATGGGATAGTATACATGAAAATAGTGAGGTATCTTCAATAAAATTGTTAAAACAAAGCTCCGAACTAAATATCGAGAATATAAGAAATACAGCATTAATAGTTATTATATCAATTATAGTGATTCATAACATATTTAATATAATTTTATCCGATATGAGAAAAGAGCTTGCAACTTTTAGATCGCTAGGGATGACAAAAAGACAGTTAATGGAAATGCTATTGATATATTCGTCTTTTTTTGTAGTTATAGGTACACTTATAGGTGTTTTTGCGAGTATTTTAATTTCTTATACTTACATCAACTTTATGTATGATAATCCCGTATTGACAATTAGTTATACCAATATAGGAATAGCTATTCTTATTGCAGTGTTTGCGGTATATTTATCGAATTTTATATTAATTTATAAGTTACTTAAAAATACAGTGATAGAACTTATGAAGACTAATAGAGTGAGAAATCCGATAAAATGGAAATATAGGATAAAGATGCTAGAAAACGATATAATTGTTAAATTAGCGCTATCAAATATTTGGGCAGATAAAACTAAAACCATTATATCAATATTGACAATGACTACTGTGGGACTTGTATTCATTTTGAATTTTTCTTCAGCCGAAATGGTTATGAAAAGTATGTATGCAGGTGCAAGTGGTGGTATATGGTCAATGAGCTATGGAAGTGTTGATAAAAAAATAGACGGAAGTACTAAAGGGACTGATTCACTTTACTTTAATATAAGTAAAAATATTGGAGATAAAGTAAAGGAATCAAGTTATGTAAAAGAAGTTGAGTTTTGCAGTATGACAATGGATGCATTCTTGTTAGATTATGAGAAAAAAGTATCTAATGAATATAAAGAAGAAATCGGAATAGATTCAAGAGAGTATCCAATAATGATAAGAGCATATAATAAAAATATGTTGAAAAAAAGAGATAAATTCATAAATGAAGGTAGAAATATACAGGAAGTAAGTGGTAATGAAAAACCTAGAGTGCTCCTTGTTAATAATATTTACTCGAAAAAAATATCATCAATCGATAGAAAAATCTTAAATAAAGTTAGTGTTGGAGATACACTCAAAATAAAACTGCCTGTTGATAATAATGGGATTAAAGAGTATAAAGTTTTGAATGTAGAAGTATCTGGAATAATGAATACTGACTATGCAGGTGGACAGGATGGAAATGTTGGTTTAAACGGAGCTCAGGTTATATTTAACGAGACGGATTACAGGAGAATAACAAATGTATATAATGATAACTCGTTATTTATTTTTGCCTGCGAGAATGAAATTATGAATCTTGAAAGAGACTTGAAAAAAATCATTTCAAAAAATGATGCAATATCCATGGGAGGCAAAGGTGAGGAGATAAAATATTTAGGCTTGCAATTGAAAATTGATAAAAAATTAAGAATAATGTATAGTTTAACGGCAATATTAATTGTTTTTATAAATACCATATTTATAATTAAGAGTAATTTAATTATTAGAAAAAAAGAAATACACGATTTACTATGCATTGGTATGAGTAGAGTTCAACTAAGGAAAAATATATATTTAGAAGGGCTTTATTATGGAATAGTTTCATCGATAATTGCATCTATTGTAGCCTCAAGTGTATATATGTATAAAATCTCAAATGTTAACAAGGTGTTGAAAGAAGCGAAATTTACGAAAATGATTGATAATGGAGTTCCTGTAAAGCAGGTGATGCAAGTATTTATTTTATTTATAGTAGTTTCAATAGTTTCGACATATATTGCATCGAAGAATACAATAAATAAACAGAATGCTTAATGCTTAATTTTTGATATTTGATAAAGAATATGATATAATATTTTGCGAAAATTGAAAGGAAAATATAATGAACATTTACCTAAAAAATCATCCAAAGAACAAACTTAACTCTGTACAAATGAAACCGATGAAACATTGTACAGAGTATAGCATGTAAATTGCATTTAAGATTTTCATCGGGAAATACAAAAAATTAAGTCATTTATATGGCTTTGTTTTTGTGTGCATTTCTCGATATGTAACTAAAATGTAAAAGGCTATGGGCAATGTTTTGTCTGTGGCCTTTTGTTTATAGTTTATCGAACAAAAGGCAGATACGATTTTGTATTTATGCCTTTTTTTGTTGCGTAAATACAAGAAATAGAATATTGAGAAATGGAGAAAGATTAAATGAATGAAAGTAGAATAAAAATTTTGAAAGAAGAAAATATTAACAAAGCACTTTTTAAGCTGGGTATTCCTATGGTAATCAGCTTACTGGTAGCAGCATTATATAATGTAGTAGATACATATTTTGTGTCCGGACTTGGAAAAGAAGCGGTGGCTGCTGTTTCAGTTGCTTTTCCAATTCAATTTATTTTCTTAGGAATAGGATTAACCTTTGGTGCGGGAGCAGGCTCTTATATATCAAGATTACTTGGAGAAAATAACAGAAAAGAAGCAAATATTGTAGCTACAGTTTCCTTTTTGTCCAGTGCAATTTTAGGAATAATAACAGCTATTACATTGTTTTGCAATTTAGACAGAATGTTGAAATTCATGGGTGCAATCCCATCAATTATGGAACTTTCTAAATCATATACTGGAATATTTATAGTTGGTGGTATTTTAGGAGCAATCAATGTAACGCTTGGAAACTTAGTTGTCGCACAAGGAGCTGCAAAAATTTCCTTAAAAGCCATGATTGTAGGCTCTATATCAAATATGATTTTAGATCCAATATTCATATTTGGATTTAATTTAGGAGTAAAAGGTGCAGCTATTGCAACATTTATAGCAAGAGTCATAACAAGTATCATATATGTTATTTACTTTATAGACGATAAAAATTTAATTAATATAAAAGTATCTTATTTCAAACCTACGATTGCAATTTATCAAGAGATATTAAAGATAGGAATTTCTATGTTAATTCTTCAACTCTTACAAACTATATCCATAAGCAAAGTATCCTATGCAGCTTCTTTTTATGGAGAAGAAGCGATTGCTGCGATGGGTATTGTTCTTAGGATTGTAACACTTGGAACGAATGTTGTGTTTGGATATATGAAAGGGTTACAACCCTTAGCAGGCTTTAACTATGGAGCTAAAAATTACGAAAGAGTGAGAGAAGCAATTAAATGTTGTATAAAGTGGTCTAGTATCTTTTGTATGACCTGGACTGTTATAATTTATGTTTTTGCACCAAATATATTATTGATATTTGGCACAGGGGAGGATGTTTTAAAAATAGCAGTTCCTGCATTGAGGGCGGGAGTAATAATGTTTGTTACGTTTGGATTTCAATTTACTTATTTAACATTATATTTATCAATGGGTAAAGCTATCCTGGGTGGTTTTTTGAATATTTGTAGACAAGGAATTATATTTATTCCGGTTATTATAATTTTGCCTGAATTTATGGGCCTAAATGGTGTTATGTACGCTCAAACCGTTTCGGATTTTTTGACAACACTTATAACAATACCATTTGCAATTAGTGTTAGTAAAAATTTAAGTTAAAGGGAAAGTTGGAACATAATTAAAACGTTTTTGCTTAGCGATAAAAGAATACTTTTATTTCTACATGTTAAATTTTGTTTAATGTTAATATTATTATTGACAAATATATCGTATCTCGATATAATTTATATAACGAATCACGATATATAATACTACGATATAGAAAGGGGAAATACTGTGGATGCCAAATTAAAAAGAATATATGTTCCTATGTCTGAAACAGCTTTTTACATTTTATATTGTTTACAGTTACCGCAACATGGATATGGTATTGGTCAGAAAGTAATAAAGATGACTGGAAATGAAGTAAGTATAAGTCCTGGTACGATGTATGGTACATTATCAAAAATGGAAAAAGACGGATTAATTAAGTTTATTAATGAACAAGACAAACGAAAAATATATTTGATTACAGACTTAGGAAGAGAAATATTAGATATTGAGTTAAAACGAATAAAACGATTATACATCAACAGTTTGGGGGAAGAATATAATGGATAGGAGAAAAACAAGAGTAAGATTTTTTACAATCGCCGATTATTTGGAAGAAGAAAAATGGCTTGAAGAGCAACATAAAAAAGGTTGGAAGTTACTTAAAATGATACCTCCTTGTTTTTTTATTTTTGAAGAATGTGATTCAGAAGAGGTTATTTATCAATTGGATTACAAAGATGAAAAGGTCACAGAAGATTATTTACAAATGTATAAAGATTATGGATGGGAATACTTAGGTTCTTGTTTTGGATGGAATTATTTTAGAAAATTAGATATTAATGTTTTATGCGAAAATGATAGAAAAATTTTTTCAGACACAGAATCCAAAATTAGTATGATTGAACATATCTTTAGAACAAGGATGCTACCGTTATTAATAATCTTTTTTGCAATAATAATTCCAAACTTAATAAGACTTATTCAAAAAAACTCTAAGTTTGGAGGTAGTTACTTAGAAGTATTTTATATTTCACTTTTTATTTTGTACTTGTTTATATTTATATATTGTGGTTTAAAGTTAAAAAAATTAAAAAAGGAGTTTCGAGATGGGTATTAAATATTTATCTATGGACAAAAAGAATCGAGTTCTATTAAGTATTATAGTCTTATTAGTAGTAATAATTTTAAATGATATACCTGAAGGCCATGATTTTATTATAGGATTGTTATTTGGAATATCTATAACCAAACTAGTTTTTTTGAATAAATAGAAAAACTTTTACGAAAATATAATTAAATAGAATCTTAATAAAACTTTATAATAAATGTTTAAATTTGTTGATATATAACAAAAAAACTAATGATAGGAAGGGTAGTACTGTATGAAGAAATTAATAAGCGTTATACTTACAATAGTTCTGATACTATCAATAATACTATTCTGGAAGATAAAAAATAACGATGAAAAACTATATGGTTTAACAATTGATGATAGTTGGTATGATAATGTCAGTATTGAAGAGATTGTTTCGTCACTGAAAAATTTTAAAGTCAAACCCACAGTGAGAATTGTAATGTCGAAAGATACTCACCCCAAAGAGTATATAGAGATATTTAGAGAGATACATGAAGTGGCATATATTATGGCAGAACCGGTAGATTCTTATGAGATGAATTTATATAAAGATGTCGAGAGTTATAGAAACAGATTTTTGCAATCGGATAAATATTTGGGAAAATACGTTGATATCTGGGAAATTGGAAATGAAATAAATGGAGTAGAATGGATTAGACAAAGTGATAAACTGATTATTAAAAAAGTGATGGCTGCTCATGATGTTTTCGAAGGTACGGATAAAAAAACAGCAATAACATTTTATTATGAGAATCCTTCACATAATAGAGATATGATCAGGTGGATAAGAGAGAATGTTTCATTGAAGATTAGAAAAGAAATAGATTATGTTTTTATTAGTTATTATGAGGATGATAATGAGGGATATAATCCGGATTGGCAAAAACTAATTACTGAATTTCAGACTCTATTTCCCGATTCAAAGATAGGAATTGGAGAATGTGGTAATACTGCAAATACTGCAAATATCAATAGTAAAATCGAAATGATAAATAAATATTATAAAATGCCTTTTTTTACAAAAAATTACATAGGTGGATATTTTTGGTGGAATTATGTAGCAGATTGCATTCCTCATAGAGAAAATAAAATATACAAAGCAATCTATGATAATTTCAAGTAACAGAAAGAAAGGTATATAATTTTTTTATTATTAACCAAAAGTCTAATTAATTCGAATTTTTGAAAGTTTTGAAAACAACATAAACTTTGTTTTATGTGAATATTATTCAATACTATGGGTGAAAAATAATCTTTGTATAAAATTAAAACTCATTTAAATAAGATAATAATAATCATATCTATAAAAAATCTTCTCTCAATGTTATAATATAGTAAACCTTTAAAAATTTATAGGTTAGAATAGTTAGATTTTTTTGGGGGGTGAGATAATGAAATTCAAAGATTTTTATTCTTGTGAAGTAGAAGAACATATTTTGGAAAATATAGATGAAGAATATAGAAGAAATATGGATATTCTCATTAAAAAACTTGATCAGGGAACATGGACTCAAAAACAAAAAAAGAAACAAAAAAGTAGTATCTTGCCTAATATTGCTTTATACAAAACATTTTTGCAGTATGGGATACCAAAAGAAAGGGCAAGAGAATTAGTAAGAAAACGAGCTTATTTTAGGGCGGAAAAAGCACATAATATATTATCAAAATTCTTTCATTTACCTAAATTTTCTAGAGTATTCAGATTTTTTATGAGAAAAGGAATGAATGGTAATGAATTTTGGATAAGTGAAATACTGTTTGACAATGACGAAAAATATGTGGTGGATATAACTAAATGCTTGTGGGCCGATACATGTAGTTATTTTGACTGTATTGAAATTTGCGAAGTATTTTGTTTAAGCGATCATATTGTCTTTGGAAATATAGATAAAATGGACTTTAGGCGAAATGAAACACTTGGTATGGGTGGAAAGAAGTGTGATTTTTGTTTTATTTTTAAAAATGACTTGGATAATTAACTTATAGTCAGCTATGTAAAATCAATCAAAAGATTATAGAATTGGAATTTAAAATATTTTTAATAAAACCTCCTGTAATATTGTACAGATCTTCAATTGTTAGATTTTTGGTATAACTTTTGGTGGTCGGTACAAAAAAATAGGAGGTTTTAATTATAATTTTGAATATGATATATAGTATAGTTTCAATATGGTATAATAGGGGCAAGAGAGGTCAAAGCTATGAAAAATAATAGATTATTTAGAATACTATATTATATACTGGAAAATGGTAAAGTAACAGCAAGAGAGTTATCAGATAAGTTTGAAGTATCAGTAAGGACAATTTACAGAGATATAGATTCTTTAAGCGGTGCGGGTATTCCAATTTACACAATTCAAGGTAAAAATGGAGGTATAGAAATTGCTGAAGAATTTGTACTTAGCAAATCATTACTGACTAAAGACGAAAAAGAGCAAATTATGGTAGCACTTCATGGTTTGGAAAATATAAATAAATTATATGAGAATGAATTGCTAACAAAATTATCGGCACTATTTAAAATGAAAAACACAAATTGGATAGAGATTGATTTTAATAACTGGCAAAATAATAAGATTCATGAGAAAACTTTCAATGAAATAAAGTCTGCGATTTTAAGTAAAAGTATAATTTCTTTTTCATATTTTAGTAGTAACAAAGAGGAAACAAGTCGCAAAGTGAAACCCGCAAGGCTATTGTTTAAAGGCCAGGATTGGTACTTATATGCATTTTGTTTGTTCCGAAATGATTTTAGATATTTTAAGTTATCCAGAATTAAAAATTTGGAAGTATTATCTGTAAAATTTGAAGAAAATTTTGATAGTTTGGCATTAAAAAAAGAGATAAAGTATGAAAATACTGTATGTATAAAAGTGAAATTTGAACGCAAAGTTGCATTTAGGGTTTATGATGAGTTAAGTGGAGATATAACTGAGGATGATAAAGGTTATCTGTATGCGGAAATAGAAATACCAAATGACTATAATCTATATAATTACATTTTTTCTTTTGGAGATGGTGTCGAAGTTTTGGAACCGGCAGAGATACGTATGCAAATTAAAGAGATGGCAAATAAAATAGTACAAAAATATGAAATTTGACAAATGGTGTCAAGCATTGAGTTTATTTTGAAAGTAGTTATAAATAAAGTAAAAAAATAAGAGGGAGGATTAAAATATGTTAGAAAAGAAAAATTTTATGTTGACGAAAATTGTATTTAGTATTTATTTTATACTTCTTGTATGGTTAATCCTTTTTAAATTATCAACAAATATATATGATATTCCGCACATGAGAAATTTAAATCTGGTACCTTTTGGACAATCAGTGATTTTAAACGGAAAAATGGATTACTCTGAAATTATATATAATATAATTGTTTTCATTCCTTTGGGAATATATATGATGATTTTGAATCTTCCACAAAAAAGTTGGTTAAAATTATTAGTAGGATTTATTATAAGTATAATATTTGAAACTATACAATACATATTTGCTATAGGTGGTAGTGATATTACAGATGTAATTGGTAATACATTAGGTGTTTTTGTAGGTATAATTTTATATAATTTTCTTAAGAAGTTATTTAAGCATAGGACAGAAAAATTAGTAAATTATTTTTTCTTGATTATGGAGATAATAGCTGTATTAGGATATTTATTTTTAATAGTGATTCAAAAATAATCTGAAATAGCGGTATTTCCTGCATCATACAAGAACAATATGATTATGAAGAGCATTGCTGGTGATAAAAAATACATAGCTAAATAAAGGACAAAAATATATTTTTGGTTGCTTGGCTTTTATAATCAATCGTTAAGTATTATGGAAAACAAATTGTCGAAATGATATAATATTGATAAAAATAATCAATAGGTATTAAATAGGAGGTTTTATGAAATTTAATATAGGGAAATCAGGCGGAGTTAAGGGAGTTTTGGTCTTTGAAAATGATATTAAGACTGAGTATTTGAAGTATTTAAAAGATAAAGAAATTTTTAGTGGAAAAGCCGAGGAAGTTCATTATTATATAGATTCAAATATGAAAGAATATCTGTTTATAGGTTTAGGAGAAGAATCAAAAATTGATTATGATATTCTTAGAAAAACTTTCTACAATGTAAATAATACTTTGCTAAAAAACAAGGTTGATGAGGTAGAGCTTAATATACCTAAATTAAATAATTTATGCAATTATAGAATTGCTCAAGCGATTTCTGAAGGTATGTTACAAGCTACATATAAATATGATAAATTTAAAGGTGATAGAAAAGAAGTCAATGAAATTGTAGTTAATTATATACCGGTTTCAGGAAAGGAAGAGAGAGCTGAAAAAGGAATTAATGAATCAATAAATTTAGTGGAATCAATATTTTTGGCACGTGACCTGGTTAATCAGCCTGCAAATGTAATTTACCCTGAAACATTGGCACAGATAGCAAAAGAAAAGTTAGAAAAAAATGGGGTCAAAGTAACTATTTATGGAAAAAAAGAAATTGAAGATTTAAATATGGCGGCTTATTTAAGTGTTGCCAGAGCGAGTGCTAAAGAACCTAAATTAATTGTAATGGAGTATTATAATAATCCCGAATCTGATGAAAGGTTTGCACTTGTTGGAAAAGGACTTACTTATGATAGTGGCGGATATGCAATTAAACCGGCGACTAGTATGGTAGATATGTTTACTGATATGGGTGGTGCAGGTACAGTTATAGGTGCGATGAATGCATTATCTGGTATGAACGCAAAGGTCAATGTGGTAGGGATTGTAGCTGCTTGTGAAAATATGATTTCAGGTGATGGCTATAGAAATGGTGATATTATAAATTCTATGAGTGGAAAAACAATTGAAATTGTAAATACAGATGCTGAAGGAAGACTTACTTTAGCAGATGCGGTGTATTATGCGGCTAATAATTTGGGAGCTACTAAATTGATTGATCTTGCGACATTGACAGGAGCTTGCGTAATGGCATTTGGTGAACAGGTGAGCGGTGTAGTTACAAATAATGATGAGTTTTTTAAAAAACTTGAAGAGGCTACTTTTAAAGCCGGTGAAATTGTATGGAAAATGCCTAATATAGAGTATTATAAAAAAATGAACGATTCAAAGGTGGCCGACATAAAAAATACTGGTGGAAAGTTTGGTGGTATGATTACAGCTGGTCTATTTGTAGGTTCATTTATAGGTAAAGAAATTCCCTGGATACATATAGATATTGCAGGGACAGCATATATTAGCAAATCATATGGATATTTAAAAGAAGGAGCTACCGGAACATTAGTTAAATCCTTATATTATTTATTAAGTGAATAGAAATGTATAAAGTGTGATTAGTGTGATTTAAATAGGTATTTTCAACTTTAGCCGTGAAAATACCTATTTTTACTTGCTTATTATTTTTGGAATAAAGGTTATTCAAATCGAAAGAATTATGTAAGAGTCTAACTTCAAATAAAACAGAATAAAAATCATTCGCAATTAATAAAAAGTATGTTATACTATTTATGTAGGAGTTTTTAATGTAAAAATACCTGATTATTAATTTTATTAAAAAAAGGAGGAATAAGATGGCATGGGAAGGTTTTAAAGGTCACACATGGAAAGAAGAGATCGATGTTCGTGATTTTATTCAACAGAATTATATCGAGTACAGAGGTAATGATGATTTTTTAGTAGGACCTACAGAAGCTACAAAAGCCCTGTGGGAACAAGTAATGGAACTATCTAAAAAAGAGTTAGAAAATGGTGGAGTTTTAGATATGGATACAGAAATTGTGTCTACTATTATTTCTCATGGACCTGGTTATTTAGATAAAAATAAGGAAAAAATAGTTGGTTTTCAGACTGATAAACCATTTAAGCGTTCACTACAGCCTTTTGGTGGAATTCGTACAGCAGAACAATCTTGTGAATTGTATGGGTACAAGGTAGATAAAGAAATTTCGCGTATTTTTAGAGATTGGAGAAAAACTCATAATCAGGGTGTTTTTGATGTATATACTCCTGAAATGCGTAGAGCTCGTAGTAATAAAATAATTACAGGATTGCCGGATGCATATGGTCGTGGTCGTATAATAGGGGATTATCGTCGTGTAGCATTGTATGGGGCAGATCGTTTAATGAATGAAAAAATGAAGGATTGGAATAATACTGGTAATGGAACTATGACAGAGTCGGTTATTCGTCAACGTGAAGAATTAAGTGAACAATATCGTGCATTGAACGAACTCAAAGAATTGGGAAAAATTTACGGATTTGATATTTCAAAGCCGGCTACTAATGCAAAAGAAGCTTTTCAGTGGACATATTTTGCTTATTTGGCTGCAGTTAAAGAACAAAATGGTGCAGCAATGTCTCTTGGACGTGTTTCAACATTTTTAGACATATATGTTGAACGGGATATTGCAAATGGAATTTTGACTGAAAAAGAAGCACAAGAATTAGTAGATCATTTTGTTATGAAATTGCGTTTAGTTAAATTTGCCCGTACTCCTGACTATAATGAATTGTTCTCTGGAGATCCTACTTGGGTAACTGAATCAATAGCGGGAATTGGATTAGATGGTAGATCATTAGTTACAAAAAATTCATTTCGTTTCTTGCATACATTGTACAATTTAGGTCCGGCTCCGGAACCAAATCTAACTGTATTATGGTCACCGGCACTACCGGATGGATTTAAAAAGTTTGCAACAAGAGTATCGATTGATACATCGGCAATACAGTATGAAAATGACGAAATAATGCGTCCGGAATATGGAGATGATTATGGAATAGCTTGTTGTGTTTCTGCTATGCGTATAGGAAAGCAGATGCAATTTTTTGGTGCTCGTGCGAACTTAGCAAAGTGCTTACTGTATGCCATTAATGGTGGTGTAGATGAAAAGACGGGAATTCAAGTTGGACCGAGTTATAAACCTATAACATCCGAGTATCTGGATTATGATGAAGTAATGGAAAAATTTGATAAAATGGAAGAATGGTTAGCAGGTTTATATGTGAATACTTTGAATGTTATTCATTATATGCATGATAAATATTCATACGAGAGAATCCAGATGGCACTATACGATACAAAATTATTGCGTACAATGGCTACCGGTATAGCAGGATTTTCAGTTGCAGCAGATTCACTTTCAGCTATTAAATATGCAAAGGTTAAAATTATAAGAGATGAAAAAACCGGTTTGGCAATTGATTATGAAATAGAGGGAGATTATCCTAAATATGGTAATAATGATGATCGTGTTGATCAGATTGCAATTGACCTGTTGAAGAGTTTTATGACTAAAGTCAAGAAATATCAGACTTATCGTGAATCTGTCCAAACAACTTCTATTTTGACTATTACATCAAATGTTGTTTATGGAAAGAATACGGGAAATACTCCGGATGGTCGTAGAGATGGCACTCCATTTGCACCGGGTGCGAATCCATTACATGGTCGCGATACTCATGGAGCATTGGCCAGCTTGACATCAGTGGCAAAATTACCATACAGATATTCATTAGATGGTATTTCAAACACATTCTCAATAGTTCCAAAAGCATTGGGTAAAGAATTGGAAACACAAGAAGAAAATTTAGCTATGTTGTTGGATGGATACTCTAAAAAGGGCGGACATCATTTAAATATTAATGTATTTAACCGTGAAACTTTGATGGATGCAATGGAACATCCTGAAAATTATCCTCAGTTAACGGTTCGTGTGTCCGGATACGCAGTTAATTTTATAAAACTGACTCGCGAACAACAGCTGGAAGTTATAAAACGCACTATGCATGAAAGTATGTAAAAAAGTATATTTAAAAATTTAAGGGACTAATCCAAAAGTCTATATTTTTAACTTATCATTATAGTAAATTTATTAATTTAGAAATTCTATATCTTGATAGGCTAATATTTTTGACTTGTGAGTTAGTCCCTTTTAAAAATGGAAGGTTGATGATGAAATGTCAAAAAAGATAATAGGATATATTCATTCTACTGAAAGTTTTGGTTCAGTAGATGGACCGGGAATAAGATTTATTTCTTTTTTTCAGGGGTGTCGCATGTTTTGTGAGTTTTGCCATAATCCTGATACTTGGAAATTTAAAGAAGGAAAGCCATATACTGCCAAAGAATTGTTTAATGAAGCAATGAAATATAAAGAATTTTGGGGAGATAAAGGAGGAATAACGGCAAGTGGAGGGGAACCCCTTTTACAAATTGATTTTCTGATAGAGTATTTTAAACTTGCTAAAAAAGAAGGAATAAATACAACACTTGACACGTGTGGAATGCCATTTACATATGATGAGCCATTTATTTCTAAGTTTGATGAATTGTTAAAATATACAGATTTAATTTTATTTGATATAAAACATATTCGAAATAAAGTTCATAAAAAAATAACTGGTTGGGAAAATAAAAATATACTTGAAATGGGTAGGTATCTGTCTGAAAAAAAAATACCTGTTTGGATAAGACATGTTTTAGTTCCCAAACGCAGTGACTATGATGAGGACTTGATAGAATTGGATAAGTATATAAGAACGTTGGATAATGTTTATAAAGTGGAAATTTTACCTTATCATACGATGGGAAAATATAAATGGGATAATCTGGGGATGGAATACACTTTAGAAGGGATAGAACCACCAACTCAAGAACGTATTGAAAATGCAAAGAAAATTTTAAATGTAGATAGTTATACTCGATATCGTGATTTGTAAAAAAAATCACTAATTAGACCTGCATTGAATTATAATCTTATATAAAGTATCCACATATATAAGAATACATTTTAATAGCATATTTTAAAAATAATGTTTAATTAAATAATTTAAACACTATATTTACAAAGTTATTTTAAAATGCTAAGATTTATATACGAGGAGGTGGATTATGAGAAAAGAAGATGTATTATCTAAAATAAAAGGCGGGATAATTGTATCTTGTCAGGCACTTGAAGGAGAAGATTTATACAGACCTGAAGGTGGAATTATGCCATTGATGGCAAAGGCAGCTTTAAACGCTGGTGCAGTAGGAATAAGAGCGCAAGGAACAAGGGATATTATTGATATAAAAAAAGAAGTAAATCTTCCGGTAATCGGAATTATCAAAAAAGGATACGATGGAATGGAACAGTATATTACTGCAACTATGAAAGAGGTTGATGAATTAGTGAAAACCGGATGTGAAATAATAGCCTTGGATTGTACTATGAGACCAAGAAATGACGGAGTAAGTATAAATGGTTTTATAGAGCAAATAAAATTAAAATATCCCGATATAATCTTGATGGCTGATATTTCAACCTTAGAAGAAGGAATAAATGCACAAAAAGCCGGTGTAGATTTGGTAGGTACTACTTTGAGTGGATATACTTCCTACTCGAAGGGAAAAAATAACGGACCGGATATAAACTTAGTAAAAGAACTAACTTCATCTATAAATATACCAATAATTGCAGAAGGAAGAATACATTACCCTGAACAAGCAAAAGAAGCATTAAATGCAGGTGCTTATGCAGTAGTAGTAGGTGGAGCAATTACCAGACCTAGAGAAATAGCAACCAGATTTGTAAAAGCTATAAAATAACTATGGAGTAATTATTATGATTCTAGAAACAGAAAGATTATTGTTAAGATTAAAGAAAAATATATTCCTATTTTGAATGAAGTTAGAACAGAATATGTAATGAGTTTGAGTAAAGAAGATTATAAGAAATTAAATGATGAACGTTAAAAACATTTAAATAATATATGAATAAAAATTGATAGAAAAATTTTGGAAAATTAAGAATTGATATTGTTTTCTATATATTGTATATAGTTATGCTCAACTGTACTAATAAAATAAGATTGGTACAGTAATTTATATTATTTTCTGAATTTTCAAAAACTTGACGCTTATATACAATATTGTATAATTATGTTAAAGGAAGAAGTAGCTGAAAATTGAATATTTGTAGGATTTAAGGAGGGACCAATATGTTGAAAGGAATTGTAGACAGAGGAAAGATTTCGGAAGAGACGCTTTTAAATCGTGAAGCTCAAATTGAAAAAGAGGCCTTAGACAGGTTTTTAAAAGAATCGAGTAAAAGGGATAGGGAAAATGTTACAATGACCGCATCTGATGACATGTTAATCGCAAGAAAAAGAGTAATCAATAAGAAAGATTCATTGGCGATGGAACGGATATTAGGGCAAAATGATTTGGTTCCTATTTTATATTTACAAAAAGGATTTGAGGTTGGAAAATCAGTTTGTAGAATAACAATAAGAAATAAGGTTGGAAACGTGATTGGAAGTGGAACAGGTTTCATGATAGGAAATGGAATTATTATGACAAATAATCATGTTATTCCAGACATAGATACAGCAATGTGTGCAATTGCGGAGTTCAATTATCAAAATGATGAAAATTTCATGCCTTGCCAAATATATTACTATAAAATGAATCCCAAGAAGTTTTTCATTACTGACAAATCGTTGGACTTTACTATAATAGCAATTAAAAAAGAGCTATCAAACGGAAAATCATATGAGGATTTTGGTTATATTAAATTAATACCTGAGGAAGGAAAAGTCATGGAAGGAGAGTATGTTTCTATTATTCAACATCCTAAAGGTGGACCAAAGTCGGTTACACTGAGAGAAAACAAAGTCAAACATATTTTTGATGATTACTTGCACTATATGACTGATACTGAACCGGGTTCATCAGGGTCACCTGTGTTTAATGATCAGTGGATAGTAGTTGGGTTACATCATTCAGGAGTGCCTAATCCGGACAGCAAAGGTGAATGGATAGCAAACGAGGGAATCAGAATTAGTTCAATAGCTAATTTCATTGGAAAGGAGTATAGTAATTTGAACAGCGATGGTAAAAAGATAGTGGGAGAAATTTTTCCTGATTTAAAAATAAAGGATTTAAATGATGATCAAAAAAATGATTATAAGGATGATGATACAAGCGATGATATACCTACAAATGTAAGGACAGGTTATAATCCAAATTTCTTAGGTAAGGATTTTAAAGTAGATCTTCCTAAATTAAATGAAAAAATGGAAAAAGATGTATCCAGAATGAAAGATGGAAATTATGTGTTAGATTATGTTCATTTTTCAATAGTTATGTGTAAATCCAGAGGATTAGCATATTTTACAGCAGTAAATATAGATGGTGAAAATTTGGTGAAGATAAAAAGATCTGATGATGATTGGCGTTTTGATACAAGGATAAATATAGAAAATCAGTATGGAAATGAAGTATATAACAAAAATGATTTAGATAGAGGTCATTTGGTAAGAAGGAATGATCCTAACTGGGGAGAACATGCATATCAAGCCAATGAAGATACATTTCACTTCACAAACAGTGCACCACAACATAAAGATTTAAATCAGAAAATTTGGTTAGGTCTAGAAGATTATATACTAAAAAATGCTGATAAAATGAATATAAAGGTTTCTGTATTTACAGGGCCTGTATTTAAAGAAGACGATATGATTTATCGTAAAAAATTCAAAATACCTGCTGATTTCTGGAAGGTAGTTACAGTAGTAAAGGATAATGGAACATTGTCTGCAACTGCATATATTCAGACTCAGGAAAATATGATAGATGACTTGGAATTTGCTTATGGGGCGTATGAAACGTATCAGGTGCCTGTGAGAAAGATAGAAGAACTTACCGGTTTGGACTTTGGAGATTTATCAAAATACGATCCTATTGCAAATGTTGAATTTTCAGGATTGCGTATAACTGATGAAAACGATATTAGATTATAAGATTGGGTTGGTGATGTTATGTCATTAATGGGTAGTAGTTTATATAATACTTATAGGCAAAGAAGATTTTTAAAAGGTGAAAAATTTGGTGAAAAAATAACCACAGGATGGTTGCCACCTCTTCCTGATATGAGAGATTATTCCGATGACAATCCCGTAATAACAGAACTTGCTGAAAAATTAGGAATAGATGGAAATGAAACTGCTTTGCCTAAAAAAGTCGATCTTAGAGAATGGTGTTCCCCTGTCGAGGATCAGCTGGAACTAGGTTCGTGTACTGCAAATGCCGCTGTGGGAATGGTGGAATACTTTCAAAGAAGAGCTTATGGAATGTATCTGGAAGGGTCAAGATTATTTGTATATAAGACGACGAGAAAACTTATGTTATCTGAAGGCGATTCCGGTGCATGGTTAAGATCAGCAATGGGAGCCCTTGTACTATTCGGAGTGCCTGATGAGAAATATTTTCCATATTCCTTAGATGGAAAAACAGTAAATCCTGATTGGGATAAAGAGCCTGATAGTTTCTTATACGCTATGGCAAAGAATTATACTACTATTAATTATTTCTGTTATGATCCACTAGGTAAGAAGAATAATGAAAAAGAGGTTTTACGTACTGTAAAAAAATATCTTGCTGCAGGTATTCCTTCCATGTTTGGTTTTTTCGGTTTTCCATCATTTGAAGATTCTGATTCACCGGGGGCAATACCTTATCCTTGCAAAAATGAAAATGCAGAATGGGGACATGCGGTAATGGCAGTAGGTTACGATGATGATAAGGAAATAATAAATACAAGATGTAATAAAAAAACAAAAGGAGCCATATTAATTAGAAACTCTTGGGGAACGTCATGGGGAGAAGAAGGATATGGATGGATACCATATGATTATGTTATAGATGGATTAGCTCAGGATTTTTGGTCAATATTATCTATGGAGTGGGTAGACACTCAACAGTTTGGTTTGAATAAATAAAGTATTTAAAGGAGATTTTTATTTTGATGGTAGTATTTAAAAATGAATTAATATTAGTTATTCAAATTAATGATTTTTAATATTTATTTTAAATACTTAATATATTTTGAACTATTAATAATATTTATTTAAAAATATCAGATTTGTTTTTACGAATCTGATATTTTTATAAAATAAATACTATATTTCTATGTTCTCAAAGTGGTATAATGTATTTAAAGAGTCTATTATTTTTTTATGAATTATTGATAATAAAAATCTATATCAATAGGGTTGAAAGTGAGGGGGAAAAACTATGTTTTTAAAAATTGATAATATTTCTAAATCATATGGAGAAGGGGAGAATAAAGTAGAAGTATTAAAAAACATTTCTTTGGAAATAGAAGAAGGCGAATTGAGTGTTTTGTTGGGGCCATCAGGTTCTGGAAAATCAACACTTCTAAATATATTAGGGGCTATAGAATCAGCAGATGAAGGTTATATATCAATTCAAGGATCCAAATTAGAAGATATGAATGAAAAAAATTCTACTCTATATAGAAGAAAATATTTAGGGTATGTTTTTCAAATGTATAATTTAATTCCAAATTTGAATATAAGAGAAAATATAGAGGTTGGAGCATATTTAAGTTCCGATCCACTTGATACGGATGAACTTTTAAAAGTATTAGGCTTATATGAACATAGAAAAAAGTTGCCAAATCAATTATCTGGAGGTCAGCAACAAAGAACATCTATTGGAAGAGCAATAGTAAAGAACCCTAAACTGCTATTATGTGATGAACCTACAGGAGCTCTTGATTACAATACATCAAAGGAAATATTAAAGTTAATAGAAGATATTAATGAAAAATATGGTACTACTGTTATAATAGTTACTCATAATGAGGCTTTAAAAAATATGGCAGATAGAATTATAACTTTAAAAGATGGAGAAATACAAAAAAATTATGTAAATGAGTCTAAAACTCCGATAGAAAATATTGAATGGTAAGGAGGACGATATGAAAAATCCGCTTAACAGGCGTTTGCCAAGGGAATTAAAAACAGAATTTGTCAAATATATTATTATTTTTCTTTTTCTTACCATATTTATTTCAATAGTATCGGGATTTTTGGTAGCGGACAACAGTATGTACACAACATATAATCAATCATTTAAAAAATATAATATCGAAAATGGAAATTTTGTGTCAGGGATTGAATTAGATAATAAAAAGATAAAAGAAATTGAAGAGAAAAATAATATAAAAATATATAATTTGTATTATAGAGATTTAAAAGAGAATAGTGATAAAGCAAAGTATAGAATATTTTCAAAAAGAGATGATGTAAACAAAGAATGTATAATGTCTGGAAAACTCCCAGAAAATAAAAATGAAATTGCAATAGACAGAATGTTTTCTGATAATACGGGGATAGTAAAAGGAGATAAAATTAGATTCGGTGATAATGAATTAATTGTTTCAGGATTAATTGCTTTGCCTGATTATAGTTGTCTATTTGAAAGCAATTCAGACATGATTTTTGATGCGACACATTTTTCAGTAGCGATTATGACTGAAGATGGATTTAATTCAATAGATAAAGGTAATCCTGTATATAGCTATGCTTATGAATATGACAAAGAACCTAGAAATGATATGAATGAGAAAAAAATATCTGATGATTTGTTAGAAAATCTAAAAAAGGATGTAATTCTGACATCTTTTACTCCAAGATTGGAAAATAAAGCTATTACATTTTCGGGAGATGATTTAGGTAAAGATAAAATTATGTTTTTAATTTTCTCCTATATAGTTATACTTATAATAGCTTTTGTATTTGCTGTTACAACATCTAATACAATTATTAAAGAAGCCGGTACAATAGGCACTTTAAGAGCTTCAGGGTATACTAAGATGGAGTTAGTAAGGCATTATATGATTTTACCTATTATAGTTACCTTAGTTGCAGGTATAATTGGTAATATATTAGGATATACGTACTTTGAGAAAAAAATGGCGGGATTGTACTATGGAAGTTATAGTCTTACTAAATATGAAGTACTTTTGAATACGGAGGCATTTATTGCTACTACTTTAGTTCCGATAATTTTGATGTTTTTGATAAATTTTATAGTTTTATATGCTAAGTTGAGAATATCTCCTATAAAATTTATTAGAAGAGACTTAACCACTTTCAAAAGAAAGAAAGCTATAAATCTCAGTACATTGATACCTTTTTTACATAGATTTAGAATTAGAATTATTGTTCAGAATATTTCAAGTTATATAGTGCTTTTTATTGGAATAGTGTTTGCATCTATCTTGGTAGTATTTGGAACAATGTTTTCGCCACTTTTAGATGACTATGCCAATGACATTTCAAATAGCATGTTTTCCAATTACCAATATGTATTGAAATATCCGGTAGAAGTAAAAAATTCAGATGTGGAAAAATATAGTGTAACAATGCTTACAAGCACTCAAAAGGATTTTATTTCGGATGATATAACAATTTATGGTATTGAAAAAAACAGTAAATATATAAATTTAAAAATACCAAAGGGAAAAGTTTATTTATCTAGTGGAATAATGAAAAAATATTCTTTAAATAAGGGTGATACTATAAAACTAAGGGAAAAATATGAAAATAAATACTATAAATTTACTATAGCCGGTGAATATAAGTATGATGCGGTTATGTCTGTATTTATGAATAAAGAAGATTTTAACAAAAGGTTTGATAAACCGGTTGGATATTTTAACGGATATTTTAGTAATAAAAAAATAGATAATTTGGATAAAAATCTTATTGCGACAATAATAACTAAAGATGATTTAACAAAATTATCAACACAGTTGAAAGTATCGATGGGAAATTTCATGGATGTTTTAAAATGGTTTGGTATTGTAATGTTCCTATTGTTGATGTTTTTGCTTTCAAAACAGATAATAGAAAAAAATACTCAATCTATTGCTATGGTTAAAATATTAGGATTTACGAATATAGAAATTGCCAGATTATATATTATTGCGACTACTATAGTTGTTATACTATCTTTATTGGTTGCGATACCTGTTGTGGATATTATAATGTATAAGTTATTCACAGAAGTAATATATAAAACAATAGCCGGGTACATACCTTTACAAGTATCTCAAAAAGTATATATAAACATGGTAATAATGGGGATTGTAAGTTATTTAGCAGTTTCAATTATTCAATTAATAAAGATATATAAAGTTCCTAAAAACGTAGCTCTAAAAAATATAGAATAAATATGAGATAAACTTTTAAAAACACTTAAAAGAAAAATTGAATAATATAATTTGAAATAGGACCGGGCAAAAAGTTGAAAAAGTTATTTTTATCATGAAAAAAGTTGTTTTTATCATGATAATAGAACTATTAAAAAAAGTATACTTTATATTAATATGTACTGAAAAATTAACTTTTATATCGGTCCTGTTTTTTAATGCAAAAATAAATTTATGAAGCAAAAAATATAAAATAGGCATATGGTTTAGTTATTTACAAAAACATATATATAAAAATTTTACATATATATTGACTAATTGAATTGCATATGTAATACTATGAATATAATATATAAAAATTTTATATATATAAATTTATTACATATTATGCTTAGATAAATGATATTATTAATATTATATTTATACATGATAAATATAAAAGAAAATGCAGTTGGAAAGAAGGTGAATAGATGTATTATCCATTACCTGCACCATTGATAGAATTTTTAATATTGTCCCTCGTATCCCAACGTGATTCTTATGGATATGAAATCAGTCAAAAGATTAAATTGGTATCCAGTATCAAAGAGTCGACTTTATATCCCATATTGAAAAAAATGGAAGAAAATAATTTTTTAGATACCTACAAAAAAGAGTTTCAAGGGAGAACAAGAAAATATTATGTGATTACTAAATATGGTGAAGAAGAATTAGAATATCTAAAAAGAGAATGGGAGGAATATAAAAATACAATAGATAGAATTATTGAAGAGGAGGTTAAGGACAGTGAATAAACAGGAATATTTGTCTAATTTAAAACTTTATCTGAGAAAATTGCCTGTGAAAGAGAGACAAGAGGCAATAGAATATTTTAATGAGTATTTTGAAGATGCCGGCGAAGGAAATGAACAAGAGGTGATTGATGAGTTGGGGAGTCCAAAAGAAGCGGCGAGCGAATTGATTAAGAATTTACTTGTAGAATCTACTGATCAAATAGTAGATAATAAAAGTGGTTTTTCATGGAAAGCAGTCGTGATAGCAATTTTAGCAATTTTTGCGACTCCAATAGGATTGCCGCTGTTTGTTTGTTTTATTTTTCTGATAGGGGCTTTAATATTTTTAGTACTAGGCGCATTATTTGCAATAGTCACAATAATCGGAACGGGATTTATATTAGGTGGAAGTATATTGATTTCAGGCTTGACGATGATATTTGAATCTATACCGGCGGTATTATTACTATCTGGTGGTGGATTGGCACTTATAGGGATTTCTATACTTATGGCTATAGGATTATTTTATATTATAAAATTTATTTCATATTGTTTCATTATGTTAGCAGGAAAAGTTATAAAAAGAGGAGGGAAAGTAAATGAAGCTTAACATTAAAAAGATTGCAATCATTTCCCTTATTATGATTTTGATAGGGGCAAGTTTATCTTGCATAGGATATACATTAGGAGCTATGGATTTTATAAATAACACAGATCTTTCTAAATATGGAATAGGAAGTAAAGCTTCACAAGAAATAGTAGTAAAAGAACTTGGGGATTTTAAAAAAATTGAAATAGATTTAAAAGAGTTGAATATTACAGTAAGAAAAACTGACAAAAAAAATGCATATATAGAGTATTATAAATATCATTCCGAATCTGAATTTGTAAAGTCTAAAGAAAATTCCTCCACTATACTTTTAGAGGAAAATGTAGTAGATGAAACTAATTCGGTTAGAAGAATTAATCCATGGATTAATATTGAACGTTTTAGCATTAATTTAGGAGAAGAAGCGAAAGGGGTAACGTTATTTATACCAAAGGATAAAGAACCGGAAAATATTAGTATAAAAAATGAAAGTGGTCAAACAGAGTTAAGTGGAATAAAATCTAAAAATCTGTACTTTAGAAGTACCGATGGTGATATTGATCTATTTCAAACTGATATTGTCAAATCTGATATAAGTACGGATAGCGGAAATATTAATGTACGTGTAAGTAAAATATTAGGTAATGATACATCATTAGATGTAAGGAACAATAGTGGGGATATTAGTATAAATAATTTAAGCGATAAAGACTCAACATCTATTGATTCGGAAGATGACAATACAAAATTTTACTACAAGGCTCAAAAAGAAAAAAATAAAATGAAAATATTTACAGCAAATGGTTCTATTTGTATAGACACATATTTAATCAGTAAAATATAAATTAAAAACCTTTAATAGTGGGTATTATTTAGTTGAAAGTAAACCCTGAAAGGAGGTATTATGGACGATTTTTTAATTAAACAAGGTGTTCCGGAAGAGTTATTAAAGGAACTACATAAATTCAGAGAATATTATAAATTGGATTTACAGGTGAGTGATAGAGTTCCAAAACCACATTACAAATATTATGGAACAGAAATTTTAACTAAGTCTATAGCTGCCTTGCTTAGTGGATACAATATACTTTTATCCGGTCCAAAAGCTACCGGAAAAAATGTACTTGCAGAAAATTTAGCGATGTTATTTGGCAGACCGATGTGGAATATATCTATGAATATAACATCCGACAGTGCAAGTTTATTAGGTACGGATACCTTTATAAATAATGAAGTTGTGCTAAGAAAAGGTCCCGTTTATTCTGCTGCCGAGTACGGGGGATTTGCAGTATTTGATGAGATTAATATGGCAAAGAACGATTCATTGTCAGTAATTTATTCTGCATTGGATTATAGAAGAGTTATAGATATACCGGGGTATAAAAAAGTAGATATGCATGAGGCAACCAGATTTATAGGAACAATGAATTATGGTTATATCGGTACAAAGGAACTGAATGAAGCCTTAGTATCGAGATTTTTGGTAATTGATATGCCGATAATCAGTGAAGATAACTTAAAAATGATATTAAAAGAAGAATTCGATTTGAATAATGAGTATCTGGATTTATTTGTAAGGTTATTTATGGATTTGCAAAAAAAATCTTTAAATGCAGAAATTTCTTCTAAACCTATAGATATGCGTGGATTATTTTCCAGTATAGAGACAATGAAAAGAGGGTTACCGATTAAATTGGCTTTAGAAATGGGGATTGTTAATAAAACTTTTGATGCGTATGAAAGAGAAGTAGTTTCTGATGTTATTAACTCATTATTTAAGGATGACTTGAAAAGTAGTGATATTTTTAAAGTATTATAAAGCTATGCAGCAATGAAAAAATGTGCAATGAAAAAGGTATATAATGGTGATATTTATAAATTATAGATATCACAATTATATAAAAAGATAAAATAGTAATATAATTAAATTTTAAATCATAATAAATTTAAAATGGTTTTTAATTTGGAAAAGTGAGTACAAAAATGGAAGATTCAAAACTAAGAAAAGAAAATATAGTCTGGACAACATCAGAGGACTATTCTTATATTCCGGTTATTAATTTATTTGATTCATATAATGATTTTGAGATGGACTATTATAGAATGGCTTTGTTGGGATATCTTTATAAAGTGCTTGATATGGAAAAATTATTTGAGTATTTGTCTATTCATTTGCAAAAGACCAAGTTAAAGAATGAATTTCTAAAAATGGTGGAATTGTATTTAGATGATTGTTTTGGTGCAGAGGTTATAAAAGACAGACCGGGTGTATCAGATTATAGAAATAAATTTTATGATAAAGTTATAAAAAAATATGAAAAAAAGACTGAATTAAGTGTTGAACAGGAATTAGAATATGTATATGTATCCAGAATAAAAGGTAACTTTGTTAAATGTAGAAATGTTACGGAAGATTTGGTAAATACACTCAGGTATAAAAGAGGGATTAAAGATATTGATACTCTAATTAATGATCTTAACGCAGTTTTTTTGAAATATTTTTATGCAAATTATAGAAGTAATTTGAAGAATGCAAATTATGAAAGTTATTTAAAATCCGGTGATAAAGAAAATAACAATAACAAAATAGACAATAACAAAGAATTTGATAGAACAAGATTGAATTTTTCTATGAGGAAAAAACATGTTAGGGATATGAAACATAGTGATTTGATAGGAGACTTTAGTATTGAATCAGCTGAATTTACTAAGAATATATCAGAAGATGAAAAAATTGTTGATGAAAGAATTAATGATAATAAAGCTAGGCAAAAGTTAAGTTCTAATCAAAAAATTAAAAGTATGATAGAAACCAGATTTGGAGAATCAATATTTCCTGATTATTATACAAATGGTTTGGAAAAAGAAATATGTACAGGTATACATAACGGTATAAAGATTCATTTTACCGAGGGAAAGTTTATAAGTGGTAAGCACGATAAATTTTATTCGAATGCCATAAATATACAGAGAGAAAAAAATTTGGAGTATTATAAAGAGAATGAACTTTTATTTAGAAGATCGATAAATGAATTAAGAGAAATATTAGGTAAAAAGCTGCTTTTAGACGAAGAAGATGAATTTGAATTTACTAATAATGGTAAACTTATACCATCTAAAATTTGGAAAAGCAAATATTTAAACGACGATAAAATTTTTATAAAAAATAATCAAAATGAAATTGGATCAATTTCTGTGGATATTTTGCTAGATGCTTCATCTTCCCAAATGGAAAGAGAGGAATATGTTTCATCTCAGGCTTTTATAATTGCGGAGGCTCTTACTTCTTTAAATATTCCTACAAGAGTTACGGGTTTTTGTAATTTTTTTAATTATTTAGTTCTTACCCAATATAGAGATTATAATGATCCAAGAGCTTATAATAACAGATTATTTAATTATAAAATAGCGGGAAGCAATAGGGACGGTTTAGCTATTAAATTGATTTCTCGTCAAATGGATTTGTTGGAAAAAGAAAATAAAGTATTGATAGTTTTAAGCGATGGTAAACCCAATGATAAAATTAATTTAGGAATAACTGGGCTTTTGAATGTTGAGGGGCAAGATTATGAAGACGAAGTTGCGGTTAAGGATACGGCACAGGAGATTTTTAATGCGAAACTAAGAGATAAATATGTTCTGGGAATATTTACAGGTGAAGACGAAGATTTAGAAATTGAAAAGAAAATATATGGCAAAGACTTTGCTTATATAAAAAATATAGAACGATTTTCACATATAATTGGTTTTTTTATTACTCAAGTTGTATTTTAATCAATATTTTAATATGATTTAAAAAAATAAATAAAAACATTGCATTTTGTGTTATAATTTATAGAATAACATATTTGGAGGTGTGTATTATGAAGGGATTTATAAATGAATTTAAAGAATTTGCTATGAAGGGGAATGTTCTTGATTTGGCAGTCGGTGTTGTAATGGGAACTGCATTTGGTGCAATTATCACTGCATTAGTAGAAAAGATTATAATGCCTTTAGTTGGAATAGCTATTGGAGGAATTGATATTTCCAAAATGGCTTTAACAGTAAAAGGTGTCTCTTTACAATATGGAGCATTTTTACAGGCTATAATAAACTTTATAGTTATAGCATTTTGTATATTCGTCTTTGTGAAATTAATAAATACTGCTTTCAATAAAGTTAGAAAACAAGAAGAGGCAGCAGAAGAAGCAACTGTTGATCCAAATATCGCTTTATTGACAGAGATAAGAGACTTACTTGCAAAAAAATAATAATGTGGTAAAATATTATTATACTTTTTTAGCTATGCCCTGCCAATAATTGGTGGGGTATACTTGTATAAAAATGGAGAACTAAAATGAATAAATTTTTAAGTAAAGAAAATATTTTATATGATTTTCATACTCACATAGGCGATTATCAAGAATTTATATCATATTATAATCAAAATATTATCCCCGTAATAAATATTAGAAGTAAAGAGGAATTTCTAAAAATAGAATCCTTCTATGAAAGAATGTGTTTTGAGAGTCTGTTGGATAACTTGGATTCAAATGAAAATAAGTTTATTAATAAGTCGAAAAAAAGTAAATACGGTGAAAATTTATTAAAAATAAATGAGAATTGTGGGAGTTTATTTTTAAGTACCGGCGTGCATCCGTTTGATTCTGATAAGTTTGATAAAAAATATGGTCAAGACTATGAGTTATTGCTGAAAAAATCTAATTTAATTGGAGAAATAGGAATGGATGGCTCTTGGTGTGAAATTGATAAAAATACTCAGAAAAAAAAATTTTTAAAATCATTAGAAATTGGGAAAAAACTAAATATGCCTATTGTATTACACACAAAAGGAATGGAGAAGGATATATTTAATATTATTTCAAATTTTGATTTAACATATATTGTTCATTGGTATAGTTGTAATAATTTTAATGAAGAATTTATAGATTTAGGATGTTATTTTACTTTTGGACCTGCAATTTTTGAGGATAATAATATTAGAAAACTTGCTAAAGGTGTTTCAGTGGATAGAATTTTAATTGAAACAGATGGAGTGGATGCACTAGAGTGGCTTTTTAAAAGAAAGTTTAATCATAAAGAACTCAGAGGTATTTTAATTAATGTAATTGAAGAAATTGCAAATTTAAGATCCGAAACATTTGAATATATTTATTCAAATATTATAAAAAATTCAGAAAGACTATTAAAAGGTCTTTAGTTAGGAGTGATAGAATGGTAAATTACAGCGAGGGGAGTAATTCTCCGATAATAATTAACTATAAAGAAACATATTTCAAAGATATTTTTGAGCTGGTTAGTAGCAAGGAAATGGAAGAAGTATTGGCAAGTTATATTTCTATAATTAAGAAAAGAAATGGTAAAATTGCAAAATATATACTAAAAAATAAGACTAATTATCAGGCTGCAAATGATTTTATTGCTTGTCTAAAAAAATTATTGATTTTTAATGTAGAGGAAATAGTGGATGAATATCTAGAAGATAGAAACCTATTTTTAAAGACTTTTGAAGACATATACACTTTCTTTAGAAGTAGATTAAAATTTGGGATAATTGAATTGAATAATAGTGTACTTACTTCCAAAAGATTTATGGATATAGATAATCATTTTAATAATTTAGTTTTAAGTTTTTATAGAACAATTGGAGAAAAAGTTCAGGGGCATGCAAATCAAGTTTATAGACAACTTAATCCAGGGTCAAATGCATGTGTATTATTAAACCATCTAGAGTGGCAATCAGGTGATACATATAGAAAGCTTGCCGCTATACCATTTATTAATACAATAATGCTTCGTTCTCCTTTATTAATTCATCCTGCGTCAAATAAGAGAGAAGGAACTTTTGATGAAATGTTTGAGAATCCTATTAAAGAGTTTAATGAAAGCCCTGAAAATTGGTTTTGTTATCCGGCGAAAATAGGAGAAAGTTTGGCGTTTATATATTTTCATAAAGATTTTATAACTAGTGGAGTATCGCTTGCTAATTTATTTGAAATGGCAACTGAAGACGAAATAAGGTACAAGAAACCTGATTTAATTTGTCTGTTTGGTATGACTACAGTTAACGAAGGATGCAAATTCTATTATGATCAAGAAAATGATATTTATGTAGGTCAAGTAGCTTATGATAAAAAAGCGGAGTATTTTGGGTATATCAAAAAAACTTGCTTGACTCTTCATAACGTATCTATGCTATCAAAAGGAAATCTACCTATACATGGTGCAATGGTAAGTATCACCTTAACCGATGGAAGTATAAAAAATATTGCTTTTTTAGGTGATTCAGGCGCCGGAAAATCAGAAACTATAGAAGCTTTGAGAATGATTTCTGAGGATAGAATAAGAGATATGGATATAGTATTTGATGATATGGGGAGTTTTTATGTTGAAAATGGAGAAGTATATGCGAAAGGTACTGAAATAGGAGCTTTTGTGAGACTTGATGATCTTGAAAGCGGCGCTGCTTATAGGGACATGGACAGAAGTATTTTCTTCAATCCTGAAACTACAAATGCAAGGGTAGTAATACCTGTATCAACATATAAAGATATAATTAAGGGTGTAAAAGTTGATATGTTTTTATATGCTAATAACTACGATGAAGAAATTGGAGTATATTATTTTAAAGATGCACAAGAAGCAAGACCTGTATTTGTTGAAGGAAAGAGAAAAGCTCTTGGAACTACAGATGAAAAGGGAATTAGCACTACATATTTTGCAAATCCGTTTGGACCCGAGCAGAAACAGGGCGAAACAAATCCATTGATAGACAATATATTTGAAACATTGTTTGCCACAAATACAAAAGTAGGTCAGATATATACACAATTAGGTGTAAGTAATACGGGAGAAGGTATAAAGAGTTCAGCTCGTCAGTTATTGGAGGAGCTGTATAAATAGTTATATATAATGGAAGGAGATGAATGCACGGAAGTGTGATTTATGACAAATATACAATTAATTAAAAGTGTAATACCATATTTTAAAAAATACAAAAATATATTATTTTTAGATTTACTGTGTGCTGCATTGACGACTGCATCAGAAATGATATTACCACTAATTTTAAGGCATATAACGAATTTAGGTATAGTGGATAGAACATCTCTTACACTTGAATTAATAACCAGATTGTCAATTTTATTTGTGGTAATTAAAATTATAGAATTGGTGGCGGTTTATTACATGGCCTCAATAGGTCATATAATGGGAGCAAAGATTGAAACAGATATGAGAAGAGACGTTTATACGCATCTTCAAACATTATCCGATAATTTCTATAATGAGACAAAAGTTGGACAAATAATGTCAAGAATGACAAATGATTTATTTGATATAACTGAATTTTCACATCATTGTCCGGAAGAATATTTTATTGGTGCCATAAAGCTTATAGTTTCGTTTATTATATTGGTAAATATAAATGTTGAATTAACTGTTGCAATATTTATAATGATACCTATAATGTTTATAAGTTCAAGCAAATTTAGAAATAAGATGAGAAAGGCTGCAAAGAAGCAAAGAGCTCATGTCGGAGATTTAAATTCAAGTATAGAGGATAGTCTTTTAGGTGTAAGAGTAGTCAAAAGTTTTGCAAATGAAGATATAGAACTTGAAAAATTCCAAAAAGATAATAATAAATTTCTTTCTATAAAGAAAGTTTTTTATAAGTCAATGGCAGGTTTTAGTACTGTCAATAGAGCAATTGACGGTATTATGTATTTAATTGTAATTGTTTTCGGTGGACTTTTAATAGTAAAAAATAAGCTTGAACCGGGAGATATGGTTGCTTATGTTATGTACGTAACAGCTCTTCTTGCAACAGTTAAAAGAATTATAGAGTTTACTGAACAGTTTCAAAAAGGTATGACCGGCATAGAAAGATTTAATGAAATTATCTCTATAAAACCGGAAATAACTGATAAAGAAAATGCTATTGAACTTAAGGATGTCAAAGGTGAAATAGAATTTAGAAATGTTTCATTTAGATATAAAGAAGGTTTAGAAAAAGTGTTAGATGATTTTAATTTATCTATTAAAAAGGGGCAAAATATTGCGCTGGTAGGTCCATCGGGAAGTGGTAAAACCACAGTTTGTGCTTTAATACCGAGGTTTTATGATGTTTCTGAAGGCGGAATTTATCTGGATGGAACAGATATCAGAGATTTTAGCCTTAAATCATTGAGAAACAATATAGGAATAGTACAGCAGGACGTATATCTTTTTTCAGGGACAATTAGAGAAAATATTGGATATGGAAAACCTGAAGCTGGTGAAGAAGAGATAATAGAAGCAGCAAAACTTGCCGGGGCATATGATTTCATTATGGAATTAGACAATGGGTTTGATACTTATGTAGGTGAACGTGGTGTTAAATTATCAGGTGGACAAAAACAGAGAATATCTATAGCCAGAGTTTTCTTGAAGAACCCTCCGATATTGATACTAGATGAAGCTACTTCAGCGCTTGATAATAACAGTGAGGCAATAGTTCAATCTTCATTAGAAATGCTATCAAAAGGAAGAACTACCATTACAATTGCCCACAGACTTACTACTATTCAAAATGCAGATATGATAATAGTCATGACTCAGGATGGTATTGTTGAAAGAGGCAATCATCAAGAACTTATGGAAAGACGAAACTATTATTATGATCTGTATACCAAAGCGGGAAATAACACTATTTTTTCTGAATAAATAAGAATTGTATAGAAAAATACTTGAAATAGATTTATAATGGGGAAAATTATAGCAGAAGTTAATAGTAATAAAATATAAGAAAATACATTAATAATGTTTAAAGAGCTATTTTCAACATTTTGTTGGAAATAACTCTTTATTTTTTTACAAAAATCTTTACAAATATATTAAAAAAGTGTATAATACAAATATATAAACATATGAACATGTATTCATATGTTGAAAGAGGAGGATATTTATGGTTGATAATTTGGATTTTAATAAAACTAAATGTTTAACGGATGATAAAATAGAGGTTTGTGAATCAGATTGTATAAATGAAAAATTAGTTGATAAGATGAAAGAAAATCTCCCATCATCAGAAATGCTGGAAGATTTATCAGAGTTATTCAAAGTTTTAGGAGATGCTACAAGAATAAAAATAATATATGCTATATCTGAAAATGAAATGTGTGTTTGTGACATTGCGGAATTTCTAGGAATGACTCAGTCGGCTATTTCACATCAGTTAAGAGTTTTGAAAAGAGCCAGATTAGTTAAATTCAGAAAAGAAGGGAAAACAGTGTATTATTCTCTTGATGATGAACATATAAATACAATATTTGATTGTGGACTGACTCATATCAAAGAAATGTATTACTAGGAGGTTTTTATGTCAAAAATTGAGATGATTTTGAAAGGACTCAATTGTGCTCATTGTGCAAGCAAGATTGAAGAAAAAGTTAATAAAATGGAAGAAATTGATTCAGCTACATTGAATTTTGTCAATAAAAAAATTACACTACAAATTACAGAAGGTAATAAAATAGATGATGTAGTAGACAAAGTGACAAATATAATTGATAATACTGAACCCGGATTGGAAATAACAATAATTGATGATAAAAAAAATAATACTCAAGATTGTGGCTGAGGTTTAGAAATAAATGATACCCATGAGGAACGTGGGAATAAAAATAATAAACTAAAATTTATAATTATATCCGGAATATTGTATATATTAGGTATACTTGGAAAACATTTCGGATTGTCTGAAGTATTTAGTATTTTACTAATGATGATAGCATATTTTTTGGTAGGATATAATGTACTTTTTAATGCTATAAGAAATTTAGTGAAGGGTAGTTTGTTAGATGAAAACTTTTTGATGACTATAGCTACAATAGGTGCAATTGCTATTGGAGAATATCCGGAAGCAGTAGGAGTAATGCTGTTTTATGGAATAGGAGAATATTTGGAATCAAAGGCATTGGCAAAATCAAGAAAGAATATAGAAGCTCTGATGAATATAAAGCCTGAAATTGCAAATTTAATAGTGGGAAATGAGATAGTAGAGGTGGATCCAAATACAGTTAAAATTGGTGATAAACTTGTTGTAAAAGTCGGTGAAAAAGTGCCTTTAGACGGTAAAATAATAAAAGGGGAAAGTTTATTTGATACATCTGCTATAACAGGTGAATCTGTATATAGAAGTAGTAAGGTTGGTGATCAAATACTATCGGGAGTTATCAATCAGAAATCAGTTATAACTATGGAAGTTTTAAAGACAATGAAAGATTCAACTGTTTCTAAAATTTTAGATATGGTTGAAAATGCAACTTCCAAAAAATCTAAGACAGAGAATTTTATAACTGTTTTTGCAAAATATTATACACCTATTGTAGTTATACTTGCATTGGCACTATCATTTATACCCCCTGTTTTATTAGGCGAACCCGTGGGAAAATGGCTCTATAGAGGTTTAATTTTTCTAGTAGTATCTTGCCCATGCGCACTTGTACTTTCTATTCCGCTTAGTTATTTTTCTGGAATAGGTGTGTGTTCCAGAAACGGTATCCTCGTAAAGGGAAGTAATTACTTAGAGGCATTAAAATATGTAGATACTGTGGTTATGGATAAAACTGGTACTATTACAAAAGGTATTTTTGAAGTAAGTGATGTAGTATTATCTAGTGAAGTTTCAAATGCTGAAGATATATTAAGATATGCGTGTATATCTGAAGCTAGGTCAACTCATCCAATTGCACTATCTATACTCGAATATTGCAAAAATAAATGTATATCAAATATAGATGTAGAGGACGGTAAAATAGAGAAGTACGAAGAGATTCCTTCAAACGGAATTAAAATGTTATATGATGGAGTAGAAATGCTTGCAGGAAATAAGAGAATGATGGAGAATTTCAATATTCAGTACATAGAAAGAAATAATGCATCGACAAAAGTTCATATAGCAGTTAATAAGACTTATTATGGTTGTATAGAGATATCAGATGAATTAAAAGAAGGAATGAAAGATACCATTAGCAATATGAAAGAAATTGGAATAAAAGAGATAGTTATGTTAACTGGTGATTCCGAACCGGTTGCAAAAGAAATTTCTAAATTAGTAGGAATTGATACTTATTACTCTAATTTATTGCCAAATGATAAAGTAGATATTTTGGAAAGAATAATGTCCAAAAAAAATAGAAATACAAAAGTTGCTTTTATAGGTGATGGAATAAATGATGCACCTGTTATTGCGAGAGCAGATGTAGGAATATCTATGGGAGGTATGGGTTCAGATGCTGCTATTGAGGCTTCTGATGTTGTATTTATGACTGATGAAATTTCAAAATTGCCTCTTTCAGTACGCATAGCTAGACATACAGGTAAAATAGTTTGGCAGAATATAGTATTTGCTTTAAGTGTGAAAATTGTGGTTTTAGCACTTAGTGCACTTGGTCTTACAAATATGTGGGTAGCTATATTTTCTGATGTAGGAGTTGCTCTGCTGGCTGTATTAAATTCTTTAAGAGTGTTAAAATATAAGTAGATATATTATTTTTTTTATGTTATACTAAGCAATGTGAATTTAAAAGAGAGGAGAATCACCATTGCAAGTAGTTTTTACAAATGTACTGATATTATTTATGTTATTGTTTGTAGGGTATTATATGGGAGCTAAAAAAATAGTTGCTCATTCTTCTATTAACGATATCACAAACATATTAATTGATGTGAGTATTCCATGTACAATAATTGTTTCAATGATAAGACCGTTTAGTGAAAAACTAATTACGGATACTATAAGAGTTGTGATAGCTGTATTGATATATCACTTAGCTATGACGGGAATTTCATATTTTATAACAAAAATAATGAAAGTAGACGAAAAAAAGAGGGGAAGTTGGATTTTTGCCACTGTATTTTCAAATAACGGCTTCATAGGATACCCGCTTATGTTTGCTTTATATGGAAAAGATGGATTATTCATTATGGCAATGGGGAATATCGTACAGAATGTGCTAATATTCTCACTGGGAGTTAAATTGATTACTATGAATTATAATCTAAGCGAAAGGGTGAGATTAAGAAATATTATATTTACAAAGCAGAATTTTGCAGTAGTTATTGGTATGATATTATTTGTAACTCAGATTAAAGTTCCGGAATCTGTTAATACACTATTAAATTACGTTTCCAATTTAACCGTACCACTTTCGATGATGGTAGTTGGTCTGTCTTTGTCCAGATATGATGTAAAAAATATGTTTACAGACAAGGAAGCCTATAGACTGACATTTTTTAGAATGATTGTATTTCCAATTATTATTTTGATAGGTTTCAAGATGATGAATATAGATATAGATACAAATTTACCGTTGGCTGTACTGTTTTACACAGCCGTACTTCCAAGCCCGGCTTTTACAACGATAATGGCTGAGAGATATAATACAAGTGCGGAATTTTCATCGAAATGTGTCTTTATTACTACCGTAGTAAGTGTATTGTCAGTACCGATTTTCGCTGGATTATTATAAAATGTAAATATTAAATTGTTTTAGGAAATTAATAACTTGAAATAGAAAAATAATTGTGATAATATAAAAATGTGGAAAAATTAATATTTTTTAGGGAGCTGATAAATCGGCTGAGAAAAGGATGTGAGCCTTGACCTTTTAACCTGATCTGGGTAATGCCAGCGTAGGAAATATGAAAAAACGCAAGCATATACTTAGGTATATGCTTTTTTAATTTATTTTTTATTTCGGAGGTGTCATGAAAAAGTCAATTACAATAGCCGGATCTGATTCTAGTGGCGGAGCGGGAATACAAACTGATTTAAAGACTTTTGCCGCGCATGGTGTGTACGGAATGAGTGTAATTACCGCTGTAACCGCGCAGAATACTTTGGGAGTAAGCAGTGTAGAAAGTATATCTCCACAAATGGTAAAAGCGCAAATAAGATCTCTTTTTGAGGATATAGAAGTAGATTCGGTAAAAATAGGTATGCTTTCAGAAATCGATATTATAGAAGCCGTTTATGATATGTTTAAATTTTACAATCCTAAAAATATAGTTTTGGATCCCGTAATGGTTTCTACATCCGGATTTGATTTAGTAAACACAAAAGCAAAACACCTGTTAATACATAAATTGATGCCATTAGCTGATGTATTGACTCCTAATTTATCGGAAACACAGTGTATTTTGAATGAAATTGGCAAATGTGATATTGAAGAATTGGATTCTATAGAAAGAATGATAAAAGCCGGAAAAATTATTTCTGAGTTTATGGGAAACAATATCTTGATAAAAGGCGGTCATTTAAAATCTAACCCATGTGATGTACTAGTCACGAAAGATAAAAAAGTTATTTTGTATGATGATAGAAGAATAGACACAAAAAATACTCATGGTACAGGCTGTACTCTTTCATCTGCAATTGCAGCCAATTTGGCGTTGGGATACGATGTAGAGGTTGCAGTAGGCAATGCTAAAGAATTTATTTCGAATGCTATCAGCAATTCATTGGATATAGGCAGAGGTTGCGGTCCTACTAATCCAATGGGAGAAATTTACAAGAAACTCGGTATGGAGGTTTAATTATGGATAATAAAAGACTTATAGAAAAAATATGCGAGGCAGGCAGATTAGTAAAAGAAAATAAACCGCTTATTGAGCAAATTACAAATTATGTGACAATTAATGATTGTGCAAATGTAGCACTTGCAATAGGGGCATCACCGGTCATGGCGGATTCTATTGATGAGGCACATCAGATGACGGAAATATCAGATTGTCTGGTTATAAATTTTGGCGGTATTAGCGAAACATCTCTTCAGACTATGATAAATGCCGGTAAAGTCGCAAATGAAAAAAATATACCAATAGTCTTGGATGCAGTCGGTGTAGGTGCCACGGATTTCAGAAATAAATCAATAAAAAAACTTTTGGAAAATGTTCATATCAATCTTATCAAAGGAAATGCATCTGAAATTATGTCACTAGCAGGTGCAGATATAAAAACTAAAGGTGTAGATTCTGACCAAGAAAGTATTGAAGCATATAAATATGCTATTGAAATTTCTAATAAATACAGAAGTGTATGTGCAGTAACAGGAAAAATCGATATTATAACTGATGGTAAACAAGTTGCAAAAATATATAATGAGTCAGATCTTTTATCTTATATTACAGGAACCGGATGTATGATAGGTTCACTTATGGGAGGTTTTTTGGGGGCTACTAAAGATCCATTTATAAGTGCTGTATCGGGAATATTAGCTATGAGTCTTTCCGGAGAGATGGCATATGAATCATATTTAAAAGATGATTCTATTGACAAAGGTATTTGTTCATATAAAGAAAATGTAATAAACAATATATTTAAATTCGATGAAAATATAATAAGATTAAGATCGAAAATACATATTGAAAAAATAGAACACAAGTATTCAATGTATTTAGTAACGGATGAAAAAGCCTGTAAAGGAAAAGACTTTTATGAATCCGTAGAGGCAAGTATAAAAGGTGGTACTAAAATAGTTCAACTTAGAGAAAAGAAGATGAATACGAAAGAATTTTTTGAAAGAGCCAGTAAGTTAAAAGAAATCTGCCATAGATACAACATTCCATTTTTGGTAAATGACAGATTAGATATTGCTTTGGCTGTAGACGCAGATGGTGTTCATTTGGGTCAATCCGATATGCCTATACTTCATGCTAAAAAACTGCTTGGTCACAATAAGATAATAGGTATATCCGCCAAAACTATGGAAGAGGCAAGAGAAGCCCAAGAAAATGGAGCTGACTATATCGGTGTAGGAGCAATTTTTTCAACTGATACAAAAGATGACGCCAAGGTTATTAGCCTGGAAACGGTACAAAAGATGACAGAGGAACTATTTATTCCCATATTGGCAATTGGAGGAATAAAATATGATAATATGGGTTATTTGTCAGAAATAGATATACAAGGTGTATGTGTGATATCGGATATTCTCGGTGCAGATGACTGTGAGAAGAGAACAAGAGAAATAATAGAGAAATTCAAAAATTTTAGATAATAATTCGAATATAATTCGATTTTATAAATAATAATAATATTAATAATTTGGAGGTAGTATAATAATGTATAAGACACAAATGGAAGCCGCTAAAAAGGGAGTTCTAACTAATCAGATGAAAAGGGTGGCTGAAAAGGAGCATATGGATCCACAAGTTTTAATGCAAAGAGTAGCAGAAGGTAAAGTAGCAATACCTGCAAATATAAATCACACTAGTCTATTAGCCGAAGGTGTGGGCTTAGGTTTAAGTACAAAGATTAATGTAAATTTAGGAATATCTAGAGATTGTCCGGATGTAGATAAGGAATTGGAAAAAGTTCAAAAAGCCATAGATATGAAAGCAGAAGCAATAATGGATTTGAGTTCGTTTGGTAAAACAGAAGAATTTAGAAAAAAACTTATAAAAATGTCTACAGCAATGGTTGGTACTGTACCGGTGTATGATGCAATAGGTTTTTATGATAAGGAATTAAAAGATATTACCTCAGATGAATTCTTGGATGTTGTCAGAAAACACGCTCAAGATGGGGTAGATTTTGTTACTATACATGCGGGAATGAATAAAGAAGCCATGGAGGTTTTTAAAAGAAATAAAAGAATAACTAATATAGTATCAAGAGGTGGCTCTTTGATGTATGCTTGGATGGAATTAAACAATGCAGAAAATCCATTCTATGAAAGATACGACGAATTATTAGAAATATGTGCAGAATACGATTTGACTCTTAGTTTGGGGGATGCGTTAAGACCAGGATGTCTAAATGATTCTACGGATGCTTGTCAAATTAAAGAGTTAACTACATTGGGAGAATTGACATTAAGAGCTTGGGAAAAGAACGTACAGGTTATGATAGAGGGACCTGGACATATGGCAATTGATGAAATAGCCGCAAATGTTGTGCTGGAAAAGAGACTTTGCCATGGAGCTCCTTTTTATGTTTTAGGTCCGATAGTAACCGATGTGGCTCCGGGATATGATCATATTACTTCTGCAATTGGTGGGGCTATTGCAGCTGCTGCGGGAGTTGATTTTTTATGTTATGTGACTCCGGCCGAACATTTAAGATTGCCTGATTTAGAAGATATGAAAGAAGGTATTATTGCTACTAAAATAGCAGCTCATGCTGCAGATATTGCAAAGAAAGTACCACATGCAATGGATTGGGATAATAAAATGGCAAAAGCAAGAGCTGATATAGACTGGGAAGCCATGTTTAATCTGGCAATGGATGAAGAAAAAGCCAGAAGATACAGGGCAGAATCCACTCCGGAACATCAGGATACTTGTACGATGTGCGGAAAGATGTGTTCAATGAGAACTATGAAAAAAATAATGTCCGGAGAAAACTTGAATATTCTAAGAGATGATAAATAACTAATAATTTGATTACCTAGGGGTACTCTTCTTTAAAAAGTAGAGCACCCCTTTATTATTTTTGTCTATTTTTACCATTTTTAAGCTATCCTATGATATAATAATATCTTATAAAGGTTATTATTAATTGAATAATGATTTTTGATTAATTTTTATTAATTTGTATATTATATGTGAAAGGTATAATTATGAGTGAATTTATCATAGCTTTACATGTGTTAGTTTTTTTGGCACATGATATGGTCTCGAAATCGAGCGAGGAGTTATCTAAAAATGTTTGTACAAATCCGGTAAGAATAAGGAAAGTAATGTCAAAATGCAAGAAACATGGATTGGTTGAAACAAAAGCAGGAATCAATGGTGGATATATGATTTCTAAACCAGGTAATGAGATAACATTGAAAGACATATATGATGCTATAGATGTTTCTTTAGTTGAATCGAAGTGGCGTTCTGGAGATATAAAGGCAGAATGCTTAATAGCTAGCGGGATGGGAGATTATATAGATATGCTTTTTTCTTATTTCAATGAAGAATTAGCATTGCTTTTAGATAATATCACTCTTGATATGGTTGAACAAAAATTAAAAAGCATAAGAGATAATAAAGTATAAATTTAGAATTGTTTTTTAATATTTAAATATGAGATTTTGTATGAAAGATAGAAAAAATTTATATATTATTTATTTAAAAGAGTTAAAATATTAAACTGGAAAAGGAGGAAGGGTATGAGTTCAAGGAATAGAAGTGAGACAAAATATACCTATAAGGGAAATAAAAAGACCGATAATAAATATGCCAATATTTTTCAAGATTTAAATGATAAACAAGAAATATATAAATCTAATAGTTTAAGAAAAATACATCCTAAAGATGAAAATGAAGAAAGCATAGAAAAGATTGACAGCAAAAAGGACAATATAAAGAAAGTCACGCCGGAAGAAGCTGAGCAAAATGCTTTAAAGAGAAAGCAAGCTATGAAAAATGAAAAAATAATAGCAACACAAAAATCAAGTCCGGTAATTCATCATAAATCCAATTCAGAATTTGATAGGATAGAAAGTATTGAAAGGCTTAAAAGAGAAAAGAGAGCACATAGAGATGATATGCTGAATGATTTTAGTACGAAAGAATTGGATTTAAATAACCTGCCGGATGATTTTGATAAAACTATTATTTTTGATGAAATCTCCGGGGAGAGTATATATAATAATCCAAAGGTTATTAGAGAAGAAGCTAAAAAAAGAGTAAATATGGATAAATCAAATGTCGAAATATATAAGGAATATTCTGATTTTGATAGAATAAATAAATCAAAAAATACTATGAAAAATGATAATAAAAAAACAGAAAAAAATGAAAATAAAAGTTATGATTTTGAAAATACTAATGAATTCGATAAAGAAAACTTATCTTATGAAGAGCAAATAAGACAAAGAGAAAGTGAGATAGAAGAACTTATTAAAAGGATGAGACAAGATTCAAAAATACCTTTTGATGAGAGGAAAAGAAGTAAAAGAGCATCACAAAAAAATGAGAAACATGAATTAAATGAAAAAGAAAGCAGAATATTAGGTAAAAAAATACCGAAAAGAAGTTTATCTGATTACAGAGCAGATGTATATAGAAAAAATAGTGAAAAAAACGAATCCAAGTTTGATTTCAAAAAAATTGGCATAATTGTAATAGTAGTATTGTTAGTTGCATTATTTGCATCTGCAGCGATTGACAAAATACTATCTGATAGAAAAAAAATATCAAATAATAAACCTAAGACCACAGTCACTACAGATGGGAAGAAAGATGGAAAAGCTAAAAATAAAACTGAGTCCAAAGATGATAAGAAAAAGAAACTAGAAGCGATAAAATCTAAATTAAATGTAGATGAATCTGAAAGACTAGATTATATTATTGAGAATATAAATTCTTATCCCGATAATATGGTAGATTTGCTTATAAGAAATCCTGAGACTATTGACTATGTATATAGCTATAAAGATAGAGAAAAATATAATAACAAAAAACTTTCAAGTAATATAAGCTCAAGTTATTATGTAGATGGTAGTGTTCCTTTATTCCTGCAGTGGGACAGAAGATGGGGATACAGGTCTTATGGGAATGAATATGTAGGTCTTACAGGGTGTGGTCCGACTTCTCTTGCTATGGTAATAAGACATTTTGATAGAGAGTCTGGTGTAAATCCTTACGATATAGCCCAATATAGCCAGGATAACGGATATTTATCAAAGGATAATTTCACTAGTTGGTCTCTTTTTGAAAAAGGACTTGGTAAATTTGGATTAGAATCAAAAGATGTTGTTCCGGTAGAGGCTAAAATGAAAAAATCCATTGATGAAGGTAATATATTAATTGCAAGTGTTAAACCGGGAGTATTCACCGAAAGAGGGCATATAATAGTTATAAAAGGTTATAACAGAAATGGTGATTTTTTAATAAATGATCCTAATAGCATTATAAATACCAATAAATCATGGTCGTTTGATGAATTGAAAAATGAAATAAGAAAGATATGGGCGGTTAACGAAATAGGTGCGAAACCTAATGTAAGATATAATCGCAATGAATCATCTAATAGTAATACTGATGAAGATGAAGGTGATAGAGGAACATCAGAGGATCCAAGTATTATTAAAGACATAAATTAGATTAGAGTATATGAGTCAAGAGAGATAATTATATAACCGGTTATGCAGATACTATAATTTTAATAAAATATTTATTGTAGCGTTGAAGGTAATTACTATCCATTAGGATACTGGATTACCCTCAACGCTATTTTTATAAGGTATATTCTATTATTAGTTATATATAACAGGAATTAATTATAATATACAAAATATATGTAAGAATAGTGTTAAAAAATAAATAAAATAAAAATGTTATTATATTATTAAAAATTGACATTTGTTATTATTTTAAAAAAAATAAAATGTCTATCGCTTTATTTTTTAAAAAAAACAAGTGTAAATAAGTATTTACAATTTAAAAAAATAAAAAAATTAAAATAATCGGTATTTATTTATTTATAAATTTGTTATAAAGGTATAATTGCTAAAAAATAAAGAATTTACATGTGTTTTTACAAATTTGCTGAACAGTATAAAAAATAACAAAATCAATATAATTATATAATAATAGCTTGACAACTTTATAAAATTAAAATTATAATAAGATATAAGTTAAAAGAATTAATATTTTATTATTAATTTATATTATTAGGTGAAATAAAATAAAGGAGGAAAAGTATGGATAACAAGAGAAGTGTAAAAGACATTTTTACATTTGGTTTTGCACTATTTGCAATGTTTTTCGGAGCTGGAAATTTAATATTCCCTCCATATTTAGGTATTATATCAGGGCCTAAATGGTTTACTGCATTCGCAGGATTTACGTTTGCAGATGCAGGATTAGCACTTTTAGCAGTTATAGCTATAGCATTGGTACGCGGAGAGATAATGGTATTATTTGGTAGAATAGGTAAAATTCCTGCGATTCTGCTGAGTTTTGCTGATATAATGTGTGTGGGTCCATTGTTAGTTATACCTAGAACCGGTGCCACAACTTATGAAATGGGAATCACACCATTATTTGGAGAAGGAATTCCAATTATATTGGTTGCAATAGTATTCTTTACATTAACATTTATACTTACTGTGAGACCTTCTAAGGTAATTGATATAGTAGGACAGATATTAACACCATTTTTAATAATAGCACTTTCAATAATAATTATTAAGGGTGTAATATCACCAATAGGTCAGCCAATACAAAATCCTATGATTGATGGAGTATTTAAAAAAGGAATAATGGATGGATATCAGACTATGGACTGTTTTGTATCCATTGCTGTTGGTTCTGTGCTTATGCTTACGCTTGCAAATAAAGGATATACTGAACCTAAACAGCAGGTCAAAATATTAATAAAAGCAGGTATTATAGCTTGTGTTGGACTTGGTTTAATATATGGAGGTTTAACCTATTTAGGATCTACTGTTTCTACGATGTATGGAATGGATGTGCAACAATCGAAAGTTATAGTAAATATAACTAAGATGTTGCTTGGGAATACCGGTACAGCAATACTCGCAATCGCTGTTTCTCTTGCTTGTCTTACAACCTCAATCGGTCTTACCTCTGCAACAGCTGAATATCTTTCAATGATATCAAAAGAAAAAATTAGCTATGCTAAATGTGTTTTGTTTATATGTATATTCTCTGCTGCTGCAGCAACTTTAGGAGTAAAAGGTTTAGTGAAAGTTGCAGTTCCAATTCTTACTATAGTATATCCGCCATCAATAGTTCTTATTTTGTTGGCTTTTGTAAGAGATAAAATAAAGAGTGATTTAGTATATAAATTTTCAGCCGGCATGTCGGTTATAATTAGTACAATATCTTTACTTTCTACAAGGATTCCGGCTTTAGACTTTATCAATGCATTACCTTTAGCAGGGTTAGGGTTTAATTGGGTTATTCCTTCATTTATTGCAGGTCTAATAGGATTTTTAATAAGTTTTAGAAAAATCGAGACAAATTTATAGTTTAAGAAGCAAAAAAAGTTAAATAAATATTTTAAAGATAAGAGTAGCATTTTATATCTCAATTATTAATTTTTAAAGTTAGTAATTGAGATATTTTTTATAAAAAAAGTTAAAAGAATATTTGATTTAAATATAAAAGTGTAATATATATTATATAAAAAATATTTTTTATTATTTGATTTGACTAAATATTGCGAAAGCTTTATAATATAAGTAAGAACAATTACTTATTTATCATATTCATTCTATGAAAGGACGTGTTTTTATGAAATTAAAGAGAATACTTATACCAATTGACGGAACAGAGAGAAGTATGCATTCATTGGAATTCGTTAAGGAGACTTATGATCCAGATCAGGTTGAGGTGGAAATAATCCATATTAAGGAACTTGTATTTATCGACGGAATTTCTATAAGCGATGAAATAAAGACTTCTGAAAAATTCGGTAAAGAGTTACTGGAAAGAGCAAGAAATATTATGAAGGGTTATAATGTAGAACTATTCTTTGGATTTGGGTATGCTGGTGATGAAATTATCAAAAGATCAGAAGATGAAGATATTGATGTAATTGTTATGACTAAATCAACAAAGAAAGGTTTCAACAGAATAATAGGTTCGTGTACAAATTATGTTTTAAAACATGCCAAGTGTACAGTTATGATAATACCAGAATAATTTGATAATTAGGTTTTTTGTCAAATAACGTTTAAGAAAATTAAAACCACAGTTTATACAGCAGTGTCATATGAATTTATGATACTGCTCTTTTTTCGTATTAATTTTTTCTTCTAATCAAGATTCTTATTATTGTTTTTTGATGATTTTATGCCTATTATAAAATATTCCAGAATATCAAAAAAAATTTAGAATTAAAATAATTTTTGTGGATTTTTATAACTTATTTCCAATATTTATGTTATACTAATTTTTGAAGATGTTACAAATCTACTTTAAGTTTTTTGTGTTGTGACTTAATTATATAACGAATTTGACTTGTATTTATTTTTTGAAAAAATATCAATGAAAGTAAAAATTGATGTAGAAGATTTTCGGTTTTTATTTTCTTAAATTAATAGATTGATTTTTTATTATTGGTTTATTTTTAAAAGATATATTCTAAAAAAATATATTTTTTTAGAATATATGAGTTTTATATTGCATTTTTTGAAATGTATGTTATTATTTAAGTATAGTGACATGTTACATTTAAAATATGGTTAATTTAAATTATTAGTTGACTTTGTAAACTAAATATGGAAAAAACACAATATTTTTAAAGCAATATATAAAATATTATAGATTTTACTAAAGAATGTTCAACAATTATTGCTAATATTGATAAATTTCAAACAAATATATTGTGTGATTTTTTTGTGTAACTTTAAAGACGGAAACGATGTTATTTTTGAGAGTAATTTGATTTGTGTTAAAAATATTGTGTTACAGAACCTTTAAAGTTCTCAATTTTAATTTAAGTTTACAGAGCATGTGAGTTTTTTTAGGAGGTAGTTATGGAATTAAAAAACATTAAAAAAAATTTTTTAGTGATTACGTTGACATTTTTATTTATTTTTACAGTTATTCCTGTATATGCTTTGGAACAGGAAAATGATCTAAATAATAAGAAAGATATACAAATATTGAGAATAGCTGGTGAAGATAGATATAGAACTTCCATAAAAATAGCAAAGAGTTCTTATAAAAAAAATGATACTATTTTCATTACGAGTGGAGAAAATTTTACAGATGCTTTATATGGGGGACCTCTTGTATCTCTAAAAAATAGCTCTTTAATATTATCTCCAAAAGATAAGTTGACTAAAGATATAAAAGATACATTAGCAAGTCTTGATACAAAAAATATAACAATTTTAGGGGGGATTGATTCTATATCTTTAAATATAGAATCAGAATTGAAAAAGTCGGGATTTATTGTAAACAGAATAAGTGGAAAAAACAGATTTGAAACTGCCGATCTGATTAACAAAGAAAAAATAAATACTTATTTTGGTACAGTTGGAGAAGATGATGTATCATTATCAAATGGATATATGTTTGCAGATTCGCTATGTGCCGGACCGTTTATTTACTATAATGATAAATTTAATCCTACGCGTTTTTTACCATATAATGAGATTAATGCATCTCATGGAGCTAAATATGTGTTTGGTGGATTAAATTCAGTTCCACAGTTAACATCAGAAGAGAATAGACTTTCTGGTAAAGATAGATATGAAACTTCATTGAAAATAGCAAATGAAATAAAAAAATTATTGCCCAATCAAGAGATAAAAACTCTTGTAATCGCATCTGGAACGGATTTTCCAGATTCACTTTCATCAATACCATTAACAACTCATTCAAGGGGGGTATTAATTTTATCAAAGAAGGATTCTTTAGGTAAAGAAATTATGAATTTTATAAGTGAAAACAAAAGTATTCAAGATATTATTGTTGTAGGTGGTGAAAATTCACTTTCAAAGAATATTGAAAAAGAATTATATGAAATATGTAACCACAGGCAGGAAGAAAAATAGCTATTTTTCGGTTTTTTGTCAAATAACGTTTAAGAAAATTAAAACCACAGTTTATACAGCAGTGTCATATGAATTTATGATACTGCTCTTTTTTGTATTAATTTTTTCTATAAGCAGGATTCTTATTATTGTTTTTTGATGATTTTATGCCTATTATAAAATATTTCCGAATATCAGCAATATATGAAAAATATATAATTAAATATTTTAAAATGTTTTGATGTTTATTATAAGGGTATATAATTTAATAAGGTTTTATATTTTTTAATATTAATTGAGAAAAAGTTGATTGAGAATAAGTATCGTATATATTGGAAAATAAGTAAAATTATTGAGAAAAGGTGTTGACATTAATTATAATTGAGAGTATAATTTATATATAACAATAATAGTAACTATTACTAGTTTCTAAGATGTTTAATAAAAATAATATTGCTTTAAGGAGGAATTTAAGATGGCAATCGAGTTAAAAGGAACTAAAACGGAAAAGAATTTGCAGGAAGGTTTTGCAGGAGAATCAATGGCAAGAAATAAATATACTTACTATGCTTCTCAGGCAAAGAAAGAAGGATATAATCATATAGCTGAGATATTTATAGAAACAGCTGATAATGAAAAAGAGCATGCTAAGTTATGGTTTAAGGCATTACATGGTGGAGAAGTTCCAACTACAGAAGAAAATCTATTAGATGCTGCTGAAGGTGAAAACTATGAATGGACAGACATGTATGCCGGCTTTGCAAAAGATGCTAAAGAAGAAGGGTTTAATGAAATAGCAAGATTATTCGAAGGAGTAGCAGCAATAGAAAAGGCACATGAAGAAAGATATAGAACTCTTCTTCAAAATTTAAAAGATGGAAAAATTTTTGAAAAAGATGAAGTTGTAGTATGGCAGTGTATCAATTGTGGACATCTTCATGTATCAAAAAAATCTCCAAAGCTATGTCCGGTATGTAAACATCCACAGGCATTTTTCAGAGTAAAGGATGAAAGTTGGAAATAAGAATTGATGAGTAAGAAAGGTGTGTTGTTATGAAATTTTCTAAACAAAGAGAAATGATTTTAAAAGAAGTTATTAGTAGCAATAGACACCTTACTGCAGATAATATATATGAAAATTTAAAAAAGGAAAATCCAAATTTAAGTTTGGGAACAGTATATAGAAATCTTACCCAGCTTGAAGAACATGGATTTATCAAAAAAGTGAACATACCTGGTGATCCTGTAAGATTTGATGGGAATTTGGAAGAGCATGATCACTTCATATGTGAAAAATGTGGAGATATTATAGATATAAAATTTGATTCTTTTAAATATGAAAGCGAATTTTTAGATAATAATGTAAAAGTAAATTCAAGTTATATAATATTAAAAGGTATTTGTTCAAAGTGTAATAGATAATATGGAGGATAATAACATGGCAAGAGAACTAAAATTTTATAAATGTAATTTATGTGGACAGGTAGTAGAATTATTGGTTGAAGGACCAGGAACATTAGTCTGTTGTGATCAGGAGATGGAATTGCTTAAAGCTAATTCTTCTGATGGTGCTGGTGAAAAGCATGTTCCGGTAGTTGAAGTAGAAGGCAATAAAGTTACTGTTAAAGTTGGAAGCGTTGCTCATCCAATGACTGAAAAACATCTGATAACTTTTATCGTACTTTTAACTGAAAAGGGTGTTCAGAGAGTTGATTTAGCTCACACTGATGAACCGGAAGCGGTATTTACTATTGCGGAAGATGATAAGGTTATTGCAGCTTATGAATATTGTAACTTACATGGATTGTGGGTAGCAGAAGTATAAGTTTATACTATATAAAATATTGTTTGATTTGATAAGGTCGAATATAAAAAGACGGGCGAATTATTATATTTCGCTCGTCTTTAATATTTACCTAAATTTATTTTATACCAATAATCTGATAGAGTTGTAATTAATTGTATTTTAAGTTAATAAATTTTGTATCTCTTCATATATGTTTTTGTTTTTTTTGGTAATGAAAGAACAAGATTTTCCTTCTTTTCCTATTCTACCGGTTCTTCCGATTCTATGTATGTAGTCCTCGGCTCTTTCGGGAAAGTCATAGTTATATATATGAGTTATTCCACTAATATCAATCCCTCGAGAAGATAAGTCAGTTGAAATCAAAAATTGTGTTTTTAAATCTTTAAAATTTTTCATTATTCGTTCACGCTTTGCCTGACTTATATCACTATGTATTTTATCGCAGTTATATCCGGCCTGGGATAATTTCATCTCAAGATTATCGACTCTTGATTTAGTTCTGCAAAAAATAATTGCCATAAATGGATTATCCCTGTTAATAATTCTACATAAATCATCAAATTTATTTCTATCGGTAGTAAATATAAATTCTTGTTCTATTAATTCCGGAATATTATTTTTCCCTTTAGCTGATATATATAGAAAATTATCAGAATATTTATAAGCCATTTTTTTTACTTTTGAATTGACAGTTGCAGAAAATAGCAAGGTAAGTTTATTTTGAGCTGTTTTTGATTCAATAAAATCAACTTCATTTTTAAAGCCCATTAGAAGCATTTGATCAGCCTCATCGATAACCAAGACATCTATAAATGACAAGTCTATAGTTTTTCTATTTATGTGATCGATGAACCTTCCCGGAGTTGCTATTATAATGTCAATTTTATGGTTAAGTTTGTTGATTTGAGATTTTATATCTTTGCCACCGTAAATTGGAAGTACATTTAAATTAAAATCTTTACATAGTTTTTTTGCTTCATTAGAAATCTGTAGTACCAGTTCTCTTGTGGGCGCAAGAATCAAAACTGTGTTGTGATGATTTTTTATCAAACCGTCAATTAAAGGAATTAAAAATGATAATGTCTTTCCAGAGCCGGTTTCTGATTCTGCAATTATGTTATATTTTTCTTTTATTTTGGGAATCACAAGTCCTTGTATTTCGGTAGGTGAATTAATTCCAAATTTCTTTAATTTGTCTACTAATGAATAGTCTATATTGTATTTTACGAAATTCATATATCCTCCTGTAAAAGTTATAATAAATTATTATATCATATATTAGTATAGTATTCATTTTGATTGACGTTAATTTTTTGCTCCTTGGAAAATAAAAGGCAGTATAATATTATTTTGTTTTTATGATTTTATATATAATTAGTGAGCAGTCGGGAATTATACGTTTATTGTTGTTTAATTTAGGCATAAATTAATAAAGAAAAAATCATATAAATTTTAAAAAAAACAAAAAAATGAAATTTTACAGGGTTTTTAATTCATTTATTTAAAATAAATAAATGAATTGATATTTAATAAAAGTTGCAAAAAAAACAATAAAAAATAATAAAAATCGTTTTTATAATAAAAAAATGAATGTTATTTTTGTAGAAATTGCAAAAAAGTGAGAAAAAGGCTTGTTTTATCCTTGTTGATAGAATATAATGTATTTATAATAAATTGCAAGAAATGATTTATAACTTGCAAGAATGGAGGATATTATGTGTGTGATTGATAAGATAAAAGGCAAAGAATTAAAATTTGTAGACACAACTTTAAGAGATGGTGAACAGACGGCGGGGGTAGTTTTTGCCAATAGTGAAAAACTTATGATTGCAGAAATGCTAAGTGACTTAGGTATTAATCAATTGGAAGTTGGAATTCCTACGATGGGAGGAGATGAAAAAGAAGCTATAAAACAGATAGTGAAAAAGAATCTTAAATCCAGTATTATGGCATGGAATAGAGCTGTTATAGGAGATATTCAACAAAGTATAGATTGTGGAGTTGATGCGGTTGCCATCTCCATATCAGTGTCAGATATACATATTCAAAATAAACTAAAGACATCTAGGGAATGGGTTTTGGAACAGATGGTGAAGGCTACTGAATATGCCAAAAAAAATGGACTATATGTATCAGTAAATGGTGAAGACGCTTCAAGGGCAGATGAAGACTTTCTGATAGAATTTATTGAATGTGCAAAAAAAGCAGGTGCCGATAGATTTAGATTTTGTGATACAGTCGGAGTAATGGATCCTTTCACAATAAGAAAAAAAATAGAAAATATATATAATGCTACTAAATTTGATATAGAAATGCATACTCATAATGATTTTGGAATGGCTACAGCTAATGCTATAGGTGGAGTATTGGGTGGTGCTAATTATGTGGGAGTTACAGTTAACGGCTTGGGTGAAAGGGCCGGAAATGCTGCTTTGGAAGAAGTATTGATGGCTTTAATACACGTATTAAAGTTTGATTCAAAGATAGATACCAGAAGATTTAAGGAGTTATCTGAATATGTATCCAGAGCATCTGGTAGAGAATTGCCTGCTTGGAAAGCTATTGTCGGAAGCAATATGTTTAGACATGAGTCAGGAATTCATGCAGATGGAGCTTTAAAAGATCCAAAAAACTATGAGGCTTTTGATCCCTCTGAGGTAGGATTGGAAAGACAGATAGTAATTGGTAAGCATTCTGGTAAAGCTGCTATAGTAAATAAGTTTTTGGAATATGATATAGAATTAAGCGACTCTGATTCTGTTACTATGTTAGAACAGATAAGAAGCACATCTGTGAAACTGAAAAGATCTTTATTTGATAAAGAAATAGTATCTATTTATAAGGATTTATTAAGAGCTAGGGGAGAAGAACTTCATAGAATTATATAGAAAATATCAATAAAATTATGTGATAAATATAAAGATACCATATAATTAATCTTGAAAATAAATAATCTAAAGAGAAGGTGATTTGATTGGGGAAAAATATAGTAGATAAGATACTTTCAGCTCATTTAGTGGAAGGCGAATTGTTATCAGGAACCACAGCCGGTATAAAAATAGACAGAACATTGACTCAGGATTCTACCGGTACGATGGCATATTTGCAGTTGGAAGCAATGGAAATAGACAGAGTAAAGACAAAGCGATCTGTAGCGTATATTGATCACAATATGTTACAGCAAGGGTTTGAAAATGCAGATGATCATAAGTATATCCAGACTGTTGCAAATAAATATGGAATATATTTCTCAAAACCGGGAAATGGGATATGTCATCAGGTGAATTTAGAAAGATTTTCAGTTCCCGGAGACACATTGTTAGGCTCTGATAGTCATACACCTACAGCAGGTGGTGTCGGAATGCTGGCAATAGGTGCTGGAGGGCTTGATGTGGCTTTAGCTATGGCAGGAGAGCCGTATTATATAAAAGTACCTAAGGTGGTAAAGGTTGAATTGTCCGGAAGACTCAGTCCAATGGTCACATCCAAAGATATAATTCTTGAGGTGTTGAGAAGACAAACCGTAAAAGGTGGAGTTGGAAAGATATACGAATATGGAGGAGAGGGAGTAAAAAATCTTTCAGTACCACAAAGAGCGACTATCACTAATATGGGAGCGGAACTCGGGGCCACTACATCTATTTTTCCAAGTGATGAAAAGACAAAAGAATATTTTAAAGCACAGGGAAGAGAACAAGACTGGTTGGAGTTAAAAGCTGATAAAGATGCAGTTTACGACGAGATAATAAAAATAGATTTATCACGTCTTGAACCCATGGTAGCAGCACCTCATAGCCCGGATAATATAAAAACCTGTAGAGAAATAGGAAAAGTGAAAGTTGATCAGGTTGCAATTGGAAGTTGTACAAATTCGTCTTATGAAGACTTAATGAAAGTTTCTAAGATACTTAAGGGAAGAAAAGTTGCTGATAATGTAAGCCTTGTCATAGCTCCCGGTTCCAGGCAGGTAATGGAGATGATTGCCAGAAACGGTGCTTTAGGAGATATAATATCATCCGGAGCTAGAATATTGGAAACCTCATGTGGACCATGTATCGGTATGGGACAATCGCCGGGAACAGATGCAGTGAGTGTTAGAACTTTTAATAGAAATTTTTACGGAAGAAGTGGGACAAACTCAGCCAGTGTATATTTATCTAGTCCTGAGGTAGCAGCGGTAACAGCTATCACAGGTTATTTAACAGACCCGAGGGATATAGATTTTAATGTTGATTTTTCTGATATAAAGGTCGATAAATTTTTAGTAGATGACAGTATGATTATTAAACCAAGTGATAATGTTGATGAAATTGAAGTTATTAGAGGGCCTAATATCAAACCATTTCCATTAAATTCAAGGCTGGTTGATAAGTTGGAAGGAAAAATTATAATAAAGACAGATGATAATATTACAACTGATCATATTATGCCTTCTAATGCAAAATTATTGCCTTTTAGAAGCAATATACCATACCTATCCAATTTCTGTTTTAGTACTATTGATGAAGGTTTTGCAGATAAGGCAAAGCAAAATCCAGGAGGATTTATAGTTGGAGGAGAAAATTATGGTCAAGGCTCATCTAGAGAACATGCCGCATTGGCTCCTTTGCAACTCGGAATAAAAGGTGTGATTGCCAAAAGTTTTGCGAGAATACATAAAGCAAATTTGATTAATAGCGGAATTATACCTATGGAATTTGAAAATCCTGAAGATTACAAGAAGATAGATCAAATGGATGATATGGAAATAGATAATATTTTTGATGGAATAAAAAATGGTAAACTATTAGTTAGAGATAAAAGTAAAAATATATCTTTCAATGTATTGGCGGTATTTAATGAGAAAGAAATTGATATGTTATTAGCAGGTGGTAAACTAAATAGCATAAAATTTAGGAAAGGAGTTAGTGAATAATGTATGATATTACGCTAATTCCAGGTGACGGAATAGGTCTTGAAGTGACTGAATCAATGAAAAAAGTAGTTGAAACAGCAGGAGTTGAGATAAATTGGGAAGAAATGATTGCCGGTGAAAAAGTAATAGATAAATATAAAACACCACTTCCCGAATACGTTATTGAAAGTATAAAAAAGAATAAAATCGCAATAAAAGGTCCCATTACGACTCCTGTTGGAAAGGGTTTTAGATCAGTAAATGTAGCTCTTAGGAAAGAATTAAACCTTTATGCAAATGTAAGGCCAATAAAGAGTTTTGATGGAATAAAATCCAGATATTCAGATATTGATTTTACAATTATAAGAGAAAATACTGAAGATTTATATGCCGGGATAGAACATAAAATTGGTGACTATGCGGGCGAAAGTATTAAGTTGATAACCAGAGATGCAAGTGAAAGGATAGTGGACTTTGCTTGTAAATACACAAAAGACAATGATTATAAAAGATTGTCATGTGTACATAAAGCAAATATAATGAAAATATCAGATGGATTGTTTCTAAAAGTTTTTGATGAAATTTGTAACAAAAATGGAATAACAAGAGATGGTGAAGATATTTATTGCGATGATGTAATAGTGGATGCTGCAGCAATGAATCTTGTGTTAAATCCAGAATTATTTAATGTATTGGTAATGCCAAATCTATATGGAGATATACTTTCTGATTTAGGGGCAGGTCTGGTAGGTGGTTTAGGCATAATTCCAAGCGCAAATATAGGAAAAGACTACGCTATATTTGAAGCAGTGCATGGAAGTGCACCGCAAATAGCAGGAAAGGGAATTGCAAATCCAACTGCTATTATTCAATCGGCCGTTATGATGTTAAGATATATAGGAGAGCATAAAGCGGCAATATTAATAGAAAATGGATTAAAAAAAATATTTAAAGAAGGAAAGGTTATAACAGTTGATTTGGGAGGTAATGCCTCTACTAAAGAATTTACGGATGAATTATGCCGTATTATAAAAAATAGTATTTAAAACGCCTGATCAATCACTATAATATATAAAAGGAGCTATGATTATTTTATCTGGCTCCTTTTTCCTGCAAAAAATAATAGTAATTTTTAAAATATATAAATGTGCTATTTAAGCTAAATACATGTTATAATAAAATATACAGGAATTTTTTGATAGCATTTTAATTTACATTTTAAAAAATAAAAAGGGAAAGAGATATGAGTTATAAAATAATTAATATTAAAGCATTATGTACGCCGGGTACAAATGTATACAATGAAGATATAAGCGGTTTTAACGAAAATTATGTGTGGATAATAGACGGTGCAACAGGTCTAAGCAGGACTAACCATATGCCCGATCACACAGATGCAAGATGGTATTCTTATTGGTGGGATAATTATCTTAGAGAAAATGCAACTGCGGATATAGAAATCGATGAACTTATAAAAAAGGGAATTAAAAAGGTAAGAGAAGATTTTACTTCCAATTTATTTAGGGACTATGGGATAGGTTTTTCAGATCTGGCAAAGATAGAGCATCCGTCTGCATCAATAGCAATAGTCAAATTAGATGGGGAAAAAATGCATTATTTGGTATTAGGCGATTGTAGAATATATACAAATGATGAAAAGATTCCGAGGATAGCAGATGAAAGTGTGTCAAAACTAGATGAACAGGTTTTTGAGTCTATGAAAAACTTAAATGATTTCGGGTATATTCATATATCCGAAATCAGAAATATGGTAAAAATGCAAATAATAGAAAATAGACTAAAATATAATACTGATGAAGGGTATTGGATTTTAAGTTTTGATGAAAAAGCAGTAGATAAGGCTTTAAAAGGCACAATAGAATTAAACGATAATACGAAATTTATGATGGCTACAGATGGGTATCATGCACTTTCTGAAAAATATAAAATGGTTGAAGAAAGCGAACTATTGGATAAAAGTTTTGAAAAAGGTTTAGCATATATGTTATCTGTACTTAGAGAATTTGAAAACGATGAAGAAAAGGTAAGATTTATACCTAGATTCAAGGATATGGATGATTGTACATCTGTAATATTTGAGTGTGTAAAGGAGTAATATTGATATGAAAATTTTGCATATAAGCGCTCAAAAACCCGATTCTACAGGAAGTGGAATATATTTAAGTGGGCTTATTAAAGGAATGATGCAATTTTCATCGGAGCAAGCACTAATAATAGGAATTGATTTGTGTGATTCAATTGAAAAAATTTATGAAAAATTTGATAACAGGATAGATATTTATCCTATGATATATAATAAAGGTGTTTTAGATTTTGATGTACCCGGTATGAGTGATAATATGCCGTATAATAGTACGAAATACAGTGACATAACTGAAACTCAGGCCAAACATATAAAAGAAGAGTTCGAAAAAATTTTGGAAAATGCTATAGATGATTTTAAACCGGATATAATTTTATGTCATCATTTGTATTTTGTGACATCTATAGTGAGAAATAAATATCCTAATAAAAAAGTCGTATCTATTTGTCATGGTACCTGTATAAGGCAAATTCTAAGTAATAACTTTCAAAAACAATTTATATTAGATAATATAAAAAAACTTGACATGGTATTTGCTCTTCATAAAGAGCAAGCTAATCAGATAGAAAAAGTATACTGCGTTGATAGTAAAAAAATAGTAGTGTTGGGAAGTGGATTTGATAACACTATTTTTTATAATAAAGGATATAAAAAAGAAGGTACAATAAAGTTAACTTATGTGGGAAAAATATCTTATAGCAAAGGACTAATTCAGCTTATTAATGCTTTAGACAACGAAAAAAGAGAGTTTAAAAATCAAATTGAATTAATGATTGTTGGAGATGGAAGTAATAAAGAAGAAGTAAATTATATAAAAAAATTAGCACTTCAAAGCGAGGTTAAAATAATATTTACCGGTAGAGTAAATCAAAATGAATTATCCCAAATACTAAATAATAGTGATATATTTGTCCTTCCTTCATTTTATGAAGGTCTTCCATTGGTAATATTGGAGGCGCTTTCATGCGGTAATTATGTAATTACGACTGATATACCGGGGATTAAAGAATGGATAGGTGATGAGATTAATAGCAGTGGTTTGATTCAGTATGTGAAACTTCCCAGAATGAAAAGTGTTTCAACACCCTATGATGAAGATATAAATGAATTCGAGCAAAATTTAAGAAAAGCAATATTTGAAGCAGTTAAATATAGATGTGAATATTCAAATAGGGGAAAATATATAGATATTTCTCAATTATCATGGAGTAATTTGTCTAAAAAATTATATGAAAATCTATGTTCATTAAATTAATATAGACTTAATTAATAAAATATCAAGTTATAGATTATTATAAATTTATATTAATTTAGACATAAGGATGTTTTATATTTCGAATGGAGAAAATGATATACAAAAATGAATAAAGAAATAATGGAAAAAAGAAAGAGATATGCAATTATAGATTATAGAATGGATAATCCGACAAGGAAGTCTCTTTTGGATGAAGGATTTATATTGATAGATTCTTTTAAAAATAATAATGTGTATAATGCAATTAATGGACATGTTGATATATCTCTATTTTATAACGGGGAGATTTTTGTAGCTTCAAAAGAATCTTATAATTATTACTATAATGCATTAAGTATGTATAATATTGATAAAAAGATTATTTCGGGAAACACTTACTTAAATAGTAAATATCCAAAAGATGTTAGATATAATCTGTGTTTTTCGGGAAAATATTCAATAGGTAACTTTAACTATATAGATGAAAAAGTAATCGAAGTTGTAGAAGAATATGAAAAAATTAATGTAAAGCAGGGGTATTCTAATTGTTCAATACTAGCTGTTGATAAAAAATCGTTTATAACATCTGATTCTGGGATATATAATACTTTGAAATCTAATGGCATTGATGTTTTGAAAATTTCGGAGGGAAATATATCCTTATTTGGTATGAACTATGGATTTATCGGAGGTGCAAGTGCAGTATACGGAAACAAAGTATATTTCTTTGGTAATATAAAATCACATCCGGATTTTAAAGAAATTTTAAATTTTATAGATTATAGAGGAAAGGAAAGTATAGTTCTTGGTGATGGTATTTTGAAAGACTACGGGAGTATGTATATAGTCGATTAAATTTAATATACTAAGAAAAGGTGAGATAAATGTTGGATTATGGAGTTTTAATAAAAATTTTGACTATGGCAATAGTCGGAGGTATTATTGGTTATGTGACAAATGTATTGGCAGTAAAAATGCTATTTAAACCAATCAATCCGATTAAAATACCCATATTAGATTTTGAAATAGTTGGACTGATTCCAAAAAGAAAATCCGATATAGCGAAAAATATTGGAACAACAGTTGGTGATCAGCTTATTGACTATGATGAATTAATATCGAATATGGTAAAGGAAGGGGACAAGGAAAAATTAAAGCAGGTTTTGAAAGATAGAATTTTTAGAGTAGTAGAGGAAAAGGCCAATTTTATACCATTTATTTTTAGAGGAAAAGTATTTGAGGTAGTCGATCAAATTGTGGATAGTGAATTTGAAGAAGGTTTTGATGAACTAGTTATTACTGCAAAGGAGAAGATAATAGCAAGAATAGATATTGCTGAAATGATAGAAAATAAAATTAATAAATTAGATTTAGTCGAGTTAGAAAATATTATTTTAAGTATTTCAAAAAAAGAGCTAAAACATATTGAAAATTTAGGATTATTACTTGGTTTTTTAATAGGGATAGTTCAAGGCATTCTTTCGATTATTCTTTAAGAAACATAATAAAAAAAACAGATGGTATTGCAATTGGTATTTTATTGTGATATTATGATAGAAATGAATGATTTGTGCTATGAAAAAGGAAGAGTAGGATTGAGTTCGTCTACCAGAGAATTGGATCGCCGGCTGAAAGTCCATAAGATTGAGCAATTTGAAAACTACCTTTGAGCAGGGTTTATTAGCCTATGGTGAAAGTACCCGGTTGACTGCCTTAAAGTCTTTCGAGAGGGTATAAGTTATTATACCAACTTGGGTGGAACCGCGATTTACATCGTCCCAATTTTTTCGGGGCGATTTTTTTATTGAAAAAAATCCCCTATAACTTGAAAATAGGAAAAAATGGAGGTAAAAAAGATGATTAAAGTTGAGTTGAGAGATGGTAATATAGTGGAAGTTGAAAGTGGCTCATCATTATTTGATATTGCAAAAGGTATTAGTGATGGGTTTGCTAGAAGTGTATTAGTAGGTTCTGTTGATGGAAAATTAGAGAGCCTGAATAAAGTTATCGATAAAGATTGTAAGGTTAATTTTTTCAGATTTGACGATGCAGAAGGTAAAGAGGTATTTAGACATACGTCAGCCCATATATTTGCTCAAGCAGTTAAGAGAATTTGGCCGGAAGCAAAATTAGCAATAGGACCAGCTATCGAAAATGGTTTCTATTATGATATAGATTTAGATTATAGATTAGTTCCGGAAGATTTGGAAAAAATTGAATCGGAAATGAAAAAAATTGTGAAGGAAGATTTGAAGATTGAAGGTTTTGAAGTTCCTAGAGACGAAGCTATAAAGTTAATGGAAGATATAAAAGAAGATTATAAAGTTGAAATGATAAAAGATCTTCCGGATGAAGAGGTTATTTCCATGTATAGACAGGGAGAATTTTTGGATTTATGTCGCGGACCACATCTTCATACAACTAAAAAGGTCAAAGCATTTAAGTTATTAAGTATAGCAGGCGCTTATTGGAGAGGTGACGAAAATAATAAGATGCTTCAAAGGGTATATGGTACTTCATTTGAAAAAAATAAAGATTTGGAAGCCCATCTAAAAATGATAGAAGAAGCAAAGAAGAGAGATCATAGAAAAATTGGGAAAGAAATGGAATTATTTATGATTCCTGAAGAGGGACCTGGATTTCCGTTATTTTTACCAAGAGGTATGGAACTTAAGCTCGCATTAATGAAATACTGGGAAGAAATACATAGAGAAGATAAATATGTGGAAATTGAAACACCAATTATTCTTAACAGAAAGTTATGGGAAACTTCCGGTCACTGGTTCCATTATAAGGAAAATATGTATACTGTTCAAATAGATGAAGAAGATTATGCGATAAAACCTATGAACTGTCCCGGTTCAATGTTATTTTACAAAAGCAAATTGCATTCATATAGAGATTTTCCAATGAGAGTCGCTGAAAGAGGTAGAGTGCATAGACATGAATTATCAGGAGCTTTACATGGTTTAATGAGAGTTAGAGCATTTACTCAGGATGATGCGCATATATTCATGTTACCTGAACAAATTACAGATGAAATAAAGGGCGTTGTAAAACTTATAGACAAAGTTTATACAAAATTTGGTTTTAGTTATCATGTAGAATTGTCTACAAGACCGGAAGATTCAATGGGAACTGACGAAGAATGGGCAATAGCTGAAGATGGATTGAGAGGAGCTCTTGAGGAGCTGGGAATGGACTATATTGTAAATGAGGGTGATGGTGCATTTTATGGTCCGAAGATAGATTTTCATTTGAAGGATTGCTTGGGAAGAACTTGGCAGTGTGGTACAATACAGCTTGATATGCAGCTTCCTCAAAGATTTGATGCAAGTTATATAGGAAAAGACGGTGAAAAACATAGACCGGTAATGATTCATAGAGTTTGTCTTGGTTCAATTGAAAGATTTATAGGTATACTTATTGAAAACTATGCGGGTAAATTCCCTGTTTGGTTAGCACCTTGTCAAGTAAAGGTAATTTCAGTATCTGATAAGTATAATGATTATGCAGATAAAGTGAAAGAAGAACTATTCCAAAACGGAATAAGAGTTGAGTTGGATGATAGGGCTGAAAAAGTCGGATTTAAGATAAGAGAAGCACAACTTGAAAAGATACCTTATATGATAGTTATAGGTGAAAAGGAAAGTGAAAGTGATATGATATCTGTCAGATCTAGAGAAGAAGGAGAATTAGGTTCAATGAAAATGTCTGATTTCCTATCTAAGATAAATAAGCAGATTGAAGAAAGAGAAAATGTGGAAGTAGAAGTATTATAAAAATCAGTTATTTATATTTTTATTATATAGTTATATATACTTTTTTATATAAATATAGAGGTTTTGGAAATACTAAAATCACTGAATTATATTGTGAGATAAAAATATGGGGCTATATACCGGACAATGTTTGTCAAGTAATATAGCCCTTTGTATTATATAATAATTGATTATATTTATCTGTCCAATTCAATTGTATTTGAAATATATAGGATATAACCATTTTGCTTACAGTATCTTTTTATTTGGTCAACATTTGTATTTTTCGCATATTCTAAAATATAAATATCAATATTATTTTGACTGCATAATTTCAGATATTCAAGCAAGTAATCTGTAGTTTCCTTTTTTTGAAATCCAAATTTATTATTTTGAAAATCGATTGAAGTAAAAACAGTTTCCTGATTTATACCATCAATTATATTTATGTGTTCTTTTCTTCTTATGGCTTCTTTTACGAAATGATCTCCTCCATTTATTATGATTGGTAAATTATAATTTTTTAGTTCTCTTAACATATCCATAAGACTGGAATACACTTTTTCATTTTGATAGTGGTAAAAGACATCTGCGTTATCAATAAAAAAACCATCTATATTTTTATCAAATAGTGATTTAGCAATATTATTCAAAAAATAGTTTTTCCATTCTTTCCTGGTTACATCAATCCAGTATTCACCTTTCCAATTTTTATATTTTTTAAGTGTAATATTTTTAAAGCTAGGATAGTAAAATCTAAAATCCTCTATAGATCCTATGTTTATATAACTATAAACTTTTTGCCTATTTCTGTGAAATTTGTTTATTTGTCTAGAAGAAATATTCGCTGCATCAACCACTACAGTATCATATTTTTCAATATTTTTTATATTGCTTAAATTTTCTTCCGTTGCACCGATAAATACTCCATATATATAATCACTGGATTTTTTATAATTGAAATAAAAAATTGATGCTATTAGCGTGATAGAAATTATAAACAAAGTAGTTTTTTTTGTGAAAATTTTGCATTTCATTGAAATTTCACCCTCCCTAAATAATATTTTGATTTGTAAAAAGTGAATATACAATTATATTATAATATAAAATTTAGAGTGGGCAAAATAAATGATTATAATAAATTTGAGTTTTTTAATATAGGTCTTAATGCTGTGTGGATTATATTGGCAATTATAATAGTAGTGATTGCGTTGAAAAATGTAACTCCTGCACTTAATTTTGCAAGTATTGTGGCTACATCAGCTGGTTGACCTAATAAATAAATTTTATAAAAATAACCAACAACAGGATCTGCTACAACATTAAACGCCATTGCAACTATAGATGCAATTAATGACCATTTTAGTATATATTTTTTATCATGACTTTCATTAATTTTGGCGTATTTATGTGCTATTGCTCCTATAATTAAACCTATACAAAGTTTTAATATAAAGGTTTTTGGTGCTACAAGTATGTATACGGGATCCATTATATCAGCTATAGTCATTCCAATTGCACCTGCCAGACCACCATACCATCCCCCTAATAAAAGCGCGGCAAGTACTAAAAATACATTTCCAAAATGTATAGAAGTTGCATCACCACCAGGAACAGGTATCTTAATTTGTAAAAAAGTAAAAGTTATAAAGCATAGTGCGGCAAGTATACCAGCCTGTACGATTTTAAGAAGTTTTTTGTTCTTATTCATTTTAAATAATTCCTTTCATATAATTTTTTGTATTTTCCAAGAAATAAATATAATAACTGGAAGCATTATCTATTATTGTTATTATTGTAAAAATAGATAAAGGTATCAATAAATACAATTCTAGATGTAGTGTTGTAAAAAGTCAATAAATAACAATACAATTGAAAATAAAAAAAGAATGTAACGATACAATTTTTAAGGTGGAATATTATGATTGGACGTAAACTTATAAAAGTAATGATAATAGCTACAATTTTGTGGTATTATATAATTATTGAATTTGTATTAAAAAAGGAGAAAATTATGCAGAATAGAAACGAAAAATGCTGGTGTGGCAGCGGGCAAAAATATAAAAAATGCCACATGGAATTTGATGAAAAGATAAAAGAGTATGAGTTAAAGGGACATATAGTTCCGGATAGATATATTATAAAAACACCAATGGAAATTGATAAAATAAAAGAAAGTGCTGTTGTAAATACAGGAGTATTGGACTATGTGAGTCAGAATATAAAAGCAGGAATGAGCACTGAGGATATTGATAAGCTCGTTTATAAATATACTACTGAAAATGGTGCTATTCCGGCACCATTAAATTATGAAGGGTTTCCAAAGAGTTGTTGCACATCATTAAATAATGAGGTTTGTCACGGTATACCTGATGAAAATATAATATTAAAAGATGGGGATATAATCAATGTGGATGTATCTACTATAAAAGACGGATATTTTTCTGATGCATCCAGGATGTTTATTATCGGGGAAACAACAGAAGAAGCCAGAAAACTGGTAGAAGTCACTAAAGAATGCTTAGAAATAGGAATTGCTCAGGTTAAACCATGGGGACATATAGGTGATATAGGTGCTGCTATTCAAGAATATGCTGAAGAAAGAGGGTATTCCGTAGTTACAATGTTCGGAGGACACGGTATAGGGAATGAATTTCATGAAGAACCATTTGTATCACATGTGGGAAGAAGAGATACCGGTATGTTAATGGTTCCGGGAATGGTATTTACTATAGAGCCAATGATAAATACAGGTAGGCCACAAGTGTATGTTGACAAAAAAAATGGATGGACTTCATATACAATGGATGGTTCTTTGTCTGCTCAATGGGAGCATCAGATATTAGTAACAGAAGATGGCTGTGAAATAATATCTTTCTAATTGTCAAATACCAATGTAAATCATCAAGATATTATTAGCTAGTGATTTAATTATAGAATTTTGCTTTTTAAATTATTTTTGATATAGTAAATTATATGATATGAGTATTAAAAATGTGATTTAAAGATGATTCAATCAGAAAACAATGATAAATAAGGGGATACAGATGATAAAAAAAATAGGAATAATAGGAGCTATGGAGGAAGAGGTTTCAGTTTTAAACTCCATGATTGAAAATAAAAAGACCATAAATATAGCGGGTTTGGAATTTAATGAAGGAACAATATACAAAAAAGATGTTGTAGTAGTGGAATGTGGTATTGCAAAGGTTAATGCCGCTATGTGCACTCAAATTCTAATTAGTGAATTTAATGTTGATGCGGTGATAAATACGGGTGTAGCGGGTGCATTACACAAGGGACTGAATATAAATGATGTAGTAATATCAACTGATGCTATTCAGTATGATGTTGATGCATCGCCTATGGGAGACCCGGTAGGAACTATTCCAAGGATGAAAATTTCTACATTTATTGCGGATAAAAGACTTATAGATTTAGCCTATGAGGCTTTTCGAGAAGAAGATACGGAATATAAAGCATATAAGGGTAGGGTGGTGACTGGAGATAAGTTCGTTGCTGATAACGAAACAAAAAATATACTTAGAGAAAAATTTAAAGGATATTGTTGTGAAATGGAGGGTGGAGCAATAGCACATGTCGCATATTGTAATAATATACCTTTTGTAATTATTAGAGCAATATCTGACAAAGCCGATAGCAGTGCGGATACTTCTTATGAAGAATTTGTTACAAAGGCTGCTATTACATCAAAAGATATGGTTCTTGGCATTTTAAAAAGAATATAAAATATTGGAAAAATTTTAAAATAAGTGATATAATAAAATTATATAACCATTGCAATAACTAAAGGAGATAGAAAAATGAATGAACAGGGTAAAAAAGTAATATTCAGTGGTGTGCAACCATCAGGTAAGATGACTTTGGGGAACTATTTGGGAGCTTTAAAAAGTTGGACTAAGTTGCAGCATGAATTTGAATGCTATTTTAGTATGGTAAATATGCATGCTATAACAGTTCCACAGGATCCTGAAGTATTGAGAAGACAAACTATAGAACTATTAGCACAGTTTATAGCATGTGGTATAGATCCGGATTTAAACACTATTTTCATTCAATCACATGTACGTGAACATGCAGAGTTAAACTGGGTGCTTTGCACGATGACATATATGGGTGAATTAAATAGAATGACTCAGTATAAAGATAAATCAAAGAAAAGTGAGGCAAATCTGAATGCAGGTTTATTTACATATCCTGTACTTATGGCTGCAGATATACTACTATATCAAACGGATGTTGTTCCGGTAGGTGATGATCAAAAACAACATTTGGAATTAGCTAGAGATTTAGCTATGAGGTTCAATAATAAATACTCTGATACTTTTATTGTTCCGGAAGGATATTATCCAAAAGAAACAGCAAGGGTGATGAGTTTACAGGAACCGGAAAAGAAGATGAGCAAATCTGACTCGAATGAAAATGCATTCATATTACTTGCAGAAGACGCTGAAACCACAGCAAAAAAGATTAAGAGAGCAGTAACAGATTCTGTTGGAATAGTTAAATACACTGATGAACAGCCTGGATTAAAAAATCTAATTAATATTTATTCGGCAATTACCGAAAAACCGGTAGAAGAAATAGTATCTATGTATGAAGAAAAAGGTTATGGAGCATTTAAGGGCGAAATGGCTGAAATAGTAGTGGAAAGTCTTAGGCCAATTAGAGAACAATATAAGTATTTATTGGAAAACAAAGATTATTTAGAAAGTATATATAAAAAAGGTGCAAAAAAAGCTGAAATCAGGGCTAATAAAACACTTAGAGATGTGTACGAGAAGATTGGATTTATTGGAAGAAACTTTTAATTTATATAAAAATGAGGGCAACTCATTAGTCAAATAATTTACTTTTTATAAATTGTAAAAGATAAGACTTTTGGGGCAGCCCTATTTTATTGCATATATACAAAGTTATAATTTGACTTTTATGTTATAATTTAAATAGTATTATGAAAAATCATAAAAAAGTTATAGTAACATAGGAAAATGATATATAAATGATTTATAGATTATTTATTTAATTTATAATTATATTATCATAGTGATAAGTATATAAATAAAAAGTCCAGTAAAATAATATTAAGAGGTTTAATTATGTATGAATTATTAATAGTTATATTAGTAGGAATTGATCAGATAACAAAATATGTATCTCAGAATATGCTTCAAGAAAATTCAAGTATAAGTATTATAGAAGGTATTTTTGATTTAACATATGTAGAAAATAGAGGTGCAGCTTTTGGGTTATTTCAAAATAAGCAATTCATATTTGTGGCAATAGCTATTTTAGTCACAATCGTAGGTATAGGATATATACATAAGGTAAAGAATAATAAACTATCAAAGATTTCAATTGCAATGATAATTTCAGGGGCAATAGGAAATTTAATAGACAGAATCAGACTTGGTTATGTTATAGATTTTTTTGATTTTAAATTTATATGGAGTTATGTGTTTAATTTTGCTGATGTATTGGTAGTTTTGGGTACAATATTGCTTTGTATATGTATGTTTTTTGAAGAAAAAAAGAATTCATTAAATGGTGGTAAATGATGATTAAAAAAGATTTAGTAGATTTTGAGCGAGAAATAGATGTATTTATTGTAGATGATAAAAATGAGAAAAAGAGATTAGATGTATTTGTATCTGAACAATATAGAGATATGTCCAGAAGCACTATTCAAAAATTTATTAAGGAAGATAGAATAATTGTAAATTCAAAGGTGGAAAAAGCCAGTTATAAAGTGTGTCTAAATGATTTAGTTCAGGTTGAAATTCCCGAACCTGAGGAACTAAATATAGAAGCCCAGGATATAAAGATAAATATAATTCATGAAGATGATGATATTCTTGTTGTAAATAAAGAGCAAGGCATGGTGGTACATCCGGCACCCGGAAATTACGATAAAACATTGGTTAATGCGATAATGTATCATTGTCGTGATAATTTGTCTTCGATAAATGGTGTAATTAGACCGGGGATAGTACATAGAATAGATAAAAATACATCGGGACTTTTAGTTATAGCAAAAAACAATTACGCCCATCAATTTTTAGCCGAACAATTCGCTGTACATTCTATTACAAGGGAATACGATATGATAGTTTCAGGAAATGTAGAATGGGAAAATTATACTGTAGATAAGCCAATAGGAAGAAATCCTAAGGACAGAATGAAGATGGCCGTTGTAAATAGTGGCGGAAAAAGAGCGGTAACTCATTTTAAAGTGGTAGAAAATTTAAATGGTTTTACATATATGAGAGCTACTTTAGAAACTGGAAGAACACACCAAATCAGAGTTCACTGTAATTATATGAAGCATCCAATAGTTGGCGATAATTTATATGGATATAATTTAAAAAGATTTACAAAACTAAAAGGACAGATGCTTCATGCTAGAAAATTAGGATTTATACATCCTACAACAGAGGAGTATATAGAATTTACTTCTCCACTTCCCGATTATTTTAGTGATGAATTAAAAAAACTAAGGGCATAAAAATAGAATTAGAAGGTGATAGTATGTTAGAAAAAGCTAGAATTATGGATGAAAAAGCAATGTCTAGAGCTGTAACTAGAATTAGCCATGAAATAATAGAAAAAAATAAAGGTGTACAAGATATTTATATAATAGGCATAAAGTCTAAAGGAATTCCGCTTGCAAAAATGATAGCGGATAAAATAGGTCAAATTGAGAATTCAAAGATAGATTGTGATTTTATAGATATAACGAGATATAGAGATGATATAACTCATGATAAAATATTGAGTACAGTAGATGAAAATTTCAATTTAGATGTTGAAAATAAAACAGTTGTACTTGTAGATGATGTACTGTATACGGGAAGAACTATAAGAGCGGCATTGGACTATATTATAGATAATGGAAGACCAAAACTTATTCAATTGGCTGTTCTTGTGGATAGAGGACACAGGGAATTACCTATAAGGGCAGATTATGTTGGTAAAAATGTACCAACATCAAAAAATGAATTGGTTCAAGTGAAATTTAAGGAATTTGATGGTGAAGATTCAGTAATTATTTGTGAATAACTTGAAAGACAAAGGTTCAGTAGTTATTTATGAGTAACTTGAAAATAAAAAATAGATAATTAGATAAGAGGTAGTAAAATGTCATTCGATGGTGTAGTAATAAATTCACTTGCAGGAGAGTTAGACAATATATTGGCAGGTTCAAAAATAGATAAAGTATATCAACCGGAAAAAGATGAAATTTGCTTAAAGATAAGGGGGAAAAATGACAATTATAAACTAATTTTAAGTGCAAGTGCATCATATCCCAGAGTTTATTTAGCAAATCAATATGAGAAACAAAATCCTAAAAAAGCACCCGTATTTTGTATGACCTTAAGAAAGTATATACAAAATGGGATAATAGTGGGAATTGAACAGGTTGGGTTTGAAAGGATAGTAAAAATTTCAGTGGATTCCTATGATGAATTAAGAGAAAAGACAACCAAGGAGTTATATATAGAAATTATGGGAAAACACAGTAATATTATACTGGTTTCCAAAAACGAAAACAGAATAATAGATTCTATAAAAAGAGTTCCCTTTAGCATTAGTAGGTTAAGACAAATTTTGCCAGGTATAGAATATGAGCTTCCACCTTCACAAGATAAACTAAATCCTATGAAAAAAATAGAAATTGAGGATTTAAAAGATAGATTTGAGAAATTTGATGGAAGTTTATACAAAGCTATTTACTCAAATATTCAAGGATTTTCACCATTAATAGCAAAAGAAATATGTCATAGGATAGGGCTAAATCCGGAACTTCCGGCGAATAAAAGTTTTTTATACGATTATAAAAGAATTTGTGATCAAGTAAATTCTATGTCGGAAATGTTGATAAAAAAAGAATATTACCCAAACATTATAATAGATGATAATAGTGATAAAATAATAGAATTTAGTTCTATTAAATTATCGGTATATGAAAATTTTAAGGAAATAAAATATGATAGTATGTCGACTGCAGTAGAAGAATATTATCAGATGAAAGATATAAAAGACAGAATAAAACAGAAATCTTCTGTTATGAAAAAAAATATTTCATTAAGACTTGATAGGATAAATAATAAAATAAAAAAACAAGAAAAAGAACTTAAAGAGGCGGAAAAAGCGGAAGAGTATAAAATAAAAGGAGAACTTATCACTTCATATATTTATTTGATAAAACAAGGTATGAAAAGTATAAGATTGGCGAATTTTTATGATGAAAATAAAGAGATAGAGATTTCATTAAAAGAAAACTTGTCCCCTTCTGAAAATGCGCAAAAATATTTTAAAAAATATAATAAATTGAAAACTGCTAGTGAAGAGTTAAGCAGACTAATTATAGGAAATAAGGAAGAGGCAGAGTATTTAGAAAATACGATTTTAAGTATAGATAACTGTGAAAGTAATGTCGAACTAAAAGAAATTAGAGAAGAATTGATAAGAGAAGGGTATATTAAATCATATAAAATTCCAAAGAAAAATAATAAACCAAATACTGAGTTATTAAAATATATATCATCAGCTGGAAATATAATTATTGTGGGTAAAAATAACAAACAAAATGACTATCTTACATTGAGACTTGCTGATAATGAAGATATGTGGTTTCATACGAAAAATATTCCGGGTTCTCATGTACTTTTGAAATGTGCCGGAAAGAAAGTTGATGAAAATGAGATAAGAGAAGCTGCATTGTTGGCTGCATATTATAGTAAAGCTAAAATGTCTTCAAATGTTCCGGTGGATTATACTATTAGAAAAAATGTGAAAAAACCTTCTGGTGCAAAGCCGGGATTAGTAATATATGAAAAAAATAAAACAATATATATTACTCCTAGTGAAGAAGAAAAGTCAAAAATAGTGAAATATTAAAAAATATAAAAAGTAGAATAAAAAAAATCGATTTGAAATATTTAAACAATAAAGATAATGAGGGGAAAAAATGAAGGAAAGTGAGTAATATGTTTTTTAAAAATAAGGATAATATGGAAATTTTTTATAAGGATAGCGGAAATATTGATGACAAACCAATAGTTTTTTTGCATGCATGGGGATCAAATCATACGGATTTTGATTATACATTCGAAAATTTGGAAGGGTATAGAAGAGTAGTGTATGATCATAGAGGCTTTGGAAATTCAGAAAAACCGGAAAAGAAAATATCTTTGAAGCATCTGGCAAATGATTTATATGATTTAATCGGATATTTGGAATTAAAAAATGTAATATTGGTAGGATATTCGATGGGAGCTTCAGTGTTATACAAATATATTGAATTATTTGGGACAAATAACATTTCAGCAGTAGTAATATGTGATATGACACCAAAAATGACATGTGATAACGAATGGAAGTATGGCATTTTGGATGGTAAATATAGCAAAGATGATGTGCTAGAAACCATGGCACTTCATTTTGATGATTTAACAGAAGCATATATGCAGCTATATAAAGCGATAGATCCGTCTTTAAATGAAAAAAATGATAGAGCTCTTAAAAGAATGATAGAAATCGATTTAAGCAAAAATTCATACTATTCAATTACAGCAATGTGGTTTTCTCTTTGCTATGAAGATTTTAGAAAATCTATAAAAAAAATAGATATTCCAACAGGATTGTTTTTTGCTCATCCCGGTTCGTTAATTAATCCTGAAACTGTAGAATATCTCGAAAGTCATATAAAAGATACCTACACTCATATTTTTGAAGAATCTACACATAGCTTTGTAAATTGTAAACCAAAAAAATTTATGAATGAATTAAAAATATTTCTTGAAAGAATTAACTAAGTTTTATTAGATAAAAATATATTTTAAAATGATTTGAAATACGTCTTAATAGCCTGAAAACCCTTTTAATATACATTGATTTATGTTATCATTTGTTTAAGAAGCATGTAGGAAAATTTAATTATATTTCACAAATTAGGAGGGGTTTTTATGAATACGAAAAAAATGTTATCTGTATCAATTTCATTAGTAGTATTGGCATCTAATATGTCTTATGTGGTGGCAAATGAAGCAGATAAAAAAGAAAGTAATTTAAAAAATACCATAATAGAAAAAGTGAAAAAAAGTAAATTTTTAGGGTACAGCTATGATTTGGGTAGATACCCATATAAACTTAACAAAAATAGATACAGGGAATTGATCTTAAAGGAAATCAATAATGCCACTTTTTCTGTTATAAGTAATTCTTATGAGATAAAAGGGTATCCTTTTATGCTTGTGGGAGATAATTTCAAAATTGGATTACTTAAAGAAAAAAGTGGCGATATGTTTATAGGAACTTTATATTACGGAGAAAGTAGTATAGTATTTAAGACAAATAAAAATATTCAAGAAAAAATAATTAAAATATGTGAAGAAGCAAATAATGTAAGTATAGATTTGAAAACAGATAATTTATATATGGACGATAATAGTAAAATAAAATCTGCAGTTGGAATATCTAGAAGGACATTTGGTAGATCAAAAAACATTGTGCTGATAGGGGATGAGAGTATACCGGATTCATTATTGGCAGCTGGTTTAGCCGGATATTTTGATGCCCCAATACTGTTATCGCACAAAGATAAAGTTAGTAAAGATTTATTAGAAGAGTTGAGTAGATTAAAGGCGGAAAATATATATGTTGCATCCGGGAAAAAATGGATAAGTGAATCTATATTAACTGAATTATCGGAAAAAGGATATAATATATTTGATTGCTCAGGACAAAATAGATATGAAACATCAAAGAATATAGCCCAAAAAATCAAAACGGATAATAAGTATATTTTGCTTAGTGGTCAGAATTTTAATGATATATCGTCTATTTCAACTTATTCCTATGATAAAAAAATACCTATTTTGTTGACTGGAAAATCTCAGATACCTATGTGTAATTACGATTTAATAAATCAAAACTCTCAAATATTGGCTATTGGGGGTTATAATACAATTTCAAAGGATGTATATTCACAATTAGATAAAAAGAAAGTACAAATTAATAGGATATCAGGTAAGAATAGATTTGATACATCTGAAAAAATTGTCAAAAAATTATATCCTGATTCAAGTGGTTATATATATCAATCAGACAAGTCATTTTTTAATAATATTATTATATCACCTTTTAGTGCAAAATCAAAACGACCTATACTTATTAAAACAGTTGATGAATTAAATGAATTACAGAATAAATACGGATATGAAGATATTAATCATGTGTTTATTAAATAATTAAAACAATAATGATTTAAAGTAGTATTTTATGTTTATATAATGTTTAGCGTTGATAGTAAATATTTTATAATTGTCGGTACAGTTGACAAAAATGTATAGTTTACTTTCAACGCTATTATTTTAAATAAGAAAAATAAAATTCTCGCTATACGAATTTATAGATTCTCATTTATCAGTGTGTAACATATATGTTGATATATAAGAAGAAATATTGATTATAAAGGATTTACTGGTATTTTATTTTCAGTGTACGTATGTTATAATGTAGGGTAGACTAATATTTAATTAAAAAGAATTGGAGAATTATTATGGCTATAAGTATGACTGGATTCGGAATCGGTGAATACAAAAATGAGGATTATAGTATATCAATTGAGTGTAAAACAATCAATCATAAATATTTAGATATTAATCCCAGATTACCGAGAAAATTTCTTTTTTTAGAAGATAAATTAAGGCTTTTAATAAAAGATTATTTAAATCGTGGTAGAGTTGATATTTTTGTGAAATTAGAAACTTTAAATAGTACTGGAACTTGCTTAAACTATGATAGAGAATTAGCAACGCAGTATTTTAGTGTATTAACAAAAATAAAAGAAGATTTTGATATATCACAAGAGATAAGAATAAGGGATATTGCCAGATTTCCAGATGTTGTAACGGTTTCAGAAAGTGAGGAAGATGAAGAAATTCTTTGGAAAATGCTAGCTGAAGCTACAGAAAATTGCATGAAAAAGCTATGTGAAATGAGGTATATTGAAGGTAAAAAATTGGAAACCGATATATTAGAAAGATCTTATTTGCTGGAAAAAAATATATTGGAAATTGAGAAATTGGCTTATACAGTAGAAATTGATTATAGAGAAAAATTACAAAATAGAATAGCTGATTTACTAGAAGATCCCGGTATTGTAGATGAATATAGACTTGCTCAGGAAGTTGCTATATTCGCTGATAAATCTAGTATTACAGAAGAAATAGTTAGATTTAAAAGCCATATTGTCCAATTGAGGAATACAATTATTTTAGATGAATCCATAGGTCGAAAAATGGATTTTATAATACAAGAAATGAATAGAGAAACGAATACTATAGGTTCAAAGGCTTCAAATATTAATATTACTAATTTAGTAATTGATATAAAATCTGAATTGGAAAAGATTAGGGAACAAATTCAAAATGTTGAGTAGATGGAGGATATTATGATTAATAAAAAAGGTTTGCTGTTGGTGCTTTCCGGACCAAGCGGAACTGGAAAAGGTACGATTTGCAAAAAGTATTTGGAAAAAAATAAAAATGTTAAATTATCCATATCTGCTACTACTAGAAAACCTAGAGAAGGTGAAATAGAAGGTATTAGTTATTATTATAAAACAAAGCAAGATTTTGAAGAGATGATCAATAATAACGAATTTTTAGAGTATGCCAGTATTTATGACAATTACTATGGAACGCCTAAGAAAGCCATTTTTGATGAACTTGAAAAAGGGAATGATGTAATTCTTGAAATTGAAATGCAAGGTGCCATGCAAGTCAAGAAGGCGTATCCGGAAGCAGTATGTATATTCATATTGCCACCAAGTCTTTTAGAATTAAAAAATAGAATCGTTGGCAGAGGTACAGAAACGCCTGAACAGATAGAAAAAAGATTTAATAGTGCCTATGATGAGATAAAAAAATTAGGAGACTATGATTATTTTATATTTAATAATGTAGTGGAAAAATCCGTTGAGGAAATTCATGGAATAGTTTATTCCGAAAAGAATAAAGTAATAAGATATAAAAATGAAATTTTAGATATGTTCGAAAGGGAGTTAGAGAAATGTTAAAACCATCGTTAAATGATATAGTAGAAAAGATAGATAATAGATATTACCTGATAGCTACAGTCTCAAAGAGAGCTAGAGAAATAGTAAATGGAGAAGAAGCACTGGTTGAAGCAAAAGAAACTGATAAACCGGTTGTAGTTGCTAGTGAAGAAATAATTCATGGCAAGGTGGGATATAGGCTTCTAACGGATGAAGAAATAAAAGTAAAAGAATTGGCTCACAAATTGGAACAAGAGAGAAAATTGATGGAGCAAGATTAATTTCAATAAAATCTATGAACTAAAGGAAGTGAATTAGATGTTAGATAATAAGACAATAGTTGTTGGTGTTACTGGAGGCATAGCAGCATATAAAGCATGTGATGTTGTAAGTAAATTTAAAAAACTAGGTGCCAATATCCACGTTATTATGACTGAATCTGCTTGTGAGTTTGTAAGACCTATGAGTTTTCAAACTCTTAGCAATAATTTTGTCATAAGTGATATGTTTGAAGAGCCAAAAACTTGGGAAGTAGAACATATTGAGTTGGCAAAAAAGGCAGATGCTTTTTTAATAGTGCCAGCAACTGCAAATTTTATTGGCAAACTTGCTTCGGGGATTGCCGATGATATGCTGACTACCACAGTAATGGCAACAAAGTCACCGGTTATAATTGCACCGGCAATGAACACCAATATGTATGAGAATAAAATTGTTCAAGACAATATAAATAAACTTGAAAAGTATGGATATAATTTTATAGAACCGACATCAGGGCTTTTGGCATGTGGAGATATAGGGAAAGGAAAGTTGGAAGATGTTGATATTATTGTAGAGTATGTGGATAATTTTTTCAATAATAGCTATAAAGCAGGTAATAAATCGGATTTTTTCGGAAAAAAAATTATAATCACTGCCGGTCCGACAATTGAATCAATAGATCCCGTAAGATATATTACAAATAGATCTTCCGGTAAAATGGGATATGCAATTGCTGAAGAAGCAGTAAAAAGAGGGGCAATAGTTACTTTAGTATCCGGAAAGACAAATTTGAAAGTTCCGGAAGGTATTGAAAAATTTATTGGTATAGAGAGTGCAGAAGACCTTTATAACACTCTAGTTGAAGAGTTTGATAAAAATGATGTGGTTATACAGAGTGCTGCCGTTGCTGACTATAGACCAAAATCATATTCTGATAAGAAGATAAAAAAAAGTGATGATGATTTAGTAATTAAATTGTCTAGAAATAAAGATGTTGCTTATGAATTAGGAAAGATAAAAGGCGATAAAATTTTGGTGGGCTTTGCGGCTGAAACTAATGACGTATTGGAAAATGCAAGTAGAAAAATAAAAAAGAAGAATTTGGATTTTATTGTTGCTAATGATCTTACAAAGGCGGGTGCCGGATTTAATTCTGATACAAATATTGTTAAAATAATTGACTCTAAAGGGAATATTTTCGAATATCCAAAGCTTCTGAAAAAAGAAGTGGGAAATTTGATTTTAGATAAAATCAAAGAAGTAATAGATAATAGGAATAAATAGAGAATATATAAGTTGATAGGGAAATTTTTGATTTCCCTATTTTTAAATGAATTTTCGAATGGAGGTGCAAAATGTATATTGATGTTATTTTGAGAAACAGAGGTAAATTTTCAGATATGTTATTTACATATAAAGTACCTTCTTTTTTGGAAAAAGACATAGAAATGGGCCATAGAATTAGTGTACCATTTGGAAATTCGAATAAGCCAATAGAAGCTATAGTTGTAGAAAAGAAAAATGATATAATGGCTGACGATATAAGTAAAATAAAAATAAAAGAAATTATTGATATTATAGATGAAAAACCATTGCTAAATAGAGACAGTATAGAAATGCTTTTATGGATAAGGAATAGATATATGTGTACATATAATGATGCATTAAATTTATTTTACCCAAAAGGATATAGTTATACATCTAGAAAAATTATATCTCCTGTGAAGTCAATTTCAGAGCTGACAATTGATGAAGAATCATCCTTGTCAAATAAAGAGAGAAAAATATTAAATGAAGTTTATTTAAACAATGATGAATTGCAATATGATGTTGCCGTAGAAAATTTTTCAAACTATTCTATAATGAAATTGAAAGAAAAAGGACTATTAAAGATTTCCTGGGTATATAAAGAAAGTAAAAATGAAAAATTTGTGAAATACTTGTATCTGGAAAAGAGTGTGGATTTCATAAAAGATTTTATAGATAATAATAAAAAAATAGGTCCAAAGCAAAGGGAAGTATTGGAATTTTTGATACAAAATGATGGAACTGATTTTCAAACAATTAGTGAATTGTTGGAAGTGACAAATGTTACTATTAAAAGTCTGGAGAATAAAGGTTTAATAAAAATAGATGAAGAATCTATTTTTAGGAAAAATAAATCTATATATGTGACTCAACAAAGCGAAGTCGTATTAAATGATGAACAAAAGAATGTATATAATTCGATAAAACAAGGAATTGAGGATGGAAATTCAAAACCATATTTAATTTATGGAGTAACGGGAAGTGGAAAAACTGAAGTTTATTTGGAATTAATAAATTATGTTTTAAATCAAGGGATGGATAGTATTTTTTTAGTTCCCGAGATAGCACTCACACCTCAAACTATTGCAAGAGTAAAAAATAAATTTGGGAATATAGTGGGCGTTTATCACAGTCAATTATCTGAAGGTGAAAAACATGATATTTTTAGAGAAATAAAGAATGGAAATATAAGAGTAGTTATTGGAACCAGATCGGCTATATTTTTACCATTTGATACCCTTGGACTTGTAATAATTGATGAAGAACATGATTCAAGTTATAAATCGGAAAAAACACCAAAGTACGATACAATAGAAATTGCCAGATATATGGCTTTCAAGAGAAATAATACAGTTATTTTAGGTTCGGCGACACCTTCAGTTGCCGATTATAAACTGGCTTTAGATGGAGAATATAAATTATTGAAATTATTGAATAGAGCTAACAGTATGAATATGCCTGAAATTGAAGTGGTAGATATGAGAGAAGAATTGCATAGGGGTAATCCATCTCCAATAAGTAAAAAATTGTTATCAGAAATATCCAAAACTTTACACGAAAAAAATCAAGTTATACTTTTTTTAAATAAAAGAGGCTATGCAAATGTAATGACTTGTAAAGACTGTGGAAAGGTGTTTAAGTGTAAAAATTGTGATATTTCACTAACTAACCATAAGCACGATGGTAAAGGAATATGTCATTATTGTGGATATGAGGAAAAAATACCGGATGTTTGTCCCGGATGTGGAGGAAATCATATAAGTAATATAGGAATAGGAACTGAAAAAGTGGAAGAAATAATAAGTAATTATTTTCCAAACAATAAGGTTATTAGATTGGATAAGGATACGACAAAGAAAAAAGGAAAGCTAGAGAGTATTTTAAGTAAATTTAATAAAGGTGATGCTGATATACTGGTTGGAACACAGATGCTTAGCAAAGGTCATGATTTTGAAAATGTTACATTAGTAGGAATTATATCTGCAGATATGATGCTGAACTATCCGGATTACAAATCTTTTGAAACCACATTCCAGTTGATAACTCAGGTGTCAGGAAGAGCAGGAAGATCGGAAAAAGAAGGGAAGGTAATACTTCAAACATATAATACAGAAAATTTCGCCATTACTAATGCTGTAAACTATGATTATATCGGTTTTTATAATGAGGAAATAAACCTTAGAAAGGCATTTGGATACGAACCTTTTAATAACATATTAAGAATTGTTTTTTCGGGTAAAAATCTTAATATGGTAAAGAATAATGCTTTTAAGTTTAGTGAAACAATAAAATATTTAATGGATGAGAAGAATTATAGTATAGACAAAAATATTTTAGGTCCGAATGAATGCTCTATTAGAATGATAAAGGATAAATATAGATGGCAAATAATTATAAAAGATTATGGTATAGATATTAAATATCTAAAATCTATGGTAAAATTTATTTGTATAACAAAATATAATGATATCTTTGACAAAGAAGTAGAAATAAATATAGAATTAAATCCAAATTCTTTTATTTGATAATTTATAGTTTTAAATTTGAGGAGGATAAAATGGCAATAAGAAATGTATTAAAGATGGGAGATCCCGTATTAAATAAAAAATCGAAAACTGTAACTGATTTTAATGAAAGGCTTCATACCTTACTTGATGATATGGCAGAAACAATGTATGCAGAAGATGGTGTAGGATTGGCAGCTCCACAAGTCGGGATATTGAGAAGGGTATTGGTTGTAGATATTGGAGAGGGGCTAATAGAACTTATAAATCCTGCAATTATAGAATCTACCGGAGAACAAACTGATATAGAAGGCTGTTTAAGTGTTCAGGATTTTGTGGGAAAGGTAACAAGACCACAATATGTTAAGATACAAGCACAAAATAGGTATGGTCAAAGTCTGGTAATTGAAGCAGAAGATTTCCTGGCTAGAGCGTTTTGTCATGAAATAGATCACTTAGAAGGCATATTATTTGTGGAAAGAGTTGAGAAAGGCGAGAAGTAGAATGCGTATAATATTTATGGGAACACCGGATATTTCGGTAAAAACTCTGGAAAGACTTATAGAAGATGGTCATGATATAGTAGGTGTTGTTACTCAACCGGACAGACCAAAAGGTAGAGGTAATAAAATTTCCGTTTCACCTGTCAAGGAAGTAGCTTTAAAACACAATTTGAAAATATTTCAACCTGAAAAAGCTTCCTCTCCGGAATTTACAGCTGAATTAAAGGGATTAAATCCGGATTTAATTGTTGTAATAGCTTATGGTCAGATATTAAAGAAAAATTTACTTGAGATACCAAAATATGGATGTATAAATGTACATGTTTCCCTTCTTCCAAAGTTGAGAGGGGCTGCTCCTATTAACTGGGCAATTATCAACGGGGATAAGAAAACAGGTGTTACTATTATGTTTATGGATGAGGGACTTGACACTGGAGATATTATAGATGTAAAAGAATTCGAATTGGATAATGAAATAACAGCTGGTGAGCTTCATGATTGGATGATGGTTGAAGGGGCTGAACTATTGGTTAAAACCGTTAGAAATATAGAAAGTGGAAATTATACAAGAACAAAGCAAAATGATAATGAGTCCACGTATGCACCAATGATGGATAGAAATTTAGGGCATGTTGATTTTTCAAAGTCGGCTGAAGATATTCATAATTTGGTGAGAGGGACCATACCTTGGCCTGGTGCATGGTGTGAGTCTGACTATGGGAAGATAAAAATATGGAAAACAAAGGTAATAAATCAAAATAGCTCTAAAACTGTTGGAGAAGTAATAAAAGTAGATAAAGATGGTATTTTGGTTTCCTGCAATGATAAATGTTTGCTAATAAAAGAAATTCAAATGCCAAATAAAAAAAGAATGCCAGTTTCAGAATTTATTAAGGGTAATAGTATAGAATTAGGAAGTATACTTAGATAATTGACTATGTAATTATGAAAAAAATAATTATATTGTTTAATTAGTGAATATATATTATTGAGTGATGAGGTGAAATTATGTTTTATGGTTTTTACGATCCGACTTTTATAATACTTATACCAGCTATATTGCTTTCAATGTATGCTTCTATAAAAGTAAACACAACAACAAAGAAATATTTTGAGGTTAGAGCATCAAAAGGAATGACAGGTCAGGAAGTCGCAAGGCGAATATTGGATCACAATGGTCTGAGAAGTGTTCCTGTATATGCTGTGGAAGGTAATTTGACAGATCATTATGATCCTAGAAATAAAACCGTTAGTCTTTCAAAAGAGGTATATTATGGTACATCAATAACATCTGTAAGTGTCGCAGCTCATGAATGTGGTCATGCTATACAAGATCAGGTATCATATGCCCCAATGTTATTTAGAAGTGCTATAGTGCCGGTTGTCAATTTTGCATCTTCATTATCTTGGATTATAATTATGGCAGGGTTCTTTTTTATTAGAGATTTGCTATGGATAGGAATAATTTTATTTTCGGCAACGGTAATATTTCAGATCGTTACACTGCCGGTAGAATTTAATGCGTCAAGTAGAGCATTAGCTCAACTGGAAACTCTGGGGATTTTAGGGCCAGAAGAAAAAAAACAAGGAACTACTGTGCTAAGAGCAGCTGCTCTTACTTATGTTGCAGCAGCATTGTCATCGGCTCTTCAGTTATTAAGGTTGATACTAATAGCAAGAGATAGAGATTAATAAATTTAGATATGACTATACGTATTACGTATAGTCATATCGTTATTATAAAATAAATAGTTGTAAGGGGATAAAAATGTCAGCAAGAGATATAGCGTATAATATATTGATGGATGTAGAAATCAATAAAAATTATTCAAACACTTCTTTAAATAGTTTTTTAAGGAAAAGCAATTTAAATGATATAGATAAAGGTTTTATTACTGAACTGGTGTATGGTGTAATAGAGAATAAGAGGTATATAGACTATATAATTAATAAAGTTTCTAAAATCAAGGTTAGAAAGATGTCTCACTGTGTTAAAGTAGTATTGAGAATGGGAGTTTATCAATTATTGTTTTTAGATGGAGTTGCTGACTATGCAGCCATAAATGAGTCTGTAAATATGATAAAAAAAGTTGATAGGAAATCATCAAATTTTGTAAATGCAGTACTTAGAAATATATCCAGAAAAAGTGATGTTACATATATTGATGAAAATTCAATTGATAATTTGTCGATAAAGTATTCTTATAATACTTGGATAGTAGAAAAATTAGTTGAAGAATATGGATTTGAAAAGACAAGAGAAATAATCAGGTCATTATCTGAAAAGCCGAAAATATATGTCAGAATAAATATAAATAAAGTTGATGAATTTTTATCATTTAATGAATTAAAATCGTATATTATTGATGAATTTAAAAAATGTAATATTGAGGCAAAATGTGTTAGTGGCATAGATATAGCCCTAGAGCTTGTTAATTTTAAAAATATAGATAATAATAGATTATTTAAAATGGGATATATAAGTGTTCAAGATATAAGCTCTATGATGGTGGGGTTATGTATGAATCCCAGACAAAACTCTCGCGTTTTAGACATTTGTGCCGCTCCTGGCGGCAAAACAACACATATTGCTGAAATAATGAGAAATACGGGAGAAGTGATTTCGCAAGACATATATGAACATAAAATGGCTCTTATAAATAATTATGCCAAGAGATTGGAATTGTCAAATATACATACAAGATTACAGGATGCACTAATCTTAGATGAGGAAAATATAGAAAAATTTGATTATGTACTTTGTGATGTGCCCTGTTCTGGCATGGGCATAGTGAGAAGAAAACCGGAGATAAAATACAAAGATAAAGAGGATATTGAAAAACTACCTGAGATTCAGTTAAATATATTAAAAAATGCTTCAAAATATGTGAAAGAAAATGGTATTTTAATTTATTCTACATGTACGATGTTTAAAGATGAAAATATGGATATAGTGAAGAGGTTTTTATCTGAAAACCGTGATTTTCAAATGGAAAGGATAGATTTAAATAACATAGAATCGGAGAGTTTAAAAGAAGGTTTTATTCAAATATTGCCTAATACCAATAAAATGGATGGATTTTTTATTTGTAAGTTGAAAAAAAGAAATAAATTAAATATTAAAAATATATGAGGTGTGATATAATGTATAAGGGGAAGGTAGTGCTAAAAAATCTTACTGAAGAAGAAATGAAAGATTTTTTGGTAGAAATCGGTGAAAAGAAATTTAGGGGAAGTCAAATATTCTCTTGGATATATAAAGGAATTAGAGATTTTGATGAAATGAATAACATACCTAAATCACTGAGAGAAAAGTTATCTAAATACTCCATAATAGGTAATATAGATATAGATTTGAAACTGGAATCTAAAATGGATAATACAAAAAAGTATTTATTTTTACTGAATGATGGTAGTATTATAGAATCTGTAGCCATGGAATATGACAATAGAGTTACTGTGTGTGTATCTAATCAAGTAGGTTGTAGAATGGGGTGTAGATTTTGTGCATCAACAATTGATGGGTTAGATAGAAATTTAGAGGCATGGGAGATTCTTGATCAGATTATAAAAATTCAAAAGGATTTGGGGAAAAGAGTTTCAAATATAGTTATGATGGGAAGTGGTGAACCACTTGATAATTTTAATAATTCCCTTAGATTTCTAAAGTTGGTAAATGAGGAGAATGGTTTAAATATTGGAAATAGACATATAACTCTTTCGACTTGTGGTTTGGTAGATAGAATATATGAACTTGCAGATTTACAGATACCTATAAATTTGGCAATTTCACTTCACTCTCCGTTTGATGACAGACGTCAAGAGATAATGCCGGTTGCAAAAAAATATTCTATAAATGATATAATAAAATCTTGCAAATACTATATTAGAAAGACAAACAGAAGAATCACATTTGAATATTCTTTGATTAAAGGAACTAATGATTCTGAAAAAGAATCGGAGGAACTGGTAAAACTTTTGAAAGGAATATTATGTCATGTGAATTTAATTCCAATCAATCCTATTGAAGAAAGAGAGTTTGAGAAACCTAATACAGAATATATAAATAAGTTTAAGAATTATTTGGATAAATATAATATACCTGTTACAATTAGGAACTCCATGGGTTCAGATATTAGTGGTGCTTGTGGACAGTTAAGAAGAAAATATAAGTAACAGTCTAAGGAGGAATATGGAATGGATTTTGTATGTAAGTCCGACATTGGTGTAGTCAGAAAAAACAATGAGGACTATTGCAAAGGCGAAATAATTGAGATTGGTGAAGAAAAGGAAGTCGGAATCTTTGCTATTGCAGATGGCATGGGTGGACATAATAAGGGTGAAGTAGCCAGCCAATTAGCCGTTGAAAATATAATAGAGTTATTTAATGAAAACTTGATAAATAATGGGGTAATGAAAATTGAGTATATAGATGACATAATAAAGCAGGCTTATAATACTGTCAATTCTATGATTTTTGAAAAAGCTAAAGAAGATCCAACCTATGAAGGCATGGGTACTACTCTCACTATGGCAATTATATATGAAAATAAAGCATATGTTGCAAATGTAGGGGACAGTAGGTGTTATTTATGTAAAGAAGATGGACAGCTGGAAAAAATTACTTCTGATCATTCTATAGTTGAGGAATATGTAAAAGCTAATATAATAACAGAAGAAGAAGCCAGAATTCATCCTGATAGGAACAAAATTACAAGGGCAGTGGGGACTGAACCTGTAGTTGTTGTTGATATTTTTACTAGAGAGTTAAAAAGGGGAGAAAAACTTTTATTGGCAACAGATGGCTTAACTGGAGCAGTTGATAAAAAGGATATTGAAACTGTTTTTTCTGCTGAAAACGATGTTAATGTTATTGCTGATAAATTAGTTGAACTTGCAAATGAAACATCTGGTAAAGATAACGTAACTGTAATAATAGTAATGATGTAAGGTGGTGTTATTATGGGAGCGACAGTATTGGGAAATAGATATGAAATCCTTAGAAAGATTGGCGATGGAGGAATGGCATTTGTTTATCAAGCTAGGGATAAATTATTAAATAGAATAGTTGCAGTAAAAGTTCTAAGACCGGAGTTTGTAGATGATCAGGAGTTCTTGGTTAAATTTAAGCGAGAAGCTGAGGCCGTTGCAAGCTTATCTCACTCTAATATAGTTAATGTCTATGATGTAGGTGAGGATGGAAAGGTTCATTATATAGTAATGGAATATGTAGATGGACAAAATCTTAAAGAAATAATCCAAAATGAAGGTTGTTTGGAAGAATATACTGCTTTAGATATTGCCAAACAAATAGCACAGGCTTTAGGTGCAGCACATAGAAATGGTATTATTCACAGAGATATAAAACCACATAACATATTAATTTCAAAAGATGGTAGACAGGTAAAAGTTGCAGATTTTGGTATTGCAAAGGCAGTTAGCAGTTCCACTATGACTAATATGGGAAGTGTTATTGGATCAGTTCATTATATATCTCCGGAACAAGCAAAAGGAAAGCATCTTACAAGTAATGCTGATTTATATTCACTTGGGATAGTTTTATATGAAATGATAGTTGGTAGGGTTCCATTTAGTGGTGATAGTCCAATTTCTATAGCATTAAAGCATATAAATGAAAATATAGAGTTTAGTGAAGAAGAAAAAGTTAAAATACCGAAATCTGTGAGAACCATCATAGAAAAATTAACTCAAAAAGAACCTGTGAGTAGATATCAGACAGCTGAAGAATTAATAGAAGATATAGAATATGTGGAAAAAAATATAGATCTTCCTTATATGAAAGATTATAATTCTTTTGCAAAATCTGAAGGAGACTCCAGAGATGCTAGTATGTTTGATGGAAGAAAACCTGTTCCATTCAAAAAATACGATGATGAGTATGACGACTATTATGATGATGAATACGATGATGAGTATGATGACTATTATGATGATGAATACGATGAAGACGAATACGATGATGAGTATGATGAAGATAATGAATACGAATCTAAAAAATCCAGAAGAGATAGGAAAAAAGAAAAAAAGAAAAACAAAAAGAGAAAGAAGGAAAATCCTAAATCTAGAAGGCGATTGAAAATTTTAGCTGTTATACTTATATTGATACTTTGTGGCTATGCATTTGCATTTGCTAAATTTCTAGGATTTAATCCTTTTGGTAAGAATACAGATGCCGAAGTCGATGTACCAAATGTCATAAATATGACTGTTTCAGAAGCTCAGGGTGAGGCGGAAAAAGTTGGTTTAAATATTCAGGTTAAATCAGAAGAGTTTAGTAGTCAGGTAAGTGAAGGAGGTATCATTACTCAGACTCCTAGTCCTGGGACTAAGCTAAAGAAAGGTGATTCAATTGCTGTAATAGTAAGTAGAGGTAATACAAAAGTACCTGTGCCGAATGTTGTTGGAATGACTTTATCCCAAGCTGAAAAATTACTAAATGATAATGGTTTGTTGCTTGGAAACGTGAAATATGAGTATAACAGTGCCAAAGAAGGAACAGTTCTTTCACAAAGTCTTATAGGCGGATCAAGTGATGAAGGACAAAAAGTTTCTCTTGTTGTGAGTAAAGGAAGAAAAAGCAGAAAACAGAAACCAAGTATTATAGAAGATGTCCCGGATGACAATAACGTTATTATAGACGATCCTAATACTGGAGGAAACAATGGAGGTCAAAGTATTATTGAAACTCCTGGAACAAGTGGGAATTCCGGAACGAATGGAAATGGAACTGGTAATAACTCTGGAACAAATGGAAATTCCGGATCAGATAACAACTCTGGAACAAATGGAAATTCTGGAACGAATGGAAATTCGAGTACAAATAGTGGTAATAATTAAATAGAGTTTTCTTACTTATAATTTATCTTGTTTTAACCTACTAAATGAGTGTAGGTTTAAATGCTGAAATCAAATGGAATAAAAAGAGTTATCTATTTAAGGATAACTCTTTTTTATTAAAACACTATTAAAAGTGAGAAGATTTTATAAATATATAATGTATAAAGAGGAAATAATAATGGAGAATAAAGAAAAAAAAGTAGCTATTGTAACTGGTTCATCTAGAGGAATTGGAAAAGAAATAGCATCAGAATTAGCCAGAAATAATTATAAAGTGCTAATTAATTATAAAAAATCTCAGAGAATAGCCAGTAAATTAAAGGAAAAGTTAATTTCTGAAGGATATGATGTGGATATATTTAAAGCGGATGTGTCTAAAAGCAAAGAAGTCGATGAAATGTTTAGGTACTGTTTAGAAAAGTATGGAACAATTGACTTACTTGTAAATAATGCAGGTGTGAGTTTGGAAGGTTTGATAACAGATGTAACTGAAAAAGAATGGGATAATTTAATTGATACAAATTTAAAGTCCGTTTTTCTTTGTAGTAAAAAAGCATTAAATACAATGATTTCAAATCACAGTGGAAAAATTATAAATATTACATCAATGTGGGGAGTTGCCGGTGGTTCATGCGAGGTAGTGTACTCAGCTTCAAAAGCGGGAATTATTGGATTTACAAAGGCGTTAGCAAAAGAGGTTGGACCTTCAGGCATTAATGTAAATGCTATTGCTCCGGGTGTTATAATGACGGATATGATGGAAAAATTTTCAGACAAGGATATAATGGCTCTAAAAGATGAGACACCTTTAATGAGAGTTGGTAGCACAGAAGATGTGGCATCACTTGTTGTATATTTGGCATCCGAAAAATCGGATTTTATTACTGGTCAGATAATAGGTGTAAATGGTGGTTTTGTAATATAGGTAACTTATGGAAAAGTGATGCTAGTTATGATATAATTATTAAGCAATTAAGTTTACTTATTTACTATTTTAGATATGGAGAAAAAATGATAAAAGGAATAATAATTAAAGCAATAAGTGGCTTTTTTTATGTTGAAATTGGAGAAAAAATTTATGAATGTAAAGCAAGGGGATTGTTTAGAAAAAAGAAAATGATACCGCTTGTAGGAGATATTGTTGAAATAAGCGTGGTTGACGAGGAAGAATTAAAGGGGGTTATTGAAAAAATTTATCCTAGAAAAAGCGAATTAGTCAGACCCCCTGTAGCCAATGTTGATAAGATCATTGTAACTTTTGCTGTCAAGGAACCTAAACCAAATTTGTCTTTGTTAGATAGATTTTTAGTTTTTTCTGAAAGAGAAGGCTTAGATATTGTGATTCTGTTGACAAAAATAGATCTAGATGAAAATATGGAGATAACGAAATATATTAAAAAAGAGTTTGAAAATGTAGGTTACAAGGTTATTGAAGTAAGCGTCGAAACAGGAGAAAATATTGACAAAGTGATTTCAGAATTAGAAGGGAAAATATCAGTTTTTGCCGGACAATCCGGTGTGGGAAAATCAAGCATAATAAATGCTATAGAACCAAACTTTAATTTAAAAACTGCTCAAATATCTCAAAAGCTTGGCAGAGGAAAACATACGACCAGACATGCACAATTATACAAAATAGGTAAAAATGCTATAATTGCCGATACACCAGGATTTAGCTCTTTTGACATAAATGATATAGAAGAGGAAGAATTAAAGGAGTATTTTATAGAATTTAGTCATGGTAATGATAAGTGTCGATTTGGAAGCAAATGTATTCATAGAAACGAACCAGATTGTTGGGTAAAAAAATCGGTAGAGTCGGGAAAAATATCCAAAAGAAGATACGAAAGTTATTTGCAAATATTAGATGAAATAAACAATATTAAATTAAAAAATTGGAGGAAATAAAAATGAAACTAGCACCATCAGTTTTATCAGCAGATTTTGCAAGATTGTTGGAAAGTTGTAAAAAAGTCGAAGAAGCAGGATGTGAATACTTGCATCTTGATGTAATGGATGGACATTTTGTTCCTAATATCACTTTTGGAGCACCAATCATAAAAAGTATTAGAAAAGAAATAGATATGATTTTTGATGCACATTTGATGATTAGTGATCCTGATAAATTTATACCTGATTTGGCTAAGGCTGGATGTGATATAATAACAGTTCATCAAGAAACCTGTATTCATCTTCATAGAACCATACAAAATATCAAAGCAAACAATATGAAAGCCGGTGTGGTTTTAAATCCCGCAACACCTGTAGATACAATTAAACATATATTACCAGATGTTGATATGGTGTTATTAATGTCGGTTAATCCGGGATTTGGTGGTCAGAAATTTATTCCGGAAGTATTAAATAAGGTCAAAGAACTGAAAAGAATGATTGAAGAAAAGAATCTGGAGGTTCTTATAGAAGTTGATGGTGGGGTTAATTCCAGTAATATAAAATCCCTTGTAGATTCAGGCGCAGATGTATTAGTAGCAGGTTCTGCAATATTTGGAATGGACGATATAAATAAAGCAGTACAAGATTTAAGAAATGCTGCACTAGGAAGGTAGTTGATAAGAGTGAGTAATAATTTTATTTCTTCAGAAAAAAGTGCGTGCATCATTTTAAATGGGGATATTGATGATTATAAATCACTTAAATTTTATATGAAAAACAACAACTATAATGATATAATTGCAGTTGATGGTGGAGCTAATCATTTGTATGAAATAGGAATAATTCCAGATTATATAATTGGAGACTTAGACTCTATAGATGATAAAACAAAAAAATATTATGAAGAAAAAAATGTAATATTTAGTAAATTTCCATCCAAAAAAGATGAAACTGATGCAGAATTGGCTATTTTAAAAGCAATAAATAACGGTAATTTAAATATTGATATTTTTGCGGGATTAGGTGGAAGAATTGATCACGAATTAGCTAATATACAACTTTTGTACTTTGTATTAAAGAGAGGGGCTAACGCTAGAATTTTGACTGAATCTGTTGAAATCTATATAATTGAAAATGGCGACTTAACTATAAATGGAAAGACGGGAGATATTATATCTGTACTTCCTTTGAAAGGAGATGCAAAAGGTGTAACGTTGAAAAACCTGGAGTATCCTTTAAATGAATTTGATTTTGAGTACTCAATCACCAGAGGAATTTCTAATGTAATGCTAAATGATCACTGTTATATCGAGGTAAAGGATGGAAGTATAGTAGTAATAAAAGTAAAAAAATAGTGTAAAAATTAATAAAATATTAAGAAAATATAAAGATTATTAAAAATAAGCTAAAATCTATTAAACTGATATGAAATATGAAGTAAAATACATATATAGGATTTTTTAAGAGGAGTCAAGTTTTGACTCCTCAAATTAAAATGAAATTATTATGATTTTTATGTCATTAAGAATGGAGGCAAGAATGAAATCTTATAATATTTTAGTAGTTGAAGATGAGAAAGAAATTGCAGATGCAATAGAAATTTATTTGTTAAATCAAGGATATAATGTCGTTAAGGCATATAATGGTGAAGAGGGTCTTAAAGTAGTTGAAAATAATGAAATTCATCTTGCTATAATTGATTTAATGATGCCTGTAATGGATGGGGCATCAATGATTATTAAATTAAGAGAGAAATATGATTTTCCGGTGATTATTTTATCTGCAAAAAATGAAGAAGTTGATAAGATTCTTGGACTTAATATTGGTGCTGATGATTATGTAAATAAACCGTTTAAACCATTAGAGTTATTGGCAAGAGTCAATTCGCAACTTAGAAGATATACAAAATATTTAAATTTATCAGAAGGAAGTAACATTTCACAAGATGAAAATGTGCACGTAATAGGTGGACTCGAATTAGATGAAAATACTAGGACTGTATCGGTTGACGGAAATCTGGTAAAAGTAACACCTATAGAATTTAAAATTTTAAATCTTTTGATGAAAAATCCAGGAAAAGTATTTTCTTCTGAGGAAATATATGAAACTGTTTGGAATGAATGTGCCATTAATACAGATACCGTGATGGTACATGTAAGAAATATCAGAGAAAAAATAGAAATTGATTCTAAGAATCCTAAATACCTAAAGGTGGTGTGGGGAGTTGGATACAAAATTGATAAAATTTAGTAATAAAAAAAATAGTATTAAAATTTTTATTTTTATTTCAATACTTATGATGGCTATACTTATGGTAAGTAGATACAATATTGTAGAAAGTGAATTTAACAAGAACAAGAAAAATCCATTTGAAACAAAAGAATTTGCATCAGATATTTATTATTCTAACTATTATCTATATTATAAAAGCTATCAAATGGAGAGAAATAGATTGATAAAGCCATCCGATTTATTTTTATCTGATGACACAATTGAAACTATGATCGACAATATGGATACAGAGTATTATTCAAGCTCTATTGATTCAGAAAAAATAAAAACATCATTTAATAATGCGTTTAACAAATTAGGCAAATTTTTATATAAATCCGATGGAAATATAAAGTTTCATTCTGAAAATATAGAATCCGGTTTTAGTATATCAAACTTTGGATTCAGAAATGACATGAAAACCATATTGAATTATAATAAATATATACTTAGTGGAGAAAGTGATTTTGTTGATGGTAAAAATAAAAGTTTAGAAAATGAAAGTATCAAAAAAGAAAAAATTGTAAAAGAGTATAATGAATTTCAAAAAGATATAAAAAGCAATTTTTTGACCTATTTAGTGATAGAATTTGATAGTTTAGGAAAATATAATTTATTATATTGTCATGGTATTAATAAAGATATGATAAATAACTATTTATTGGAGTTAGATGCAGGCAAAAATTTAAATGAAGTATATTCAATGACAGATGAAAATGCGACAGATTTTTCAAATTACAAAGTTGAATCAATAAAAAATATGAGATATACATTTGCGATTCCGAATTCAATTCTGAATAATGTGTACTCTAAAAATGATTCAATCAGTGAATATATAAATAAATCAGAAAGAAATTATTTTGCATCAATAGAAAAACTTGCGAGAATTATAATTTTGACAATTGCTATGGGAGCTTTTTTGCTATCTGTAGAAATGATAAGAAAATTTAGATTTATAAAAACTTTAATGATGTTGCCATTTGAATTTATTTTGGGAATAACCTTTTTTTTGTATTATTCTATTTTTAATGATGATATTTCAATTAGAATGGTCAGAGAAACTATTACAGGGAATCTGTTAAAAATAGTTATAAATAATGGTATTCCAAAAGAATTAGCAAATTATTCGGTTTTATTGATAAATATAGGATACTGGTTTATTTTATTCATAGTAGCATTTGCAATAGTATGTATGATAAAAATAATAGTAGAAACGAGTATTTCTGAATATTTTAAGAATAAGAGTTTGATTATTTCATTTGCGAATTTTGTATATAAAAATGTGTCTAAATTGATATATAAAACTTTAAACGTAGACCTTAGTAAAAGATATAACAGATTATTTTTTATAGGCATAATAATTATTATCACAGGAGCTGTTATTTTACCGATTATTGATATTTCCGATATTTTATTGTGGCTATTATTAACACTTCTTTATATAGTAGTAATTACTATTTATATAAAAGTTGTCAGTAAGGAGATTAAGAGGGGTAAAGCAGATTATGAAGAGTTGTTAATTTTGACAAAAGATATTGCTGATGGAAATTTAGATAAAGACATAATGAATGTTGATACGGGTATTTATGATGAGATTAAATTACAGCTGTATCATATTCAGCAAGCGTATAAAAAATCAATAGAAGAGGAAATCAAAAGTCAAAGAATGAAAAGTGAGTTGATTTCCAATATTTCACACGATTTAAAAACGCCGTTGACCTCGATTATTTCATATGCTGATATCTTAAAATATATGGAAACCTCAGAAGAGACTTCTAGGTATATTGACACCATATATAGAAAGTCTGAAAGACTAAGAGTTTTGATTGATGATATGTTTGAAATATCAAAAGCTCAAACCGGGAATATAAAACTCGAATTCAATCAAATAGATATAGTGAGATTAATGGAGCAAAGTATTTTTGAATTAAAGGATCGTTTAGTGCAAAGGAGAATAACATTAAAAACAAAGTTTCCTAAAGAAAAAACGATTTTGTACCTGGATGGAGAAAAAACATATAGGATTTTTGAAAATCTTATAGTAAACATAGCGAAGTATGCGTTGGAAAATTCAAGAGCATATATTGAGATAGTGGATAAAGGAGACAATGTTGAAATAATATTTAAAAATATTTCTGAAACAGAAATAGATTATGAAGTCCAAGATATTATGGAAAGGTTTAAACGTGGTGATAAATCCAGAAGTTCAGAAGGATTTGGACTGGGAATTTCAATTGCTAAAAGTTATATAGAGGCTCAAGGTGGGACTTTGGATGTATTTTTAGATGGAGACTTATTTAAATCGGTAGTAACATTTCCAAAAGAAATAAAATTTGATGAAGATGAAAAACAGAATTAAGAATTAGTTTCTATAATAGCCACCTAGGCAAATAAATAGTTAAGAAGCTCTATTTGAGGAGAATTTTATCAAATTTCTTCTACAGATATAGAGCTTCTTGATTTTTTATTTTGTTATAAATAGAATCATTTTATAAATATAAATCTATATTTATATATTAGATGTTTATCATTTTTGGTGTCAAACTGGTGTTTAAAATGCATATGAAAATTATGGAATAAAAAAAGATGTCCCGATTGAGACATCAATTTATTTTCTTTATGCTCTTTCAACTTTTCCTGAACGTAAGCATCTTGTACATACAGAAACTCTCTTTGGAGTACCATTTTCCATAACTCTTACATTTCTTAAGTTTGCTGACCAAGTTCTTTTATTGTGCTTGTTAGAATGAGATACCTGATTTCCAGATACTTTACCTTTACCGCACACACTACATACTCTTGACATAATGCCACCTCCTTAATAATAAGATATTAAGCCTAAAAACATATTTAATGATATCATAGTGAATTGAAAAAATCAAGTAAAAAATTGCAATTGATAGTTTTTTTTTGTATAATATACTGTATAGTATTATGTCCATCAGAAATATATTAAAATATTAAGAATAAATTCAGAGTTTTGAGGTATATTATAACTATTAGTATATAAAAATGGATTTAACGATTATTGTAATTATACATTATAATTATATACATTAGGAGGTAGAATATGAGTTCAGTTTTAAATAACAAATTAGGAAAAATAGAAATAGATAAACATGTTCTTGCGCAACTAACATATAAGGCTGCCATGGAAAGTTATGGTTTAGTAGGGTTTTCATCTAAATCAAAAGGAATAGTTGAATTATTAAAAGGAGAAAATGCCACAAAAGGTGTAAATATATTAGAGTTAGGTGAAGATCTTGTGGATATTGAAATATTTGTAATCCTTCAGTATGGAACTAATATAACTACTGTTGCTAATAATATAATAGAAAGAATAAAGTACACTGTTGAAACTTACTCTGGAATAAAAATTAATCAGATAACTGTTAGTGTTCAGGGAATTAGGGTCAAGTAATCAGGAGGAAAAATAATGAAACAAACTATAAATGGAAATTTATTTAGGGAGATGTTTATCTCTGGTGCAAATAATCTTCAAAACAATAAGGATTTAATTGATAAGTTAAATGTATTCCCTGTACCGGATGGAGATACCGGTACAAATATGTCACTTACGATTGCTTCAGCGATAAAAGAACTAAATAAAGTGAATAGTGACAGTATAGAGGAAATAGGAAAGTCACTTTCTAAAGGTTCTCTGATGGGAGCTAGAGGTAATTCTGGAGTTATTTTATCACAAATTATAAGAGGAATTGCCAAATCAGTAGAAGGTAAAAATGAACTTACTATAGATGATTTTGCAAAAGCTCTTAAATCAGGTTCAGATACAGCATATAAGGCTGTTATAAAGCCTATTGAAGGAACCATACTTACAGTCGTAAGAGAATCAGGAGAATTTGCTATAAAAAATTCTAAAAAGAGCAGTAGTTTTATTGATTTTCTGGAATTGATAGTCATAGAAGCCAATAAATCATTAGATAGGACACCAGATTTATTAAAAAATTTGAAAGATGCTGGAGTGGTTGATTCAGGTGGTAAAGGTTTAGTATGTCTTTATGAAGGAATGTTATCGGCGATTAAAGGTAAAGTGGTTGAATTGAAATCTGGAAACGGAGTGACTACAACAAGTTCACCAGTTGGAGTCCCAAGTGAAAATGTTAGAGATGTAGATATAAAGTTTGGATATTGTACTGAATTTATACTTGAGTCAGACACTGCCAATCCTGACGAAATAAGAGATATAATGTTGAAGTATGGAGATAGTTTAGTAGTTGTTGGATATGATGGTGTAGTAAAAGTTCATGTACATTCAAATGAACCGGGAACTGTATTGCAAGAGGCATTGAAATATGGTCAATTATTAACAATAAAGATTGAAAATATGAGAGTACAACATGAAAATCAAATAATACCTGATGAAGAACAGGAAGAACATATTGAAAGTGCAAGTGAAGGATTTGTATTAAATGAGGAAAAGAAACCTTATGGATTTATCACTACTACAATGGGAAGAGGTCTTGCTGATATTTTTGATGGATTGGGTGTCGATATAGTAATTGAAGGTGGTCAAACTATGAATCCATCTACAGAAGACTTTATGAATGCAATCAATATGATAAATGCAGATGATATATATATATTGCCTAACAATGGTAATGTGATAATGGCTGCAAATCAGGCAAAGGAAATATCTGAAAAAAGTATACATGTAGTTCCAACAAAAAACATTCCTCAAGGAATAGGATGTTTAGTTGCATTTGATCCGGATTCAGATGCTAAGACTAATATGGAGAATTTCTCAGATGCGCTTGAAAATATTAAGTCTGGAGAAATTACTTTTGCTGTCAGAGATACAATAATGGATGGAATAGAAGTCAATGAAAATGATATTATAGGTATAACAGGAAAAAAATTGGTATCTTCAGGAAAAAATCTTAATGAAGTAACAAAAAATGTGATTAAAGAAATGATAGATGAAGATTCAGATATAGTAACATTGTATTATGGTGAAGATGTAGAAGAAGATGATGCCAGATTATTTGCTGAGATAATACAGGATGAGTTTGAAGATGTCGATGTAGAATTATACTATGGAGGACAACCACTTTATTACTATTTAATTTCGGTTGAGTAAAGTTTAGTAAATTAGTTTTAGGAGAGGATGTAATCTTCTCCTTTTTTATTAATATTGAATGAGGCGGTGAGAAAATGTATAGTGTACTAAATGAAAATATTCAATATGTAAAAGGAGTTGGTCCAAAGAAAGCTGATAAAATGGCTAAATTAGGAATATTTACAATTGAAGATGCACTTTTATATTTTCCCAGACAATTTGAGGATAGAAGTGTAGAAAAAGAAATTCTATACTTAGAAGAAGGAGAGAAGGTTGCTGTAAAGGGAAAAATAGAAAAGATACAAAACAAAAAAATAAGAAAATTGGATATTACTGAATTTGTTATAGATGACGGAACAGGAACAGTAAAATTGATTTTTTTCAACAAATCTTATTTAAAAAATACTTTTAGAATAGGAGATATAGTTAAGGTTTTTGGAGCTGTAAAAATTGATAAGTTTGGTAATATAGAAATGAATAACTGTGAAATAGAGTATGAAAAAACATCCAAAAATATAGGAATTATTGTTCCCGTATATCCTCTTATAAATGGTGTAAACAATAAGGAAGTTATGGGGGTAATTAGAAATATATTTGATACTTCGGAAGTTGTGATTGAAGAATATATGCCAGAAAGGATTATCAAAGAGCATGGGTTATGCGATATTAATTTTGCAATAAGAAACATGCATTTTCCGGTGAAAAAAAATAATGTAAAAATAGCCATGTATAGATTGATTTTTGAAGAATTGCTTTTTATGCAGTTGGGTTTATTTTCTATAAAAGGCGGAAATAAAATATCAAAAGGAATATCATTTGAGAAGAAAAAAGATTTGTATGAAATAGAAAAAAGGTTACCTTTTAGATTGACCAAGGCTCAAAAAAAAGCCTATCAGGAAATATTAAATGATATGTCTTCCCGTAAAGTGATGAATAGATTAATACAAGGAGATGTTGGTAGCGGAAAGACAGTAATTGCACAATTGGCTCTTGCAAATGCAGTTTTAAATGGATATCAAGGTGCCTATATGGCTCCAACAGAAATATTGGCAAAACAACATTATGAAAGTTTTATTTCCTTTTTCAAAGGAACAGATATGAGAGTATCACTATTGACCGGTAGTACGACTAAAAAAAATTCAAAAGATATTCTTGAAAAATTGAAAAAAGGTGATATTGATATAATTATTGGAACTCATGCACTACTGGAAGATAAAGTTGAATTTAATAATTTGGGCTTAGTTATAACGGATGAACAACATAGATTTGGTGTCAGACAGAGGGCAAAACTCACAACCAAATCAATTTCACCTGATGTACTGGTTATGACTGCTACTCCCATTCCAAGAACTTTGGCATTAATATTATATGGAGATTTGGATATTTCCGTGATTGATGAATTACCGCCTGGAAGAAAGCTTATAGAAACAATTTCTATTCAAAAGAAAAATAGAGAGAATTTATATAGAAATAATATAAGGAAAGAAATCGAAAAAGGTCACCAAGTTTATGTAGTATGTCCATTAGTCGAAGAAAGTGAAGTTCTTGATGTACAGTCTGCAACAGAAGTTTACGAAGAATTGCAAAGAATATATTTTTCTGATTTAAAAGTTGGGTTGTTGCATGGAAAAATGAAAGCTAGTGAAAAAGATAATATAATGGATAAATTTAAAAATCATGAGATTGATATTTTAGTTTCTACGACAGTAATAGAAGTAGGTGTAAATATACCTAATGCAACAGTAATGATTATTGAAAATGCAGAGAGATTTGGATTGGCACAACTTCACCAATTAAGAGGAAGAGTCGGTAGAGGAAGTAGTAAATCATTTTGTATATTGATATATGATTCAAAAAGTGATGTATGCAGAAAGAGAATGAGCATAATGGAAGAGTCTAATGATGGATTTAAAATATCCGAAAAAGATCTTGAAATAAGAGGTCCTGGAGATTTTTTTGGAACAAGACAACATGGTTTGCCGGAGTTAAAAGTAGCCAATTTATTTAAGCATATAAAAATATTAAAAATAGCTCAAGCAGAAGCGAGAAAAATTTATGCGGTGGATCCAGGGTTATTATTAGATGAAAACTCTGGAGTAAGGAAAAAAGTTGAGTATATGTTTAGGAATATAGGAGATAACATATCTTTGTAGTATTTCTAAGAATTATAATATTTTTCTTTAGAAATGTATTATAATATGATAGAATAGAATTGAATAATAAAAGGAGGTCCTTTTATGAGAGTTATTTCGGGAATTGCCAGAGGATTAAAACTTAATTCTCCGGTAAATGATGATGTCAGACCGACTACTGATAGAGTAAAGGAATCTATGTTTAATATTATTGCCAGCAGAATATACGATAGTAGTGTTTTAGACTTATTTTCAGGCAGTGGTGCATTGGGAATAGAGTGTATTTCCAGAGGTTCTAAATATGTGTATTTTTGTGACAATAATGAGAATAGTATAAAAGTTATAAAGAGTAATTTGGAAAAGGCTAGGTTTTATGATAACTACGAAATAATGAAGGATGACTTTAGAAATATTATTAAAATACTTTCAAATAAGAATGAGAAGTTTGACATTATATTTGTAGATCCACCTTACTATGAGGGATTATTTGATGAAGTTATTTCCATGATAATTAATAAAAAAATTCTAGAAGATGATGGTTTAATTGTAGTTGAACATGATTCAAATATAATAATGAAAGAATATGATGGCATTTATAAAATTAAAGAAAAAAAATATGGAATGACGAAGTTGACATTCTATAGCTTGGAGGAAAATTATGAATAAACCTGTTAAAGCAATTTTTGCAGGAAGTTTTGATCCAATTACAAATGGACATATCGATATTATTGAGAGATCGGCAAGATTGTTTAATGAATTGAAAATAGGAGTGCTGATTAATCCAAATAAAAAAAGTCTTTTTACTATTGAAAAAAGATTAGAATTGATAAAAGATTCGACTTCTCATATAGAAAATGTGGAAGTAATATATTTTGAAGGATTATTGATAGATTATTGTATAAAAAATGATATTTCTGTACTGGTAAGAGGTGTACGTTCTTCAGCTGATGTAGACTATGAACTTCAAATGGCACATATGAATAAAGAATTAGAGGATAGTATAGAAACAGTAATACTTCCTACTAATACAAAATATTCTTTTATAAGTTCATCATTAATAAAAGAAGTACTAAGTTTTGATGCAAATATTGAAAATTTGGTTCCAAAATGTGTATTAGAAGAATTAAAAAAGAAAAAAATGCAAATTAAGGAAAAATAAATCATACTGATAATATAATATTAATTGATAGCGTAATATATGTAATAATATTATACTATTGTAGAAAAATCTAGTTGATATATAGAAGATTAGAGATTATTTATATAATCTTATGTTAGACTATAGTTCAATAAAAATTTGGAATAGAAAATAAATAATTAGTTGGAGGTTAAAATGAGTGATAACATAAAAGTAATCGAAATATTAAGCGAAATGGAAGAAATTCTTGAAGAAGCAAGTGGTTTTCCGCTTTCAAAAAAAGTAGGTGTTGATAAGGATGAATTTTTAGATTTAATCCATGAGTTAAGAGAGGCACTTCCTTTTGAATTAGAGAAAGCTTTAAAAATTATTAATGAAGAAAACGTAATTTTAGAATCGGCTAGAAATGATGCAAACTTTATACTTGAAGATGCAAAAAAAGAAAGAGAACAGAAAGTAAAAGAATGCAATGATGAAATAATAATCAAAAATAAACAAGTAGATTCTGAAATAGAAAATATGATGAAAGAAGCCACTATAAGGGCTGAAGAATTGGTATCTGATAGTAAGGTTATTAAAGAGGCAAAGGCCAAAGCTGAAAAGATGATAAAAGAAGCGACAAACTATTCAAGAGATTTAAGAGAAGGTGCCAAAGGCTATTCAATCGAACAACTTGAAATAGTTGAAGCTACTTTGGCAGATATTCTTGATGAAGTGAGAACGAATAAATCTCAATTAAAGTAAAGAAGGTAGAATAATGAAAATAGGTGGCATTATTGCAGAATATAATCCATTTCATAACGGACATAAATATCAGATAAAAGAATTTAAAGAAAGATACAATATAACTCATTTAGTAGTTGCTATGAGTGGTAATTTCATACAAAGAGGGGGTCCGGCTATAATAGATAAATTTACCAGAGCAAATATGGCTGTTGAAAATGGTGTTGATCTTGTTATAGAAATACCTGCGTATATGGCTACTCAAACAGCGGAAATATATGCCAGAGGAGGAATACTTGCTTTAAACTCATTAAAATGTGTTGATTTGTTATGCTTTGGTTCAGAAGAAGGAAATATAAAAAAAATACATGAAGCAGCAAGTGTTGCTATTGGTAAAAAAGGTGATTTTGAAGAGTCTATCTGCAACTATTTAAATGCAGGAGACTCTTTTCCTGTTGCAAGAGAAAAGGCTATATTGGATAATTTAAGAAAAAAAAATGAAAATGTAGATAATAAGGAAAGTCTTGAAAAAAGTGATGAAGAAGAATTTTTAAGAAAACCCAATAATATTTTAGGTATAGAATATATAAAAGAGTTAATAAGACTAGATTCGAATATAAAACCGGTGACTATAAAAAGACTGGGAAGCGAACATAAAAATGAATTTTTAGATGCAAAAATAAGTTCCGCGACATCCATAAGGAAAGTTATAGAAAGTAATTTATATAACGGTGATTTAGGTATATGTAATATCCAAAATCATATGCCATATTCATCGTACAAGTTACTGGGAAAATATATTAATGAGGGTTACAATCCCATTTTTGATGAAAGTTTTTATTCTGAAATCTGTATGGAGGTTATAAGATCGGAAGAAAATTTAGAAGAATATTTTGAAGTAAAAGATGGACTTGAAAAGTCCATAAGAGCAAAAATATCGACATCCGATAGCTTAGAAGATGCAGTAAATCATATTTCTACAAAAGCATATACAAAAGCTAAAGTAAGAAGATGTTTATTCAATATTTTATTAGGTATACGAAAAAGTGATATTGAAAGTATAAAAGAAATTTATAGTTTGCCATATATAAGGGTGTTAGGGTTTAATGATAGAGGTAAGGAAATTCTCAAAAAGGTAAAAAAAGATATGTCTGAGGTGATTATCGGACCGGCAAAATCCAAAAAAGGCACTGAATATAATAAAAATATCCTGTATAAGTTAATGCTTGATTTTGATTTAAGAAGTTCAAATATTTACTATCAAAAAGCATGTATGAATAATAGAAAACTTTTGAATAAAGGCGAAATAGATTACATAATAATGCATAGATTATTTAAGTAAACTATATACTTTTTTTATGAAAAGTGATATATTAACAGTGGATAATATAATTAAAATAACGGAGGTAATTAATTAATGAAAGTTTTAGTATTAAATTGCGGTAGTTCGTCATTAAAATATCAATTAATAGATATGAATAATGAATCAGTACTTTGTAAAGGACTTGTTGAGAGAATTGGAATAGAAGGCTCTATTTTAAAACATGAAAAAGATGGTCTAGAAGGAAAATATATAGTTGAACAGCCTATGAAAGATCATAAGGATGCTATAAATCATGTATTGACTGCAGTTATTCATCCAGAAGTTGGAGCAGTAAAAGAGATGAAAGAGATTGACGCTGTAGGTCATAGAATAGTTCACGGTGGAGAGAAATTTGCTTCTTCAGCATTATTAACAGATGAAGTGATTAATGTAATAAATGAATGTGTAGAATTAGCTCCTCTTCATAATCCTGCAAATTTAATGGGAGTTGAAGCTTGTAAAGCTATATTGCCGGATGTGCCACAAGTTGGTGTATTTGATACTGCATTTCATCAAACTATGCCCCAAAAGTCATTTCTATATGGTCTACCATATGAATTGTATACAAAATATGGAGTAAGAAGATATGGATTCCATGGTACAAGTCATATGTACGTATCTGAAAGAGCTGCAGAAATGATAGGAAAGCCTATTGAAGAATTAAAAATAATAACTTGCCATTTGGGAAATGGTGCATCGATTTCGGCGGTTGATAGTGGGAAGTGCATAGATACCAGTATGGGACTTACTCCATTGGAAGGTCTAATCATGGGAACAAGATGTGGTGATATAGATCCTGCTATTGTGCCTTTTATTATGAAAAAAAAAGGTTTAGACATAGATGGTATTGATAAACTGATGAACAAGCAATCAGGCGTGTATGGAATGACTGGAATATCTTCAGATTTTAGAGATATAGAAGATGCTGCTAAAGATGGAAATGAGTTGGCGAAGGTTGCTTTAGAAGCATATGCTCATAAAGTTAAAAAATATATAGGTGCTTATACATCAATAATGAATGGTGTTGATGCAATAGTGTTCACAGCCGGACTTGGAGAAAATGGTATCAGTATGAGAGAGATGATTTGTAAAGATATGGATTTCTTTGGTGTGAAACTGTCTTCGGAAAAAAATAATGTAAGAGGTAAGGAAACTGTCATATCTTCTGATGATTCTAGAGTTAAGGTGTTATTAATACCTACAAATGAAGAATTAATGATAGCCAGGGATACATTAAAATTAGCTAAATAATTTACGTTGGTAAGGTAAAATAACTTGACAAAAATATTTTATATATGTATAATAGACAAGTAATGTTTTTAGGGGTGAGGACTATGAAATTAAATGTAGATTCATTAGTCAATAAAGAAAGAGAATTTATTGACTTTGATTTGATTGACGAAGTTTCAAATATTGAATTTTCAGGGATAGATTATAGTTTGAAATCACCTGTACACATATCGGGAAGAATATTGAGAACAGGCGTAAACTATAAATTGAAAGCTAGTGTAGATTTTGTTTTGGCAGGAAATTGTAGTAGATGTCTAGTTGATGTGGATATACCGATAGAGTATAATATTGATGCTTATTTAATGAGAGAAGAATACGATGAGGGCGATTATGAAGACTGTGATGTTTTTAGTATCAAAGGTTCTACAATAGACTTGTTGAATCTTATAGATAGTACATTGAGTTTAAATATGCCTCAGAGAGTTCTTTGTAGCGAAAATTGTAAAGGAATATGTTCGGGCTGTGGGGTAGATTTGAATTTTGAAAGTTGTAAATGCGAAGACTCCATAGATATTGATGACATTGACCCTAGATTTGCTAAGTTAAAAGAATTGTTAAAATAGAGTAAGGAGGTGTCTTCATGGCAGTACCAAAGCGTAGAACATCTAAATCTAAAAAGAATATGAGAAGAGCATCTAATTCAAAGATGGTTCCAGCTGGTTTCGTTGAATGCCCACAGTGTCACGAACCAAAGTTGGCACACAGGGTTTGTCCAACTTGTGGAAGTTATAACGGTAAAGAAGTTATATCAGTTGACTAATTAGATTTTAGAAAAAAGAGAATATTGTGTAGTAAATAGTGATTTATATTTGGAGATATGTTTTAAAATCTATATAATAGTTATTGTTATCATATTTTAATTATAAACTATCGATATTAAATATCTATGTATTTTTGTAAAATGATATCTATAAAAATCACTAAAGAAAATTATATGCGACAGTATCCTACATACATAAGTTATGTTATATACTGTCGTTTATTGGTTCTTTCTCAAATATCGTTGATGAGAATTAAAATCATAATTTATGTAGTAGTATCATGTTGATTTATGGTACTACTGTTTTTTTTGGATTACACAACAGTGCAAGTTTTTAAAAGATAAGAGTCGATAATCAGCTCAACAGTGCGAATAATGTGAATTTTACTTTTTCCTAAAAATATTATATTTTCGTTTCTTTATAAAAACGAAAAGTTTGATAAAAACTTTATTTGATCTTCGTTTATTTCTTTTCTAAAGTTGAAATTAAAATCTTTTAGGAGTTTGGTATATAGGAAATTTCTTGCTTTTACCATCTGATTTATTGCCACATTTTTGCCACAATAAATCTTATTCTTTCATACAAATTCAAGATGATTTTACCTGATTTTTTATAATATAATTGAATCATAGATAAACACAAATAAATATGACAAGCGTGTATATCTATAAAATTATTGTTATTGAAAGGACAGGTGAAAAAAATGAAAAGTAGTAAAAAAATTAAGGCATTGGTAATGGCAGGTTTAATAGTAACATCAACAGGTTTGTTAGGAGGTGTTCAAATATTTGCAAATGAAATGGATAACGCAACGACATATCCGATAGAAATAAAAGATTCAAATGAAAGTTTATTAGGAATGGATAATGCGACAACATATCCAATAGAAATAAATGACTCAAATGAAAGTTTATTAGGAATGGATAATGCAATGACATATCCAATAGAAATAAATGACTCAAATGAAAGTTTATTAGGAATGGATAATGCAATGACATATCCAATAGAAATAGATGACTCAAATGAAAGTTTATTAGGAATGGATAATGCAACGACATATCCAATAGAAATAGATGACTCAAATGAAAGTTTATTAGGAATGGATAATGCGACAACGTATCCAATAGAAATAAAAGATTCAACATCAAAGGAATTAACAAATGTTAAGAAGGATAAATTTAAGAATGAACTGAAAAGAATAGATGAGATTAATAAAATAATAAACAATGCATATAATTCTGAAATGAAAAAATCAGGTAATATAGAAAATGAATATGAAAAATTATATAATGAAAATTTAGAGTTGTGGAGTAAGCTATATGATAATGCCACAGATGAACAATTAAAAATCGAAGATATGAATTCTTTTATTAAATCTTCTAAAGTATTGACAGAAAAAGAGAAAACAAAATTAATAGAATCTCAAAAAAAGATTGAGAAATTAGAATCTAAGATTGAAAAAATACATTCAGAAGTAGATAAGAAATATAAAAAACTTATTGACGAGTTAGAAACATTATATGATAAAGTTTATGGAAAATTAGAAGATAAGGATGTAATTCCATACTAAAAAATATTATATGAGATTTACATTTAACTTTTCTATAATTTCAATTTTTTTTCAAACATATATTAAATATAAATAATGATATGGGGAAGGTGGACTGAATTTTTTAGTTCACCTTTAATCTAATAGAATATTACAATATTCCTGCTTAAGGATATGTATTTTTAACTATTATATATTTGCTTTCTAATAAAGAAATTAAATTTATTAATCTATGGACAATAATAAAAACGTATTATATAATGTATTCATAATAATAATCATAATTTATTAGTTATATAGTGTTATTCAATAAAATAAATTTTGCACACACCTTTACAATAAAATACATGATTTTCAGAATATCCCAACATTCTGAAAGAAGAGGGACTGACTTAAAAATATAATTTTTACTTTTTATAAAAATAAAATTTATTGAAATGTATATTTTTTAAATTTATAAATCGTATAATTTTTTTTAGTTGGTCCTATTTCTATGCAATTATTTATAGTTTTAAATATTTGCAATTATATTCTAAATATAATTGCAAATATTTGCAGTGATTTTTATATTTGATATAAAAATATGATATAATCAAATGTATAATAGTATTTGAAATTATCTTTATTTTTAAATAATAGAACAAAAATAATACTGTATGAATTATATTGAGGAAGGGTAAAAATAATGAAAATAGTAATAGATGGGATGGGCGGAGATAATGCTCCACAATCTACAGTTGAAGGAGCTTGTCTTGCTGTAAATGAATATGGAGTGGACATAATACTTACAGGTGATGAAACAACTTTAAAAAATGAGTTAAAAAAACATAAGTATGATGAAAGTAAGATAAAAATAGTTCATACTACCGAAGTGATAACTAATGATGAAAAACCTGTGTATGCAATTAGAAGAAAGACTGATAGTTCTATGGTTGTTGCTCTCAAAATGGTAAAAAATAAAGAGGCAGATGTAATAATTTCTGCAGGAAGTACAGGAGCATTATTAAGTGGAGGAGTATTTATAGTGAAGAGAATTAAGGGAATAAGTAGGCCTTGTATTTGTGCAGCATTGCCTACTATAAGTGGTGGAGTTGTTATGTTATCTGACACTGGAGCTAATGTTGACTGTAATACTCAAAATTTACGAGATTTTGCAATAATGACAGACATATATGCAAAAAGAGTAATTAATATAGAAAATCCGAAAGTTGCTTTAGCAAATATAGGAACGGAAGATGGAAAAGGAAACGATCTTGTAAAAAGTGCGTTTGAAGAAATAAAATCTATTAAAGGAATAAATTTTATTGGTAATATGGAAACCAGAGAGATTTTAAATGGTGTTTGTGATATCGTCATTTGTGATGGATTTATTGGAAATATCATATTAAAAACTGTTGAAGGTAGTGTATTCTCCTTATTTAAAAAACTTAAAGAGGTCATGACATCTACGACAAAATCTAAGATAGGAGCACTTATGATGAAAAGTGAGCTTAAAAAAATAAAAGATCTTCTTGATTATTCAAGTTATGGAGGTGCACCTTTTTTGGGAGTAGATGGAGGAGTAATTAAAGCTCATGGAAGTTCTGATTCAAGAGCAATTAAAAATGCTGTAAAACAGGCAATAAAATTATGTGAGGGAAATGTAGTAGAAGAAATCAAAAAAAATATTAAGTAGTTTTTGGAGGTGACTAATGAATAAAGAGTATTATACAGAAGATTTAAATTCCAGATTAAAATATCTTAAATTATTGGCAAATCAGTATCCTACTATCTCTAAAGCCAGTACTGAAATAATTAATTTGGAATCTATTCTTAATCTTCCTAAAGGAACAGAGCATTTTTTATCAGATATTCATGGTGAATATGAGCCATTTATACATGTTTTAAAGAATGGTTCAGGAGTAATAAGAAGAAAAATAGATGAATTATTTACAAATACAATGAGAGATTCTGAAAAAAAATCTTTGGCTACTCTTGTATATTATCCACATAGTAAGATGGATATGGTAAAAAAGTCTGAAAGCAATTTAGAAGATTTTTATAGAATTAGTATATATAGATTAGTTGAACTTTGCAAATATTGTTCTAGTAAATACACTAGATCAAAGGTGAGAAAACTATTACCGAATGATTATAGTTATGTAATAGAAGAGTTATTACATGAGCATAGAAAAAGTGAACATAAGGAAGAGTATTATGTATCGCTTGTTGAAACTATAATTAATTTAGGGCAAGCGGAAGATTTTATAACATCAATTTCTACAGCTATTCAAAGGTTAGTCGTAGATAGACTGCATATAGTGGGAGATATATATGACAGAGGACCAAGACCTGATATAATAGTAGACCGATTAATGGAGCATCATTGTGTAGATATTCAATGGGGAAATCACGATATACTTTGGATGGGAGCAGCGGCAGGAGAGAAAACTTGTATTGCAAATGCACTTAGGATTTCTTCAAGATATGCTAATTTGGATATTATAGAAGACGTATATGGCATAAATCTTTTGCCACTTGCAACTTTTGCGATGAATACTTATGGGGATGATCCATGTAAAGAGTTTTTGCCTAAGGTGGATAATGAAGAGTTTAACATAAAGGAAATACCACTTACTGCAAAAATGCATAAGGCCATAAGTATAATTCAGTTTAAACTGGAGGGAGAAATAATAAGAAATCATCCGGAATATGAAATGAACCATAGATTATTGTTAGATAAGATAGACTATAAAAAAAGTACTATTTCTATAAAAGGTAGAGACTATACTTTGAAGGATTCAAATTTCCCAACTATTAATCCTAAAAATCCATATAAATTAACGAATGAGGAAGAAGAAGTAGTAGACAAATTAATTAGATCCTTTAGAATGAGTGAAAAACTTCAGAAACATGTAAATTTCCTACTTTCAAAAGGAAGCATTTATTTGAAACATAATGGAAATCTCCTTATACATGGAGGAATACCGTTAAATGAAGATGGAAGTTTTATGGGGATGAAGCTAAAAGGAGTGAATTACTCAGGAAAAGCCCTTTTAGATAAAATGGAATCTTTAGTTCGTGAAAGTTACTATGAAATCGATAAAGATAAGAGAGCATATGGTTTGGATTTATTTTGGTATTTATGGACAGGAAAGTGCTCTTCTTTATTTGGTAAAGATGATATGACAACTTTTGAAAGATATTTTATAGAAGATAAAGAAACACATAAAGAAAACAAGAATCCATATTTTAACTTAAGAGAAGATATGACGATATTAAAAAATATTTTTGATGAATTTAAAATGGATTTTAACGAAGACCATATTATTAACGGGCATGTGCCGGTAAAATCTAAAAAAGGAGAAAAACCTGTTAAAGCGAATGGAAAAGTATTTGTAATAGACGGTGGATTTTCAAAAGCATATCAAAGTAAAACTGGAATGGCTGGATATACTCTTATATATAATTCAAGAACACTTCAGTTAGTGGCTCATGAACCATTCACCTCAAAAGAAGATGCTGTGGAAAATGAGAGAGATATTATTTCATCTACTGTACTGGTAGAGCATAAAAGTATGAGAAAAAGAATTAAAGATACTAATGATGGCGAACAATTAATGGAAAAAGTTGAAGATTTAAAAAAACTTTTAGCTGCATATAAAAGTGGTTTAATTAAGGAAAAGTAAGAGTTAATAGTGTATTATATAGACTATATGATATAGTTTTTATTTAGTTATTTAGTTATTAAGTTATTATAGGATTTATGAAACGATGTAAAAATATACAATTTTATTATATGAAATTCTATATTGAAAAATTATTTGCAAAATAATATGTATTTTGATATTATTTTAGAATAGGTAATAAGGTTCGTTTATGTGACGAATAATAGTAGTATTATTATGGAGGTGTACTATGGAAAATTTAGGTCAGGTTAAAATATCCAATGACGTAATTCAAACTATAGCTGGATTTGCAGCTTTGGAAATAGAAGGTATCGATAAGTCAACATCATTTACAGATAAATTATTCAGAAATCATGGAATAAAGGTTAATATTGAAGATGATAAAGCTATTATAGATGTTGATTTGATGGTAAAATATGGTGAAATTATTCCGGAAGTCTGCTATAAGGTTCAGGAGAATATAATAAATGCTGTTGAAACAATGGCTGGATTGAAGGTTTCACAAGTGAATATATACGTTGACAGCATAGGACTAAAAAAAGAAAGAGAAAAGAAAGAAAATGAGTAATCCTAAAGAATTAATAATTCAAAGAATGGCTTCAAGAGAAATATTTATGAAATATATGTATCAAAAAGCTCTTAGCAAAAGTGAATGGAAAGATATATTCACAGATTTTGAAGATTTTATATCGGGAGTTGAAGAGGATGCAATTGAGATTTTTAACGGATATGGAGGAAGAGAAATTGAACCTTTAGAATCATACAGAGAGGTCATTTTGGACTGTTCATATCTAATGGATATTTCAAAGGTTATTGAAGAAAATATAGAAAATATAGATGACTATATAAATAAATACGCTAGAAATTGGTCCACTGACACTTTACCGGTAGTAGATTTGTCTATATTGAGAATAGCTATTGCAGAAATAAAATATATGTTTACTATTCCAGGTAAAGTGGCGTGTAATGTAGCAGTAGAACTATCGAAAAAATACTGTGATGACGATTCATATAAATATATAAATGGTATTTTGGGAAGCGTAGTATCGGAAAATTAATTTTTTATGTAAAATCAGATAGAATATTTAAAAAGCAGCTGGATCTTTCTGATTCAGCTATTTTTTAATAAAATAGATATTTAGCTCCTGATTAATATAATAAGTAGATATAAAAATATCATTAGTTTGAAAATTAATTTAGAAAAATTAAATGACAAATTAAGAAATAAAAAGTATCATTAGTTTTAATTAAAAATATTTATAAAAATATAAAAAAAGTAAATAAATAAAAAATTTAAAAGCACAGCGACACGGGGGATTATTAGAAAAAATAACGATTTGAAGTTTAAATTAGGAAGGTATTATGAAAAAAAAAGATATAATTCTTATAGCAGTAATTTTAGCAATAATAGCTCAGGTATTTTTATTAAATAAATATATAAACTCCGGAAAATCAAATAAGGTTGAAATTTATGTAAATAAGAGGCTATATAAAGAAGTACCAATAGATAAGACTCAAACTATAAGAATAGAGGAAAAAGAATCTATTAATATTGTGAAGATACATGACAATGGGGTTGAAATGACCAGTGCAAATTGTCCGGATTTGGTATGTGTTAAAACAGGTTTTATTAAAAATCCAGGTGAAAGCATAGTATGTCTTCCACATAGAATAAGCATAAAAATAGTCGGTGAAAAAGATAAAAATAATCAAGATGTGATAGTAAAATAAGAAGGGGGAGAATATATGGTAAATATAGGAAATGACTGGGATTATGTATTAAAAAATGAATTCAATAAAGAATATTATCTTAAACTTAGAGAATTTTTAAAACACGAATACAAAAATAAGCAGGTATTCCCGGACATGTATGATATATTTAATGCTTTAAAGTATACATCTTATAAAGACACGAAAGTATTGATTTTAGGGCAGGATCCTTACCATGATATAGGTCAGGCTCATGGACTGGCTTTTTCTGTAAAACCAGGGATAAAAATACCTCCATCACTATTGAATATGTATAAGGAATTAAATGAAGATTTAGGATTATATATACCTAATAATGGATATCTTGTTGATTGGGCAAAGCAGGGAGTTTTATTATTAAATGCTGCATTGACGGTTAGAGCCCATCAAGCAAACTCTCATAAGGGAATGGGATGGGAAACCTTTACTGATAATATAATAAAATATTTGAATGATAGAGAAGAGGCTGTAATATTTGTATTATGGGGAGCAAATGCCAGAAGTAAGAAATCTTTAATAGATACAAATAAACATTACATTTTGGAGGCACCTCATCCTAGCCCATTATCCGCCCATAGAGGTTTTTTTGGATGTGGACATTTTAGTAGAATAAATAAAATTTTAAAGGAAAATGGAAAAACACCTATTGATTGGCAGATAAAAAATATATAAATTCTATATAAATAAATTAAAAATTAAACTGTACATTGTTTATAAAAATAGTTGTTTTTTCTCACTTAATATGGTACTATATTATAGTGCTTGGGAGTGAATGGGTGCTGGTGTGCCCTCTAGTCTTCAAAACTAGTATGAGGGGTTAGGAGCCTCTTGGGTGAGTTCGATTCTCACGCACCCCCGCCAATTAAATAAACATATCCTGTAGCAAATGCTATGGGATTTTTTTATGTAAAAATTATAAATACTATAAACATATAATTAAATATATAAAAACAATAAGAATATAAATAATAATAAATTATATATGAAAAAGTGATATAAAGTTTTATAATGAGAGTAGAATAGGTAATATAAAGGAGGGGGCAATAATGGAATTTATAGCATCTTTTAGTGGCGGGAAAGATTCTTTTTTAGCGATAAAACGAATGATTGATAAAGGTCATAGACTAGCAGGTATAGTAGTGTCTACAAATTATTCCAGTGGTAAATCATGGACACATGAAATAGAAAAAGCTTATTTTGGAAAAATTTCCGAAGTTTTAAAATGTGAAGTTATTTTTACGGATTCGGATATTGAAAATTATGAGAAAAAATTTGAGATAGCATTGGAAAAATTTAAGAATCTAGGTATAACAACATGTATTTTTGGAGATATAGATATTAAAGAACATATTAGATGGAATAGAGAGAGATGTAAAAAATCCGGTCTGGTTTGTATTCATCCTTTATTAATGGAAGACAGAAAAAGTATTTTAAAAGAATTTTTGAGTATAAATATTGATACCAAAATAATAAAAGTTAAAAATCAAGAAAAAAACAAAAAATATATAGGCAAGTTATTGAGTAAAGAATTAATAGAAAAAATGAAGGAAAGTGGAGAGTCTGATTTTGATATATGTGGAGAAAATGGTGAATATCATACTGTTATAGATTTGAAATCTGCTGAAAACATAACTAAAATAAAGAAACTATTTTTTGATGGTATCTATTTGGATAATGCTTCCACATGTTTTCCAAAAGCTATTGGAGTTGCAACTGAAATTGAAAATTTTGTAGAAAACGATTCATACAGCATAAATAGAGGGACATATATGAATTCTTATAAACTTCAATCTAAAATTATAGATGTAAGGGATAAAGTTGTAGATTTAATATGTGCGGATAAAGATTTTAACTGTGTATTTTCGCCATCTGCTACGTTTTCTATAAATATTATATTGAACGGATTATTAAAAAATGGAGATATGATAATAACTGATAATAATATGCATAATTCAGTTTATAGAACTGTAGCAAATCTCAAAAAAAATGGAGTTAAAGAGTTTAAAATTTCTGAGTTTGATGATATAAAATATGAGCTTTATAATAATAAAGTAATTTTTATTACTCTAGTTGAAAATATTACAGGTAAATTTTGCTTTGCAGATTTAGAATATGGGAGTGAGGAGTATATTCAGTTTTTAAACAAGTGTAAAAAAAGAGGTATTATAGTTGTTGTAGATGCTGTTCAGGCAATATGTGAGATTGATTTTTCGATATGCTCATTTCGAAAAGATATTGCAAATCGAAAAGATATTACAAATGATAGTAAAAACATTAAAGATAATGATGTTGAAGATCTATATAAAAAAGAAAATTACTCAAATAATGTTTTTGAGCAAAATTACAGTGAAAGCATTAAAGATAGAATAATTAATAATACTACTAATACAAGATTAATTTATGCAGACATAGTTATATTTTCTTCTCATATTGGTTTAATGGGAGTCGAAGGTCTGGGAATAAGTATAATATCAGATGGTATTGCGGATAAGATAAAACCAATTATATTTGGAGGAAGTGGAAGTATATCTAATTCTTACGAAATGCCGGAATTTCTTCCAGATAAGTTGGAAGTAGGTACAATTAATTTGCCTGCGATAGTAGGATTAGGTAAAGCTATTGATTACATAAAATACATTGGAATAGAAAAGATAATAGAGAAAAAGCATAAATTGGGACATAAACTCAGAAATAAATTGAGAGAAATACAAAGTTTAGAGGTATCGGGAAATGGATCGTTTTGCTCTGTATCAGTTAAAGATGGTGATGATTCTATGATTGGATTTGAATTGGATTCAGGATATGGAATAATGTCCAGAGTAGGAATTCACTGTTCTCCAATTGTTCATAAAAAACTTGGAACTTTTCCAAATGGTTCACTTAGATTATCTGTTGGATACTATAATGATGAAAATGATATAGATAATGTATTGAGTGCATTTAGAAATATATTGATATAATTAATATATATTGTTATTAAAATAGGATTTTTCAATACTACATTAAAAATATTCAATCTAAAAAAGATGTGTGATAGTATAAAAATAAGGGATTTTAACTGATTTTTCAAGAACAGTTAAAACTGGTTTTTTAATTAATTTTTACTAATTATGTTTTTTAGGGGGGAATATTTATTATGGCTGATTACAGAGAAATGTGGAAAAGTTTGGATATGGATTTAGAAACTCATGATATGTTATGTGAAGTTTTACCAATGGCTTTTACAGATGTTTATTTATCTCAGGAAAATAGACCTGAAGGCATGAGTTACTATGATTTTGTTGTTTCTGAAATTCATGGAGTTAGACCTGCCGAATTGATACAGGCTCAGAAAGATGGAAAGAAAGTATTTGGTTCATTTTGTATTTTTGTTCCGGATGAGATAATATTTGGTGCAGATGCTATTGCAACAGGTTTATGTGGTGGTTCCCAATTTTGGGTACCGGGCGGGGAAAAGGTTCTACCTACAAATACCTGCCCACTTATAAAGGCATCTGTAGGTGCAAGATTAGATAGAACCTGTCCTTTCTTTAGAATAGCTGACATGTACATAGGAGAAACTACTTGTGACGGAAAGAAAAAAGCTTGGGAAATATTGGGAGAAGATGTTCCTATGTACGTTATGGATCTTCCACAGATGAAAAGAAGAAAAGATTATAAGGCATGGGCTGAGGAAATAACTGAATTAAAAAATACCGTTGAAGAATTTACCGGTAATAAGGTTACTTCTGAAACATTAAGAGATTCCATAAAATTGATCAACGATAAAAGAAGAGCTCTTGCCAGATTAAATAATTTTAGAAAAAATAAGAACATTCCTATTTCAGGTAAAGATTGCCTGTTAATTTCACAGATAGCATTCTATGATGATCCAACAAGATTTTCTCAGATGACTAATACACTTTGTGATGAATTGGATAAAAGAGTAGAAGATGGCATCAGTGTATTTCCTAAAGGTACAAAAAGAATATTGCTTGCAGGTACACCTCTTGCTATACCAAACTGGAAATTGCATAATATAATTGAGACATCCGGCGGAGCAGTAGTATGTGAAGAAATGTGTACTGGAACAAGATATTTTGAAAACCTGGTTGATGAAAGTAAGAAAAATTTAGATGAGCAGATAGATGCAATTGCTGAAAGATATATGGGAATTAATTGTGCTTGTTTTACTCCTAATAATGCCAGAATTGATGACATAATGAGATTATGCAAAGAATATGATGTAGATGGTGTTATAGATGTTAATTTGAAATTCTGTAATTTATATGATACAGAAGGTTTCTTGGTAGAGAGAACATTAAAAGAAGCAGGAATACCGGTTCTTGGGATAGAGACTGATTATACTGATTCGGATGTTCAGCAACTTAGAACAAGAATAGGAGCATTTATAGAAATGCTTGATAGATAAGAGGTGTAAGTGTGAAAGAAGTTTGTTATGTACTTTTTAATAACCACGAAAATGGATTAAAATTACATAAAATATTAAGAGCAAATGGTTTAAAAGCAACTATTTCTCCTACTCCAAGAGTTTTAACCAAGTGTTGTGGCATATCCCTAATAATAGATAAAGAAGAAATTGAAACAATTAGAAAGTTAATTCAAGAAAATTCAATAGAGATTTTATCTATAGAGTCAATTGAGGTAGATATAAATCCAAATCGAGATAGATACTGTTAGGAGGAAGATATGCATTTTATAGGAATAGATATAGGTTCAACGGCTTCTAAAGTTGCAATTAGAGGAGAAATAAATGACTATTTTGTAATGCCCACCGGGTGGAGTAGTAAAGAAACTGCTGAAATAATAAAATCTAAACTGATGGAAAAAGGTATAGATGTTGATGGTGAAGATGCAGTTGTTGGAGCAACAGGTTATGGAAGAATAGCAGTTGACTTTGCAGATTATGTTATCACTGAAATAACCTGTCATGGAATTGGCGGTTACGAAATAGCCAAGAACAATTGTACTATTATAGATATTGGCGGACAGGATACTAAGATAATAAAGATTGAAAAAGGCATGGTAACAGATTTCTTAATGAATGATAAATGTTCTGCCGGCACCGGAAAATTCGTTGAGATTATGGCGAACAGACTTGGTGTAGATATTGATGGATTGTTTGAATTGGCAAAAGAAGGTGATATTTTGCCTATCAGTTCCCTTTGTACTGTATTTGCGGAATCGGAAATAATTAATTACATAGGCGAAGGTAGAAAGAGAAGCGATATTGCTGCAGGTGTAATTGATTCCGTAGTAGGGAAAGTGTCTCAAATGTTTAGTAAATTCGCAAATTCTGAAAATATTATTTTAACTGGTGGACTTAGTAATAACAGTTATTTTGCAAAGTGTTTGTCAAAAAAAATAAGATTGGAAGTAAAAGTTTCTGAATTAGGTAGATATGCAGGAGCTTTAGGCGCATCTATAATTGCAGAAAATAAGTATAATAAAATAAATGATACTAATTAATGACACATAATATGGATTATTTATTTTCATATTTTAAATAAGTATCTTTTATTTTATAGTGACGTATTTTTGTAAAAAAAAATAAAAAATAAAACTGATAAAAATAACTTGAATTTTTAATTTAATTTATTTTATCAGTTTTTTGTTTTTAATAGGAATTTTAGGGTAAATAGTTTTTTATATTATAAAATAAAGGAGAGGGGAATATATAAAGTTATGTATTTTAAAAACTTAGTATACAGTTAGAATATTATATTGTATAATTAAATTGGGGTAACATAATTTTAAAAAGGGAGGTAAGATTATGAAAAAAAATATAAGAAAACAAACATTCTTTTCTTTGTTATTAGTATTTTGTATGCTATTCCAAAGTATTTCATTTGCATTTGCTAATGATGTTAATGACATATCAATACAAAATGTAAATGAGCAAAGTAGTGATATAGTTATTGACAAAGATGATAGCAACGACGGTAAAGAAGAGAAAATTAGTGGGGAGCTGATAAAGGACCCAAAGGATGAGCTAAAACCAAGAGCTTTAGTAAATGAAGTAGAATCCAGTGAGGATTCTGAAATTCCAAATAAGTTGGAATTATTAGAAGTAAAAAATAGTGAGAGCAGTAAAGATTTAAAACGTTTTTTGAAGCAACTTACAATTGATGGAGCTCAACAAAATGGAGACACATATATAATTGACCCTGGAAAAAACTATTCTATAAAACTTAAGTTTCAAGAAGATGAAAAACTACAGTTTGATGATACTGATGAAATGAAATATACTTTTCCAGATGGAGTAAAAATAGTCAATGCAGGTCCAGGTAATTTCGATATAAAAATTGTGGATAGCCAGGGTGAAGCTACCATATTAGGAAATGAATTTGAGTTTAAGGATAATTCTGTAATTGTTAGGTTTAATAAAAAAGATCCTAATTATCCAAGACTAAGTGCAGTTGGAAATGCATCGTTTGAAATAGGATTAAAAGTGAAAATTTCTAAAAATGATGGACAATATGAATTTGCACCAGGATTTATTAAAAAATTTGAGTTTGAAACTAATTCTGACTTAGAAATTAAGAAAGAAGGCGTATATAACAAAGATAAAGATCAAGTAGATTATACATTAACTATAAAATCTATTGGAACAAATAATGAAGTGGTAATAAAAGATGATATAAAAGGTACTGCATTAAAGTATAATAAAGATGTAAGACTTGAAAACAGTATAGGAGAAAATATAGTTAATAACGAAGGCGGTTTTGAAATAAAAATACCGAAGCTGGAAGATGAGCAAGAGGTTGTAGTTAAATACAGTGCAAAGGTTTTATATGATAAGTTAGTAAATAATGGTACAAATGTAAATACAAATAATGAAGCGAGTGTTAGCAGTAAAGAGGTTACTGAACCGAAAATAGTAAAAAATCATTTAGCAGGTAAGATTGTTTTAGATACTTTGAAAAAGACAGGAATTAAAAATTTAGCTGATATTTCAGGACAACCTGGATATAAATCAGTAAAATGGTCGATTGAAATAAACACAAATAAAAAATTAGATTTATCCAATAAAAGAGTTATAGATTTATTAGATAAATGGGAGACAAAGCGTACAAGATTTATTGGAGAAGGAATAAAAGTTAAAATAGAAGGTAAGCCAGAAAAAGTCGTAAAATGGGAACAACTAGAAAATGTTAAAAGAGATAAAGTAGAACCAAAAGAAATTTATGGATGGGAATATGTATTTCCTAGTGATACAGGTAAGTCTAAAGTAACAATTGAAGCCGAAACAAAAGTTAATACAAATGACCTATTTGGAGAATTGAGTGTAGGAAATAAAGTTACATTAGGAGAAAATAGTGTTACAGGAAGTGTAAAATTCACTCCGAAAGAAATAGGTATTGGTGAAGAAGGTTTATTATCTATTGAAAAGAAAGCAAAAAAAATAAACGAGAAGGAAATAGAATGGGAAGTTAAAGTACATGTTATAAAAGCAGGTTATCCGGAACTTGTTTTTGTAGATGATTTTCCATCCATTTTCCATGAAGGAAAAAATTACAATGATGAACTTGTATATGATTCTTTTGAAGTAGATGGTCTTATAGAAGGGGAAAGCTTTAAACCTAATAAAGAGCTTTATATTAATCCTAACACTGGAAGACAATCTATTGGTGCGAATTTTTACAAAAATAAAGAACAAACAGAAAAAGGATTAAAACCACATTCAGAAGATAGAGATATTATAATTAGATTTAGGTCAAAAGTTAATCAAGATATTCTGGATATAGCACATAAAAATGGATATGATGATGATACTGCTAAACATAAGAATAACGTATCTATTAGATCATTAGATATGATAGATTCTGCTAATGCAACTGCAATTCCTAAAAAGAGAAGTATTAGTAAAGATGTAGTTGAACAATCTAGTGTAAAAATAGATGATGTAAGTTATCCAATTTTTGGATATGAAGTTATTTTATCAGGGGTGAGTCAAGAACCAACAGAAGTTATTGATAAATTTGATACAAAATATCTTAAATTATATGAAATAGATGGAATTGAATTGATTCCAATGGAAAATGAAAATAATAAAATAAAAATTGAAAAAAGCGAAATTGAAAATATTGGCGAAGGTATAAAGATAAATATTAAAAGTTTTCCTAAAAAAGAAGTTCCTAATGAAGGGAAAAGATTATATAATGACTATAAGTTAAAATATACCTTAATAGCTAAAGATAAAGACACTTTGGAAAAGATGAAAGAAGAAGCAAAAAAGAATAATGGTGTTCTTAAACTTGAAAATACGGCTACATGGGATAATGTTGAATCTGATAAAAATACTGCCATCTGTAACTATGCACCGTTTGTAGGTAAAGAGCAAGCCATTGCACCTTCAGCTGGCAATAAGTATAAAGCAACTTTCAAAGTAGTAATAAATGAACACGCAACAAAACTGGATCCTAATAATAGTAGTTTTGATGTAGAAGATGTGTTATCAGATAATTTAAGGTTGATTCCTTCCTCGATAAAGATTGATCCAGATAATCTAGGTATAAATGTAGGAGTTGACGGAAATAAAATTACATTTAAGAATGTTCCGGATGAAACAAAAGTAGTCATTGTATATGAAGTAGAGGTACTTGGTGCAGCAGGAGATATTACTTATTTTAATACAATAAAATTAGGTAAGTATGAGGTAAAGGTAGAAGATACTGTGACAAAAGAAATTTCTGGTGGAGGTTCTGGAAGTAATCCATCCATAACACTTGTAAAAACTGACAAAGATAATATAAATAAATATCTTTCTGGTGCTGAATTCCAATTATTTAGAGTTAATCAAGGTAATGAAGAACCCGTAGTAGATAAAAATAACGAAAATGTTACTTTTACAACTAAAGATAATGGAAAAGTATTAATTGAAGGTGATAAAGATAAATTAGGCTGGGTATTGTGGACAGGCGTTGAATATCATCTAAAAGAAATAAAAGCACCAAAAGGGTATAATCTAAGAACTGAGCCTGTTAAGTTTATTCTAAAAGAACAACCGGCCGGTGGTATTGAATATGAGTATATAGGTAAAGAGTTAAATAATGTTACGAATGAAAGACCTAAGATTGATATTGAAGCAAATAAAAATTGGGTGAACGGACCTTCGGATAGACCTGATATTTGGTTTAAATTATATAGACAACTTGAAGGAAGTCAGCTTGAAGAAGTTACTGAAGCTTCAATCAAGAAACTAAGTAGTGGAACTACAAAAGTTAAATGGGAAGGTATGTATTCACATAATTTAGAAATGAAGCCATATAAATTTGTAGTAAAAGAAGTAAACGCTGATGGAAGTGATTTTACTCCTGAAAATTACAAAAAAGATGGAGATGGTAATGAGAATAATCACTATACTATCAAAAATACATACGAATCACCTAAAATAGAGATAACAGGAACAAAGATTTGGGAACATGGACCACAGGCACATCCTACAATTAAGTTACAGTTATATAAAAATGGTCAAAAAGAAGGAGAACCGGTAGTTTTACCAAACGGAAAGACAACACATAAGTGGACAAATTTGGATAAGACTGATATAAACGGAGTAGATTATAAATACACAGTAGATGAAGTTGAAGTTCCGAATGGTTATGAAAAAACAAAGCCAAATGATCTCACTGTAAAAAATACTTATATTCAAAAGAAAAAGACGATAAAAGTCACAAAAAAATGGGATATTGGAAATCTAGGTAATGATATTACAAAACCTGAAATAAAGCTTACTTTGTATAGAAAAATAGATAATCAAGAATTACAAAAAGTTCCTGGTGCAGATGAAAAAATAATAGATGGAACAAATCTTGTGGCTGAATGGAAAGATTTAGAAGCAGAAGATATCAATGGAAATCCATATAAATTCTATGTTAAAGAAAGTTTTAAAAATGATGATGTTACAAATGAGAACTGGACAATTGTTGATCAAACTGAAATACCAGATGATGGTAACGGAATAATCACTAATAAATTGAAAGATCCAAAAGGAAAATTAACAATAAAGAAAATTCTAAAAAATGAACAAGAAATAATTAGAACTGCTCGTTTTAGAAGTGTGGGTGTCCAGAAAAAAGATGAACAGAAAGTATTTAAGTTTAAAGTTACAGGACCATATAATTTTGAAGAACATTTTGAGTTAAAGGCAGGAGAAAGTAAGAGCTTTGATAATTTATATTTTGGAGAATATAAAGTAGAAGAAACAGATTCACAAGGATTCAAAGTTAGCTATTCAGCAGATGGTGGAATAGTAATTATCAAGGAAAATAATGTAAATGAAACAGTAACTGTTACTAATTCAAATGAAGCAAATGTTTTAAATATAAGTGTTCTTGTTAAAAAGATTTGGAAAGGTGGTCCTTCAGATAAGCCAAATGTAACATTAGAATTATGGAGAAGAGGCAAGAATGCTGATGGAACTGTAATAGATGAAAAAGTGAATACATTTGAGGCTCAAAAGGATTCTTTGAGTCATACGTTTACTCAAACTAGTGATGGTAAAAAGTTAGCTATGTATGATCCGAGTGGTAGAAAATTTGAATATTATGTAAAAGAAATTAATGTACCTGATAATTATGAAGTATCTTATAGTAAGGAAGATATTCAGATGCCTAATGAAATTTCTATTAATGTTACTAATACATATGTTTCACCAAAGATAAAGGTAACAGGTAAAAAGATTTGGGAACATGGGCCACAGACACATCCTACAATTAAATTACAGTTGTATAGAAATGGTCAAAAATTAGGAGAACCTGTAGAACTACCAAATGGAAAAACAACACATGAGTGGACAGATTTGGATAAGACTGATGTAAACGGAGTGGATTACGAATATAAAGTAGATGAGGTGGATGTACCAGATAACTACAATAAAACAAATCCTGATGCATTGACAGTCAAAAATACATATGTTTCACCAAAGATAAAGGTGACAGTTAAAAAGATTTGGGAACATGGACCGCAGACACATCCTACAATTAAATTACAGTTGTATAGAAATGGTCAAAAATTAGGAGAACCTGTAGAACTACCAAATGGAAAAACAACACATGAGTGGACAGATTTGGATAAGACTGATGTAAACGGAGTGGATTACGAATATAAAGTAGATGAGGTAGAAGTACCAAATAACTACAATAAAACAAATCCTGATGCATTGACAGTCAAAAATACATATGTTTCACCAAATACAGATATAACTGCGACAAAGATATGGGAAGGTGGAACTAAAGTTAAACCTACAATTTGGTTTAAACTATATAGAAATATAGAAGGCGGAAATTCAGAAGAAGTATCTGGAATTGCTATTCAAAAACTGGAAAATGGAACTGATAAAGTTACTTGGAAAGGTTTGCCAGAGACAGATACTAATGGTAATAAATATATTTATACAGTCAAAGAAGTAGATGCTAATGGCAAAGATTATGAACCTAAAAATTACAAGAAATCAGAAGAAGGTTTAAAGGTAACTAATAAGTTTACATCACCAAAGATTACTAGAGAAGTTATAAAAGAGTGGATAGGAGCAAAAGCTGATTCGGTTAAAGTTAAACTTCTTGCAGATGGAAAAGAAATTCAAGAAATAGAATTAAACAATTCAAATAATTGGAAACATACATTTGAAGGCTTAGATAAGTATGCATTTGATGATGGACATGAGATTGTATATTCCTTCAAAGAAGTTGGAGAAGAAAATGGTAAATTAAGAATTGGTGGAAAAGTTTATGATGTTTCATATACTGGCGATAAAATAATTAATAAAGCTCCTGTAGAAGAATCAAATATAGGAAAGGATAATACTCAAAGTCCAAGATTACCTAGAACTGGTGATTCTAATCTTACTACTATATCTGCAATAGCTATAGCGTCAATAGCAGCAATATTAATAGCTTATGACAGTAAGAGGAAATATTCTAAAAAATAGTATTTTTTAATATTTTGTATTTTTAATAAATAAAAATGCTTTAATAAAAGAACACATACCGGTTGTTGCTGGTATGTGTTCTTTATATATTTTAAAAATTAGAATTTGAATCCAAAGGTATTTTTTATATTATTATCTGCTTGATCTACAGGTACTTTGTAAATAAAATCTCCTTTCACAGCAAATCTTTTACTACCGCTATTATTACATGTTATTAAAGTGATTTCTTTTTTATTTTCATCATCTTCTATTACGTTAGTTTGTGATGGATCAATCATATATAATCCTGTGCAATTGTACACATAAATATATCTAAAATCTGTAATGAATATTTGATCTCCATCACTTATATTTTTAAGTGGAGAGAATAGTATTTTTGGATTTTTAGGATAGTTGTGTCCTGCTAGCGCATAATTTCTCTCACCCATTATCTGGTCTTCCTTCATAGTTCCAGCTCCATATGTAAGGTTGTAGTTATTTAGACCTATAAAAATAGGAATACTCATATTTATGCTAGGTATTGAAATTGCACCATCTGCATAACTGAAATCAACTTTATTTTTAGAATTTTTGATAGTAGAAAGTTTTAATTCCTTGACTTTATCGAAATCATATTCGGCTTTTTTCTTTTTCTTCTTATTTTTTTCGGTTTTTGATTTTTTTGCAACTTCCGACATTATTTTATTTCGATTATTATTATATTCCTGAATATTTTTGCTTAAAATTTTATTTTCTATTGGTTTTATTGAAAATAAAATAGCAGAAATGATTAAAAGTAAAGAAGCTATTATTAATCTAATTCTAGGCTTTCTTTTTTTTTCTCCATTTATTTGATTTTCAGATCTTGAATTATTATCATTATTATTAGTCATAAAAAATCTCCTCTCTTTACAAGATAATAAGTACTTTATTTTTTATTTTATCTGTTATTATACAAGATGTAAAGATATATTACAATATGGTATAATCCCAACTTCAAATAAAATCAAAAATAAATTTCTATAACTATTGTAATTAAATAATTTTACGTAGTTTATTATCTTTTTGTTATATCGCAAATAAATCTTTATTAAATTCTTTTAAGGCATTCGATTTAACATACTTTTTTCGTTTTATTCCTAAAATAGTTAATTATAGTTACTAAATATTCATTTGCTAGTACTCTATAGTAACATTGTTTCATTTGGTTATAATGCTTTAATAAATTTTTCAGGGCTAAGATTTCATTTTGTATAATTTTGCAAAATTCAAATAACACTAAGAGCTAAAAAACATCTGAAAACTGTGCTTTGATTTGATATTCTAATTTTTTCAGACATATATTGGTTTGGTATATAGTTCTATTTTAGTGACTATGAAGCAATTCTCTGTACTAATATCTATAAATGATGAAAGTGGAATCAATTTTCCGGCTTCTTTATCTTCAATGAACTAATTTATATAATATTTTCTCTAGATGGATTGAGGAATTTTGTAATAATCAGCATTTAATATATAAATAAATTATAAATATTGGATATAAAAGTAGACTTTTATTTACAACGAAATTTATTCTAAAAAAAGAATACAATATTCATTAAAATTTTTAGAGGTATTATAAATACATAAATATTATACTTAAATAATTATAACATATATTGTTTTTAAAAGTC
>NZ_JABGBW010000010.1 GCF_014229965.1 Peptostreptococcus canis
CAATACTAAGCACAACCGCGCTCGACTTGCATGTGTTAGGCACGCCGCCAGCGTTCATCCTGAGCCAGGATCAAACTCTCTAAAAAAATTCCCCTTTTTTACCTTTTAGGGTATAGGTCAATTTTTATGATATTCAGTCAGCTTTTAAAGAAAGCTTCCTTCATATTTAAAAAAAGTTTATCTGCTCAGCTATTATCCCATTTGAAATATCTGGCTTGGTTTGTTTGTGGTTTAAATTTCTAACAAAACTTACATAGTCTTATTATTATTTAAACGATTAATCAATTTGCTTAAAAAGCTTATTGAATTAACCTGCTGTTCAATTTTCAAAGTTCATTTCTATGGTGCCTAGAGGCGGAATCGAACCACCGACACGGGGATTTTCAGTCCCCTGCTCTACCGACTGAGCTATCTAGGCTTAAATTGGTGGGCCTAGCTGGACTCGAACCAGCGACCTCACGCTTATCAGGCGTGCGCTCTAACCACCTGAGCTATAGGCCCTTATTTTATTATTTCATTAAATGGCAGGGGTGGAGGGACTCGAACCCCCGGCGCACGGTTTTGGAGACCGACGCTCTACCAACTGAGCTACACCCCTATGGTTAAATGGTGGACCATCAGGGACTCGAACCCCGGACCTACCGGTTATGAGCCGGGCGCTCTAACCAACTGAGCTAATGGTCCACAATGTTGGTATCATTCTAGAGTATCTATTATCTACTATGTGGTGCCGAAGACCGGAATCGAACCGGTACGAAAGTATAAGTTTCGCAGGATTTTAAGTCCTGTGCGTCTGCCAGTTCCGCCACTTCGGCACTTCACGTAGCTACGTCCTATTCTCCCGGGCAGCTTCCCGCCAAGTACCTTCAGCGCTAAAGAGCTTAACTTCTGTGTTCGGAATGGGAACAGGTGTATCCNAATTTTCTGTCATCATTCGACAGCTTGTATATTATAGCATCTTTTAAAAAACACGTCAATATTTTTATGACTTTTTTCTCAAAAAATATTTTTTAGTAAATAACTAAAATTCAATAGCTATAATTTTTAATAAATCCATATTGCTTTCCGCAAATAAATTATTATTTATCTCCTACTTGTTAAGGACAAGATATACTATATCACCATTGCATTTCTGTGTCAATATTTTTTTAATTATTTTTTTATATTTTTCTTTAATTACTTTTGATTATCCCAAAACCCACTCAAATGTTCGTGCTTTATTTAATATAATCCAAAAAACAATATATTTTTTTAAAAAATATTCGTATTTAATTCATTATTAAGCTATACAAATTCTCACAATTGTTATAAAATAAATTTTAAAGCAAGATTTTAATTAAACGAAAGATGCATTTAATTAAATAAAAACTATATAGCAATAATAAATAACAATTAATAGAATTCTAAGGAGGAAATTATGCTATCTTCAAGATTAAAAAATGTCACACCTTCAGTTACTGTAGCCATAAGTTCAAAGGTAAAGGAAATGAAATCAAACAGAATAAATGTTATAAACCTTAGCATAGGTGAACCTGACTTCACAATTCCTGAAAAAGCAAAGGAATACGGAAAAAAATCACTTGATGATAATAAAACAAAATATGATCTGGTTGCCGGAATACTTGAATTAAGAGAAGCCATTTGCGAAAAGCTAAATAAGGAAAATGAAATTTCATATACACCGGATCAAATAGTTTTATCAAGTGGTGCAAAAAATTCAATAACAAATACAATTCTTGCAGTAACTGATCCGGGAGATGAGATTCTACTCCCTCTTCCATATTGGGTTAGTTATTCAGAAATAATAAAAATCACCAATGCGATACCAATAGAAGTTCCTACTAAAAAAGAAAATAATTTCAAAGTTACGAAATCAGACTTGGCAAAAGTAGTAACCGATAAAACAAAAATGATAGTTATTACAAATCCGTCTAATCCAACCGGTGCAGTTTATACAAGAGATGAACTAATGGAAATAGCAGAATTTTGTCTAGAAAAAGGAATCTATATAATAGCCGATGAAATTTATGAAAAAATTAGATTTAATGATTCTTTTGTCTCTATAGCTTCCCTAAGCGAGAATATTAAAAATATAACAATAACTATTAACGGTTTTGCCAAATCCGTGGCTATGACAGGTATGAGATTAGGATATACAGCCTCAAACACAGAAATCGCAAAAGCTATGTCTACTATACAAAGTCATATTGTTTCACACCCTTCACTTACATCTCAATATATTGGCCTTGGCGCATTAAGGGAATGTGAAGAAGATATGAATCATATGGTTCAGACTTATAAAAAAAGATGTGAGCTTATTACAAAAAGACTTGATAAAATAAAAAATATTTCTTATGTAGAGCCATCCGGAGCCTTTTATATTTTTATAGATTTATCTAAAGTAAAGGAAAAATACAAGTACAAAAATAGTTTTTCTGTTGAGTTTTGCCAAAACTTTTTAGAAGAAGAAAAAGTCGCTGTAGTTCCCGGTGAAGCTTTCGGTATTGATGAATATATAAGAATTTCATATGCTTGCCATGAGGACGAATTTTTAGAGGGAATAAATAGACTTGAAAAATATATAAACAAGTTCATTTAATATTACCAACGAATAAGAATAAAAAAGTAATTTTTAAATTGAAATATCAGTTCAGATTTTGTCTATAAATTATATATAAAAATAGAAATTGGCTATTATCAATTTATAAAATGCGACTATACTTTTATAAAGTTAGTGCAAAACGATCCATTGATAATAGCCAATATTTTTTATAATATTTCCTATTAAAATTTCTATTATACCGTTTTCTTAAAGTTCCGTTTCTTCATCTCCCTCAACTTGAGTATTCAAAGGTTTCATCGTTGGGAATAATAATACATCTCTTATTGATGGTGAATTTGTAAGAAGCATTATTACTCTGTCTATACCTATACCTAAGCCTCCTGTTGGAGGTAGTCCTACCTCTAACGCATTGATGAAATCTTCATCCATTTCACAGGCTTCGTCATCACCTAATTCTCTTTTTCTTACCTGATCTTCAAATCTTCCCTTTTGATCAATGGGATCGTTTAATTCTGAAAATGCATTAGCAAGCTCCCATTTATTCGCAAAGGCTTCAAATCTATCTGTTTTTCTAGGATCTTCAGCGTTTCTCTTTGCAAGAGGGGATACTTCCACCGGATGATGTGTAATAAATGTTGGCTGTATTAATTTATCTTCGCCAAACTCTTCAAAAAATGCGTTAATTACCTCTCCACGTCTCATACCCGGAGTTATTTCAATACCTTTTTCTTTTGCAATTGCAAGTGCTTCTTCATCTGTATTTATTACTGAGAAATCTACACCCGAATATTCTTTTACACATTCTTCCATCGTCATTCTTTTCCAAGGAGGTGTAAAATCTATTTCAGTCCCCTGATAATTAATTTTCATACTTCCAGTTGCGACCTCAGCCATGTGTGAAATTACATTTTCAGTTATTTCCATCATATCTTCATAATCCGCATAAGCCTGATATAACTCTATTGCCGTATATTCAGGATTATGTTTCATATCCATACCTTCATTTCTAAACATTCTACCCATTTCATATACTTTATCAAATCCACCAACTATTAATCTCTTTAAATATAATTCATTGGCTATTCTCAAATACATTGGTATATCAAGAGTATTATGGTGTGTAATAAATGGTCTTGCATTAGCTCCGCCTGCTATAGTATTCAATATAGGAGTTTCAACTTCCAAAAATCCAAGATTGTCCAAATAGTTTCTAAGAGCCTTTAATGCTTTTGTTCTTGTTAAAAATGCTTCTTTTACTTCCGGGTTTACAATAAGATCTACATATCTTTGTCTGTATCTTAAATCAACATCTTTTAAACCATGATATTTTTCAGGAAGAACTTGAAGTGATTTTGACATAAGTAATATCTTTTCGGCATGAATAGAAACTTCTTCAGTTTTAGTCTTAAATACAAAACCTTCAACACCAACTATATCACCCATATCAAAAGTCTTAAACTTTTTATAATCGTCTACTCCTACATCATCTCTTTTTACATATACCTGAATTCTACCATTTTGATCTTGTAGATGCATGAAAGAAGCCTTTCCCATTATTCTTTTAGACATAATTCGTCCGGCAATACTTACGTGCTTACCTTCTAATTTATCATAATTATTTTTAATCTCATCTGAATGATGAGTAACATTATACTTACTTATTTTAAAAGGATCTTCTCCCATCTCCTGCAAGTTCTTAAGTTTTTCTCTTCTTACCATTAGAACTTCACTAAGATTTTCTACCTGATTTTCCGGCTTATTATTTTGCATTATTTCCTCCTTAATTATTTTTAATTTCGATTACTATTTATCGTATTTTTATATTAAATCTAAATCTGTCTATAAATATTATTATATTTACTTTTTATTATTTATCTTTTTATCTCAAGAACCTCTAAAGTAATTATGCCGTCCGGTACATTTACTTCTACTTTATCTCCTACTTTTCTGTTTAATAATGCTCTACCTACCGGAGATTCATTAGAAATTTTAAATTCATATGGATCAGCCTCTGCACTTCCAACAATAGTATATTCTATCTCTTCTCCGAATTCCTCATCAAATATTTTAACTATTGAACCTATAGTAACTATATTTAAATCAACACTATTTTCATCTATTATAACGGCGTTTCTTATCATATTTTCCAACACCATTATTCTTTCTTCCAATGCTGCTTGTTCTTTTTTCGCCTCATCATATTCCGCATTCTCAGATAAATCACCAAAAGATATAGCCTCTTTTAATCTTTCAGCAACTTCTTTTCTTCTAGTTGTTTTTAAAAGTTCCAACTCATCTTCCAATTTATCGAATCCCTCCTGCGTAAGGATTATTTCTTTGCTATTATTTTCCTCCATGTTAAGTCCTCCATACTCAATTTCATTTTATATTTTATTAATATTAATTTCTAATACCTTAATTTCAATCAGTCTATAGCTAAGTATTGCCAATTAAAACATAAATTGTGCCAATTTTTGACACAATTTACAATATATCCGATATATTATATGCTAAAATATGCTACTTGTCAATATTTTTAAGAACCTTTATTACTTCCCTGTAATCTTCCATCTTATTAATTTCATCTCTTAATCTAGCAGAATTTCTGATTCCTTTCAAATACCAGCCAATATGTTTTCTCATTTCTCTAACAGCAACATATTCACCATGTTCTTTTACTGAATACTCCATATGTCTGATTGCCACTTCTATTTTTTCAGATATGCTTGGAAGTTCTAAAATTTCACCTGACTTAAAATAATGATTAATATTTCTAAATATCCAAGGATTGCCCTGTGCACCTCTCCCTATCATTATCGCATCACAATTGGTAATTTTTTTTATATTTATAGCATCATCTATACTACATACATCACCATTACCTATCACCGGTATATTTAGCTCCGATTTCACTCTTCTTATTATTTCCCAATCCGCTTTACCCGAATAATATTGTTCTCTGGTTCTTCCATGAATAGTTATTGCATCTATTCCCATTTCCTGAGCTATTTTAGCAATTTCAAGCGCATTCACACTATTATTGTCCCAGCCCTTTCTTATTTTCAATGTCACGGGCTTCTTAGATTTAGACACTACACTATCCAAAACTCTTTTAACTAATTCCGGATTTCGCATTAAAGCAGAACCATCACCATTTTTTACCACCTTAGGAGCAGGACATCCCATATTTATATCAAGTATCTCATTAGGATAATCATTTAAAATCTCAGCAGCTTTTCCCATAAATTCCGGCTCACTACCAAAAATCTGTATAGCTACAGGATGTTCTTCAGTTAATATATTGAGCATTTTTTTTGTATTTTGATCATCGTAACAAAGTGCTTTTGCATTGATCATCTCCGTATATAGAAGACCACAGTCCAATTCCTTACAAATAAGTCTAAAAGGTAAATCCGTAACACCGGCCATAGGAGCTAGAAAAACTTCATTTTCTACTTCAAAATCCCTAAACTTCATGAATAACTCTCTTTTCTATTTGATTTTTTTCATAAATTTGTCTCAATCCTTCAAGTGATAAATTCGAGTCCACTACATCTATTGCATCCGTCTCAGAGGATATCAGATTCGCAAGCCCACCTGTAGCTATAACCGTAACATTATCATCCCCTAGCTCATATTTCATATTTTTCACTATTTTTTCTACTTGTCCGGCATAACCATAAATAATTCCGGCTTGCATAGATGATACAGTATCTTTACATATTATTGTATCCGGTTTTATCAATTCTACTCTAGGCAATTTGGATGCATTTTGGAATAATGCCTCACTTGATATTTTTACTCCAGGAGAAATTGCCCCACCTAAATAATCACCCTTTCGAGAAATTGCACAATATGTAGTAGCAGTTCCAAAATCTATTATAATTAACGGAGCTCCATATTTTGCTATTGCCGCGACAGCATTAATTATTCTATCAGCACCCACCATTTTGGGATCATAATATTTGATATTAAGACCTGTTTTTATACCCGGTCCCACAATCAATGGAGATATATTACAATATTTTTTACAAAAATTTTCAAGTGAATGCATTACAGCAGGCACAACAGAAGATACTATTATAGAGTCTATTGTCCCTAAACCAATATCACTTGCATCAAATAAATTTTTTATAAGAACTCCATATTCATCTGAAGTTTTATTTAGGTCGGTATTTATTCTCCAATCTCTAATAAGTGTTTTATCATCATAAACACCTAATACCATATTTGTATTTCCAACATCTATTACTAATAACATATATTTACCTTTCTTTCAAAATAACCATTTTTATAATAACAAATATTATTTTATCACCCCAAACATAGATTATCAAGCTATATACAATTATTCATAAACCAATTATTTTTGTGATATAATAATAATCAAATATATAAATTTTTTCTAATTAATTAAATAAATACGATTGAAATTATTTAATTAATACAGAATAAAAACTAATGAGAAAGGATTTTTATTTTTATTATGAATACAAAAAATACAAAAGAATTTATCATAAATATTCTAAAGGATAATTCTGACAAATACATTTCAGGAGAATATATTTCTCAGCAATTAGGATTATCCAGAGCTTCTGTATGGAAGGGCATCAAAACACTTCAAAAAGAAGGTTTTAATATCACATCAAAAAATGGAGCGGGATATAGACTTGAAGGAAAGAAAAAGGAATCTACTTTATCATCATATGAAATTAAATATAATTTAAATACCAAATATATAGCACAAAAAATATATTCTTTCGATACCATAGATTCAACAAATATATATGCAAATAATATAGCTGAAAAATCTCCTGAAGGCACTGTTATAATATCAAATGAACAGACAGATGGAAAAGGAAGAACTGGCAAAAAATGGATTTCAAAAGAAAATGATGGAGTTTACTTCAGCATTATATTAAAACCAAACATACCCATCATTAAATCCAGTTTCCTAACACAAGTAGCCGGAGCTTCACTTTTAAAAACACTAGAAAAACTATCTGTAAAAACCGAAATAAAATGGCCAAATGATATTATCCTTAATAATAAAAAAATAGCCGGCATACTTACGGAAATGAATGCTGAAATAGACAAAATATCGTATATAATAGTAGGCATAGGTATAAATCTATATAATTCAGAATTCGAAAAAAGTATTTCCAATGTGGCTACTTCAATAAAAAAAGAAGGATATAATTTAAATAAAGAACAATTTTTGAAATTATTTTTTGAGACTTTTGAATATTATTACGATAAATTCATATGTGATGACAATGATGAGGTTCTAAAAATACTTAGAGATTATTCCGCAGTTTTAGGAAAAGATATATATATATTAAAAAATGGTGAGAAAAAAATTGTTTTTGCCGAAAATATTGATGAACACGGTAATTTAGTCATCAGAAATAGTTTTGGAATTTTAGAAACGATTTTTTCAGGTGAAATATCTATTAGAGGTTTAGATTCCTATGTATAGTTTCACAGACTCATTTTATACAACTTCCCATAAGTAAAGCGGTTGTACATAAAAATACAGAAAATTAAGGAGTTTTCTCAAAAGCCATAAACTTTGACTTGATGATACTCCTTAATTTTCATATATTATGATACTTAATAAACGTTGTTTTTCTCTAAATCAATTTAATTGCTTCTCCTGCAATATCATCGGCAGTCAAGTTGTACTCTTTCATTAAATAGTCTTGTTTTCCAACCTGACCAAATCTATTATTTATACCTATTCTTTTTACTTTAATAGGATATTTCTCACTTAAAAGCTCGGCAACGGAAGATCCCAAACCATTATTAATAGAGTGATTTTCACAGGTTATAACTCTCCCGGTTTTTTGTGCGGACTTTAATATCACTTCTTCATTTAAAGGCTTTATTCTATATACATCTATGACTTCGGCATAAATACCATGCTTTTCAAGCTTATCAGCTGCTTCTAAAGCCTCTTTTACCTCTATACCACAAGCTAGTATAGTGATACTTTTTCCTTTTTTTAATATATTGGCACCGGTGTTTTCAAATTTAGTTTCTTCACTGTAAATAGCAAACTCCTGTTTTTTTCTAGCCGTTCTAATATATATTAATTTTTTGCTTTCATAAGCGTATTCCAGTACTTTATTAAATTGCACAGGATCACAAACATCATATATTTCTATATTTGGTATTATTCTAAGTATCCCCACATCTTCAAAGGTCATATGTGTCCCACCGTTATGTTCGGCAGTTACACCTGCATCTGATCCCACCAAACAAGCACTTAGCTTGGAATATCCCAACGATATAAATATTTGATCCATCGCCCTCCTTGTCAAAAACTGGCCAAATGAATGCACAAAACAATACCCTCCTGCCAAATTAATACCGGATGCTACACCTATCATGTTTGCTTCCATAATACCTAAATTTATATAGTTTTTCCCCATTATCTCTTTCAATCCGGAAGTTGACATTGAAGAACTTAAATCCGCTTCTAACGCAAAAATATTTGAATCTTTTTTAAATAATTTTTCAACTGTTTTAGCATAAGATTTTCTCATTTCTAATTCTGAATACATATTATAATAGGCCCCTTTCCTGTAGACTTTTTTCCAAATCTAAAATTGTTTCATTTATCTTTCCAGTCGCTTCTTTATCTAATCTCATATGATGGTTCGACATAGTATCCTCAATAAATTTCACCCCTGCTCCTTTTACTGTATCGAGAATTATGCTTGTAGGTTTATCTTTAATTTTTCTAGCAGAATCAAATCCCGATTTAATACTTTCAATATCATTTCCATTCAGTTTTTCCACATTAAATCCAAACGCTCTGAATTTATCTTCGAGACTAAACAAATTACAAATATCTTTAGTATATCCATCTAATTGCTTTTTATTATCATCTATTATAACTACAAGGTTGTTCAAATTATGATGTGCAATAAACATAAATGCCTCCCAACATTGCCCCTCATTTAATTCACCATCACCAACTATGCAATATACTCTATTTGTCATATTTTTATACTTTAAATAATAAGCGAGTCCGGCTGCTACAGAAATCCCCTGCCCCAGAGAACCTGTCGTCATATCTACACCCTTGATTTTATTTCGATCTGGGTGAGATGGTAAATCTGTCCCATTATCATTTAATGTAAATAAATTATCTATCGGAAAAAATCCACTAACTGCAAGTGCAGCGTAATAGGCAGGACCGGCATGTCCCTTAGAAAGTATAAAGTAATCCCTATCTTCTGATTCCGGGTTATTAGAATCAAATTTCATTTCACTGCCATATAAAACCGCCAACACTTCAACTATAGATAAAGCACCACCATAGTGACCGTATCCTAATCTGCCTAATTCTTTTAATGTATAGTATCTGATTAAATCAGCGGTTGCTTTTAAATCTCTATTCATCATTTCCTCCCAAATTAATTAATTGCTCTTTAAACTTAAATAAAAATGACTGACCCAAAAGTCATTTTTATATTTATCAATATAGAAATATCTATTCCTCAATACTCCTAATTTTTTGATAAAAACTTATTGACTTCTGAGCCAGCCTCCTTTCCAATATTTATATTAAATTTCTATTTAACCATACTTATTCTACATCCGAACCTTTCTTCTTGAAAAAAGTATATCCAAATATAAGTACATATAATATCACAAGACCTGCAATTACAGCACCCTGAGCTCCTTTATTTGCAAGAGTTCCAAAGAATATACCTCCTATTCCGAAGTCTGCATCTGAAAATGTAGAATTTGCAAATCCTAAATCTCCAAGAACAGGCATTAGGAATATAGGCAAGAAACTTATCAATATTCCATGCATAAAAGAACCTATAATACTTCCTTTTAGTCCGCCTTCAGCGTTGCCAAATACACCTGCTGTTGCACCACAGAAAAAGTGAGGTACTACACCAGGAAGTATTACTACTGTTCCCAAAACTCCCATAGCTATCATACTTACAATTCCGCCAACGAAGCTCGAAAAGAAACCTATTAATACTGCGTTTGGAGCGAAAGTGAAAACTATAGGGCAATCAAGAGCAGGTATTGCATCCGGAACCACTTTTTCTGAAATACCTTTGAATGCAGGTACAATCTCATTAAGAATTAATCTTACACCTTGAAGAATTATATATACTCCTGCTGCAAATTCTCCGCCTTTTGTCAAAGCAAATATTATAAAATTACCACCATCAGGATAATTTTTTGCAACATATTGCGGTCCGGCTACAATTGCTATTATTACATATATAACCATCATAGTTAAGGCTATTGAAACCGTAGAATCTCTTAAAAAAGCCAGGCCCTTAGGAAAATTAATATCCTCAGTAGACACTACTTTTTCCTTTTTCCCTCTAACCAATTTCCCGATTGAACCGGCTAACCAATATCCGACACCGCCAAAATGCCCAAGTCCGACACCGTCTCCACCTGTCATCCTTCTCATAAACGGTTGCAATATAAATGGTGAAAGAGTCATTGTTGCCCCTAATGCTAAAGCACCAACCAGGATAAGAGATACTCCTTTAAATCCGGCCACTGAGAATATGACTGCATACATACAAGCCATATATAATGTATGATGACCCGTTAAAAATATATGCTTCATTTTCGAAAATCTGGCAATTAAAATATTTGCCAACATTCCGAAAAACATCACTAATGCCGTTATTGTACCAAATTGCTGCAAAGCCATTGATACAATTGCTTCGTTATTTGGAACAACTCCCTTAACATTAAATGCAGCCTCAAACATTCCGCCAAACGGTTCAAGAGAACCTGATACTACGCCTGCACCTGCAGATAAAACTAAAAAACCTACAAAAGTCTTAATTGTACCTTTAACAATATCCGCTGCAGATTTTTTCTGAACAAGAAGGCCAATTAATGCTATTAATGATACCAAAAAAGCCGGCGATTTTGCTATATCTAATAAAACTGTCATAAATACGTTCATAAGATCCTCCTAACTTACATAATTACTATACAAGATTTAATTCCTTGCATACATTTGTCACTTTTTCTCTTAATTCATTCATGTCTATAATACTGTCAAGAATCACAACTCTGTCTGCCAAATGAACACCATCTGCAACATCCTTAGCCATAAAAAATACATCTGCTGCTCCACTTGAAGCACTACTTATATCAGCGTGCTCAACATCCACATTTTTTATCCCTAACTCTTTTAAAATCTTCTCTATGTTCATCTGAACCATAAAGCTGGATCCCAGTCCTGATCCACAAATTGCTAAAAATTTCATAATAATTCCTCCTAACTTTTAAAAATATCTATTATTTCCTCTTTAGTAGTAGATTTTTTTAATTTCTCAACTTTACTATCTTCTACTAAAGTATTAGCCAGAACACTTAATATATTCAAATGACTAGTATTATCTTCTGCAGCCAAAACAATAAAAATATCAATAGGATGATCTTCCAAATCTAAAAGTTTTACCGGTTTATTAACTTTTAAAAGTGAGACCCCTTTTTTATTAACTCCATTCTCCGGTCTGGAATGTGGTACGGCAATATTTTTTCCAAAATCGAAAAATGGTCCCATTTCTTCGGCTACTTTTATCATAGAGTCAATATATTTTTCCTCTATATACTTGCCTTCTAATAACGGTTGGGCACACTTTCTAATAGCCTCTCTCCACCCTAAAATTTCATCCGTTATCTGTATATTTTCCTCTAAAAATATATCTGTCATATTTTTCCTCCTTAATAAGCGAATATCTCTAAAAATTCGTCCAAATTTTTTGACTTTTTTGCTTTCAATATCTTTTCATCATCACACATAAAAGCACCTAATTTATAATAAAATTCCTCCACTTCTTTTGAATCTTCCTTTTCCCTTATATTCAATAATATTATTAAATCTACTATTTTGTTATTAACTTTCATTGGTTTATCTAAGATTGCTACAGTAATAAAAGTTTTATTGGTTAACGGTTTCACAGGATGAGGCATTGCAACACCATTTTCAAATGCTGTAATGGATAACTTTTCCCTTTCTAACATGGATTCATATAAATCGCCATTCAATTTTATATTTTCATTTATCCTATCTGATAAATACTTTAATACTTCAAAGTAATTGTTTAGTTTTAATTTAGTAAAAAATAGTTTTTCCGAAAATAGGTTTTTTAATTCCAATCTCCCTATATTATTTTCCATAAATGGTTTAATCTGTAACATATCCTCTTTTTTCAAAAAAGACCCTACTTCAATTATTGTTGTTTTAGTTTCTTTAGTAATCGGAATACTTGTGACAATTAAATCATATTTATCCAAATCGATCTTTTGAGCATTTATATAATCACATGTTTCGAGTTTATCAATATAACGTTCAAACTCCCTCAAAAATCTGTACTTCATCATATTTGCCGTACCAATTCCTGAACCACAAATTATTAAAATATTTTTTCTATTTGTCTTTTCATTTGTTCTACTGATAGCCACACTTAGATGTAGTGCTATATATCCAATTTCATTTTCAGATACAACAACATTATATTTCTTATTTAATACATCCACAGCTATCGTTGCCGCATCGAAAGCCAATACATCTTTTCTTATATCTTCTAAAACAGGATTACCTAATTCTAATCCATACTGAAGCCTATCAATTAAAGGAGTTATATGCAATCCCAAAGATATTCTCAAATCCAAATCTCCGGTAAGATCTATATAAATCTCTTTTTTTATTTTTTCCAACATCTCAATTATTAAAATTTCAACCTCTGCAGGAATACTATTAACATTTGATTCGTTGCTTATCTTTTTACCTAATAAGTGAATTGATATATATGCTATCTCTGACTCCGGAAATTGCACATCGAATAATTCCGATAAATTTTCTGTTATTTTTACTGCAATTATATATTCTTCTTTGCTTTTAAGCCTTATTAATTCACTTTTTTCAACATTCATTCGATCTCCGGATTTTATTCTTTTTATAGCTATATAAAGATGAATAACTAAATTATTCAAAGCTATATCCGTTATCTCGTATTTATTATCTAAAAAGGATTGAATTACAATATTTCTAATACTATTTAAAAGCTTTTCATTATTCTCATCTGATAAATCAAAAAAATTTTCTTCTTTAATTTTATTTTTATATAAGCAATTTGCAATAGCTATTCTTTTGTTTAACTCACTTCCACAAATTTTTATCCCCGAATAAGGTTTACTTTTTATTTGCAAATTATATTTTTTCAGAATAGATTTTACAACTTTTAAATCTTTATTAAATTGAGATCTACTTATTAATAACTCATTACATATATCATCTACCTTTAAATAGACATCACTAAATAACAATACTTTTAAAATATATTCTATCCGTGCCTGGGGATTATTAAAATCTTCTTTATCAAAAGCATATTTATGCCATTCTGATTTTATGAATATTTCAAACTTCTTTTTATCACTTATCTCAAATATACACCCTTTACCTGATACAGTTTTTACTTCTGCACCATGATTGGCAAGTATTATATTTAGATTCTTTATTTCATCCCTAACCGTTCTAGAACTACATTTCAAAATATTTCCGATTTCTTCAGATGTATAAAAGGTCATATCTTCAGTAAGTATATCGAATATTTTTTTTATCCGCGTTTCATACATTTCTTTTCATCCCCTTTCAAATACATACATCTTATTCATATTGTAACCTTCAAACACCTATATATCCATATACACATTTTCCACAATAAGCCTGGTATAAAGTGGAAAATTATATAACAAAAAAAGCTCATTTCAATGAGCTTTTTTGTTATACTAATATATTTTATTGTCTTTCATTATCAGATTCATCAATGTCGGCTGATAAAGATTCCATTATATCTTTATCCGATTCAACTTCTTCAACAACTTCGATATTATCATTTGTTTCAGAGTCTTTATTATTTTCATTATTTGAATCTGTTAAATTAGATTCTGCTTCAAATTCTTCTTTGGCTTTAAATAATTCCTTTTCACCTTTAGATTCCGGTATAGGCAATTTCATTTCAAAAGCCTCTTTAAACTGTGATTCATTTAAAGTTTCATATTCAAGAAGAGCTTTTGCAATATAGTCAAGTCTTTCTTGATTTTCCTGCAAAATCTTTTTTGTTTTAGAATAGGCATCTGCCACAATTCTTCTTACTTCTTCATCTATTTCAGCTGCAACTTCTTCAGAATACTCTCTAGTATGACCAAAGCTATTTCCAATAAACACCTCATCATTTGAATCAAAGGTAAGCGGTCCAAGCTTTTCACTCATACCATATTTTGCTACCATTCCTCTGGCAAGCTTAGTTACTCTGTCTAAGTCATTGGATGCACCTGTAGATATATCATCAAGGTTTATTTCTTCGGATACTCTACCCGCAAGCAATACTATTAGTTCTTGCATCATCTCGCCCTTAGTAGCGTAATATTTGTCCTCTGTAGGAAGCTGTAGAGTGAACCCGCCAGCCATACCTCTTGGTATTATAGTTACCTGATGAACAGGATCCATTAAATCCAATATATGAGCACATACTGCGTGTCCTCCTTCGTGATATGCGGTAAGTATTCTCTCTTTCTCACTTATAACTCTGGATTTTTTAGCCACACCTACTATTACCTTGGTAATAGACTCTTCTATATTCTCCATTGTTATTTTCTTTTCCCTTTTCCTAGCAGTTAATATGGCTGCCTCGTTCATTACGTTTTCAATGTCTGCAGGAGTAAATCCAGGTGTACTCTTTGCAAGAACAGATAAATCGATATCTTCGCCAAGAGGTTTATTTCTAGAATGAACCTTAAATATCTCTTCCCTGCCCTTAACATCAGGTACTCCAACAACCACTTGTCTATCAAAACGACCCGGTCTTAAAAGAGCTGGATCAAGTATATCCGGTCTATTAGTAGCAGCCATTATAATTATTCCCTGATTTACACCAAAACCATCCATTTCAACTAACAACTGATTTAGAGTTTGCTCCCTTTCATCATGTCCACCACCTAGTCCGGCACCTCTTTTTCTACCTACTGCATCAATTTCATCTATAAATATTATCGCCGGAGATTCTTTCTTTGCCTGTTCAAACAAATCTCTTACTCTTGAAGCACCAACTCCGACAAACATTTCAACAAAATCGGAACCACTTATGCTGAAAAATGGTACACCGGCTTCTCCAGCTACCGCTCTAGACAAATAAGTTTTTCCGGTACCTGGAGGTCCAACCATAAGAATACCCTTAGGTATTCTCGCACCCAAATCTATATATTTCTTTGGATTTTTTAAGAAATCTACCACTTCCTGTAATTCCTCTTTTTCCTCTTTTAAGCCAGCTACATCTTTAAATTCTACTTTATCCTTATCGGAGTTTTTGTGAACTTTAGCTTTAGATTTGGCAAAATTCATTACCTTTCCTCCGCCACCCTGTGACTGATTCATCAACATAAAAAAAGCTACAACCATAAAGCCTAAAACTAATAATGTAGGTAATATTTCTAATAACCATGGTGGTTTTGGTTTCGGTTCTGCATTTACCAATAATTTGTTTTTTTCTATGCTTTCTAATATTTCTTTAGATAACTTATCTCCCTTTACTTCATTAGGTATATAAGATTTAAATTTCGTTTTTCCATCTTTTAAAGTTCCTTCAATTCTTGTATCATCTACTATCTTTACATTTGATATATTTCCTTCTCTTAATTCTTGATACATCTTTGAAAACTCTAAATCCTTAACTTCTTGAGTTTTTCCTCCAGTGTACTGAACTATAAATACAATGATTAGTAGCATCACTAAATATATCCCAGCACCCCTCAAAGTTTTACGCAATAAATATCCCTCCAATCCTAAAGATACACGCTATGAATAAATACAATTTCTTGTTTTTATAAGCTGATTTATATATTACAAACCATCTTATAAATTTAATCTATAAATCGTGTAAATACTATTCCAAATAAAATTTTAATATCTCGCTTGTAGAATCACCTATTTTATAATCTACATTTATTCTATATCCACAAACAGACACTATTTCATCCTGATTCACTAAAACAGGAACCAGGTTTCTATTTTCTTTGGGAATCTTCAAACCAATAAATAATTCTTTTAGCTTTTTAGTTCCTCCCAATAATCTTATTTTATCACCTTGACGTTTATTTCTCAACGTAAGATTATTTCTAATTTTCGATAAATCAATATATTGTATACCCTTTTTGAAATTGTTTTTATCAAAATTCTTTACATCCACTATTTCAGATACGAATCTCTTTTTTATTTCGGGTATATAAATAGCTTCTCCCGGAGTAACTTCATACTCATAGGAAATATCTTTATCCTTTATTTCTTTATCTGTTAAAAGTATATAATCATCAAACCTATAGGCAAAAACTCCTCTAGGTAAATTTATCTTTTTTCCTTTTTTGTCTTTTGAAACAAGACTTAGCACATCTTCTATATGTTTTTTATCTATTAATTTTATATCCCCTAGTATTTCTTTAATGGACTTAAAGATAAGCCTGTTTTGAATTGCAAGATGAAATTTATCCATATATTCAGTAAAAATATATACACCATCTTCATATTTTTTTACCGAATAAGAAAATGCATTTTCCACTTGTTCATTTATATAGTCGGAATCCACTTTCAAGTTGGAACTCATCCTTACTATATTATCCACTACATTATCATTAAATTCTTTTTTCATATAAGGAATCATTTTTAATCTAATTTTATTTCTTGAATAAATATCATCCAAATTTGTTTTATCAATTCTGGGAGATAAATTGTGCTCTTCACAATATTTTTCTATTTCTTCACGACTTAAATCCAAAATAGGTCTTATTACACCATCTTCACGCTTATATTCTATTCCTCTTAAGCCCTGAAGACCTGTACCACGCATTATTCTCATAATAATAGTTTCAGCCTGATCACTTTTATTATGTCCTATAGCCACCTTATCAGCTCCTACTTTATTTTTTATTTCATCAAACATTTCATATCGTAATTTTCTGGCGCCCTCTTCTATACCCAGCTTATTTTCTTCGCAAAAAGCAGGCACATCAATTGAACGAATAAAACAAGTAACCCCCAACTTTTCACAAAATTTCATAACATATAAAGAATCTAAGTATGCATCTAATCCCCTGATTTGATGATTAAGATGTGCTACATATAATTTTATATCTAAATTTTGGGAAATTTTATGAAGTATATGAAGAAGACATATTGAGTCAGGTCCTCCTGATACAGCAGCAACAACAGTTTCTCCTCTATTTATCAAATTATATTTTGAAATAGTTTCAAGAACTTTTTCACACAACATATTAAACCTCCGGAATAACCCTTAATTCAATCCTATTGTTAGCATCCATAAGACCACTTATTTTAATCTTATAATCCAGATTTACTTTTATATTTTTATTTGTAATTTTTTTGGATATTTTGTAAGTATAGATGCTCATATCAAAATTCCCATATGGAGTTGAATATGTCGATCTAAATTTTACACCCTCTTTAAATTTCATCCTGGTTTTGACTTCACCGGACTTCAGTATCAAAACTTCTTCATCACTTATCTTAATAGTAGTTTTGGAATCTTTAATAGTATCATACTCTAAAAATGTAATATAAATACTACCATTTTTTTCTATTTGTTCTCCTCTATAAAAACTTTCTATAGTCTGAACTTCTCCGTTATCTAAGCACTGTGAAGTTTTAATTCTAACCTTTACTTCCATGTCCACACTATAACTCCTATGAATTATTATCCCTTTCCTAACTAAATTTTAATATCTATGTATTTCAATTTTTTCTAAATTGGTTATTTTTCTTTTCAAAAATTCACCAGCAACTTTTGAAAACTGATCGTTTATATCAGAAACATAGTATATACAGTTTCCTTTTTTTTCTGATGTATTTATTATATTCCTTTTTTCAAGAATATTCTTTAAATCGAGCGCCGTCTCTCTCGCCGGATTAATTAATTTAATATCTTCTCCTACAGCTTCACCTATAGTCCTTTTTAATATAGGATAATGTGTACATCCTAATATTAGTGAATCTATTCCCTTTTCCACCAGAGAATCTAAATACATATGGGCTGCCATTGATGATATTTCTTTATTAGCCCACCCTTCTTCTACTAAAGGGACAAAAATTGGACAAGCTTTACCTATAACTTTTATTTTACTATCCATAGATTTTATGGCCTTGTTATATGCCTTTGAATTAATAGTACCCGTTGTACCTATTATTCCAACTTTTTTATTTTTTGTTGAATACACTGCAGTCCTGGCACCTGCTTCCACAACGCCTATAATTGGTAAATCGTATTTTTCTTTTGCTTCAACTAAAGCTCTTGCTGTAGCAGTATTACATGCAATTACTATCGCCTTTACATCTTTTGTATTTAGAAAATTAATAGCTTGAAATGTATACTTAATTATCGTTTCTTTAGATCTAGGTCCATATGGAACTCTTGCAGTATCTCCAAAATATATTGTATTTTCATTAGGAAGATACTTATTAATTTCCTTTAAAACCGTAAGACCTCCTAACCCGGAATCAAATACCCCTATCGGTCTTTTATCCATAATCTACACCGTCTCATCTTGCATCAATTTTTCAATCATGAACTGCTCTGCTTTTTCAATATGTTCTTTAGCAAGCTTTTCAGCAAGATCTGCCTTTCCTTTTTTTAATGCATCGATTATTTTTTTATGTTCATCCACTATATTAACGGCAGAACTATAATCTGACATATATTTCAATCTAAATCTGTAGACTGTTTCCCAAACTGAAAGCATCATACTTTTTAATCTGGAATTTCCCGTAAATTCAAATATACAATTATGGAACTCTTCATCCTTAATTAACATATTTTTAACATCATTCTTACAGACATATTCTTTTAATTCTTCAGATATTTTTTCAAGTTTTTTTACACCTTCATCAGATATTCTTTCAGCTGCATAAAAAGCAGCCATTCCTTCTAGACCAATTCTAACCTCCAAAATGTCAATCAAATCTTTTTTGCTTATATTTGCTACATATGCACCTTTTCTAGGCAACATTACAACCAAGCCTTCCAGCTCTAATTTTCTAATGGCTTCTCTTATTGGCGTTCTACTCACTCCCAATAATTCGGCAAGTTGAATTTCCATCAATCTTTCACCTGGTTTCAGAGTCCCATCCATTATTGCACCTCTGATATTTTCAAAAACAACGTCTCTCAACGGTTTATAGCTATCTAAATTTAGATTACTTAATCCCACAAATTTCAACCCCCTTATTTGATGCTTTCGTAATGAAAGTCTGACTATATTTTTTCCTTAAAATATCACTACATTTTTTTATATTCTTTCCATCTTCAAAAATTCCAAAAACAGTAGGTCCACTTCCACTCATCATCGAGATTAAAGCACCTTTATCCAACATAATTTTTTCTATAGATGCTATATTTCTACACCAAATCTTAGTGACTGGTTCTAGAACATTATACATCGAATTTGTCATTTTTTGGACATCCTTTGTCTTTAAAGCTGACATAATCCCTTTATTATTCGGTCTTTTATCCACCCTCATATCACCATACATACTATCAAATTTTTTGTATACTCTTTTTGTTGATACAAAAGTATTTGGTTTACATATAAGTATTTCTAAATTTTCATCCAAATTATCAATTTGTTTCAAATCAGTACCTTTTCCTGTAGCCAAATAAGTTCCTCCATTTATGCAAAAAGCAATATCAGAACCCAATTCTTTTGAATCCTCAATTAACTGGTCTCGACTTATATTTAATCCAAACAATTCATTTAGACCGATAAACATAGCTGCAGAATCAGCACTTCCACCAGCCATCCCGGCTGCAATTGGTATATTTTTTTCTAAAAATACTTCTATTCCGCCAACTATATCATATTTCTTTTTCATATATTCCCATGTTTTAAAAATAATATTTCTTTTATCTACGGGAAGATCAGAACTAGATGTATACATCTTAAAACCTTCATCTTTTTTTCTTATCACTACATAATCCGAGAGGTCAATAGATTGCATAATCATCTCTACATTATGATATCCATCATCAAAAATCCCTAAAATATCTATTGACAAATTTATTTTTGCTCTCGCTCTCAACTTTATAATATCCATAAAGTCCTCCACTATGATGTACTTATATATTATAATATACACAAATTTTTAATTAATCCTATACTCATTATAAATATTTCATTATGATATAACTTTATATAAGTATACAATATTTATTATACCATATATAAACATAAAAAAGCCTAGAGATTTACACCCCTAGGTTCTAAATATTTCAATTAACTAACTTTACTATTCCTATACACTTTTATCTTCACTGTTTCCGTTAAAAGATCGGAGTAACTGTAAGATATTCTCTCAAAATTATTTTCTTCTCCAATTCTTACTACAAATACACTTGGATAAAGTGTTTCAAGTACTCCTTTTTTAGTCACAATTTGTTTTCTTCCTCGGTCTGCCTTAAGTAGTATCTTATTTCCTACATACTGTTCCAAAGCATGCCTTATATTATCTAGTGTAGCGGTTGTTGCCATGATTATCACCGTCCTTTACAATACAATATTTATTATATCATAAAAAGAACAGTATGTCAAGTATAACATATTATTTTATACCAACCTATGGATTTTGTCAATTATTTTCCACAACATTTTTTATATTTTTTACCACTTCCACAAGGACATGGATCATTTCTTCCTATTCTTTCTTCCTTGACAACAATTTTAGTTTTATTAAACTCTTTTATTACTCTTTTTCTATAATCTTCCGGTAATATATCTTCCCATCCTTTTAAACCATATAGCCAATGAGCTTCAACGTTCACCATATTAAAATATAGTTTTTCCCAGTCTATTTTTATATTTATCTGAGTATCTTCCTCAATTTTTTCCAATTCTTGAGCCATTTCAATACTTTCATTTATACCATCCAAAAATCCCATAAAATATTCCGGAATAGTGTTGTATGCTTTGGCAAGATCGCATACTTTTCCTGCTATAATTTGAGTTTTTTCATTTAATATCTCATTATATATTGAAGTTTCCGCTCTTAAAAATTCTTCCCAAAATTTGACTTCGGCCTCCTCATTTACGTGGTTTTCACTTAAATTTCTCCATTTTTCAAATAACATTTTTATTACCTCCAAATTCGCTCAAGTTTACAATTCTAATATTTAAAATAAATTATATTCCAAAATAACACTCTATATATTATCATAGTTTGTCTATTTTTTCCACTCTAAATAACATTTTAAGTACCTTAATAGCTCTGTCTTGCTCTATAAAATAAGGACTTGTCGCAATGGTAATTATATCCGCATTTTCTATATACTCCCTTACTCTATATAATTTATATTCAAAATCTATATAGTCCATATCTTTTGAAAAAAAATCCAAATCTAAATCTAAAACATAATTACCTGGAATTTCTAGTTCCATTCCATAACTTGAATCTACCATTACTAAATTTGAAAAAATATCATGATAAATCGCAGGTTTTATAAAGTTTCCTACATTTAGCACTTCATTTGTATATCTTTTTACATCCTCTAAATCAAAAATATCAACGTCGAAATTTAGAGGTTCCCTCATATCTTTATGTTGATCCACATGAACAAGAGTAATTCCTTTTTCAAATATACCTTCATTTAATAACTTACACCAAAAGAAAAAAGAATGATTGTGATTGTCAAAAACGTATATTTTTTTCCCTTTATAAATATCACTATCAACTATTTCATACATATTTTTTAAACCCATGCAAGCTTTTTCTAATCCATCCTCTATCTCAACAAAATTAGGTATTTCTCCAATTTCTATATCATTAAAATTTGCTCTAACTAACTGAGGAACGTATATTTTTTTTACTTTCCTTTTTTCAAAAGAAAACATATTATTTCCTACAGGTTTTTCTATATAAAATCCACCATAACTCATATATTACTCCTAAAATAAATTCCATGGAAAAGTATTTGGCATTTCGGTTACAAAACACATTTCTTCTTTTGTAGTCGGATGAATTAATTCAAGTTTTGTAGACCACAGTGCAATTTGTTCTCCAATTTTCGCATAATTTGAATATCTTTGATCACCAAATAAGGCATGCCCTCTAGAAGAAAATTGAACTCTAATCTGATGCGGCCTCCCTGTATGAAGATTTATTTCGACTAAAGAGTAAAAATTATCTTTATATTTTTGAGTTGATATCAATGAATAAGATAATTTTGCTTGCTTTGACTCTTTATTGTTTTTATCGACCACTCTAACCATATTAGTCCTCTTATTTTTTATCAAATAATCCATATATACTCCGGATTTATCACATACACCATTAACTACTGCTCTGTATGTTTTTTTCATCTTTCTAGTTCTAACTTGGTCTGACAATCTTGATGCTGCCTTTGAAGTTTTTGCAAAAACCATTACTCCACCGACAGGTCTATCCAATCTATGTACTAACCCTAAATAAACATTTCCGGGTTTATTATATTTTTCCTTAATATAATTTTTGCATATACTAAGCATATCTATATCGTTAGTATTATCGGCTTGAGATAAAATATTCGGTATTTTTTCAACTACCAAAAGGTGATTGTCCTCATATATTACTCTCAGTTTCATATTTATTTTCCTTCCCATCGCCCAAAGATTCCACAAGGCAATACCATACCATTTCTAGATGAAGGTATTCCTATTTCTCCGGCATAAACTTTGCCACTTTTTACCTTTCTTCCTACAGTAGATTCTAATATATTTTCCAAAACAATTGGAGAAAAACCGGTAGTATATGAATTTATCAGAATAAATAATGGTTTGTCAGAAATCACCTTCATACATAATACTAAAAATTCATATAGTTTATCCTCTATCTTCCAAATTTCTCCCTTTGGACCTCTTCCATATGAAGGAGGATCCATTATAATCGCATCATATTTATTACCTCTTCTAACTTCTCTTTCAACAAATTTAAATACATCATCGACAATAAATCTTACTTTTTTATCCTTTAGTCCGGAAAGTTCAATATTCTCTTTTGCCCAATTTACCATCCCTTTCGCAGCATCCACATGACAAACTTCAGCTCCTGCATATGCACAGGCAACAGTTGCTCCACCTGTATATGCAAATAAATTCAATACCTTTATCGGTTTTCTTGAAGACTTAATTTTCTCAATTATCCAATCCCAATTTGCAGCTTGTTCAGGAAATAGACCAGTATGTTTAAATCCTGTAGGTTTTATTTTAAATTTTAGAGGTCCATAATTAATTATCCATTGTTCCGGATATTTCTTTTTTACTTCCCAATTACCACCACCCCTGTTACTTCTATGATAATGACCATGAGGATTTTTCCACAAAGACCATTCTCTTTGAATTGGCCAGATAACTTGAGGATCAGGTCTCCTCAAAACGTACTCTCCCCATCTTTCAAGTTTTTCTCCACTCCCCATATCAATCAACTCATAATCTTTCCATTTATCTGCTAAAATTAGCATAGCTACCTCCATATTCTCAATTTCACTTATATTACTTATTCTATCTCATATTTTAATATATTAACATGATTTTTTAAACTATACCATAATTCGATTGCTTTTATATACATTGATAATAAAATAAATGATATAATAATAGTATTATTAATAATTTTTATGTATATATTATTTCAAAATTCAACTTACTAAATATAAGGAGGAGTAACTATGTTAAGCAAAAATTTGGAAAAAGCATTAAATGATCAAATCAATTTTGAATACTATTCAGCATATACTTATCTTGCAATGTCAGCTTATGCTGAGGAAATGGACTTCCCCGGAGCCGCAAACTTTTTTAAGGTTCAAGCCCAGGAAGAATTGGATCACGCTAGAATAATTTATAACTACGTATTTCAAAAAGGTGGAAGAGTTGAATTAGAAGCAATAAAAAAACCTAGAGTCAGCTATGATAATATACTGGACGTATTTGAAGAAGGATTAAAGCACGAACAAATGGTTACAAAAAGAATCTATAATCTTGCAGATATTGCTCTAGATGAAAAAGAACATGCCACAATGAGTTTCTTAAGATGGTTTATTGATGAACAAGTCGAAGAGGAAGAAAGTTTCAGTAATCTGGTGAAAAAAATCAAAAGAGCCAGTGATAGTTTAGCCAATATGTATATGATAGATGATGAATTGGCGACTAGAACCTATGTCCCATCAATAAAAGCTTCTGAACAAGCCTAATTAATATTTATACTATCTGAAAACAAAGGCGCTGATGATATTTGATAAATTTTATGTTGTACTAACACAAATTTCATTATCATCAACGCCTATTTCTATATATTCTTAAATTTTCTTTCCATATCTTTCATAGCCTCAAGTGTCTCGCTTAAGAGCTCATCTAATTCCCATCCCAAATTTTCTGCACCTTGCCTTATCACATCCCTTGAACATCCGGCCGCGAATTTCTTATCCTTAAATTTCTTTTTTAAAGATTTTAATTCCATATCTAAAGTACTTTTTGATGGACGCATCAATGCAGCTGCACCTATTATCCCCGTTAATTCATCAGATGCAAAAAGTATTTTTTCCATCTGCTTTTCAGGTTTAACAGTAGAACCTGTTAAGCCATATCCATGACTAATAGTAGAATTTATAATCTCTTCGGAAAGGCCTTCCTGTCTCATTATCTCAACTTGTTTTACACAATGTTGATCGGGATACATTTCAAAATCTAAATCATGTAATAGACCCACTATTTGCCAAAAATCAGCGTTCTCAGGATCATATTTAAGTGCAAAATATTTCATGACATATCCCACAGTTTCACCATGTTGTATGTGAAATGATTCTTTATTATATTTTTTCAAAATTTCCAATGCATCATCATATTTTATCAAATTATCCATACTCATTCTTCCTTTCCAATCGATATTTTCTATATTATACGATATTTATCAGAATAAGTTAATATCTTATTTGATTTTTTATGCATTATAAAAAATCATTTTGGAAACCACGGAATACATCTATTAACTCTTTTACAATAATCTATATATTCACTACCATAAAGATTTTGAAGCCATTTTTCCTCCGTATTTTTCAAAATTAACGTCATATAAATCCAGCAAATAATTGGTATTAAAAATAAAATCATATTATTTTCCACCATAATGAAACCGGTACATATTAATAAAAACGAACTATAAATTGGATTTCTTACAATAGAATATATACCGGTAGTAGCCAACTTATTTTCTTTAATATACTTATCTATTCTTGTTTTAAAATTTGCAAAACACCAAATAATAACACCGGAAATGATTAATAAAATTCCAACAATCATAAATGGTAGCTTGGTCATATTTAATTTTGCAAAGCCGAAAAATCCTTTTCTAGAAATTATTATAGCTATTGTAGTAATTAGCAATTGTGGAATTACAATTAAAGGTCCTATTCCCATTATCGGCAAATGTTCTTTATTATTCATCTTAAATCACCTTGTCCCTATTGTCACCTATAACTATACTTTGTAAACATAATATAATCCCAAAATTCTGTTATTGTTTTTTTCTTAAATTAGTCTCCACAAAATAAAATTTACCTTTAAATATTAAGATACTATTTTTTTATTAATTAACATTTTATCTAAACTAAAAATAGAATTCAATATTATTTTTGATTTTTATTATTTCCCATATATTCTGCTATTCACCAAATTTTAATATAGATACATCTTAATGTAACTTTATTGATGACAGTGTAGTTTTAATTGTGATATGATAGCGTAAGGAGGTGTTATTATGACTTTTTATGATTATAAAGCAAAAGATATAAACGGAAATATCGTTTATATGGAAATGTTCAGAGATAATGTTATTCTTGTGGTAAATACAGCTAGCAAATGTGGTTTTACTCCTCAGTTTGAGGGTCTTCAAAATTTGTACAATAAATATAAAAATCAGGGCTTTACTGTGTTGGGATTTCCATCAAGTCAGTTTGCCAATCAAGAAGTCAAGAATAGTGAGTCCATTAAGAACTTCTGTTCTATAAATTATGGTGTTACCTTTCCTATGTTTGAAAAAGTTGATGTAAATGGAGATAATGCTCTAGAACTTTTTGAATTTCTGAAGAATGAACAAAAAGGAGCAATGGGTTCCAAATCAATCAAATGGAATTTTACCAAATTTTTAATAGACAGAAATGGTAATGTAGTAAAAAGATTTTCTCCAACTACAAAACCTAAAGACATTGAAAAATATATAAAACAACTTATATAAATAAAATTAAATATTAGAGATAGAAATTTTAGAAAAAATACTAAATTTTCCGTACACTCTTTATATAAACAAACTGGGATTTATTTAGATAGCAACTTGCCAAAAATAAAGTATGCAATTACCCACAATATAATACCAACCAACATAAATATTAATAATACTTTTAGATAATCTATAGGAGTATTTAACTCAAACCAGCCACTAACTATTAAGCATGGAAATACTGTTATTAACATAATCAAAAAATGCACAATTGACTGCTTAAATAAAGACCAGTTTTCGATATCATATATTACTGAAGCGGATGCAACCACTGTCACTATAATACCAACGATGAATGTGCTCCTCACTTGAAAGGCATCCATTTTCTGATATTTCATTATTAATGATATTGCAGTCATTATGATAAAAGGAAATACTCCTCTGACTACTGCTTCTTTTAACATTTTTATCTCCTCCATAAATTCCAGTTTATTACTTATTTATTTCTTATAGTTATACCGCTCTTATAGACCTTTTTAGTCTATCACCTATAATCGATAGTGTCAAGTTTTTGTGGAGTTTAGTGTTGTTATTATGATAATGTCACCTTAGGATTAATTTTGGACTTTGTCACTTTTTGATATAAAATAATAACATATTTTTCTCTTATATATTGACAATCACAAAGTGATGTTATAAAATTATATTTAATTAATTCCTAGTATTTTTATCGGAATTAAAATTTAATTCGAGAAATGACAATAATAAGGAGATGTTAGTATGAATAAGTTCAAATCAACAAAAAAATTCATAAACGCCGCTTTCGGGGGAATCTCTTGTTGTTGCTGTTGTTGTAGATAATCTTTTTTGCATAATCTACCAAAGTAATAGCAATTAAAATAAACGGTAGATTTATAGCAATCTTAGCTAATTATTGAGTATTCTTTATATTTTCAACTTATTTCAAAAAATATTTTTATACGTGGTTTTTACATGCAAAAAACCTCTATTTGATGTAGATTTTTTTGATTAATTATTATTTGATAACCATTTAATATCAATATTTGAAAGTATTATGTAAATACTCATTTTTATTCACAAACTATCCAAATAATAATATAAAAAAATATAATAAGAAATTCAATATTTATATATTCAGAAATACCTAGTATATAAATATATATCAAAAAATATAATAACAGTAGACAAAAAGGAGAAAATATCATGAAAAAAAATGTAATCGAATTAATAGGAAAGACACCAATAGTCAATATTTCAAAAATAGACAAAAATATATTTGTAAAGCTGGAAAATAAAAATCCTGGTGGCTCAATCAAGGATCGTGCCGTACTTGGAATGATATTAGGAATGGAAGAAAGAGGAAAACTTATTTCAGGAGACAGAATAGTGGAAGCAACAAGTGGAAATACCGGTATAGCAACTGCAATGATTGGAAAAAGTAGAGGTTATGACGTGACAATTATAATGCCTGAATCAATGAGCCAGGAAAGAAGGGCTCTAATAAGAGCTTTTGGTGCGGAACTTATTCTTACTGAGGCATCAAAAGGTATGCAGGGTACAATTGATAAAATGAACGAACTTCTTTCCACTGGAAACTATAAATCCCTAGGTCAATTTAATAATAAAGACAACCCTGACTTTCATTATAAAACGACGGGGCCTGAAATTTTTGAAGATATAGATGATTTAGATATATTTGTAGCCGGTATCGGTACTGGTGGTACTGTATCAGGTATAGGTAAATATTTAAAAGAAAAAAATCCTAACATCAAGATCTTTGGAGTAGAACCTGAAGCTTCTCCTCTAATTAATAAAAATATAGCCGGTCCTCATAAAATTCAGGGAATTGGAGCAAACTTTATACCAAAGAACCTAGATTTAAATATTATTGATGAGGTGATATTAATAACTGATGACGAGGCTTTTGATATGATGAAAAGAGTTTCAAATGAAGAAGGAATAATGCTTGGTATATCATCTGGTGCCAATATAGCTGCAGCTAAAAAACTAGCTGAAAGATTTCCTGGCAAAAAAATTGTAACTGTTGCTCCAGATGGTGCAGAAAAGTATATGTCAATGAATATATTCTAATAATTCATATGATTGACATATAAGAAAGCGAGGAAAATCGATGAAATTGATTAAAAATATAGATTACATTATTGCAAATGACCCTGCTTCTAGTAGGGGAAATTTGAAATTTTTAAATAGACTAAAAGTATTTATAATATATCCCTCTGTCCATGCATTAATTGGACATAGTATATCACATTTTCTCAGCAATATTGGACTTAAATTTTTGGCAAGGCTTATTTCTCAAATTTTTAGATTTTTTACAGGTATAGAAATACATCCCGGTGCCAAAATTGGTCATAGTATAATGATAGATCATGGTATGGGTGTTGTAATTGGTGAAACAACTGAAATAGGAAATAGAGTAACAATATATCAAGGTGTCACTCTTGGTGGTACCGGTAACCATACCGGTAAAAGACATCCAACAGTTGGTGATGATGTGGTGATAGGCTCAGGTGCTAAAGTTCTTGGTCCTATAACGTTGGGAAATGAAGTTAAGATAGGTGCCAATAGTGTTGTTCTTAATGATATTCCAAATGGTGCTACTGTGGTTGGAATCCCGGGAAAAATCGTAAAGATTAAAAACACTCACTATGATTCGAAAATGATAGATTTAAATGAAAAAAGAGCTATAAATGAGATGTATTATATATAACAGATCATTCTAAGTGAATTATAAATATTAATATAATTTATTGAAATAATATCATAAATAACTATAAAAAGATTCCCAATTTATTTTTGAGAATCTTTTTTATAGTTTCTCCATTGTGACAGGAAGCTGAGGTTACTGCACTTTTACCTTTGCCTCTTGAAATAATCTTTATACAAATCGCAATCTATTCCCAAATATCTTTTTCTTCTTTTGGCAAAGAATATTTCCTATGCTTTCGAACACCCAAAATGAAGAAGATGATCCCGGAAATGATTAAGCCTACATCGATAACAATGGTAATCCAAAACGGAACACCTTTTGGCTGCACGTAGTACAGTGTTTGAATCAACATAATAATCCCCAACATAAACTGAGATATAGCGGTGATGAATAAATGGGAATATCGCTTGTTCATTTGCTTTGTGACCTCCTTCTTTTCTGTATACAAATCCAGAGGACCATCGGCTGCATTCTTCCTAAGATACACCCTCCCACCATACTGTGCCACTACAGAAATACCGGTTTGTTCTAAGAAATCAAGATATTCCTTTTTCTTTCTGCCTGTATAATCAGGTATATCTATCTTATACTGATACTTTACTGGAGAAACATCCTCAAACTCATATTCTCCATTATGATAGCCTATAAGCATTAGTCCATTTTCACCTTGCTCATTCAACCATTGTTCTTCCTTGTAGATGTCCAAAAAAGTCTTTTTAATACTTGTTTTCATTTGTATCCTCCTTCACTTTTTTTGCATTTTGCAACATTTCTTCCAGACGGATAAGTTCTTTTTCAAAAAACTCTTTTCCTGTGCTTGTGATGATATATTCAATCCTTCTATCCTTCGGATGCTCGTCCAGTGCCTTAATCCATCCTTTTTTTTGCAAAGTGTCGAATGCTCCATAGAGAGAACCGGCTCCGAGATTTACCCTACCGGCTGTCATTTCTGCAATGTCTTTCATCAGAGCATAACCATGAGCGGGTTTATGAAGTAGCAATAAAATGTAAAAGACAGATTCAGTAAGAGCTCCGCTATTTGCTGTTCTACCCATGACTTCTCCTTTCTAATACGAATTTAGATATATCGGTATATGTAATATATCATAATCTGTAATAGTTGTCAATAGCAAAGTAAATGCATGTATTGGTGGTGGGATAAGTTCCTATTATTCAAAAATACGGGATACTTTTTTGCATAGAACTGACTTTTGAGTCAACCCCTTTCATTCATAAAATAAGAGGACTGATAAAACTCACCAATCCCCTTACTAATTATTCTATTTAAGCATTTATATCTTTCAAACTATATACCTTCATCAAATCGGAGTTCACATGTTTCTTATTTACTCCAACCATAGCTTTTAATGTATCCAGTGATGTCATTATTTCAGTCTGAAATTCTATTGCTGTTCTTCTTATCTTAAACCCATCTCTAGTCGAATCATTTCCCTTTGTAGGAGTATTTATTACTAAGTCAACTTGTTTATTTCTAATTACATCAAGTATATTCGGTCTAGGTTCTTCGACTCTATTCACTACATCACATTTTACACCTGCATCATTTAGTGATTTAGCAGTTCCTTGAGTTGCTACAAAAGTATATCCAAGTTCACTCATATCCTTTGCAATTTCTATGAATTCTGACTTATCATTATTATTAATTGTCGCAAGAACCATTTTGTTTTCATCCGATACCTTCTGCCCTGATGCTAAGAAACCTTTATAAAGAGCTTCTTCGAGAGTTTCTCCTACCCCAAGTACCTCTCCGGTTGATTTCATTTCAGGACCTAAGCTCACTTCTACCTTAGATAGTTTTGACATAGAAAATACGGGAACTTTTACACATATATGCTTAGGTGTCTTATATACACCCGTTCCATATCCCAATTCAGAAAGCTTTGCTCCTAACATGCACTTAGTGGCAAGATCTACTATAGGTACACCACTTACCTTAGAAATATATGGCACTGTACGGCTTGCTCTAGGATTTACTTCTATGATATATAATTCATCTTTATACTCTATAAACTGAATATTTACCATACCTATTACATTTAAATTTAATGCCATCAATTTAGTATATTCATATATTTTTTCTTTAATTTTATCTGATATTCCCTGGCTAGGATACATAGTAATACTGTCTCCGGAATGAACTCCCGCTCTTTCTAAGTGTTCCATTATTCCCGGTATCAGTATATCTTGTCCGTCACAGATTGCATCTACTTCTATTTCTCTACCAGTTAGATATTTATCTATAAGTACAGGATTCATGGAATCTCTTTCAAATGCATCTTCCAGATACTGAGTAAGTCTCACTTCATCATAAGTTATTTCCATTCCCTGACCACCTAATACATAAGACGGCCTTACTAATACCGGATAACCTAGTTCTTTTGCAACCTCAACACCCTCGGATACAGACCAAACGCCTTTTCCTTTTGGTCTGTTTATATTTAATTTTTCCAAAAGAGCATCAAATTTTTCTCTATCTTCCGCTGCATCTATATCTTTAAAATCAGTTCCATATATATTCACTTTCTTTTCAGATAGGAATCTTGCCAGCTTTATGGCTGTCTGACCACCAAACTGCAATATTACACCGTCCGGCTTTTCTTTTTGTATTATATTGTAAACCTCTTCTTCTGTAAGTGGTTCGAAATACAGTTTATCAGAAGTATCGAAATCAGTACTAACAGTTTCTGGATTATTATTTATTATAATAGTTTCCACACCTTGTTTTCTTAATGATTTTACACAATGAACTGAACAGTAATCAAATTCTATACCTTGCCCTATTCTTATAGGTCCGGAACCAAGAACAATTATCTTCTTTTTATCACTTACTTCTACCTCATCATACTCTTCATAAGTTGAGTAATAATAAGGAGATAATGCATCAAATTCTCCTCCACAAGTGTCCACCATTTTATAAGATGGTTGAATTTTGTAAAGTGTTCTAAGCTCCAATAAATCTTCGGGATCAATTTTCATCAAATCGCTCATTCCTTTGTCTGAAAAGCCTTTTTTCTTTAGTTCAAGTAAATACTCTTTACTTAAATCTTCTATGCTCATACCTTTAAGCTTTTCCTCTTGATCCACTATCCATTTAAATTTGTTCAGGAACCATTCATCTATTCCTGTTATTTGAGATATCATCTCTATTTTGTATCCTCTTCTAATCATCTCAGCAAGATCGAATATTCTCTCATCATCCGGAACTACTATACTCGCTTTTAATTCAGAAAGACTCTTAAGCTCTGAAGCCTTATGCACAAGCGAATATTTTCCCGTCTCAAGAGATCTTATTCCCTTTAGAAAAGCCGCTTCAAAATTCGAACCTATACTCATTATTTCACCAGTAGCCATCATTTTTGTTCCAAGCTTTCTATTTGCATGTTTAAACTTGTCAAAAGGCCATTTAGGTATCTTGACCACTACATAGTCAATAGTAGGCTCAAAACAAGCATCTGTTGTCTTTGTCACTGCATTTTTTATTTCATCAAGGGTATAACCTAAAGCGATTTTTGATGCTACTTTTGCTATTGGATAACCTGTTGCTTTCGATGCTAATGCAGAAGATCTTGAAACCCTTGGATTTATTTCTATTACAGCATATTCAAAACTTTTAGGATTTAACGCAAACTGAACATTACATCCTCCTTCAACTCCAATTGCTTCCAATATATCCAGAGATGCCTTTCTAAGCATCTGGCATTCTATACCCGATAATGTCTGTGTAGGTGCAACAACTATCGAATCTCCAGTATGAACTCCTACCGGATCTATATTTTCCATATTACAAACGGCTATACTATTTCCATTTGAGTCTCTTATTACCTCATACTCAATTTCTTTCCATCCCTTTATACTTTTTTCTATTAAACACTGGGTAACCGGGCTCAGTTGTAATCCATGAGTAAGAATTTCTCTTAATTCTTCTTCTGTTTCAGCTATACCTCCTCCTGTACCTCCTAGAGTATATGCCGGTCTTACTACTACCGGATAACCTATTTCTTTTGCATAAACCATACCTTGTTCTAAAGTTGTTACGATATCACTTTCTATAATAGGCTGTCCGATTTTATTCATTACCTCTCTAAAGGTATCTCTATCTTCACCTTTTTTAATAGCTTCTACAGAAGTACCTATTATCTTTACACCATATTTATCCAGTATTCCTTTATCATATAATTCCACAGCCAAATTCAAACCTGTCTGTCCACCCATCCCTGCAAGTAAACTATCCGGTCTTTCTTTTGCAATTATTTTTTCAATAAAATCCAAAGTAAGTGGCTCTATATATATATGATCAGCTATTTCTTGGTCCGTCATTATGGTTGCAGGATTTGAATTTATAAGTACAACCTCTATTCCTTCTTCTTTTAAAGATTGACAAGCTTGCGTTCCTGAATAGTCAAACTCTGCCGCCTGCCCGATTATTATAGGACCGGAACCTAAAACTAATGTTTTCTTTATACTATTTATTTTTGGCATATTATATCTCCTTATAACTATTAAATTATCATTACTTAATCTCTAATTTTTTATAATTACTCCGCAAGTTCCATAAATTTATCAAATACGTATTCATTTGGATCATACTGAACACTATAAATCGATAAACTATTGTGTCTTATACCTTCTATAGTTTTATCGTTTAAATGTATATCTGTTATCATTAAATCTTTTGGAGTTTCACTTACATAATAACTATGATTTTGAGAAGTAATAAATATCTTTTCTAAATCGAAATTTTTAACAGGATGATTAGCACCCCTGTGTCCATATTTTAATTTGTCAATTTTACTTCCTAGTGCCATTGCAATTAATTGATGACCTAATGAGATACCAATTAAAGGCTTTTTGCCAATAAACTCTTTTAATTTTTTAGATTCTTCTTGTAAATCCATGGGATTCCCCGGTCCATTTGATACGCATATTAAATCCGGATTAATTGACAATATTTCAGCTACAGGTGTTTCTACCGGAAAAATTGTTACATCACAGCCTCTATCTATAAAACCCTTTATTATACTGTCCTTTACACCTAAATCTATTATAGCTACCTTTTTACCTTTTCCCTTAATATGCTCAATTTTTTTTCTACTTACTATTTTTACTGCATCAGAATTATCATAGGAATCAAGTTTTGACTGAATATCTTTTAATTTTGAATGCTCGGTAGTTATTATACCTTTCATCGTCCCTTTATTTCTAATAATTTTTGTAAGTGCTCTAGTATCTATCCCTTCTAAACCAATTACTTTACTTTGTTTTAAATATGTATCTATATCCATTTCACATCTAAAATTTGAAGGCATATCACTTTTTTCTCTTATGATAAACCCACTTACTTTTACTGAAGAAGATTCTTTATCTTCCAAATTAATTCCATAGTTTCCAACTAACGGATATGTAATTGCAACTATTTGTCCATAGTATGACGGGTCTGTTAATATTTCCTGATAACCTGCCATAGAAGTATTAAATACCACTTCTCCTACACTATCTTCAATATGCCCGAATACCTTGCCTTCAAATATTGTTCCGTCCTCTAAAATTAATCTGCCCTTCATTATAACCTCCTACTTAATCACCGATTCTATTTCTTTCACTATTTCATCCGCTGCCTTATTTGGTTTTTCCGCTTTTGTAATAGGTCTGCCAACCACCAAAACAGTAGCACCGTTTTTTATTGCGTCACTTGGAGTTACCACTCTTTTTTGATCTCCAACTTCGGCAGTTTTTGGTCTAATGCCGGGGCAAACAGTAATAAAATCATCTCCACAAGCTTTTACTATTTTGCTGACTTCTCTTGCTGAACAAACTACTCCATCAAGTCCCGCTTCTTTTGCTAGTTTTGCTCTCTTTATTGCCGTTTCTTCAGTTGAAAGACTACATCCTATATCACTCAAATCACTATCACTCAAAGACGTTAATACTGTAACTCCAACTATCAGAGGCCTTTCTATACCCAATCTTTCAGCTTCCTCTTTTGCTGCAAGAGCACATTGTCTCATTCCCTCCATATCAGAAACATGTATTGTCATTAACCATACACCATCTTTTACTGCAGCTTTTACTGCAGATTTCATAGTATTAGGAATATCATGAAACTTTAGGTCTAAAAAAATCTTTTTTCCTTTAGATTTCAAATAATCAACTGTTTTACCTCTAGATGAAATATAATTTTCCAAGCCAACCTTATATATCTCTACACTATTTTCAAGTGAGTCAATTAGCTCTACCGCTTTTTCATATTCATCAGTATCAATAGCTACTATCAATTTTTCCTTACCACTTACCATTTTAAGCTCCTTCTGATTAAGCCTGATGTGTTGATAAAAACATAAAAAATCCTTATACCAGAGGTATAAGGACGTAATTTTTGTACCATCAATAAAAGTTTTACTAAAACTAAAACTTCAATTATTATATATCCTTACCAGTCTCTCTGGACTAGCTTAAAAGACTTAATCTATTTTATTTTTTGTGTACCATTGCGTCTCTGCACAATCCTTCTCATACACCTGTAGAATATAATATCACAATTTTTTCTATTTTTCAATAGAATATAATAGCGAGTTACTATAATTCTCTCAAAAATCTTTTTCTATTTTTCTTTTTCCTTTCTTGACTTTTTATTATTTGCGAACCACTCTTTACAAATTGACTAATCATTTTTAACATAAGTTCTCGCTTTTCAGGCTCTAAATCTGACATTTCCATTAATATTTTAATAGCCACTTTTAATCTTTTATTTGATATTTCACTTATCCTTTTTGCTTTTGTAGTCTTTATTATTAATTCATAAAACTCATCTACAAACGCAGCTTTTTCTTCATCACTTGTATTTTCTAGCCAGTGTTTCAATGTTTTATCAATGAAAACTATATCCTTTGTTAACCTTTTTTCTTCAACAAATTTATTTCCCTTAACTTCCCAATTAAATCCGTCGTGTTGAATAAATCCTGTTGAACCTATTGCATTTATAAGTTTTCTATTTTCATTATCCTTCATTAAAATTCCCACAACAGAACTTTTAGGCATTATTTTTTTTACTTTTTTTACAGTTTTTTTATACTTGGATGAAATTACCACTTCACTTGAAAATCCCGGACCATCATTATTATAGACTATTTCAACTCTGTTTATATTTTTATCATCTAAACCCATAACTGAATAAACTGCAAAATTGCCACCTTTTGAATGACCACCTACAAATATTTTTTCTTTTTTGTATTTTTTCATAATACTTCTTAAATATTTGGCTGAATATTCTTGTCCATAAATGGATGTGGAAAAACTCATATTAAAATCTTCCTTAAATCCCACAAGAGTATCATCGGTTCCTCTAAATGCAATGTATATAGAATCATCTTTGAATTTAAAACACATTGCACAAAACTGAACTTCTTTTATTTCATCAAATTTACTTATAAAATCAGATACTACGACTTTTCTAAATCTATTTGTATTAGAAGCCTTCCTCAACAATCCCTCTATCCTTGTTATAAGACTTGTCGATTTTCTTTCTTTTTCATTTAGTGTATCATTTTGAAAATATCTATTTGCTACTTCTTCTAAAGTCGACCCTCCTGAAGTATTTATATTTAAATAAGACAATTCACAAAAAATCAAATTATCTACTTCGTTAATTTCATCTTGTTCAAATGTCAAATCTCCTCGCCAATTTAAATAATCCATTATATTATCCATAATTATCAACCTTTCATTAGATAAAACCGGAAATACGTCTACAAATACATTTTATAAAAATTCTATAAATCAAATATCATTTGATTATATTCTAACTTGTCAAATCCCATTTTGTTATATAGTTCAATGGCTCTTGTATTAGATGGAGAAACCTCCAGCCTAAATCTAACAGCTTCTGGATTGTTATTCATTATATAGTTAAAATATTTTTTAGCAATCCCTTTACTTCTGTATTCTTTTTGAATATATAAGTCCTCTAGTTGAACAGTTATACCTGCTACCTCAGAAGCATAGTAACTTGTAGTAATACCAAATCCTACCAAATTACCCTCATAATAAACTTCTAACCCTTTAACAAGATAATTTTGGGATATTATATCATCCAGTAGTTTTTTTATTGTTTTAAATGGTATTGGATGAGCTACTGCATCAGATGTATAAAACTCTGACATCATATCTAGTAATTCATCATACCTTTCTTTGCTAAATGTCTTAAAATTCATTTTATACCTCCTCATAAATATTTATGACTTTTCATAAAATATAAAATATTAATATAAGACGCCGTAAAATTACAGCGCCTTATAGTTTTTATTTTTTATTAATATTGTTCATCTTCTACAACTTCTTTTTCTATTGCTATATTTCTATACTTCTTCATACCCGTACCTGCTGGTATTAGTTTACCAAGAATTACATTTTCCTTCAAACCTATCAAATGATCTTCTTTACCTTTGATAGCAGCATCTGTAAGTACTCTTGTTGTTTCTTGGAATGAAGCTGCTGAAAGGAATGATTCTGTAGCAAGAGAAGCTTTAGTAATACCAAGTAGCACCCTCTTTGCTGTGGCAGGTCTTTCTCCTCTTTCAATAGCTTCTTCATTACACTTATTATAGTTTAGAACATCTTCATAACCACCAGGTAATAAATCTGTATCTCCAGGATCTTCAACTTTAACTTTTGAAAGCATCTGTCTTACTATAACCTCTATGTGCTTATCATTAATATCAACACCTTGTAATCTATAGACTCTCTGTACTTCTTTGACAATATAGTCTTGAACTCCGCCTATACCATTAACTCTAACTATATCATGAGGATTTATAGATCCTTGTGTAAGTGGTTCTCCTGCCTTAACAAAAGCACCGTTTTTAACTCTTATTCTAGAACCATAAGGAATTTGATATACTTCTGCTTCACCATCCTGTGGCGTTACTATCACTTCTTTTCTCTTTCCTGTTTCATCTATTTCTACAGTACCGGAAATTTCACTGATAACAGCAAGCCCTTTTGGTTTACGTGCTTCAAAAAGCTCTTCGACTCTAGGAAGCCCCTGAGTAATATCTCCACCGGCTACTCCACCAGTATGGAATGTACGCATTGTAAGCTGTGTACCGGGCTCACCGATAGACTGAGCAGCAATTATACCTATTGCTTCACCTATATTGACAGGTTTACCTGTCGCAAGGTTTCTACCATAACACTTAGCACAAACGCCATGTTCTGTCTTACAATTAAGCACAGTTCTTATATGAACTTTTTCAATTCCGGCTTCAACTATCTTATCTGCATCATCTTCAAGTATCATTTGATCTGCTTCTACGATTACTTCTCCTGTTTCCGGATGAACAATTGAATCTATAGTATATCTACCTATAATTCTGTCTCTTAGTTCTTCTATTACTTCATTTCCATCTTTTATTGCAAATATTTCTGTAGTTTCAGTAGTACCACAGTCTACATCTCTTACAATAACGTCTTGGCTGACATCTACAAGTCTTCTTGTTAGATAACCCGAATCGGCAGTACGAAGAGCTGTATCGGCAAGTCCTTTTCTGGCACCATGCGAAGATGTAAAGTATTCCATTACTGAAAGACCTTCACGGAAATTAGACTTAACCGGTATTTCGACTGTTTTACCGGATGCATTGGCCATAAGTCCACGCATACCTGCAAGCTGTCTTATCTGGTTTTTAGAACCTCTGGCCCCTGAATGTGCCATTATAAATATGTTATTCATTCTGTCCAAGCCATCCATAAGGGCTTCAGTTACCTTATCAGTTGTTATAGTCCAAGTCTCAATAACTTTTTCATATCTTTCTTCATTTGAAATAAGACCTCTTCTATAAGCCTTTTCATACTTATCTACCAAATCTTCGGCTTCTTTTAAATAAGTATACTTAGCTTCCGGTATATCCATATCTGCAACCGCAACTGTTATACCACCAACAGTTGAGTACTTATATCCCATTCCCTTAACATAGTCAAGTAATTCAGCAGTCTTTGTATTTCCATGCTTTCTAAAGCATTTATCTATTATCTTTCCTAACTTTTTCTTATCTGCCAGGAAGTCCACTTCTAAACTAAATGGATCTTTTTCCCTATCTACAAATCCTAAGTCCTGAGGGATACCTTCATTAAATATAAATCTACCAACAGTACTTTCTATCATCTGACTTCTTCCATCTTCTAAAGTCTTTCTCATCTTTACAAGAGCATGTAATTCGACTTTATGATTGAAATATGATAACAGTAATTCATTATAATCCTTAAATACTGAACCCGTTCCTTTTGCTCCTTCCTGAGCTTCTATTGTCAAGTAATATGAGCCAAGAACCATATCCTGAGAAGGAGTGGTAATAGGAGCACCGTCTTTTGGAGCAAGTATATTGTTTACAGACAACATCAAATATCTTGCCTCTGCCTGTGCTTCTACTGACAATGGAACATGGACTGCCATCTGGTCTCCATCAAAGTCCGCATTATACGCTGTACAAACTAATGGATGAAGTTTTATAGCTTTACCTTCTACCAATACCGGTTCAAACGCCTGAATACCTAATCTATGTAGAGTAGGTGCACGGTTAAGCAATACCGGATGACTCTTTATAACCTCTTCAAGTACATCCCAAACTTCAGGTTTAACTTTTTCTACTATTGTTTTTGCACTTTTAATATTATGCGCATATCCTTTTTTAACCAATTTGTCCATTACAAAAGGCTTAAATAATTCTAATGCCATTTTCTTCGGAAGACCGCATTGATAAAATTTCAACTCCGGACCAACAACAATAACTGAACGCCCTGAATAGTCGACTCTCTTACCAAGCAGATTCTGTCTAAAACGCCCTTGCTTTCCTTTTAGCATATCAGATAATGATTTCAAAGGTCTATTTCCCGGACCTGTAACCGGTCTACCTCTTCTGCCATTATCAATAAGCGCATCTACAGCTTCTTGAAGCATTCTTTTTTCATTTCTAACAATGATTTCCGGAGCTCCTAATTCAAGAAGTCTCTTCAATCTATTATTTCTATTTATTACTCTTCTGTACAAATCATTCAAATCAGATGTGGCAAATCTACCTCCATCCAACTGAACCATAGGTCTAAGATCAGGAGGAATTACCGGAATAGCTTCTAATATCATCCATTCTGGCTTATTTCCTGATTTTTTAAATGCCTCCACTACTTCCAATCTTCTAATAGTTCTTACTCTTTTCTGTCCTGTTGCATCTTTTAAATCGGCTCTAAGTTCAGCAGACTGAGCATCTAAATCTATCTTCTCTAATAACTTTTTGATGGCTTCGGCACCGATTCCTACTTCAAAACTATGTCCATATTTTTCAATATTGGCTCTGTATTCTCTTTCAGTAAGTACCTGTTTATATGCCAACCCTGTTTCACCCGGCTCTATTACTACATAAGATGCAAAATAAAGTACTTTTTCCAAAGATCTTGGTGACATATCCAACAAAAGACCCATTCTTGATGGTATTCCTTTAAAATACCATATATGAGACATAGGAGCAGCAAGTTCTATATGCCCCATTCTCTCTCTTCTTACTTTGGCTTTTGTGACTTCAACTCCACATCTATCACAAACAACACCTTTATATCTTACTCTTCTGTATTTACCACAATGGCATTCCCAGTCTTTTGTAGGTCCAAATATTTTTTCACAAAATAGGCCTTCTTTTTCTGGTTTTAATGTTCTATAGTTTATTGTTTCTGGTTTTTTTACTTCTCCCCTAGACCACTGTCTAATTCTTTCCGGAGAAGCCAATCCTATTTTTATCGACTCAAAATTGTTTAATTCAAACAAGGAGTTCTCTCCCTTCTTTTGATACTTATATAATTAACTGCTTTCCTAGTTCTCAAATATATGAGAACTAGGAGCTTTTTCCTTCTACCCTTTAATTCGCCTTTGATATATACTTTCTAATTAGAATTATTATGTAAGACTATTAATATTCTTCATCTTCATCATAATCGTCTACTTCATCTTCAAACTCATCGATGTCATCTTCAAAGTTTTCTATTTCATCCTCATCAAATGAATTGTCATCATTATCATTGAATTCGTCATCTTCAACTTCTTCTATCATATGAGTATCTTCAATATCTTCAGGAACAATCTGTTCAATCTTGAATTCCTCAATACCTTCTTCATCAACAGATTCTTTTATATCTATTGGTGTACCATCTTGATCTAAAGCACTAACATCCAGGCATAGAGACTGAAGTTCTTTCATTAATACTCTAAATGATTCAGGCATTCCCGGTTCAGGTATATTTTCACCCTTAACTATAGCCTCATAAGTTTCAACTCTACCTTTAACATCATCCGATTTAACCGTCAATATTTCTTGAAGAATATGTGAAGCACCATAAGCTTCCAAAGCCCAAACTTCCATTTCCCCAAATCTCTGGCCACCAAACTGTGCTTTACCTCCCAGAGGCTGCTGAGTTACTAACGAGTACGGTCCTGTACTTCTAGCGTGTAGTTTGTCGTCAACAAGATGATGTAACTTCAAGTAATACATATAACCAACAGTAATTCTGTTATCAAAAGTTTCTCCAGTACGTCCATCAAATAGTTTTAACTTACCATCTCTTGGATATCCCGCTAATTCCAGAGCATCCATTATGTCATACTCATTTGCACCATCAAATACTGAAGTAGCAACATACCAGCCAAGTCTCTTAGCAGCAAGTCCTAAGTGAACTTCAAGTACCTGACCTATATTCATACGAGAAGGTATACCCTGAGGATTAAGTACTATATCCATTGGAGTTCCATCTTCCATAAATGGCATATCTTCCTCAGGTAACACTCTGGAAATAACCCCTTTATTACCATGACGGCCGGCCATTTTATCTCCGACTTTTATTTTTCTCTTCTTAGCTATATAGCATCTTACTAATTCGTTTACACCTGGAGATAAATCATCTCCATTTTCTCTCGTAAATATTTTTATATCTACTATGATACCGGATTCTCCATGTGGCACTTTTAAAGAAGTATCTCTTACCTCTCTGGCTTTTTCACCAAAAATAGCTCTTAAAAGCCTTTCTTCTGCAGTAAGTTCAGTTTCTCCCTTAGGTGTAACTTTACCAACAAGTATATCTCCGGAATCAACCTCTGCACCTATTCTTATGATACCTCTTTCATCAAGATTTTTTATAGCATTTTCACCAACATTAGGTATATCTCTGGTAATTTCTTCCGGTCCTAATTTAGTATCTCTTGCTTCACATTCATACTCCTCAATATGGATAGTAGACAATCTGTCTTCTTTTATAAGTCTTTCATTAATCAGAACCGCATCTTCATAGTTATAGCCTTCCCAAGTCATGAAAGCAATTAAACAGTTTCTTCCAAGAGCAATTTCTCCAAGATCAGTAGCTGGTCCATCTGCAATTACATCTCCTACTTTAACTTCTTCACCTTTACTTACAATAGGTGTTTGATTCAAGCAGGTACCGGAGTTTGATCTCTTAAACTTAAGTAATCTATATCTATCTTTATCACCATTGTCTTTTTTTATGATAATTTCATCGGCTGATACTCTGTCAACTACACCATTATTTTTAGCTACAACAACAGCTCCGGAATCTTTAGCAGCTCTATATTCAATTCCTGTCCCTATAATTGGAGCTTCTCTTCTAACTAGAGGAACAGCCTGACGCTGCATGTTTGATCCCATCAAAGCTCTATTGGCATCATCATTTTCAAGGAAAGGAATCATAGCAGTAGCAACAGATACAACCTGTTTCGGAGATATATCCATATAATCTACACGATCCTCCGGAACCAATTCAACCGCACCTAAAACAGTTCTACAAATAACTCTATTATTCATAAAACTTCCATCATCATTTAAAGGCTCATTAGCCTGAGCTCTTACATACAAATCTTCTTCATCGGCTGTCAAGTAATGAATTTCATCTGTAACAACTTTCTTTTCTTTGTCATACTTTCTGTATGGAGATTCAATAAATCCATATTCATTTATCTTTGCATAAGTAGAAAGTGAATTTATAAGACCTATATTTGGACCTTCCGGAGTTTCTATAGGACACATTCTACCATAATGTGAGTGGTGAACGTCACGTACCTCAAATCCTGCCCTTTCTCTTGAAAGTCCTCCCGGTCCTAATGCAGATAATCTTCTTTTATGAGTAAGCTCTGAAAGTGGATTTGTCTGATCCATGAACTGTGATAACTGAGAGCTTCCAAAAAACTCCTTTATAGCCGCAGATACCGGTCTTATATTTACAAGAGCCTGAGGAGTAATAGTCTCCATATCTTGAACAGTCATTCTTTCTTTTATAACTCTTTCCATTCTCGAAAAACCTATACGTACCTGATTTTGAAGCAATTCACCTACACATCTTATTCTTCTGTTTCCTAAATGGTCAATATCATCTACATTACCTATTCTGTCTTTACCATCTATAATGTAGAATAATCCAAATTCATAACTTATAGAAGCAATTATGTCATCTAACAGAATGTGCTTTGGAATTAAAGATTTAATATTTGTTCTAATAACTTCTTTTATTTCATTTTCATCCTGATAGCTTTCTAATATTTCTTTTAAAGTAGGATAATGAACATTTTCTTTTATATCCAAATCCGAAATATCAAAATCTACATGAGATTTAATGTCTACGAAATTATTTCCTATTACTTTTATTTCTCTTTCTTCATCTATTTTTACCCATACAGAATTTATGCCTGAATTCTGGATTGCTTTAGCTACTTCTAAAGAAATTTTTTCATCTTCTTTTACAAAAACTTCACCAGTTTCTTCATTTACAACATCCCTAGCTGCAATTTTATCCATTATTCTATAACAAAGGGCAAGTTTTTTATTAAATTTATACCTACCAACCTTTGCTAAATCATATCTCTTAGGATCGAAAAATAAAGAATTCAGCAATGATGAGGCGCTCTCAACTGTTGGAGGTTCTCCAGGTCTAAGTTTCTTATAAATCTCTATTAAACCTTCATCAACATTAGTAGTATTATCTTTTTCTAATGTCGCTCTTAGTCTCTCATCTTCACCTAATAAATCTATAATTTCAGCATCTGAACCTATTCCCAACGCTCTTAAAAGAACTGTAACCGGCTGTTTTCTGGTTCTGTCAACTCTTACAGATATTACTCCTGTAGAATCCGTTTCATATTCCAACCAGGCACCTCTATTTGGTATTACCGTAGAAGATATAAGTCTATTTCCGGTCTTATCTCTTTCTTCCGAATAATATACACCTGGTGATCTTACTAACTGTGATACTATGACCCTCTCTGCACCATTTATAATAAACGTTCCTCTGTCAGTCATTAAAGGGAAATCACCCATAAATACTTCCTGTTCCTTTATCTCGCCAGTTTCCTTATTTATAAGTCTAACTTTTACCTTTAAAGGAGCACAATAAGTAGTATCTCTCTCTTTACATTCTTCAATATCGTATTTAGGCTTTTCATCTAATGAATAATCTACAAATTCCAATATCAAATTACCAGTGTAATCCTCTATTGGTGAAATATCTGTAAACACTTCTTTTAAGCCTTCTCTTAAAAACCAATCATATGAATCCACCTGAATTTCAATAAGATTGGGCACATCAGCTATTTCCTTGATTTTGGAAAAGCTCATTCTTTCTCTTTTTCCAATCGTGACTGGATGTGGTACCACAATTTTCACCTCACTAAATTAAATTTTATTGCATTTGTTAATTTATGAGTTCACGATAATAAATCCACCTTGCTTTAGAGTAATTAAATGCAACAGAAATTTACCTTCACAAGCCCACTTTATTTATCGCTATTTACAAAAATATTGCTATTAAAGATATATTTTTTTACCTATCTCTCTTTAAAAATAGGCATATTTACACATTTTAAGCAGTATATTATTTTAGCACAATTTTTGTACTTTTTCAAGTCTTTTATTTTACAATTGTTGTTATTTTATGATAATGTCACCTTAGGATTAATTTTGGACT
>NZ_JABGBW010000011.1 GCF_014229965.1 Peptostreptococcus canis
CTTGTTGGGGTGCACGGCATATCCAAATAGCAAAAAAGCACTGGAAAACCAGTGCTAATGTTTAAAAATTTTTGGGACATTTTCATTTACGGTTGACATGCTTTTAGAATATTTTTTTTGACATTTTCATAAATTGAATCGTAATATTGTTCAAAAGTTAATTTAGCATTTTTCTATAACTACAATATTAACCCTATTTAAATAATAGAATGCATAATTGCTCTCTTTTTTCATAAAAATAACACTATTATACTTTCTTTTTTATAACTAATGATGTATAATAACTGATATATTGATTTGCGTAAATATTTTTAAGAATTTAATTATTGTATTTGATTTTATATTTTAAATATTTTATCATTTAAGTTCATATAGTTATTTAAATAATTCAATTTATTATTTGCTATCTTATTTTTTTATATACCAAATCAATAAAAAATTTTGAAAGAGGTGTAGAAAATGGGAATTTACGAAGAATTGGTAGCCCGTGGTTTAATAGCGCAGGTTACGGACGAAGAGGAAATCAAAGAGTTAGTCAATACAGGTAAAGCCACTTTCTATATAGGCTTCGATCCAACTGCTGATTCACTTCATGTAGGTCATTTTATGGCTCTTTGCTTAATGAAGAGATTGCAAATGGCCGGGAACACTCCGGTTGTTCTGGTTGGTGGTGGAACAGGCTATATCGGCGATCCATCTGGGCGTACTGATATGAGAAATATGATGACACCAGAAACTATTCAGCATAATTGTGATTGCTTCAAAGTTCAAATGGAAAAATTCATTGAATTTGGAGAGGGCAAGGCTATAATGGTTAATAACGCTGATTGGCTTCTAGGTCTTAACTATATAGATATGCTTAGAGAAGTCGGACCTCATTTTTCAGTTAACAATATGTTAAGAGCCGAATGTTATAAAAACAGAATGGAAAAAGGTCTTTCATTTTTAGAATTTAATTATATGATAATGCAATCCTATGATTTCTATCATCTATTTAAAGAATATGGATGTAATATGCAATTTGGTGGAGATGATCAGTGGTCTAATATGCTAGGTGGAACCGAACTTATACGTAGAAAATTAGGTAAAGATGCCTATGCAATGACTATTACTCTTCTTCTTAATTCCGAGGGTAAAAAAATGGGCAAAACTGCAAATGGTGCAGTATGGTTGGATCCTAATAAAACTTCTCCTTTTGAATTTTATCAATACTGGAGAAATGTAGATGATGCCGATGTACTGAAATGCATAAAAATGCTTACTTTTCTTCCTTTAGAAGAAGTTGAAAAAATGCAATCCTGGAAAGGAGCCCAGTTGAATAAAGCGAAGGAAATACTAGCGTTTGAACTTACTGTATTAGTCCACAGCAAAGAGGAAGCTGAAAAAGCTGAAACTGCTTCTAAAGCACTATTTGCAGGTGGTAGTGATGACTCAAATATGCCAACTACTGAGCTTGAAACTTCTGACTTGACTGAAGGAAAGATAAATATAATGGACCTTATTATCAAATGTGGTTTAGCTCCGTCTAAAAGCGAAATAAGAAGACTTATACAGCAAGGTGGAGTATTTATAAATGACCAGAAAGTTGAAGATATTGGGCTTGATATAGAAGAATCACAACTTAGAGACAAAGTTATTATACGTAAAGGTAAAAAAACTTTCCACAAAGCCATAATTAAATAGAAATTTTGATTATTCAATTAAAATTAATTATTTATTTTTAAAGCAGTAAGCTAAATAGTATTTATACGTTTGGCTTACTGCTTAATAATTTATATTTTTTCATAAAAGTTATTAAAAAATCAATTAAATTATATATTCAAAATATAATAAATTATTTCTTGTCACTTTTCTGAATGTATTTATTCCATAAATCCGGTCTTCTTTCTCTGGTTAAGACTTTTGATTTTTCTAATCTCCATTCATCTACTTTTTTATGATTTCCGGAAATTAGAACTTTTGGAACCTCGATTCCCTTAAACTCTCTGGGTCTTGTATACTGGGGGTATTCTAAAAGGTTATTTTCAAAGGTTTCATCTTCAAAACTCTCATTTCTATTTAGTACTCCCGGAATTAATCTACATATGGAATCTATTAACACAAGTGCCGGCAGTTCTCCCCCTGTTAATACATAATCACCTATTGATATTTCATCAGTGATAATTTCATCAATAACTCTCTGATCTATTCCTTCATAATGACCACACAAAAGAATAATATCTCCTTCTATTGAAAATTCTTTTGACATTTTTTGATTAAATATCCTACCCTTAGGAGATAAGTATATTACCTTTGGATTATCCAGTGAATTTTCCTTTAAAATATGCTCATAAGCGGAAAAAATAGGCTGTGGAGTCATTACCATGCCTGCACCTCCACCAAAAGGATAATCATCTACTTTTTTATGTTTATTGTCTGAAAAATCTCTTATATTATATAGTTTTACCTCTAAAATCCCTTTATCTATAGCCCTTTTCATAATACTTTCACCTATATATGCATTGAAAATATCTGGAAAAAGAGTCATAACATATATTCTCATCATTCTAACAATCCTTTTATTGGACGAATTATCATCCTATTTTCATCAATGTTTATTTCAGGAACTATTTCATATGTAGCAGGAATTAAATACTCTTTTCCCTCATCCGATTTTATTACATAAACGTCATTGGTGGTATATTGTAACACATCAATTAATTTTCCTAGATACATCCCTTCTTCTGTATACGCTTTTAAACCTATCATGTCCACAATAAACATTTCATCATCTTCCAGTTTATAGCTATTTTCTCTATCAACATACATATATTTTTGTATAAATTCCTGTACACTTTCTATTGTATCATAACCAAGGATTTTTATAGTTACCATATTAGGGGCAATAATATTCACCCTTTCTACTTTATATTTTATATCTCTGTCTTTGCCTATATAAAAATATTCAAGTTCCAAAAATCTTTCTATATCATCGGTATGAGAATATACCTTTATATCACCTTTTAGACCTCTAGTCTTAACTATTTTACCAATTCTGAAAAACTCTAATTTTTCTTTCATTATTCCTCCAATTATAAAATGAACACTTTTAAATAAATAGTTTTATAGTAAAAAAGGACTAGGCTAAGCCTAATCCTCCACAATTTCTAAAGTTACATTAACTCTCTTCTTGTTGGATACCGATTTTAAAACTGTTCTCATAGATTTAGCTATTCTACCCTTTTTACCAATTACTTTTCCCATTTCTGAGTCGGCAACCTTTAATTTAAGTAAAATATTTCTACCATCAACTATTTCTTCAACAACAACTTTATCAGGATTATCAACAAGAGCTTTAGCTATACCTTCTATTAGCTCTTTCATATCATCAACTCCTATAAAGGATTACTTAGATGCTTTTGTTGCTTCGAACTTTTCGATTATACCATTAGATGCAAATAGTTTCTTAACTACTTCTGTTGGCTGAGCACCTGTTACTAACCATTTAATTGCTTTTTCTTCATCAATTTTAACCTGCTTTGGTTCAGAAATTGGGTTATAGAATCCTATTTCTTCAATAAATCTACCATTTCTTGGTGATCTAGCATCTGCTACTATTACTCTGTAAAATGGTTTCTTATGAGTACCCATTCTTCTTAATCTTATTTTAACTGCCATTTCTTATACCTCCAAAATTTCATTATTAATATTAATTAATTACTATTTATTAATTCTTATAATGTAAGTGTATTCTACCTTACACCCGAAACACTCAAACATTATATCATATCAATTTAAATTTGTAAATAACTTTATAAATATTTTATTTTAGAACGGGAAATTAGGTAATTTAGGGAATCCACCTTTTTTCATTTTTCCCATCATTCCACCAGACTGGAACATTTTCATCATTTTCTTCATCTCATTAAATTGTTTTATAAGTCTATTTACATCTTGTACACTGGTGCCGCTTCCTCTTGCTATTCTCTTCTTTCTTGATGCATTCAATATTTGAGGATTTCTTCTTTCTTCAATTGTCATGGACTGAACAATAGCCTTTGTTCTCTTAATTTCTTTTCCATTGGCATCGAAATTACCCATTTGGGCTTTCATATTTCCCATACCAGGAACGAGATCTAAGAGCTTATCCAAAGGGCCAAGATTTTGAACCTGTTCTAATTGTGTCAAAAAATCTTCAAAATCCATCTCACTTTTTCTAAGTTTTTGTTCCAATTCTTTAGCTTTTTCCATATCCATAGCATCCTGAGCCTTTTCAATAAGACTTAGCATATCTCCCATACCTAATATACGAGATGCCATTCTATCTGGATGAAATGGCTCAAGATTATCTAATTTTTCGCCCATACCTATAAATTTTATAGGTTTTTTAGTAACTGATCTTATAGATAAAGCCGCTCCACCACGAGTATCACCATCGAGCTTTGTCAATACAACACCATCTATACCTAAAGCTTCATTGAAACTTTCAGATACATTTACAGCATCCTGTCCTGTCATAGAATCGACTACCAATAGAATTTCTTGTGGTCCGGATGTTGCTTTTATATCCTTTAATTCCTGCATCAATACTTCATCTACATGAAGTCTACCTGCCGTATCTATTATAACAATATCATTTGAATTGTTTTTTGCATACTCGATAGAAGCTTTTGCTATGTCCACAGGTGATAATTTGTCTCCCATAGAAAATACGGGGATATCAAGTTTTTCGCCAACCACCTGTAATTGAGTTATTGCAGCCGGTCTGTAAACGTCACAAGCAACCAATAAAGGTGATTTTCCCTGTTTTTTTAAATATCCAGCCAGTTTACCGGATGTAGTGGTTTTACCTGCACCCTGTAAACCAACCATCATTATGACAGTAGGTGGTTGAGGTGCAAAGGTAAGCTTACTTTGAACATCTCCCATAAGTGCAGTAAGTTCTTCATTTACTATTTTTATCACCATCTGTGCCGGAGTAAGGCTTTTCATTACATCTTCCCCAACACATCTTTCTTGTACAACCTTTACAAAATCTTTTACTACTTTATAATTAACATCGGCTTCAAGAAGTGCCATCTTTACTTCACGCATAACAGCTTTAACATCAGTTTCTGTAAGTTTGCCTTTTGATTTAAGCTTGCTAAAAGCATTCTGTAATTTGTCTGATAGACCTTCAAATATCATTATATCAACTCCTTAACTTCCTCTAATAAAACTTTAAGCTGAGTTGAATTTTCAGCAATTTTACCATTCAAACTCCTATCTAGTTTAGATATTTCTTCCTCTATTAGAGATATTTTCTTTTCTAATAGATTAGATTTTTTTACTATACCGAGTTTTTCTTCATAATCTTTAAGTGCATTTTCAGATCTTTTCAAGCTATCATATACACTTTGTCTGGAAATATTCAAAATTTGACTTATCTCTCCTAAAGAATAATCTTCTTCATAGTACATAGAAATAATATCTCTCTGTTTATCTGTTAGTAAGGATGCATACTGTGAATATAATAATTCAATTTCCACCATTTTTTCTATATCCATATATACCCCTTTCTGTAAAGGTTTATAACCTTACACAACTAATCATACATTATGACTTTTAAAAAGTCAATATTTTTTTAAATAGATCATAGATTTATACCTTATAAAACGAATTGTTCAAAGCTAACTGCTTACTAGAGATTTTTATTTTTATTCATCACCAAATAAGGCATCTGTAAAGGTTTTTGAATCAAAATCCTGTAAATCTTCTGCTCTTTCTCCAACTCCTATTAATTTGACAGGCACGTTTACCTCTGATTTAACAGCTAGTACAACACCTCCCTTGGCAGTACCATCTAATTTTGTAAGTACAATCCCCGTAATATCAGCCACTTCTTTAAAAGTTTTCGCTTGACTAACTGCATTTTGACCGGTTGTCGCATCAACTACTAACAATACCTCTTTTTTTGCTTCTGGAAATTCTTTATCTATAATTTTAAAAATTTTCCCTAATTCGTTCATTAAATTTGTTTTATTGTGAAGTCTACCTGCTGTATCACAGATCAAAATATCAGCCTTTCTTGCCTGTGTAGCTTTTATAGCATCAAATACTACCGCTCCAGGATCAGCCCCCTCATGGTGTTTAACAATATCAACACCTACTCTTTTTGCCCAAATATCAAGCTGTTCTGATGCAGCTGCTCTAAAAGTATCTGCGGCTGCTAATATTACTTTTTTATTCTCGGCTTTAAATCTTTGGGCTAATTTTCCTATTGTTGTAGTTTTTCCAACTCCATTCACACCTACCATCACTACTATTGCAGGAGAAGGCTCAATATCTATTTTACATTCTCCTTCACTCAAAATACTTTCGATGACTTCTTTAAGCAAATCTCTTACTTCAATAGGATCTTTAATTCCTCTTTCCTTAATCATATCTCTAAGTCTATTGATGATTTCCATAGTAGTATTAAGTCCCACATCAGCAGTAATCAATATTTCTTCCAGTTCTTCTAATAATTCTTCATCTATTTTTGTATATGATTTTAATATACTGTCGACTCTTCCTGTTATATTGTCTTTAGTTTTTGATAAACCTTCTAACAATCTTGAAAAGATTCCTTTTTTATTTGTAGGCTTCTCATTTCCAACATTATCGATACTTTCATTGTTTGAACTTTTATCGGAATATTCTTGATTGTTATTTTCTGATTCCTTTGTATAAATTTCGACATCTTCACCATCTTCAAGTACACTACTTTTACTGATATTTATATTTTCAATCAAATCAGATTCTTTATCTGTACTATTAGATTTATAATCTCCTTCTATTGAAATATCTTTTTTAATATTTTCAGTATTGACTTGTTCTTTTTTTTCTTCTATTTCAGAATCCCCTTTGATGTTTTCTTCTATTTGTGTTTTATTATCTGATTTTTTCCAGAATTTAAACATAATTCCTCCTATTCCTCTGCCATATCTTTTGCTTCATTCAATTTTATACTCAAAATTGAGGATACTCCTTTTTCTTGCATTGTAACACCATATATATAGTCTGCAACTTCCATTGTTCCTCTTCTGTGAGTAACAGCAATAAATTGTGTATCTTCGCTTAATTCTTTAAGATACTCTCCAAATCTATATACATTTACATCATCTAAAGGCGCTTCTATTTCATCAAGTATACAAAATGGCGTTGGTTTTGATATAAGTATACCAAAAAGTATACAAATAGCCGTTAAAGCCTTTTCGCCACCTGATAAAAGAGATAAATTTTTCATTTTTTTACCTGGAGGTTGAGCTGTTATCTCTATATCACAACTTAATATATTTTCCTCATCCGTTATTTTCAGATTGGCAGTTCCTCCTCCAAATAATTTTTTATATACCTTCTTGAAATTTTCATTAATGGTATAAAACTTGTCAATAAATTCTTTTTCCATATTTTCTACTAAGTCATCAATCAAAGAATTTATTGATATAATGGACTCTTCTAAATCTTCTTTTTGTCCTTTATAGAAATCATGTCTGGCTTTTACTTCATCGTATTCTTCAATAGAATCAAGATTTACATTTCCTAGAGCTTTAATAGATTTTTTTAGTTTTTCTATTTTTCCATAATCAATATTAACACTATTATCCTTCAATTCCATTGCTTGAACAATTGTCATTTCATATTTTTCAAATAGGCTGTTTAATAGATTATCCCTGCTGTATTTTGCTCTATTCAGTTTAGAATCTACTTTAAATATATCTTCACTGATTTCAGCGTTATCTCTATCACGAACTCTAAGCTCTTTTGTTTTTTCCTCTAATCTATTTCTTAAATCTTCTTTTTCAACCTTTTTGTCTGAAATTTTTTCTATAATGTCATTTTTTTCCATTTCAAGTGTTTTTAAGTCAGACTTTAGACTTTCAATCAAATCATCCAGTAAATTAATTTCACCTTCACTTCTAGTCACAGAATCATTTAATTTAATACAAGTATCTTTATACTCTTCTATATTTGATTTCATTCTTTCTATTTCAGTTATATTATTCTCAAATATCTGTTTCATTCTGACTAAATTCAAATTATTATCATTGTATTCTTTTACTACCCTATTCAATCTATCGTCTATCTCAGATAAATTTTTCTGTAATTCTAAGATATTGCTGGAATTATAATCATTTTTATTTGTTAAATTTTCCAAAATATTTTTATATTCTTCAAATTTCTTTTTATTTTCTTTTATAGTTTCTTTGGTATCACCAACACTTTTTTCAGAATCTAGAATTGCCTTTTCTTTTTCAAGCTTTTTATCCTCTATCAATTTTATTTCGGTAGTAATTGATATAAGTTTTTTATCTATATTAGATTTTTTTTCACCTAATGACACTATCAACTCTTCAATAATTCTTCTTTCACCATTCAATTTATCAATTGATGATTTTATAGTTAGTAATATATCTTCATTCTCAGATATTTCGTCATATAACTCTTTTATAATTCTTTTTCTGGACAAAATATTACCAGATGTTTTTAAACTACCACCAGTTATGGAACCTCCCGGGTTAATGATATCGCCATCCAGAGTTACTATTCTATATCTATGACCGGATTCTTTAGCAAAAGATATAGCCTTATCAATATTATCTATAACGACAACTCTACCCATTACATTTTCAACAACATTCCTAAATCTTTCGTCATATTCAACCAAATTTGATGCTATATCAATAGGCTTTGATTTAAAAGCATTGGGATTAATATTTATTCTATTACTTTTCATAGTGTTTATGGGTAAAAAAGTTACTCTACCTAAATTATTTTTTTTCAGGTAATCTATTGCTTTTTTTGCATTTTGTTCCCCATCAACAACTATATTTTGAATAGTTGCACCCAAAGCAGCTTCCATAGCTTTTTCATACTTTTGAGGGACAGAAATAAGTTCTCCAAACGCTCCAAAAATTCCCTGAATAGATTTATTCTTTAAAACTTCTTTTACACCTTTATTGAAACCTTCATGATGATTTTCCATCTCTAAATAAGTATTTTTTTTACTATTTAAACTACCATTTTTAATTATTATATTTTGATAATCCGAATTAAATTTATTTAGTTTTTTATCTAAATTATCCAACTTATCCTGAGAGGATAAAATATTTTCAGAAAAATCATTATAAATGACTTTAAGTTTATCTTTTTCAATTTTCTTTTCCTGAATATTTTTTTCTATCTCTTCTACTTCCTTGCTAATTAAGTCTATATTTTTTAAACTATACTCTATTTTTAAGTCCATATTCTCAATATTAGCATTGACAGTAGCGTATTTTCCTGCAATTTCTTCTTTTTTTTCTAAAATCTCAATGGAAATATTTTTATTACCTTCTATTTCTTCCTGAATATTTTTTACCTTTTTCTCTAGAGATAGTTTTTTATCAAATATTTCTCCTAAAATATTCTCTAATTCTTCAATTTCATATGAATTTTCATTCGCTCTTTTGTTTGCTTTTTTCAAAGCTTCTTCTTCTAACTTTGATTTTTTAGATATGATATCAATTTCACTTTTTTTTCTTTCAATATCTTTTAAATATCCATTTATTTTTTCATTAGTAATCTGTTGTTCAGATTTATTACCGGATATGCTATTTCCCAATTCGACAGATTTTTCATTAAACTGTTCAATAAGTAATTCTACTGATTCAACACCAATTGTAATTTCACTTAATTCTTTCTCTATAGTATTTTTTTCTTCTTCCAGTAATTTTTTTTCTTTTTCCAGTTCAGACATCTGAAAAGCCAAGTCTGATATTTCATTTTCCAGATCACTATTTTGAATAATAATATCATTAATCTCAAGTTTTTTAAGTTCAGAGCTTATTTCTAAATACTTTTTAGCCTTTTCTTGTTGCCTTTCCAAAGGTTTTAACTGATTATCTATTTCCATATAAATATCAATAATGCGTTCTAAGTTTTCACTAGATTTTTTTAAATTTTTCTCAGCTTCATTTTTTTTATATCTGTACTTAGCAATCCCACATGCTTCATCAAATATTTTTCTTTTGTTAGCAGGATTATTACTAAGTATTTCTTCTACTTTTCCCTGCTCTATTATAGAGTATCCGTCTTTTCCTATCCCCGTATCCATAAGTGTTTCTCTTACATCTTTAAGTCTACATTTGTTGTTATTAATGTAATATTCCGATTCACCACTTCTGTATGCTCTTCTTTTCACAACAAGTTCTTCAAGCTCTTCATCAACAAGTCCAATAGAATTATCTAAAGTAATTGAAACTTCACAATAGTTCATTTGGTTTTTGGAATCTGTTCCTGAAAATATAACATCTTCCATTTTTTCTCCTCGTAAACTTTTAACACTCTGTTCACCAAGAACCCATCTTATTGCATCTGATATGTTACTTTTACCACTCCCATTAGGTCCTACTATTACAGTAACCCCTTCTTCAAAATAAATATCAGTCTTCATAGGAAAAGATTTAAATCCTTTTAATGAAAGTTTTTTTAAATACATACGACCTCCTTTCCACCTAAAGGTTATATATTTCTCCTAGCCTTAAATACATATTGTTAAAACTTACTGTATCTATAATAATTCCATCAATTTCTATCACCATTTTATTTAATAGTTTTGCATTCGTAACTGTTTTAAATTTTGCATTATATTCGTTATTTATAAACTTTCTGGTCGATTTTTTATTACCAACAACGGCTGAAATATTTTTGTTGTCAGTATAAATTACTATATTTTCGAAACTTCTTTTGCCAATAACATCTATCAAATAGTCTTTTATCATTTCAGTTTTCACAAGCTCTCTAAATGAAGGATGATAAGGTCCAGCTATCACATCTCTGCCAGGTTGAATATCTTTTGTAGCTTGTAGACCAACTCTAATAACCTCTATATTCGCCTTTTCGTATATGGTAATTATTTTTTTTACTATATCAATACATTCTTTGATTGAAAAGGGTTTGTACCAACCTTCAACATAAGCTCTTTCAAGACCGGTTTCCTTTATTACCAATGTTGGATATATTCGAACGAAATCGGGCGATATTTCTGCAAATTGTCTGGCAGTATAAATACATTTAGATTCTGTATCAGTTGGAAGACCTATCATCATTTGAAGACCTAATTTGAATCCGAATGATTTAATGAGTCTTGAATTAATTTCAACTATATCGCTATTATGTCCTCTAATACTACTTTTTAGTACACCTTCATCCATAGATTGAACCCCTAACTCAATTATTGTAGTTCCATATTTTTTTACAAGTTTTAAAATATCCTCATCAATACAGTCAGGTCTAGTTGACATTCTTATATCATCGACTATTCCCTTTTTCTTGTATTCATTTGCAACCGAAAGTAATTCAACTTGTTTATTTTTATCAATAGCAGTGAAACTGCCACCAAAGAAAGCAATTTCTATTGAGGCACTATTTGGAATAGTTTTAAGGGCTTCTTCAATAATCATTCTTGTTTTTTCTCCCGTCATATCTGTTGACACACCTGTTATCTTTTTTTGATTACAAAAAATACAATCGTGTGGACATCCTTGATGGGGAACAAAAATAGGGATTATTTTTTTCATTATTTTATTTCTCCCATCACTTTTAAAGCATCTTTTGCTGCTTCCTTCTCTGCTTCCTTTTTGTTTTTTCCCTGTCCGATACCTAAAACTTCATTTCCAACCTTCACTTGCATTTTAAACACTTTATTATGATCCGGACCATCTTCTCCGACCAATTTATAAGAAAGATTACTATTTTGGCTCTGCACAACTTCCTGTAAAATTGTCTTATAGTCTCTGAACACATCCCCATCAAGGTAAGTATTAATTATATCTTTAAGATAGAACAATATAAATTCCTTTGCTTTTTCATAGCCGCCATCTAAATATATAGCTGCTATAAGTGCTTCAGTAGCATCTGCAAGAATAGAAGTTCTGGTTCTTCCGCCAGATATTTTTTCACCTTTGCCCAAAAATAAATATTTTCCTATATCAATTCTCTTAGCAATCTTACATAGAGATTCTTCACAAACTACACTCGCTCTAATAATAGTAAGTTTGCCTTCTGGCAAATTTTTCTTTATATTGAAAATATAATCACTAACTACCAATCCCAATACGGAATCTCCTAAAAATTCCAATCTTTCATTATATTTAAAACATTTGTGTTCATTAGCAAATGACGAATGTGTAAGTGCTATTTGCAATAGTTCCTTATCTTTAAAGTCATATTGTATGACTTGCTCAAATTTTGCAATGTTTTTTCTCATTGACTCTTTTAAAGACGCCATTCTATCACTCCTTTCCCTTTAAATCTTTCATATATATTATACATAATAACACCGAATTATAAAATATAAATTTATCATCTTATATATAAGAAAAATACCTGTAAAAACAGGTATTTTAAATTTAATCTAAAAGCTCTCTTAAACTAGTTTACTCTTGAAAGATATTCACTAGTTCTTGTATCTATTTTTACTCTGTCACCAACATTTATAAATAGTGGTACTTGAATTACAGCTCCAGTTTCAACTGTAGCTGCCTTTGTAACATTACTTGCAGTATCGCCTTTTATACCAGGCTCAGTATCTATAATTTCTAATTCAACAAAATTTGGTCCTTCTACCTGGAATGGTGCGCCCTGATAAAATCTAATTGTTGCTACTTCATTTTCCTTTAAAAATTTTATTGCATCTTCAACCTGTTCATAGTTAAGAGGTATCTGATCAAAAGTCTCTTCATCCATGAAATAATACAATTCTCCATCGCTATATAAATATTGCATCTGCTTAGTTTCAATGTTAGCTTTTGGGAATTTATCACTTGGATTAAATGCTTCTTCTCTTATTGCTCCTGTTATTAAATTCTTGTATTTAGTTCTAACAAAAGCAGCCCCTTTACCTGGCTTAACATGCTGAAAATCAACAACTAAACAAGGTTGACCATCTTTTTCAAATGTAACACCCTTTCTAAAATCACTTGCTGTTACCATCGTATCTCCTCCAACTTTCAAATAATTATCTTTTAAATTATATCACGAAAGCGTTTATTTGTCTATGGAACAAATTATTTATATAATATTGGATATTAAAAGATATTTTTCCTATAATTTACATACAGTTGCTGTATTTCTTCCATCCTTTTTCTGGCTTCTAACTGTAGCTCGGAAGCAGCTTGATAATCACCTTTTTCAAGAGCCTCTTTTATCATTCCATATATTGATGGTCCTTTCATTGTGTTTTTCATTAAATCGTATTTTATTTGTTCAATGGAATCCCATACAACCTCATCAAGAGCATCCATGCTATCTGGTGTATGCAGTTTTTTGAAAGATCTAAGTAATCTTATATTCCTATCTATTATTCTAGAGGAAAGTTTCTTTTTCCACTTATCAAGAGATCCCATTTTAAATGATTTTAAAATAGATATAGTAAAAACATCACCGGCAGTCAGTACTTTAAGTTTTTCCGGGTAATATTCAAAATTCAACATGGCCTCATAAACTGTTGCCGGAGGTTGTCCAAACCTTCTATTTCTTTCATCAAGAGTATAATAGTCAAACACATTATTTTCATCCCTATATGATCGTCCTTCTTCTAAATAAAAGCCTTTATCTTCAGGATTTTTTGATAATTCAGACTCCAATTCTTTAGTGTCATATTTTTCTAAATTTACAATAGCCTTTATACCATCCAACATTGTCTGATAACACCCTGCTATTACTAAGTATTTATTAGACTGTGGATTAGGAGATCTAAGTTCAAATCTCAAAGTTTTCGGATTGTCAACATCTCTTATCAGCCCGACAAGCACCGATCTATTTCTGGATGGTATTTCATAGGAATGTCCAAGAGATGTAACAGTACATACAGGTGCTTCAAAACCAGGTACAAGTCTATTAAATCCATCATTGGTATTAGTAACTATCGGACCAAGCACTTCATAGTTCTTTAACATCCCCATAAGAGCGCCATATCCTATTGGACTTAGATAGTCTGATTTCAAATCCTTTGGTGCAAATAAATTAACTATTTTCCCATTTTTTAATTTTGCACTAACACCTACGTGGGCATGTGCACCATTTCCAGCAACGCCATGTATGGGTTTAGCTTTAAAACTCACTTCTAATCCGTGAGATTCAAACACATCATATACTACCTCTCTAACAAGTAGTTCATTATCTGAAGCTTGAAGAGGAGTATTAAATTTCCAGGATATTTCCAGCTGTTCCATAGCATGATTGGTAGAACCTTCATTATTAATAGAGCTATGTATTCCTCCAACTTCTTTATGTGCCATCTCCGGTTCAAGACCATAGAGCTCTAATTCTATCAAACATTTTTCTAAACAAGTTCTAATTACTCCGTGCGTTCTCTTCCAATATTGTTCTTTCAAACTTTGAGACACAAAAAGTTTTTCAAGATCTGCTTTATCTTCTGGAGTATTAACCCAAAATTCCAGTTCAGTCGCAGCAGTTAAACCAATACTTTCTACTTCCTCCACATTATCAATGTTCGTATTTTCTATTAATTTTGGATTTTCCAATATCAATTTCATTATACTATCTTTAAAATACGCTTCTGCTCTTTCTAAAGTTGCTCTGGAGCAGACTTTTTTGTTGTCATGTATAAGAAAAGCAGGGATTTTAAGCGTTCCAACCGGTTTATCTGTTTCTTTATCATAAAAATCATGATTATAATCTACAAACCAAGTAGCATTTTTATCAGTTTTTAAATCTACCTTCGCATTATTCAAAGTTGCAATATTATACAATTCAACTGAAGAACCATCTGTTTGTATACTTGAATTTAAAAATGAATCAATATCTTCTAAAAAAAGACTGACTGGTATTTTCTCATCGGTAGCATTTCCGCCCAAATCAACTCCCATTAATGATACAAATTTTATATTCTTATTTGAATTTAATATCTTTTCCAATTTTTCACTTGAGTGATCTTCTTTTTTTATATAATATAGTAAATCTGACATATATCCTCCTAATAGATTAAATTTATAATATAACAGAATTATTATACACATATTATAAATAACATTCGTGTTTTATTTTTTAATTATATATCAATTTAAACATATTTTCAAGAAAATTTATATATCAGTCTTGTATATGCTAAATTATGTAAAATTTATAAAAAATAACCTCTCAATAAACAACAAAGTTTACTAAGAAGTTATTCGTAATAAATTATTCAATTCTTAGTTCTACGGGGCAATGATCGGAACCAAATATATCAGTGTGTATTCTTGCATCTACAAGCCTATCTCTAAAATCATCTGTTGTACAAAAATAATCTATTCTCCACCCTGCATTATTTTTTCGAGCATTAAATCTGTAGGACCACCAGGAATATATTCCCTCTACCTCAGGATAAAAATATCTGAATGTATCTATAAATCCTTCACTTAATAGTTGTGAAAATTTTTCCCTTTCTTCATCCGTAAAACCAGCATTTTTTCTATTTGTTTTAGGATTTTTAAGATCTATTTCCGTATGTGCAACATTTAAATCTCCACATAAAATTACAGACTTACTTTCATTTAATTTTAATAAATAAGCTCTAAAATCATCCTCCCATTTCATTCTATATTCAAGCCTTTTTAACTCGGTTTGAGAATTTGGCGTATATACTACCACAAAATAAAAATCATCATATTCACAAGTAATTACTCTGCCTTCATTATCATGTTCTTCTATTCCTATTCCATAGGTTACTTTTTTAGGCTTTTGTTTAGAAAAAATTGCTGTGCCTGAATATCCTTTTCTCTCTGCAAAATTCCAATATTGATAGTATCCCGGCAAATCTAATTCTATTTGACCTTCTTGACATTTTGTTTCTTGTATCGCAAAAATATCTGCATCAATTTTATCAAAAAAATCTTTAAATCCTTTTTGTACGGCTGCTCTTATTCCATTAACATTCCATGATATAAACTTCATGTATTATCTCCTTTACTGAAATTTTAAAAATTCTGCCAGCTGATTTGGATCTGTACCACATACAAACAAATTTGTACTTAATTCAAATCCACCAAAATTATATTTTCTTGGTACAATATGAAAATGAGTTCTAAAAACATCCTTTTCTTTATTATCAACTGGATATGTATGTATTAACATATTGAATGGTATTTCACCTTGATAAGTTTTCCATTTTTTGAAAAGTTCTTTTAAAATATAAGATATTTCATTTATATGAGAAACACTCAACTTTCCAAATTCGATATCATCTTTCTGAATAATTCTTATTTCTCCATTATACCTGGTAGCATAGGGAACATATAACAGAAAATACTTACCATTATATACCACTCTTTTTTGATATTTTAATTCTGCCAAAATTATATCATCATATAAAGAAGATTTTTTCTTTTTATAATGTTCTCTGGCAACTTGTAACTCTTTTTGTATTTCTGGTGGAATCAAATTAAAAGATGTAATTTGAGAATGTGGATGCATAAGTGATGCACCGGAATTTCTAAGAAAATTTTTAAATATATTCACATACTTTATTCCTTTTTCCTTCTCTAACTTATCAACCCTTCTAACAAGTAGAGTGAAAAAAAATTGAAATTCTTCTATATTCATATTATAAAAACTTCCATTATGTCTAAATGTTTCTATTAACACTTCATGCTCACCAAATATTTCTTCAGTTGACATATCTATTATAGGAAATTTATTTGCAACAGATTTCGACACCCAGTCTCCATCAAGTTCAATACTATCCTTTAACTCATCATCTTTTGACTCATTTCCTCTGCAAAATGGACATTCAGAACTATATTCTTCCCCATTACCATTAAAATTTTCGCCAGTATTAACCATATCGTGTGGTCTTTGATTTCTATAACTAGCGTAAATTACTAAATCTCCAGTAATCGAATCCTTTCTTATTTCTTTCATAATAAACTTCTCCTCATACTCACAAACTATCTTCATTATAATAATATACCATATTTGACAACAATTAACACAATATTCTTCATTTTTTAGCTATTTTAATTTAAATCAATTATATATATTGACTTTTTTAACAAAAAAATTTATAAAAAATACTATTATATAAATTTATTACAATATTTTTAATCAAGTATAGTTTTTTTTGTAAATAGCCATATAATATTTGTTAATTTTTAAATATAGTATAAATTTATTTATTTTTTATACCTTTTATGTTATATTATTTACTATAAAGGGAAAATGTTTTTTTATCCCTTAAATAAATATTACGGAGGTTCAAAATGAAATTTTCTAACAGAGTTGGTTCAATGCAAGCTTCACCAGTAAGAAAGCTTGTTCCATATGCTACAGCCGCAAAAAAAGATGGAGTAAAAGTATATCACTTAAACATAGGACAGCCTGATATAAAAACTCCTGAAGGTTTTATGAAAGCTGTTAAAAATTTTGATGATAAAGTACTAGAATATGCTGATTCAGTTGGTTCTGAAGAACTAGTAAACGCTATGATTGAATACTATAAAGAATACGGAATCAACTATGAAAGTGGTGAACTCTTAATTACAAATGGTGGTTCAGAGGCATTACTTTTTGCAATGTTGGCCTTGTGTAATCCTGGAGAAAATATATTAGTTCCAGAACCATTTTATACTAACTACAATGGTTTTGCTACTTGCGTGGATGTAAAAATTAAACCTATAACTACAACTGCAGAAAATGGATTCCACTTACCATCAAAAGAAAAAGTACTGGCTTCTATGGATGAAAATACTAGAGCTATCCTTTTATCCAATCCTGGTAATCCAACTGGTGCGATTTATACTCTTGAGGAGATGCAGATGTTAGCTGAAGTTGCAATAGAAAAAGATTTATGGATTATTTCGGATGAAGTTTATAGGGAATTCGTTTATGATGGATTGAAATATACTAGTTTTGGAAACTTAGAAAATGTGGCTGATAGAGTCATAATAGTTGATTCAGTTTCCAAAAGATATTCGGCATGTGGAGCGAGAATAGGTTCTTTGGCTTCTAAAAACAAAGAATTTATTGCTCAGGTATTAAAACTTTGCCAGGGAAGACTTTGTGTACCTACATTAGAAATGGCCGGTGCAGCTGAACTTTATAGAACTCCTAAATCTTATTTTGAAGAAGTAAATGCTGAATACTGTAAAAGAAGAGATACATTGTATGAAGAAATAATGAAAATTCCTGGCGTTGTTTGTGAAAAACCAACTGGAGCATTCTATATGGTCGTTAAACTTCCGGTTGAAAATGCAGAGGACTTTGTAATTTTCATGCTTAATAAATTTAGACACAATGGTGCCACTACAATGGCTACTCCTGCTGAAAATTTCTATGCTACTCCAGGTTTGGGAAGAGATGAAGTCAGACTTGCATACATATTAAATACAGAAGACTTAAAAAATGCTGCCGAATGCCTAAGACTAGGATTAGAAGCATATAAAGCTGAAGGAAATAAATAAGCTAAATTTATTTAATATTTTCAATAATAAAAAGGACCTATTGAGATTTTATACTCTCACAACAGGTCTTTTTTATTATTAACTAAAACTTTATAATAAAATTACTTTTAAAATATTCCATATTTATTATTTTGATATTTCTTCTACCGTTTTTATAATAACATTCATTGCATCAAAAAAATGTTGCAGATTTTCATTACCTATTTTATCAATTTTCCCTTTTAAAGATTCCTTTAAATACTCTACAAAATCTTGAGCTAATTTATCTCCTTTTTCAGTTAAAACTATATTATATTTTCTTCTGTCTCTTCTATCCTTAGTTCTTTCAACATATTTTTTTTCTTCTAAATCATCAATCATACTTGTTAAACTGCCTTTTTCAATATTTAGCATATTGCATAATTCACTCATGCTTATAGAACCATAATTTTTAATAAAAGTGATTGCTCTCACTTGTGTCTTATTGATATTTGTAGTTTGCATAAAAGACTTTATATACTCAAGATAAAAATCATTATATATTTTTGGTAATGACTTTACCATAAATGAAATTGTCATATCCACATTATTATACATAAATATACCTCCAACCTATCTTTTTATCTATAGTATAAACAAATAGAGAGTTTTTTTCAATATAATATAATAAAATATTTGACTTTTTCATATTAAATTCTTATAAAATCATTAAATTTCCAATTTTATGCTAATTTTAGTTTATTGATATAAATTTTTTATATATTATTCTAGAACGAATTCCTTATCTTTCAATTTATAATTTTTAAACTCATGATTTATTGATTAATTAAGATAACTATGATAATATTATATAATATTGTGTAAATAAAGGAGGTATGTTTTGATAGAAGTAATTAAGGCATTATTGCTCGGTATTATTCAGGGAATTACAGAATGGTTGCCGGTAAGTAGCACAGGTCATATGATTTTATTAGATCAATTTTTACATTTGGCCGGTTCAAAAAAGTTTGTAGATACATTTTTAGTCGTAATTCAGTTTGGCTCAATACTCGCTGTTTTAATACTTTATTTTGAAAAGTTAAATCCATTTTCAAAAAGTAAAAGCAAAAAAGAAAAAAAATCTACTTGGAGTCTTTGGATAAAAGTTATTATAGCTGTTATACCATCTGGTGTTATAGGAGTATTATTTGAGGATAAAATAGATGAGTTGTTTTTTAAACCATCAATTGTAGCGTTAGCTCTTATAATCTATGGTATAATTATGATTTGGTTAGAAAGTAGAAACAGAAAACCATTAATTACGAAATTTAACCAGGTATCATATAAAACAGCTTTTTTGATTGGTCTATTTCAGGTTTTAGCTTTAGTACCAGGAACATCAAGATCCGGCTCAACTATTATAGGTGCAACTCTTTTAGGTACATCAAGATTTATTGCTGCTGAATTTTCTTTTTTCTTGGCAATACCAACCATGCTTGGAGCAAGTCTACTGAAATTATTAAAAGCAGGATTTTCTTTTACCGGTTTTGAATGGTTTATAATGTTTATCGGATCTCTTACTGCGTTTATTGTTTCTGTAATAGTAATAAAATTCTTTATGAGTTATATCAAAAAACATGACTTTAAAGCATTCGGTATTTATAGAATTATACTCGGTTTAATAGTATTTATATTTTTTATGTTTAATTAATCTTGTGTTTTTATCAATGTGAATATTTTTATACACAATAATATGCATTCAAATTATATAGTAATAGAAAACGGCTAGTCAATATACTTATTAAAGTATCTAACTAGCCATTATTTATATATTTTATACTTATTTTATATAAAAATGTAGCCCAATTTTAATGCCTATTTTGAACTTTCCAATAATATTTTTGCAATATCACTATTTTCAGGAGTATAAGATATCACAATACTTAGTACCTCCTCTGCCCTTGTCATTGCTGTATATACCTTATTTAAATCACCTGCAAAGTCATTTATTTGGTAATCCTGATCCTCTTTTGTCACACTATGATTATATAACATTTCAAGCTCACAGACAACTACTGCCTTGAAAGAAAGAGACTTTATAGAGTATATATTAGAAATTGTTATACCATTTCTAGGTGTGATATTGGTTATCGAATCATCCGCATACATATACTCAATGCCAGCATCCTCGAGCAGTTTTCTAAGCATATATTGAAAATATATTACCTTTCCGTTTTTTAATTTCTTTTTATTGTACGGATATATAATGGCAATATCTTTGTAATCATAACCTAGATCATTTACAAAATGTTGAACTTCCCAAATTACAGAGTTTATCTGATCATCCAAATCTTCCACTCTGACAATATTAACCTTTCTGGTAAAATCCAGTACGGTTTCAGTTTTCATAAATAACTCCGAGGCAAGATTATCTCTGAGATTAGACAAATAATTATTGGAGTTTTCACAATATTTATTGATAAAATCTGTAACCTCTATACTTTGTCTATAATTTTTACTCAATACTAAATCATCTTCATATTCAATTGCTTTGACTCTGCATTTAAAAATATTTAAATTATTATTTATGTTGTACGACTTACAAAAGCTAACATTAAAAATGTTCTTTGTTTTATATAAAAATTCATGAACTAAAGATATTTCTTCTTCAGTAAAATTTTCACCTTCATCTATAAATATTCCCTTAAACATACTCTTATTTTTTATTGTATTATCAATTTGTTTCATTATATTTGCAAATGCCTTATCATAATTTTTCTTTAAAAGATTATGGTCTATAACAAGTTTATTAGCTTTTGCAACTTTAAAAATGAAAGAACTAAAAGTATGTAACTCTATATTATCCGAATCTGCATAAAGCAAATCTAGCTTTTCTCTAAACTGATTATATTGTTGTTTCGAAAAGGTTAGTAATAAAAATTTATGATGAGGATATATTTTAGAGAGTTTTATAACTCTTGATAACAATAACGAACTTTTTCCTGTTCCGGTACCACCTCTTATTATATGATTTCCATAATTTACAGAAGAAACAAAGGTCATCTGCTCTTCTTCCATTAACGATAATTTATACTCGGTTGCCTCATTAGAAAATATAACTTTTTTAAAATTTTTATTTAAATTAAGACCTGTTGTAAACACGAAATATTCTGTACATATATTTAATAAAAATATAGATAATTCGACTTCATTATTTTTTTCAGATAAATAGTCTGTTAATAACTTATTTGATTTAGACATTTTAAAAGTATTTTCTCCAAATATAATTTTTTCTCTTACAAAATTTTCATATCCAAACGTTTTTTCTATTGATTCTATATATGGCATAACAAAAATATAATTATAATTGATATTTGGAAAAAATTTCTTCATATTTTCTGAAAGAAGATTGTATTCTTCATACATTATTTCAATTATCTCTTCATCTAAAAAAGAAAAAAGTTCTTCTGTTGTATCCATAAATTTTAAAAATAGAATAGAATTATTTTTAATATACAGCATATCAGTATTTATTCCTTTAAAAGGAATAGCTTTAGGGATAATAAAATCTTCTTCAGTTGCATTTTCATATATAGTCTTTTCAAAAGACTTAAGCTTTAATGAATCCAAGTTAGATTCAATATTCAGAAAACTTTTCAAAATAACCCCCCCCTAACATATGATAATTATATCATAAAAAAACAGTACCGTAAAATAAAATACGATACTGTTTTTCTTACTATTTTGCATAGTCAGTAGCTCTAGTTTCTCTGATAATACTTACTTTAATTTGACCTGGATAATCTAATTCTTCCTCTATTCTTCTTGTCATATCTCTTGCAAGTAAATGTATTTCTTCATCATTTATTTCTTCTGGTTTAACCATAATTCTCACTTCTCTACCAGCTTGAATAGCAAATGATTTATCTACACCTTCATATGAGTTAGTTATTTCTTCCAATTTTTCCAATCTCTTTATATAAGCTTCAAGAGTTTCTCTTCTTGCTCCCGGTCTAGCTGCAGATATTGCATCAGCAGCAGTTACCAATACAGCTTCTACTGTCTGAGGTTCATAATCACCATGATGCGTACTCATCGCATGAATTACATCTTTTGATTCTTTGTATTTTTTCAATAAGTCCATACCAATTTCAATATGAGTCCCTTCGATTTCATGATCGACTGCCTTACCTATATCATGTACTAAACCAGCTCTTTTAGCTAATTTTACATCTGCTCCTATTTCTTCAGCCATTATACCTGCCAAAATAGAAACTTCTATTGAGTGCTTTAGTACATTTTGACCATAACTAGTTCTATATTTCAATCTTCCTAATAACTTAACTAGTTCTGGATGAAGTCCATGAACACCCGTATCAAACATAGCCTGTTCACCAGCTTCTTTAATGATATTTTGAACTTCTTTTTTGGCCTTTTCAACCATTTCTTCAATTCTAGCCGGATGTATTCTTCCATCTCCAATAAGATTTTCAAGTGCAATTCTTGCTACTTCTCTTCTTATAGGATCAAATCCTGATAAAATAACTGCCTCAGGAGTATCATCTATTATCAAATCAATTCCGGTAAGTGTTTCTAAGGCTCTTATATTTCTACCTTCTCTACCAATTATTCTACCTTTCATTTCATCATTAGGAAGATTAACCACAGATACAGTAGTCTCAGCAACATGATCTGCCGAACATTTCTGAATTGCATAACCTATTATCTCTCTCGCCCTTTTGTCAGCTTCTTCTTTTGCTTGAGATTCTTTTTCTTTAATCATTAAAGATATTTCTCTTCTAACATCTCTTTCGGCATTTGAAAATATTATCTCTTTAGCTTCATCTGTTGTATATCCGGAAATATTTTCCAACTTTTGAAGTTGCTGCTCTTTAATCTGATCAATTTCCGATTCCTTTTTATTTACAGCTTCAGTCTTCCTCTGTAAATTAGTCTCTTTCTGCTCTAAAGATTGCATCTTTCTATCAAGAGTTTCTTCCTTTTGCAAAACTCTTTTTTCATATTTCTGTACTTCGTTTCTTCTTTCCTTGTTTTCCTTTTCTCCTTCAGTACGTAATCTATGAATTTCTTCTTTGGCTTCAAGAAGTTTTTCTTTTTTAACTGTCTCAGAATCTCTATTTGCTTTATCGACAATATCTTTTGCAAGTGTTTCAGCCTGTCCGATTTTAGCTTCTGAGATATTTTTTCTGATGACATAACCAATCAATAGTCCTACGATTACTGCAATCACTGCGGTAATACCCACGTGTAGTAAATTAATTGTGTCCACCTCCTCTTAATTATTTTGTTTTCAAAGTTCTAATTTCAATTCCAAGATAACTTTATATTAAAGTATTTCAACTTGTTCAAAAAATCATAAATTCATATACAGGACATTGTCCTATATATTATTTTATAATCTTTTATATGTTATGTCAATTATTTAAAATTCTACGATTATTTAGAATAATATATAATATTTTTCACAAGTAGTATTTCCAGTAGAAAAATCAAGTATTTTATCAAATTATTGATTTAACATCTTATTAATCTATAAATTAATCTATAAAAAATACTATTACGAAATTTAAAATTAAAATCGTAATAGTATCATAATTATAAAACAAATAAATATTTATATACAATTTTTAAATGATCATATTAAAATTCCAATTGTCCCTCGGAACCTATTTTTTCAGAAGTTTCTTCTCTAAAATCTAGACCGTAATATTCCCTTACTTTAGATTCTATCTCTCTAGCTATATCTTCATTTTCTTCAAGGAACTTTTTTGAATTTTCTCTACCCTGTCCCATTTTTTCATCTTTATAACTATACCATGCCCCCGACTTCTTTATCACATCAATTCCAACAGCAGTATCAAGTAAATCTCCATACTTGGATATTCCAGTACCGTACATTATATCAAATTCAACTTGCTTGAATGGTGGAGCGACCTTGTTTTTAACTACTTTAACCTTTGTTCTGCTTCCCAACATCTTATCACCCTGTTTAATAGTTTCCCCTTTTCTGACTTCTATTCTCATAGATGAAAAGAACTTAAGAGCTCTACCACCGGTAGTAGTCTCAGGGCTTCCAAACATTACTCCTACCTTTTCTCTAAGCTGATTAATAAATATAACAACACAATTTGATTTTTTTATAGAACCAGTCAATTTTCTAAGCGCTTGTGACATCAATCTGGCTTGTAAACCGACATGAGAATCTCCCATATCTCCTTCGATTTCAGCTTTTGGAACTAGAGCCGCAACTGAATCTACAACAAGTATATCAATAGCACCTGATCTAATTAGCGATTCTGCTATATCAAGAGCTTGTTCTCCCGTATCAGGCTGTGATATAATTAAGTTATCAATATCAACACCAAGAGCTCTTGCATATACTGGATCGAGAGCGTGTTCTGCATCTATAAAAGCAGCTATTCCATCGTCTTTTTGTGCTTCAGCTATACAATGCAAAGCGACAGTAGTTTTACCAGAAGACTCCGGTCCATAAATTTCAACTATTCTTCCTCTTGGAAGCCCTCCTATTCCCAATGCTATATCTAAACCTATAGAACCGGTTGATATTGCATCAATTTCTAAAGTAGATGTTTCTCCCAACTTCATTACCGAGCCTTTTCCATATTCTTTCTCGATTTTTCCAAGTGCCTCATTTAAGGCTGCCATTTTATTTTGATCTATTGTCATTTTATTCTCCTTTAACAAACATATGTTCTTTAAAAACATTATAATATTTTTTATACAAACAGTCAAGAACAAACGTTCTTATTTTATCTAAAACCTCTTTATTATTTATAGACAATTTTTTAAAAATATAAACTTTTTATCTTTAATCAGAAAAAAGTTATTGATTATCACAAGTGTTTGACAACTTATTAAATATATTATCTATCTTCAAAAAGTTCTTTATTATAGCTAAAATATTCATAACCTGAATAGATAGTAAGAGCCGCGGCTAAATAAATCAACACTTTACCTATAGTAAGCACTATATTGTCGTTTAAATGTGCTCCTAATAACAATAAAATAATTGAAACCATTTGAACAATCGTCTTTAATTTTCCACTTGTTCCTGCCGCAATTACCTTTCCGTCAGCCGCTGCAATGGCTCTCATTATGCTCACAGACAACTCTCTCGAAATAATAATCAACACTATCCATCCCGGTACCAGACTTGTTTCTATCATACAAATTAGTGCGGCTATAACTAATAATTTATCTGCCAACGGATCCATAAATTTACCAAAATCAGTTATTAGATTGTATTTTCTTGCTATATTTCCATCTAAAGCATCTGTAATGGCCGCAATTATAAATATAATTAGTGAAATAAGATATTTGCTAGAAATTGGTAAATACATAAAAATTACCAGTACAGGTATTAAAATAATCCTAAATAAAGTTAGTTTATTAGGTAAATTCATATTGATTCCTCCCAACTTTTAATTATACTGATTTAATAAATCTTTAGGTATAGCTCTTAAATCATACTCATAGGCATTTTCTATGATAACGTCTATAAAATCACCGATTTTAATATTATTCGTCGTTTCTAAATAAACTATACTATCTATTTCATCAGCATCACATTCAGTTCTTCCTATATATAGAGTATCATCTATTTTATCTTCAATCAATACTTTGTATTCTTTTCCAATTTTTTCTTGATTTAATGACTCAGAGATATTTTGCTGAACCATCATTATTCTATCAAGTCTATTTTTCTTTACAGATTCATCTAAATGATTTGGCAGTTTATCCGCCGGAGTATCTTCTTCTCTTGAATATGCAAAAGCACCCAATCTATCAAATTTTATATCCCTTACGAAATCTAAAAGAGATTCAAATTCCTCGTCAGTCTCACCAGGAAATCCAACAATAAATGTCGTTCTAATTGTTGCATCCGGTATCTTGTTTCTTATCATATCGATCTTTGACTTTAATTCTTTTCTGGTTGTCTTTCTATTCATCAATTTCAATACTCTGTCATTTGCATGTTGTATCGGCATGTCGAAATAGTTACATATATTACTATGTTTTGCAATAACATCGACAATTTCCTCCGTTATACTTTCAGGATATGAATACATCACTCTGATCCATTCAAAATCCATTTTCGATAATTCCTCTAACAATTCCGGTAACATCTGTTTACCATATAGATCCACTCCATATACAGTTGTATCCTGTGCAATTACAACAAGCTCTTTTACTCCTCTATCGGAAAGTCGTTTTGCCTCTTCAACAAGACTTTCCAGCTTTCTGCTTCTGTATTTGCCTCTTAACTTTGGTATTATACAATAAGTACAGTTATTATCACACCCCTCACCTATTTTTAAATAAGCCAAATATGGTGGTGTAGATATATATCTCGGTAACTCCTCATTAAAAGTAAAGTTTATATCTCCTAACTCAATTATCTCATCCCTATCCATCAGAGAATCTACTACATCCGTTATTTTTTCATAGCTTCCTGTGCCTATAATACCATCTATTTCCGGTATTTCTTTTAAAAGTTCCTCCGAATATCTCTGTGCAAGGCATCCGGAAACCAATAAATACTTAAATTTACCTTCATTTTTTAAATCGGCATATTGAACTATTGAATCAACAGATTCTTGTTTAGCTGATTCGATAAAACCACAAGTATTGACAATTACTATATCAGCATTGATATAATCGCCAACTAATTGATGTCCTTTTCTATTTAAAAGACCTAACATAATTTCCGCATCAACCAAATTTTTTGAACACCCTAACGATTCTAGTGCTATTTTCAAAATATATTCCTCCAAAACATTTTTTAATATACATCTTCACATAATAAGGGACTGATCCTTAAATCAAAGTTCTCTTATTTTCAAAAATATAATTTATCAATCAATATCTCTTTTTGAAAATTCTAAAACGTAATTTTGAATCGTCCCTTAACATTATTAATTAATTTTCTTTTTTCAATTCATCAAATTCCTCTTTGGAAATCATTACTTTTCTAGGTTTACTTCCTTCACTAGGACCTACTATACCTCTTTCTTCCATATCATCTACAAGTCTTGCAGCTCTGTTGAAACCAATTTTAAATTTTCTCTGCAGCATAGATGCCGAAGCTTGACCACTATTTATGACAAACTCTATTACATCTGATAAAAGTTCATCAGCATCATCATCCTTAGCAGTATTCACATTGGAAATAGACTCCTCTATATCATTAGCATAACTCAATTCTCCAACTTCACTTTTCACATGTTCTATCACTTTTTCAGATTCTTCTTCGGATATAAAGGCACCTTGTAATCTTACCGGTTTATTTGCACCAAGTGGATAAAACAGCATATCGCCCTTACCTAGCAATTTTTCTGCTCCGCCCATATCTATTATAGTTCTAGAGTCTGTCTGTGATGAAACTGCAAATGATATTCTAGATGGAATATTTGCTTTTATTACTCCTGTTATGACATCTACAGAAGGTCTTTGTGTCGCTACAATTAAATGCATTCCAGCCGCCCTTGCCATCTGGGCTAATCTACATATATAGTCTTCCACTTCATTGGAGCTTACCATCATAAGATCTGCTAACTCATCAATTATAATCACTATTCTTGAAAGTGGATTATCTGTTTTTTCATTATAACTGTTTATATCCTTAACCTGAGATTCAGCAAAAAGATTATATCTTCTATTCATCTCGGTCACGGCCCAACATAAAGCATTTGCGGCTTTTTTAGCATCTGTTACAACTGGAACCAATAAATGAGGAATTCCATTATAATTTGCTAATTCCACAACTTTTGGATCTATTAACACTAACTTTACTTCATCTGGTTTCGCCTTATATATTATACTTGTAATAAGTGTATTAACGCATACGGACTTCCCTGATCCTGTAGACCCGGCAATAAGTAGATGAGGCATTTTTGCAATATCACCAATTATAATTTTACCAGATACATCTTTTCCAAGTCCCATTGCTAAAGGTGATTTAAAATCATTAAATTCCTTGCTTTCTATTATTTCCCTAATACTTACCATTTGGGACTCATCATTTGGAACTTCTATTCCAATTGCACTTTTCCCCGGAATAGGCGCTTCCATTCTAATACTTTTAGCTGCTAGACTAAGCGCAATATCATCAGTAAGATTTACTATTTTACTTACTTTAACACCGGGTTTTGGTTGTATCTCATATCTTGTAATAGAAGGACCTACCGTTACCTGATTTATACTTGCATCTACTCCAAAATCTCTCAAGGTTTGCTCCAGCTGTTTCGCATTTTCCAATACCTTTTGCTTAGATCTTTTATCATTTTTATTGACAACTTTATTAAGAAGGGATGTTGGAGGTTTTTTATAATTTGCATATTTTATATGCTCATTTTCTTCCTCAAAATTTTCTATGGAAGACACACCGCTTGATAAATTATTTCTAACACCCATATCATTATTTGGCGTGTCTATATTTTTCTTACTTGATTTATCTTCAGAATCATCATATTTAGATACCAAACCATCAACTATAGGTTCTTCATTTTGTAATTTTTGTAAAACCTCTAAGTCAGATAAACTTTGCGTACCTTCAAGTATTTCTAAATAGTCATCCTCAGCCTTATTGAAGCCTACAATTTTTATGGTTTTATCTCCATCACCCAAATAATCTTCCTCATTTTCAAAATCTTTTTTACCTAAAATACCTTTTATTTTATCAAAAAATCCTGTTTTATTTATAATGGTCTCATCTGAAATATCATCTTTATTTTTTCTACCTGATTTTAACGATTTTATTTTTGATAATATGCTCCCGTTTTCAGATTTAGATATAAAGTCTATTATATCTTTCATTTTTATGTTAAATACATATAATATTGTCATTATAGTAGCAAATATAGTTAATAACCAGGCTCCAACTAATCCCAACAGATGAGTTAAATAATAAGTTATAATAGAAGGCACCAATCCAATTCCTTCTCTGGTAACTCCCATTTTTATAATATCTTGTAAAACCCCACTTTTAAAAGGGCTTTCCGATGGTGAACGACCATAATTGATCAATCCATAGTATATTATTAAAAATATTATCCCAAAATAGAACACTTTAGTTTTTCTTATTCTATCAATTTTCTCATTTCCATCAATAAATCCCAGTACGCCCATCAATATCATGACGATAGGTACTAATATAGACAATCCTCCAAATGTACCTTTAAGTATCATTTGAATTATTTTGGGGACAATAGCTCCCGAACTGGATACTAAACCATATATAAAAAATAGCCCAAGAAATATCAAAATCAGATTATGATATTCTCTATTAAATCTCATCCCCTTTTTATCTTTTTTTCTATTTCCTTTTTTACCATTTTTTGATTTGGAGTTTGGTTTTCTACTTGGCGGTCTTCCATTTGTTCTATTAGGCATATAATCACACTCCTAACATTATTTCTTCGGCATTTTTGCCTGTAATTCCCAATGACATTGAACCTCTAAAAATTCTATCTATAATGCCTTCCATATATTTCATATCTATATCATCTACTACGCTAATTACTTCATCAATTTCCTTTATTCTTGAATCATCCACTTCATATTCTCCGATATATAACATTCTATCCTCAGTATCTTCTATATTCATAATCACGGAGCCTTTATATTGTTCCTTTGCAAATGTCAATTCTTCATTAGTAATATAATTCTCTCTTAGATCTTTTATTTCATCCATTATAAGATTATAGACTTCTAGTAAATTTTCGCTTGCCATACTGGAATATATTCCAAATTCAGCTTCACCAACATAAAAATTATCAGCTGAATATATGTTATAAGTCAATCCTCTCTCCTCTCTTATTTTTTGAAATAATCTAGAGCTTGGAGAATTTCCTAAAATATTTCCCAGCAACTTTACAGCAATAAAATCTTTATAAACGCTATCATCTGGACACTGAAATATTATAGCAATATTGGATTGCTCATCTTCTCTATTTTTTATAAATTTTACTTTTTTAAACTCGTGACTTTCTCTAACATTGCTATAATCTCTATAGCTCCAGTCAGAAAAATTCCGACTTATTTTTTCTAAAAGATCTTCATATACAAAATTTCCACTAACTACAATCACAGAATTATTTGGAATGTAATTTTTATCAAAAAATTCTTTTATCGATTCTCTATCAAAAAGACTTATGCTTTCTATACTTCCTAATACATTTCTTCCAATACCTTTATTGTCGTATACTTTCTTAAGCAACTCTTCATATACATAATCTTCAGGAGAGTCTTCATACATTTTTATTTCTTCCGAAATAACAACTTTTTCTTTCTCTATATCATTTACATCAAATACTGAATTTTTAATAATATCGCCAAGCACTTCAATCCCTCTATCAATATGATTAGATGGCATTTTAACATGATAACACGTATGATCGTGAGTCGTAAAAGCATTTATATTTCCACCATAATAATCTATATCATTTGATATTTTTTTCGAAGTTCTATTAGTAGTTCCTTTAAATAGCATATGTTCAATAAAATGAGCCATTCCAGAATTTTTATCATTTTCCATTCTGGAACCTACATTTATCCATACACCTAACGAAACAGATCTAACATATGGTATTTCTTCAAACACCAATCTTAGACCATTATCTAATTTATAATACTTTATATTCCTCACCCCTAACTCTATATTTAATAATTCTTATTTTTCAATATTATTAAATATGCATATCAAATTATTATAACATATTTTACTATTTTTTGCTTAATTTTATCTAATATTATCTTTCATAACTGTCTTTATCTATAAAAAATATCAAAATAAAATAGGATTAATATATAAGTTTTTAAAGATAACACATATTCAAAATGTATTCTACTTTTAAAAATTTTCAACTTATATATCAATCCATTTTATAATATCAATTTTCAGATATAAATATATAAAAATAATTATTCTCTGATTTTTTTACTAAATTATGCATTTTTATTATTTTAAGACCTGAAAATTTCTCAACGTTGTTACATAGTCAAGAAAACTACCATTTTTAGTTGTTAATAAATTAGGAGATGTTATATCTGATCTAAAGTGATTTTTTTTCACACCGTTTTCAAACACATATCCATAATGATGCATTATCATCGGTTTAGAATTTTCATTAACTCCTATATACATAAATACATGTCCAGGTAAATATAATAAACTTCCAGCCGAATTAGACATCATTAAGTTTTCTCTTTTAGTTCTTCCGTTAATGCCTTTAAACGATACCTTTTTACCTATATCTTCTATCTCCTGCGAACTTGAGTCTCTCGGTATAATTATACCAAAAGTTTTGAAAGTATCCCTCACAAATCCTGAACAATCTCTAGTTAAATTACTATGTCCCCATCCATATTTCTCACCTTTAAATTTCAAAGCTTGTTTAATTATATTTGCTTGGCTAAATTCCAAATACCCTTCCGTAGCTTTAGTTTTTGGTATTAAAATATATCTTGTTTTATAATAATTTCCATGAATCGGCATTTCAACAGTATAATAATTTGAATCTGATTTAACTAGCGGTAATTTTGTACCCATATCTATAATGTCACCTTCACTGGTCTTATATTGTCTATCGGTAAATACTACAAATTTTTTATTTCTATTTTCCAGCATCTGTGATTTTGACATCTTCATGATATTTTTTGTAGGTATCCATCCGTAATAGTCAACCGAATACACAAATGCCCATGACTTATCTGCATTATATTTTCTTATCACCACTTCTTCCCAAGGAAACAATCCTGTTAAAGCTGTATAATCATCAAATGTATCTGGATCTTTATCATTATATGGTTGTTTTTTCATTATTGCTCTTCTGGATATTACACCATATTCGCCATCAATATTTTCTACTTTATATAAATAATTTGATTTAGATATATTTTTCTTATTTATTTTTTCTATCTCACTCGAATTTAATATAACTTTTCTATCATAATTATTATATTTATCCCAGTATTCAAATTTGCTTGTATTAGTAACTTTATCATTATTTAAATCATCTGGCTTTTTAATTTTCATAATATCATCAGGAACCCAGTTTTTTCCTCCAACTATATCGTAATTATAATATGTACTTTTTACAAAATCCCTAATACTTGAAGGAAGCCCATATTTTTTGGAAAAAATAATATTTCTATCGTTTTGATATGCAAGAGGCCCTAGTGACAAAGCATCCACTAAATTTTCGCCACTGACTATGTATGCAGATTTTGATGTTTTTAATTTAGCTATTTCTACTGAAGTAACATATCTGTTTTTACCAAATATTCTATTTGTTGCTGATACACTATTATAAAAACTTTGGCTTATGGATTTATTACCACCAAAAACTATTTTTTCTTGTAAATTTAATGAATTTATGAAATCAATACTATTTTCATTTTCTTCTACCAGAATAATAGGAATGTCTTCTCCACAATATTGTGCAGCGCATATTATATCCGATTCATTTGAGGCTATTGCCAATTTCTCTATATTCTTCATTGAAATCACTTCTTGAACTACTTTTTCTGATGTTCTATATCTATTATAACCACTTATTCTTTTTACATTAATTCCAAGATTCTCCAATTTTTTCTCAATACTTTTTTCTATGCTATTCATTCCACCTAGTATGTATATTATATCTGGTTTTACTCTGTTTATTTCATCTTCTACAACTCTTGGAATTTTATCCTTTTTTACCAACAATATCCTACCGTTAGTAGTACTTGCAAGAGTATTTCCCGATAGTGCATCAATATAGTTATCTCCATTTACTAATACTATGCTGGCCTTGTCTGTATTAATCTTCTTTGATATCTCTACAGATGTAATATATCTATCTTTCCCCTCAATTCTCATTACATCGTTTGCTTTTATAGAATTCATAGATACCATTAAAAATAATAGTAAAAATAATATCACAAAAAAAATTCTTCCTATTTTATTTTTATTTAAATATAAATATTTTTCTTTATAATTATACATAATCATTTTCACCTCCATATTAATACATTTTACCATAAAAAATAATCGATGAAATATATATTCCATCGATTTATAATTTTTTTATAGTCATTTTACATACTTTTTTATAATAGTTATTTTATATCAATATTGCCTTAACTTTATAATCCTTTTAAATATGTTTTATTATCAAAACTAAAGTACTCTTTATTTTTTAATGGCTTTAATAGATAAATTAATTCTATCCTTATCATCTATTTCTGTAACCATTACATCAACTACATCTCCAATAGATAGCACATCTTCAATTTTATTGATTCTAGCATCTGATATTTGAGAAATATGAAGCAATCCCTGTTTTCCCGGTAATATTTCTACAAAAGCACCGAATTTTTCAATTCTAATCACTTTACCACTATATATTTTCCCTGGTTCAGCCTCTGCAACAATTTCTTCAATTATATTCATTGCTTTGGCTATCATATCCGCTTCAACTCCAACTATATAGACTTCACCAGTCTGTTCTATATCTACCTTTACACCTGTTTCATCAATAATTTTATTAATCATTTTTCCACCAGGTCCAATAACATCTCTAATCTTATCAGGATCAATCATCATCTTTTCTATTTTTGGTGCGTATGGTGATAGTTCTGGTCTAGGTTCGGTAATTACCTTTTTCATTTCATTTAATATATGAATTCTACCTTCTTTAGCTTGTTTTAATGCCTGTCTAAGTATATTTTCGTCTATCCCCGCAATTTTAATGTCCATCTGTATAGCTGTTATACCATGTTCAGTACCTGCAACCTTAAAATCCATATCTCCTAAGTGATCTTCCATACCTTGTATATCAGAAAGTACAGCCACTTTATCATGATGTTTAATAAGTCCCATAGCTATACCAGCTACCATATCTTTAATAGGTACACCGGCATCTAAAAGTGAAAGAGTTGATGCACAAACCGATGCCTGAGATGTAGAACCATTTGAACTTAATACTTCAGAAACCAATCTTATGGCATAAGGAAATTCTTCTTGAGAAGGTATGACCGGAACCAAAGCTCTTTCAGCCAAAGCACCATGACCTATCTCTCTCCTTCCAGGGCCTCTTGAAGGTCTAGTTTCTCCAACAGAATATGAAGGGAAATTATAATGATGCATATATCTCTTGTTATCTTCTTCATCAAGTCCATCTAATTTTTGAACTTCACCAAGAGCTCCAAGAGTAGTAATATTCATTACTTGCGTCTGTCCCCTTGTAAATATAGCAGATCCATGTGTTCTAGGTATCATACCTGTTTCACACCATATAGGTCTTATTTCACTCAAAGCCCTATTATCTGGTCTCACATTTTCATCTACAATTAAACTTCTAACTTCATCTTTTATAATTGCATGAAGTATATCTTCAATATCACCGACTACTTCTTCAAAATCTTCTAATTCTGACTCAAAATATGCAAGAGTCTCTTCACTTACAGCATCCATTTTTTCTGTTCTTTCCATTTTTTCAACAGTCTTAACTGCTTCGCGCATCTTTTCTCTTGCAAAACTATCGACTTTAGTAGTAAGGTCTTCACTTGGAAGATGAAGTTCTGGCTGTTCTTTTTCATGACCAACTTCAGTCACTATTTCTTCTATAAACTCAACTATTTTCTTTATTTCTTCATGAGCAAACAATATAGCTTCAAGTACTTTTTCATCTTCAACTTCATTGGCTCCTGCTTCAACCATCATAATAGCATCTTTTGTACCTGATACTACTAGATGAAGGGAGCTATTTTCTCTTTCTTCCTGGTTGGGATTTACCACAAATTCTCCATCTACTAATCCTACTAATACTGAACCGGTAGGTCCATTAAAAGGGATGTCTGATATAGATAAAGCAATTGAAGAACCTATCATTGCAACAATATCCGGAGTACAATCCTGATCAACTGAAAGAGCAGTTGCTACAACCTGAACATCATTCCTAAACCCGTCCGGAAAAAGTGGTCTTATAGGTCTGTCTATTAACCTTGAAGTTAGTACAGCCTTTTCTGAAGGCTTACCTTCTCTTTTTAAGAAACCACCTGGTATTTTACCTACAGAATATAATTTTTCTTCAAAATCAACACTTAAAGGGAAAAAATCAATCCCATCTCTTGGTTGTGCTGATTTTGTAACATTTACCATTAGCATCGTATCACCATATCTTATGATACAATTTCCATTTGTCATTTCACAAATTTTTCCTATTTCAACAGATAGCTTTCTACCAGCAATTTCTGTTTCAAAAATTCTATGCTCGAACATAGTTTCCTCCTAAATACTATTATTACTTTGAAAAACTGACTGCTATTATGTCTGGACCAGTATGAGAACAAATACAAACTCCACCTTTAGTTGTCATTATTTTTTTTACTTTTCCTTCCAATTTAGCTTCAACTTCTCTTTTTAATTTTTCAAAATCTTCTAAATTGCAGCCATGACCGATTGTAAGAGTCACCTCATTTAGTTCAGTACCAAATCTTTCAATAACTAAGTCAACCAGTTTTGCTACAAGTTTTTTTACACCTCTTACCTTTGTCTCCAAACCAATTTCACCTTTTTCCATATAGAAAATTGGCTTTATATTCAACATATTTCCGATAACGGCAGTTGTCATAGGCACTCTTCCACTTTTTTTCAAAAAGTCAAATGATGCAGGGGCAAATAATATTTTTGCACTATCCTTTATTTCTTCTAGTTTTTTAATTATATTTTCTAAATCCATGCCTTCTTCAATCATATCACAGGCTCTTATTACAAACTGTCCCGCTCCAAGAGATAGTTGCTCTGTATCAAACACATTAATATCACCGTCTACATCGTTTTTTGCCAATAATGCACTTTGATAAGTACCTGACTTTGAAGATGCTCCATTAATACAAATTATCTTTTTTCCATCAGCAATGTATTTTTCAAAAATTTCTTTAAACTGCATATATGTAGCCTGAGATGTTTTGGGAACTTCACCAGTTTCTAACACAGATTTATAAAAAGTTTCTTTGTCTATATCCACTCCGTCTTTATACTCATTACCACCCATTATCAGAGTAAGCGGTACTATCTCTAAATACTCTTTTTTTTGTATTTCATCGGGAATATCACATAAGGTATCACAAATTAATTTTATGTCCACTATTATCCCTCCTAGCAATAATATATTTTCTCAATATTATCATTTTACCACAATTTTAATTATAAAAATAGATTTATAATTAAATTAAATGAAAAATAACAGAAAAAACAGGCATGAGCAGTCATACCTGTAATAAACAATTTAAAATTATTTTCTAAGACCTAATCTAGCTATTAAAGCTCTATATCCTTCAAGATCATTCTTCTTTAAATACCCTAATAAGTTTCTTCTTCTACCAACCATCTTTAAAAGCCCTCTTCTTGAGTGATGGTCTTTCTTATGAACCTTTAAATGCTCATTTAAGTCATTGATTCTAGCTGTTAATAAAGCTATCTGTACTTCTGGAGAACCAGTATCTCCTTCTTTTCTTCCAAAATCTTTGATTATTTGTTCTTTGTTTATCATATCTTTCCTCCTATAATTTTTATAATCGCCTACAGCTAAGCTTAGAATGGAGATTTCAAAAGCTGAGCCTAGGTTAAAACCTTAATTATTATAACATATTAAATACTATTAGACAAGTGTCTTACATAGTTTTTTCTAACATATATGAATCATATATGATATTGTCCTAAGTAATCGCAAATGAAATTGTCTTAAATATGATTATGATATAAACTATCTCATGGGAGGTAGTTTATGAGAA
>NZ_JABGBW010000012.1 GCF_014229965.1 Peptostreptococcus canis
AACAAAACTTACATAGTCTTATTATTATTTAAACGATTAATCAATTTGCTTAAAAAGCTTATTGAATTAACCTGCTGTTCAATTTTCAAAGTTCATTTTGGTTCTTTCTTTCCTAATGGTGGACCATCAGGGACTCGAACCCCGGACCTACCGGTTATGAGCCGGGCGCTCTAACCAACTGAGCTAATGGTCCAAATTGCATAAAATAAATGGTCGAGGTGAAGGGACTCGAACCCCCGGCCCCATGGTCCCAAACCACGTGCGCTACCAAACTGCGCTACACCTCGTCCAAAATGGCGGAGAAGGAGGGATTCGAACCCTCGCACCGGTTACCCAGCCTAATCCCTTAGCAGGGGATCCTCTTGAGCCTCTTGAGTACTTCTCCGTGCAATTATAAGCATTATAAAACTTTTCTTCTCCGCCATCGAAGAAAAAAAGCAAAAATGGCGGAGAGGGTGGGATTCGAACCCACGGTGCCGTTAAGCATCACTGGTTTTCAAGACCAGCTCCTTAAACCACTCGGACACCTCTCCAATAATGATCTATCCGCGACTCGAACGCGGGACACCTTGATTAAAAGTCAAGTGCTCTACCGACTGAGCTAATAGACCATGATATATTATTTTCTTAGTGGAGCTGGTGATAGGAATCGAACCTACAACCTGCTGATTACAAGTCAGCTGCTCTACCGTTGAGCCACACCAGCTTACTTATCTGGTGGGAGTAACAGGGCTCGAACCTGTGACCCCCTGCTTGTAAGGCAGATGCTCTCCCAGCTGAGCTATACTCCCACATATGACTCCTAGGGGAATCGAACCCCTGTTACCGCCGTGAAAGGGCGGTGTCTTAACCGCTTGACCAAGGAGCCAAGTAAAAGCTCCAAGGGTGGGGCTCGAACCCACAGCCTACCGGTTAACAGCCGGTTGCTCCACCATTGAGCTACCTTGGAATAACGTGGCTACGTCCTATTCTCCCAGGCAGCTTCCCACCAAGTACCTTCAGCGCTAAAGAGCTTAACTTCTGTGTTCGGAATGGAAACAGGTGTATCCTCTCTGCTATAATAACCACATTTAAACTTTTTAAGGAGTTTTATTTTTCCGTCCTCATCAAGGACAAGTATTATATTATCATAGTCATTTATATCCGTCAACACTTTTTCTATATTTTTTTTATTTTTTTTCTTTTAGCGGTATTAACAATCATATAATATAAATTACATTCGTTATATATTGAACTTTATTTAAATAATTTTCTTTCTTGTTAGTGATTATATGAAACTATTTTCTTATCATCTAAACATAAATTCTCTATAATCATCCTTTATTTTTGTTTTTTTTCTCCTAGAAATAGGAACTTTCTCACCATTCGTCATAATTATATCATTATTATTAATATGACTTATGTGATTAAAATTAACCACTATTCCTCTATACACTTCTTTCATAACATCATTTATTATCTCAAACGGCAACTCCGTCATATACCTATATCTGGTGGTAATATTTTCTTCTTTTGTGTGAATATATATATTTCCTGACACTCTTTCAATATAATATATTTCATTTAAAGTAATATATCTATTACCATTTTCACATTTAATCTGATACTTATTTATATATCCGCTCAATTTTTCTTTTAATCTACTCATCAATACCGGCAACTCTTTTTTCAAATTTGACTTTCTCACAAATCCAAAAGTATCCAGATTAAATACTTCATATACCCTTTCATTTTTGTTGGTGATGAAGATAAATATAGCATTATTATCATTTATTCTTATCTGCTTTGCCATATCAATTCCATCATCTTCTCCAATCTCAATATCAAACAAATATATATCAAAGTTATATATGTTTTTCTGTTGGAGTAAATCTTGTCCATTGCTATATGACTTTATTTGACCATCTATTCCAATAGCATTTAAAAATCGATTCATTTCATTATATATTAATTTTCTAAAAACAATGTCATCTTCGCAAATTGCTATATTAATCATATCTTCATCACCGGCCTTCAATCTTGTTTGCCATACTATATTTATCTTCTATCAAAATCTTATATTCATATAAAACAAACCGCTGTTGAGAATACTTATATTTTGAAGAACATAGATACTCTATAGCTGCCATTTTTTTTATCTATCTTCATATCACCATAGTATTTTTCTACAATTTCCTTGACAATTTTAGTTCCATTTCCGCTTAAAAGCCCATCTTTCTCTGCATAATTCCTTTTTCCATTATAGTTTTCGTCATAATTATTTTCTATAGTATATACTAAGCTATCGTTCTTAGGTGTTATTTCAATATTTATTTCAGGATTATCCACATGTGTGCATGCTTCTATAGCATTATCAATTGTATTAAATAATATCGCACTTAAATCATATTGTGAAATTTCCATTTTATTTGGTACAACAGCTTTCACATCATTTTTTATATTTAATTTTTCCATATCCTGTATTTTTTCATTAAGTACAATATCCACTATATCATTACCTGATCTTACCTTTAATTGCAATGACTCTTTTTCTCTAATCAGAGGTTCAATGTATGATTTAATTTCATCATTTTCTTCACTAGCCAAGGTCTCTATAACCATCATATGATTTTTAAAATCGTGGCTTAATTTACTTATTTTTTCACTATGTTTAATAACCTCATCCAGATAATTTTCACTACACTTTTTCATAGTATTTGAAATCTTATTTTCATAAAAATCCTTATAAAGTTTACTCGCTTTCGTATAAAAATATGTATTAAGCAATGATATTACTACAATGCCCAATGTAATAACAAGTTCGTTTCCTCTCATAGTACGATAATACTCTATAGCCTCTTTACTATTAAAATCATTAAATTGAAAGCTCATAAAAATACTATTGCTCCTTAACAACAACAAGTAAGTTATAATATATATAATGATAAGAACCCATTCATCTTTTTTTTCCAAATATAAATCTTTTAATGATAATTTTTTAAAAACATATTTTGAAATAAAATAAACTATAGCAGGAATTACAATTATATATTCAATCATCGTAAATAAAAATCCTGTTATCTGTTGATCTCTTATATCTATAACATTTAAAATACCATATACAAAATTTAATATTACATAAATATATGATACATTTAAGGCTATATATAGTAAATAAAAAAATAGTGCTAATATCCCAATATATTTAGGTTCATATTTATATTTTACATAAACATATACTAAAATCAATTCTATAATAGTATATGCACCGGGATAAGATAAACCTGAAATTATATGTGTTCGATAAATACCTGTTCTTGATACCGCTATTTCCAATAAAGTAATAATTGCACCCGCAATCAAATCATTTATTATTTCTTTCCCATCGGATTTTTTACCTTTCAAAAGATTTATCATAATCAACACAAGCATAAACGATGATATATAATAATGTAATCCCTCATTAATCAAATTATCCAACATTTCCGTCCTCCTAACTATCAACTTTATGAAAATAAAATACTTTAATGACATAGTTAAAAGATAGCACTGGTAAAAATACATTTCAATAGTATTGTTATAAGTGGTGTCATTTTCTACTCGAAAGGCATCTATACTCCAAAGTAATAATACAGTAATAATATAACAAATAAAAAATAGAAAGATTTGATTTTATCTATCCAAATCTTTCCATTTCCACTATTCTATCTTAAGATTTTATTCATTTTTTTTAAATTTATTTCACTTTTTTATCAATTCTCTCTAATTGATTTAAAATTGATTTAAAAAGGAAAATAAAAACATGCTTATTAAAATTTTATAATTAATAATTATAAAATTCCTATTTTTTTAATATATTTTTTGCTTTTTCGACTACATTTTCAGTAGTAAATCCAAAATGCTTAAATAAAACTCCAGCAGGAGCAGATGCACCAAACGATGTCATTCCTATTACATCACCTTCAAGACCTACATACTTAAACCAAGGCATTGTTGAACCTGCCTCAACAGCCAATCTTGATTTAACATAAGATGGTAATACAAATTCTTTATATTCACAAGACTGTATTTCAAATAAATCCATACATGGTACAGATACAACTCTTACAGAATAACCTTCTTTTTCTAACTCCACTTTAGCGTTTATTGCCAGCTCTACTTCTGAACCGGATGCCATTATGATTAAATCTATATTTTCTTTATTAGATGCTTCACTTAATACATATGCACCTTTTTCAGCTTCTCTGGAAGATCCTTCCAACTGTGGCAAGTTTTGTCTTGTAAGAACCAATGCTGTCGGAGTAGATTTAGATTTAATTGCCGAAGCCCAAGCCACTGCTGTTTCAGTATAATCTGCCGGTCTAAACACATTTAGATTCGGAATTGTTCTAAGCATTGCCAACTGTTCTACCGGTTCATGAGTAGGTCCGTCCTCACCAACACCGATACTATCATGTGTAAGAACATAAGCAACGGGCAATCCCATTAAAGCTGCTAACCTTATCATTGGTTTCATAAAATCACTAAATACAAAAAACGTAGCACAGAATGGTTTCAAACCACCATGTAAATACAATCCATTTGTAATGGCAGTCATAGCCATTTCTCTCACTCCGAAATGAATATTTCTACCGGATCTATTCTCCGGAGAAAAGAATCCTTCACCTTTCATTTCTGTTTTATTTGATGGAGCAAGATCCGCTGAGCCGCCAATCAAGTTCTGATACATATCTTTTAGCTTATTTATTATATCTCCGGATGTTGCTCTTGTTGCCATAGCCTTTGTTTCATATGACCAAAATGCTTCATCTTCCAATTTATTTGTATCTAATTCTCCGTGGAATAAATTCCATTTTTCTTTTAATTCTGGAAATTCATTACAATATCTTTCGAACATTTCAGTCCATCTTGCTTCTTTATCGGCATTTATATCGGCTATTTTTTTATAATGACTATATATATCAGACGAAACTTCAAATTCATTTTCATTTTCCCATCCCAGGAATTTTCTAAGTTCTTTTACATTTTCTTCTCCTAGTGGTTCTCCATGAGCAGAAGCTTTGCCGACTTTTGCCGGACAGCCATACCCAATCTGAGTTCTACATATAATTAATGACGGCCTTTCTTTATCTGCTTTGGCATTTTCTATAGCCTTACCTATAGATTCAATATCGTTTCCATCTTCTACTATCTGTACCTGGAAACCAAATGCTTTAAATCTAGCGGCAACATCTTCCTTAAAGGCTGTACTTGTATCCCCTTCTATAGTTATATCATTTGAATCATACATTACAATCAATTTATCCAATTTCAAAGTTCCGGCTAATGAAAGGGCTTCATATGCTACCCCTTCCATTAGGCAGCCATCTCCAGTCATTGCAAATGTGTAATGATCAACTACCGGGTATCCATCCCTATTAAATACAGATGCCAAATGAGATTCTGCCATTGCCATACCAACAGCGGTAGATACACCTGCCCCCAGTGGACCTGTTGTAGATTCAACTCCTATTGTATGACCATATTCGGGATGTCCCGGAGTAAGATGCCCAAACTGTCTGAAATTCTTTAATTCATCTATCGTCATTCCCTCATATCCAAACATATGTAATAAAGAATATAACAAAGCGGAACCGTGTCCGGCAGATAGTATAAATCTATCCCTATTTGACCAATTTGGATTTTTCGGGTTATGATTCATATGATTTGCCCACAGTTCGTAAGCTGCAGGAGCCGCACCCAGTGGTAAACCCGGATGTCCTGAATTTGCTTTTTGAATCTGGTCAGCAGACAATATTCTTAATGCATTTACTGCTTTCTGATTGATATTCATTAAAATTTCCTCCTAATTATTAAGTTATCACTGTTCTATCATCTTATATAATACTACATTTTTATAAATTCTTAAATACCTTTATTTATCAATTAATTACATTAATATAACTTATTTCAGGACTCTAATTATTCCATACTTTTATAATCTTTAATAACACCCAAATACCAATTAGCAGTTTCTCTGATACCATCAATCTCTTCTTGAGATAATTTTCTTACAGCTCTTGCCGGAGAACCTATAATCAAGCTTCCCTCTTCAAAAACCTTATTCCCTGTTATTAAAGCTCCTGCCCCTATTATACAATTGTCGCCTATTTTTGCGCCATCCAATACTATCGCACCCATTCCTACTAAAATATTATTTCCCAATGTAGCACCATGAACTATACATCCATGCCCCAACGAAACATAATCACCTATAATTACATCTCCATCCCCATGAATTATAGCCGAATCTTGTATGTTAGAATAATTTCCTACTCTTATTTCTTTTTCTCCTCTTACAGATGCACATGGCCAAACGCTTACGTTTTCACCAAATTTCACGTTTCCAATTACATTTGCAGCAATATCCACATAACAGGATTCCGGAATTTCCGGATAAAATTCTAAAAATCGTCTGATCATTTTTTCCCTCCTTATACAATATATTATTATATACTTCTTCCCTATTCCTAAATATAATATTATCTTTCCTTTTATCAATTACTTACTAACTACATTATAACATTTCCAAAAATATTAAAATACTTTTATTATAATTCTATTTTTTCCGGAAATGCGACATCTCTCATTATACCCCACATTTTGTCTATATATGCCAGTGTATAATAATTCTCGTAATGATGGTAATAAAATGCCCCTTTTAGAGTCATTTTATACTCGTCATCATCTTCAGTGAAAAATCCAACCATTTTTCCAATCAAAAGCTCAAATCCATACATTCTTTTTAATGAAACTCCAAAAAAACTTTCAAAATTTTTCTTATTTATTCTTGTAGTATAAGCCGTCCAAAATAAATAATATAGCATTCTTTGTCTTTTGGTAAATCTAATAGTCAAAGATGTCGCCATGTCCTTGTCAGCTATTCTATTTATATAATCCTCTACTGAAAAGGTATTTATTTTAAACTGTTCATCCAAAACCGTAGTTGCCGAACAACCAAAACCCAAGAAATTATCTCTTGTCATAGACGAATACTTGGCATTTTTTTCCTTGGCAAAAGTCCATATTGAATCTCTGTGATATCCTTTTTTCTCACAATAAAGAGTTATTTCATCAAGAAGTTTTCTTTTTTCTCTTTTAGTCATTGCTTTTACGTTACTTTTAGTAAAATCAAAGTCTATAAACGGATAAACCGCTATATGATTTGCCCCGTTCGAAAAAGCCATCTCTATATCTTTTTTTAAATCATCAATAGTTTGATCCGGCAAAGCAAATATAAAGTCCATAGAAACAGTATCAAATTTATATTTTTTAAGAGAATTTAACATATTTGAATAATCAAATTTCCCTCTCCCTAATATATCTAAAAATTTATCCTGAAAAGACTGTATACCTATGCTAATTTTTGTAACCCCGATTTTTCTTAAAATAGAAAGTGTAGAATCACATACATTTTCCGGATGTAATTCTACACCTATCCCATCAGTAATCTCAAAATATTTATTTAATACTTCTATTATATCGTTCAATCTATCAACAGCTAATGCAGGTGTTCCACCACCAAAATACAGGCTTGTAATTTTTTTCTTTTCTTTAGTATCTCCACATACATAATTGATTTCATCTATCAGGGAATCTATATATCTATCACATTTTTCTTTAGTATATATTTCTTTACAATACGGACAAAAGTTACAAATACTTTTACAAAATGGTATATGTACATATAATCCTAAATTGCTGGAATTTATATAATGCAGTTTTCTGTCATAGTCATTTGTGAATCTAAATGGTTTAAGTGATCTGGTAAGCCACATTCTCGATAAAGTAGCTATCATATAATTTACCTCCCGATTAATTTATAATTATATCAATATAACTATACTAATATAATTATCTAAAATATTCCTTTAATCACAATATGCATTTTCTATTAAAACGTCGCTTTTGAAACTATATGTTTATAGAATGAATCGTATTTTAAAAAAACACTTTATTCTAAAATATAATTTATGTGCCTGAAAATTTTAATTTTATATAATACAAAAATACAAAAAAAAACAGAGAGAACGATACATTCAAAGTACCGTTCTCTTCTGATTAATAATTTGTGCGATTATTCATCAATGTCATTTGACGAAGAATCTATTTTTATAAGGACTAATCATTATTCAAAAATTTTTTTAGTTTTTTCAAAAACTCCTTTTTGGTTTTTTCATCATTCTCTAGATAATCGACCGGCACTTCCAAATAGTTATGTCTGAAAATATCTACGTTTTTCATAAGATACTTCATAAATATTCCTTTTTGTCCCTCAATTGAACATGTTGGGCTTTCTTTTATACCTATAATTCCGACTATATTATACCCTTTGGAAATATACTCATCGATTTCTAGTTTACATCTATCTGCAAGTTCTTTACATAAAGCGTTATAATCTAAGGTATCATATTCCTCTTTTGTCATAGGTTTTCTATCCATTCCCAAATATAGCATTTCAGGACAGGGTAATTGTTCTATTCCTATTCCATTTATCATAATTTCATCTATAATCGACGCATATACGCCACTACTTCTAGCTAATGGTTTCACGACAGAATTTTGATTTAATATGCAATGAGAAATATATATAATAGAGTTACTCCTAATCATTTTTTATAACACCTTTCAATCTGGCATAACAAATTGAAACTAAAACACAAGAAATTACTTTATCTACTATATTACTAGTTATTCTAGGAATAAATGCAGAAGAGAAAATTTCCATGCCTGAATTCTTAAGCCATACAAAGAATATATCATTTACATCACCTGTTATACCACCATATACATAAACCGCTATTGGTGTTCCAATCAACGGTGCAACAACTGCTAAAATCAAACCGGTTATAACTGCCGTCTTTATATCAAATTTCCTGTTTTTAGCAATGAAACCTACAATTAAACCAATTGCAACATTGACTAACAAAAACGGTATTTCCCTCGGATCTTTAAGAACACCCAGTACTAAATTCGTTATGCCTCCTACTGCTGCCCCATATATAGGACCACATATTACAGCTATAAATATCGTTCCCACTGTATCCATAAATAATAAAGGTATATGTAATAAACCTACAACCATTCCTAATACTATATTAATTGCTATACCAATTGCAGAAAAAATCAATTTTTTTGTAGAGTTATTATTCATGCTACTACCCCCTAATATAATAAATATTTAGAAATTTCCAATCTCCGTATCTTTATTATACTTTAAAGCAATGCAAGAACCTATTAAAATGTATATGTTATTGAAAAAAACAATACCTATATATATTGATATAGAAAATACAAAACCTTATAAATTTCTACCATACATAAAACATTCTTTATTCAATTCTAAAAATTTCGCTGGAACACTTCTAGCTATACTTTCAATCCAATTTTCAATTGGAATTTCATCTATAAACTTAGAACAAACACCTAGCAATATAATATTTGCAGCCGCTTTATTACCTAATTCTGCAGCCTTATTTGTAAAATCTTCCATTATTACAGTACCCGCATATTTCTGCAATTCTTCTAATACATCCGGTTCGTATTCTTTTACTCCTTGCTGTACCATAGTCGGTACCATTTCATACTTATTTACAATAGCTACAGAAGTATTCGGCTTTAATTCTTTTCTAAACCTTCTACCTTCCAAGGCTTCAAACCCTATCAGTATATCTACTTCACCCGGTCTTACATTTGGAGAAAAAACTTTTTCACCTATTCTTATACTTCCCCAAACTTTACCTCCTCTTTGTGATAAACCTACCACATCATTTGTTTTTATATCTAATCCTGATAAGAAGGCAGCCTCGGCAACTATTTTAGTAGTCATCACTAGCCCTTGTCCACCTACACCTGCTAATACTATGTTCTTATTCATATTATTTTCCCCTTTCATTATTTAGATCCTTTTCTCTTGATAGCACCAACAGGACAAACCTGAGCACATATAGAACATCCTACACACTGATTTTCATCTATAGATGATTTTAACTTTTCTATACCATCATATTTCTTCATTCTCAATGGAGGACAATTTGTCTTTATACAAGTTCTACATCCTATACAAATTTCAGGATCTACCTCGAATGGAGTTTCTTTTATTTTATACCTTAAAGCACATGGTCTTGAAGTAATTATAACTGATATACCTTTTCTCTTTATGGCATCATTAATTGTCTTTTTAGCTTCTTTATAATTAAACTGGTCAATTTTCTGAACATCATCAAAGCCCATATCTCTTATAAGTTGTTCAACCGATATATCCTGTCCAAGATTGTCAAGGTGATAAGATTCTGCTGTAGGCTGTCCACCCGTCATTCCGGTAGTACCATTATCCAGAACTATCATAGTAATATTTTCGTCTCCATTTAATTGATATTTCAAATTTGCAAAACCTGTCATACCACTATGGAAAAATGTACCATCTCCTATTACACCAACTAGAGGTTTATCCTGTTCTCCTCGTTTATCCATGGCAATTCTCATACCTTTTACCATTCCTAGGGATGCGCCCATACTTATGTTTGCCTTTAATACTTCCATCGGATAAAGTAATCCCATAGTATAACATCCGATATCACCTATAACAGTAACTTTTGATTTCTTCAAAATATCAAATACAGGTCTATGTGGACATCCCGGACAGAATAATGGACCTCTAGGAGTTGTATCGTCCTGCTCCGGATTTTTTACTCTTCTCTCTTTAATTATTCCTGCCTTTAAAAGCCCTTCTTCTATGATCTCTGAATGTAATTCTCCTGTAAAAGAGAAAAACTCCTTACCAACGCAGTCTATACCATGAATTTTTAATTCATTTTCAATAAATGGCATCATCTCTTCAATTACTACGATTCTGGAATACTCTTTGGATAACTCTCTAATTTTATCTATCGGAAGTGGATATACCATGCCCAACTTCAATACATCGACGTCTGGACAGACTTCTCTCAAATTATAATAACAGATACCGGAAGTAATTATTAATGTATCACTTCCCTTTTTTTCCAATTTATTTATTTCAAGATTATTAGCAAATTTAGAAAGATCTTCTATCCTTTGCTTCATAGTATGTTGATGCTTAAATGTATGTGGAGGAAGCATGCAATATTTAGTTGGATCTCCGGTAAACTCCGGTCCCATCTTTTCCACTCTATCATCTAATTCCACAACTGACCTTCCATGACAAATTCTACTTGTAATTCTCATCATTACAGGCATTTTAAACTGCTCACTAATATCCAGGCCGACTTTTACAAAATCCTTTGATTCTTGAGAATCAGATGGATCAAAAACCGCCATATTTGCAAATTTTGCTAAAATTCTATTATCCTGTTCATTCTGAGAACTCGCCATACCCGGATCATCCCCTGAAACCAACATAAAACCTGCATCTATAGGTGCTTGAGTAAATGTCATCAAAGGGTCCATACAAATATTTACACCTACATGTTTCATTACCACCATTGTTCTTACTCCACCAAAACATGAGCCTATACCTGCTTCCAACGCCACTTTTTCATTCGTTGAAAATTCTGCATATACTCCGTCAAACTCTTTGACTGTATCAATTATTTCGACAGTTGGTGAACCCGGATAAGATGTTGCTACTACACCACCTGCTTCATAAAAACCCCTGGCAACTGCTTGATTACCACTTAAAATGCTTTTTTCTTTGTTCATTTCTATACCTCTCCTTATATTCTAAGTATAATATTAATATGCTTTCCAGATTTTCCTAAAACAGATTAAAATTTACCATTATTTACTTATATCTGCCCGATATTTTATGACATATAATATTTATCTAAAATAAATAATATTTCATTATTTTAATACGATTAGGAAATCGTTACATTTATGTTATACCCTTTTTCAAAAAAATTATAGAAAAAAACAAAAAAAGTGTTGACAATATGATAACGGATTTTTAATAAAAATTTTTAATATCCATTATATACTGTCAACACATAACTATACAGTTAATTATATTTTAAACTTCTCTAGTAGCCTCTTTCAGCCATGCTCTTTCTTCTTCGTCAAGATGTGGAGAAATTAACTCATACACTTTTTTGTGATATGTATTCAGCTCAAACTTATCAGATTCTGTTAACATATCTACATTTATTGCGTCAAAATCAAATGGTACATATGTAATTGCTTCAAATTCCATAAATTGTCCATATTCATTCTCTATACCTTTTTTAGTTAAAAGTTCATTTTCTAATCTAATACCATGAGAACCAGCTATATATACACCCGGCTCATCAGTAACTATCATTCCCGCTTCAAAAGGCATTACTTCATGTTTTCTAAATTGCCATCTAAATCCAGTCGGAGGTTCATGTATATTTCCTAAATATCCTATACCATGACCTGTGCCATGATTGTAATTTAATCCCCTATCCCAGAAAGGTTGTCTTGCCAATATATCTAAATTCATACCTATACAACCATAAAGGAATTTAGCCTTAGCAAGTCTAAGATTAGATTGTAAAACCGTTGTATAATCGTCTTTCATAAACTGAGGTATTTCACCTAATGCAGTAGTTCTAGTAATATCAGTGGATCCCTGCATATAGTTTGCACCCGTATCAGTAAGGAATAAAGTTCCTGTTCCTAAATGTACATTAGTTTCTTCTGATGAAGAATAGTGTACTATCGCACCATGCTCTCCGTAACCACATATAGGCTCGAAACTAGGACATATAAAATCACCTTGGGCAGCTCTAAGCTCTTCCAACTTGTCGGAAGCGGACATTTCGGTTTCCTCTGATATTTTCCCATCTTTTACTAGTTTTTTCAACCAATAAATAAATTTAGTATGTGCCACACCGTCTTTTATATGCGCCTGATAAATATTTTTTATTTCAGTTTCATTTTTTATAGCCTTCATTAAAATAGTAGGATTCATCGCCTCGGCTATTTTAACATTGTCAGGTATATTCATATACATAGCATAGTTCAATCTATCCGGATCAACTAATACCGTACCGTTTAATTTTTTCACATCTTCATATATATCATTATAAGGCTTAATTTCAACTCCATCAGCAACCAGTTTTGATTTTATTTCATCACTTATCTTACTTTCATTTATATATAAAGCAACCTTGTCATTATAAACTATTGAATAGCAAAGAATTAATGGAAAATATTCCACATCTCTACCCCTTATGTTAAGAAGCCATCCGGTATCATCCAAAGTAGTAATTACATGGGCATCCGCATTATGCTTTTTCATCTCATTTCTTACTCTTTCTATTTTGCTTGCAGAAGACTCTCCACTGTATTTTTCATCTAAATAAAATATAGGTTCCTCTGACATAGATGGTCTATCTTTCCAAACCTCATCTACTAAATCTACATTATATATTATTTTTCCCTTTTTATCAGATACTATCTTTTGTAATTCAACACCATCACCAAAAGAAACTGATCTGCCGTCAAAAGCTAAGACTCCTCCTTCCTGCAATTTATCTTCTATAAATTCATTTATTGAAGGAACTCCGGGTTCTCCCATTTTAAATAACTCCACTCCAGAACCCTGAAGTTGATTTCCGGCCTGTAAAAAATACCTGCCGTCAGTCCATAATCCCGCTTCATCTTTTAATACCAGCGCAGTACCTGCCGATCCTGTAAATCCGGTGATAAATGCCCTTCCTTTGAAATGCTCTCCAACATATTCACTATTATGATAATCTGCTGTAGGTACCATATAGATATCTACACTATTTTTCACCATCAACTCTCTTAACTTAGAAACTCTTTCACTTACTTTCATTTTTATATTCTCCCTTCTGGGCAAAACTCAATATATTGAGTTTAAATTGTCCATAAATGTATATATTTAAAATAATTTTTTAAATTCATCAGTAGCTCTTACAAGTACGTCAACAATTTCAGGTTCTCCTGAAGAATGTCCTGAAATCGTAGGATAAAGCTTACAATTATTAAGTTTCTTACTCAATAAATACGCACCTATAAATCTACAATCCATATCATATCTACCATGGGCAATAATTGTAGGTATATCCTTTATAATATCACTTTCATCAAGTATATAATTCATATTTTCTCTAAACATATTATTCATCCAGAAATGGCATTCAATAGTAGCCATAGAAATAGCATAATCCTCGTCTCCAAAATCTTCAACTAAATCGTCATTAGGAAGAAGAGTCACTATGCTACCTTCCCACATACTCCAAGCTCTTGCAGCTTCCACTCTGGTATCCCTATCTTCACTAGTAAGTCTCTTATAATATGCTGTAATTAAATCTCCTCTTTCCTCTTCAGGAATGACTTCTATAAATTTTTCCCATTTGTCCGGGAATATATTAGATGCTCCACCTTCTTGATATATCCAATCAATATCTTCCTGTCTACCTAGGAAAATTCCTCTAAGAACTAAGCCAACTGTTCTGTCAGGGTGCTGAAGTGCATAACTAAGCGCTAGAGTTGACCCCCAACTACCTCCAAATACCAACCATTTATCTATTCCTAACTTTTCTCTTATCTTTTCCATATCACAAATAATACTGTCTGTATCATTATTTGTAAGATTTGCATGAGGAGTACTTTTACCACTGCCTCTTTGATCAAAAAGGATTATTCTGTAAAATTCCGGATCAAAAAATTGTCTACAAGATGGAGCCGTACCACATCCCGGTCCACCATGTAAAAATACCACAGGTTTTCCATTTGGATTACCTGACTCTTCATAATAAATGGTATGTATATCATCTACCTTTATAAAATCTGTAAAATTAGCCTCAATAGCTGGATAAAGTGTTCTTAATTCACTCATAATGCCACCCTTTCTGCAATTAAATTTATCTAAATTATTTAAGACTCAGGTATATCGTTTTCCAAGTCTCAAGCAAAATATAACCCTAAGTGAAATTATAGCATATAGACGAGTATAATTCTACAAAATAAGGTCTAAAAATGATTAAACTCCATTATGTAATTTATCTCCTAAAATCATTTGAATTTTTCTATCGTAGTGATATAATGTACGTAGAGTATTATTCTCAAAAGTAACATATTTCACTGAAAGGGATTACTCTATAAAAAAAAATTATTGTAATATTATCAAAGGGAGGATTTATATGAAAGACAACAGAGTGAGTCAGGTTTTAAAGAGAATGAAAGAAGAAAATATTCCCCAAATGCTAGTAAGTGATCCGCTTGCTATTTTCTATTTAACTGGTTATTTCCTAAATCCGGGAGAAAGACTATTTGCTCTTTACCTAAATCTGGATGGAAACCATAAACTATTCGTAAATGCTCTTTTCCCAATAGAAGAAGATCTGGGTGTGGAAAAGGTTATTTTCAACGACACTGATAACTCAATAGAAGTAGTATCAAATTATATGGATAAATCTAAAACTATAGGTGTCGATAAAAATTGGCCTGCCAGATTTGTTCTTGGTTTAATGGAACTTTGCCCTAATAGTAAATTTGTCAACTCATCTTTTATAGTTGATACAATGAGAATGTACAAAGATGAAGAAGAAAAAGATTTGATGAGAAAAGTGTCATTAATGAATGATGAAGCATGCGAAAAAATAATAGGTAGAATCACTGCTGATAAAACTGAAAAACAAATTGCCAGTGAATTAATTAAGCTTTATGAAGAAATGGGAGCTGAAGGCCTATCGTTTGATCCAATTATAGGTATGGCTGCGAATGGTGCTAATCCTCATGGTGAACCTGGTGACAGATATGCCAAACCCGGAGATGCAATAATTATAGATATTGGTTGCAAAAAAGACATGTACTGCTCTGACATGACTAGAACAGTATTCTGGAAAGAAGTAAGTGAAAAAGGAAAAGAAGTATTTGAAATAGTTTTAGAAGCTAATAAAAGAGGTATAGCCGCTTCTAAACCGGGTGCCAGATTTTGTGATATAGATGCAGCTTGTAGAGATTATATCACTGAAATGGGATATGGTGAGTACTTTACTCATAGAACAGGACATCATATTGGATTGGAAGACCATGACTATGGTGACGTCTCTTCAGTAAACACTGCTGTTGCTGAACCTGGTATGATATTCTCTATTGAACCGGGAATCTATTTACCTGGCGAATTTGGTGTAAGAATAGAAGACCTGGTTCTTATAACTGAAGATGGTTGTGAAGTCCTTAATAAATTTAATAAGGAACTAACAGTTATAGGAAATGACTAATATAGTGTATTATTTTATAACAAACTCAAAAAAATTAACTGAGAGGAATATTTCAATAGAGTAATATCAATAGAGTAATAGTTGTAAATAAAAGAAAATTATCAAAACAAAAAATTTAAAATATATTGACAATTTAGAAATCTTTAAATATAATAGATAGCATATTCATAATAAAATTCAATGAAGAGAAGAGTAGCTAATGAATTTTTCTACAGAGAAGCTGCATATGGTGAGAGCAGATGTTAATGAAGTTAGTGAATATGGTCTTGGAGATACTGTATCGATATTTAGATTCAGTCGGGTGTGCCTGTTATAGCACTAGGGTATGATAGTACTTGAAATTTTTTATTCGCAGTCTTGGTGTACCCGATGAGGTGATATCTGTGAAGATTTTGCGAATAAAAGGTGGTAACACGTTAGTAACGTCCTTTTCAACATTTGTTGAAAAGGACTTTTTTATTACTAAAATATCTAAAATAATTGGCAAATATACGGAATCTCTAAATCTAAAATAGTTTAATATTAATTAAGTATAAAATCAAAAAATTAGGAGGTATTTATTATGACAAAAAAATTAAATTTGGCAACTAAGTGTTTACATTCGGGATATATTCCAGGTAACGGAGAACCAAGAGTGGCTCCACTAGTACAATCAACAACATATAAATATGATTCTGCGGATATTCTGGGAGATTTATTTGATTTAAAGACAGAGGGACATATCTACTCCAGAATATCAAATCCTACTGTGTCAAATTTCGAATCTAAAATAGCAGATCTTGAAGGGGGAGTAGCTGCCATAGCAACGACATCAGGTCAATCGGCAAACATATTGGCTGTATTAACTTTATGTAAATCCGGAGATCATATAGTAGCCTTATCAAATCTATACGGGGGAACAGTTAGTTTATTCACACACACTTTAAAAAGATTTGGGATAGATGTTACATTTATAAAAGTCAACGCTACGGATAACGAAATAAAATCAGCAATTAAGGATAACACAAAATTAGTGTTCGGAGAAACAATAGGAAATCCAAAAGTCGAAGTTCTTGATATAGAAAGAATAGCAAATGTTGCACATGAAAATGGTATTCCTCTAGTAATCGATAATACATTCGCTACTCCAATCCTTTGCAGACCAATAGAATTTGGTGCAGATATTGTTACACACTCCACAACAAAATATATAGATGGTCATGCAAGAGCATTAGGGGGAATCCTAGTAGATGGTGGCAAATTCAATTGGAAAAACGGTAAATTTGATGATTTAGTAAAGCCCGATCCAAGTTATCACGGACTGAGTTTTGTAGATACATTTGGTGAAGCTGCACTAAGTGCAAAAGCGAGGTGTGCTCTTGTTAGAGATATAGGATTTATTCAATCCCCTTTCAATGCATTTTTAACAGATTTAGGAATAGAAACACTTGCTCTTAGATTAGAAAGACATAGTGAAAATGCACTTAAAATTGCAAAATTCCTGGAAGAAAACGAAAAAATTGAATGGGTAAGTTATCCGGGGCTTGAAAGTAATCCTACATATAATTTGACAAAAAAATATTTGCCAAATGGATCAAGTGGAATAATAGCATTTGGAATAAAAGGTGGCGTAGAAGAAGCCAAGAAATTTATAAATAGTTTAAAACTAATTTCACTAGTCACTCATGTAGCTGATACAAAAACATGTGTAATCCATCCGGCAAGTACTACTCATAGGCAACTGACGGAAAAGCAACTGGAAAAAGGGGGTATATCTTCCAGCTTAATAAGACTTTCAGTAGGTATAGAAGATGTAAAAGATTTATTGGAAGATATCGAAAATGCTTTAAAAAGAATTTAAGTAAAAGGAAAAAATAGCCAAGATTTTTTAGGGGGGAGATTTGAATATGCCGATTATAATACCTAGAGATTTGCCAGCATTTAAAATTTTAGAAAAAGAGAATATTTTTGTAATAGACGAAAAAAGGGCTACAACCCAAGATATTAGGGCATTGGAATTAGCAATTGTAAATTTAATGCCAACAAAGGAAAAAACTGAAACTCAGTTATTAAGGAGAATAGCAAATACTCCTTTACAGGTTAATGTAGATCTAATACAAACCAAAACTCATAATTCTAATAACGTCAGTCGGGAACATTTAGATAAATTTTACATATCAATAGAAGATGTAAAAAATAAAAAGTATGATGCAATGATAATTACAGGCGCACCGGTAGAAAACTTAAGGTTTGAAGATGTGGACTATTGGAGTGAGATGATAGAGATAATAGAGTTTGCCAGAACAAATGTATATTCAACGCTATTTATATGTTGGGCATCCCAAGCTGCTCTATATCATTTCTATGGAATAGATAAATATGAGCTTCCTAACAAAGTATTTGGAGTATTTGAATGTGAAATAGATTATAAATCTGCAATAGTAAGTGGATTTGATGAAACATTTTATATACCTCATTCAAGACACACATATTGCAAATTAGAAGATATATCTAAAATAAAAGATTTAAATATTATTTCTTCTTCAAAAGAAGTCGGTCTCAATATAGCAACTTCAAATGATGAAAGATTTATATTTATCGCAGGTCACGGAGAATATGATAGAGATACTTTGGAACTTGAGTATCTGAGAGATTTAGAACGGGGCTTGGATATTGAAATTCCAATAAATTATTATAAAAATAATAAAAGAGAAGATGGAATTCAGGTGAAATGGAGAGCACACAATAATTTATTATTTTCGAACTGGTTAAATTATTGTGTATACCAGAGAACTCCATACAACATAGAAGAAATAACTGAAAAGAATTTAGGATAAACATAGAATTATTTAAGATGGATTTCTCTTCTATAATATTATATTGTTAATTTATTAAGTAAATAGAAGAAAAATCCATCTAACTAATATTTAATAAAAATGGTATAATGTACTTGTAATATAAGCACTATGTAGTTAAAAGGAGGTGAAGTTGGTAAACCAACATATTATATGAAGTACATGAAGCAATTATTAGAGTTCAGAAGAAATATGATTATATTAGCAGGTTGTAGTTTTATTGGAGTTATATATACATATTATTTTAATGGCAAAGATGTCAATGCTAATAGTTTTCAAGTAGCTATGAGCTTGACATTAACTTTTTCGGTATTTTTAATTATATCTCATATATTCATTGTATATAAATTGAAAAAGATGAATGAGAAAAAATTTTTAAGTAAGGATAAAAACACAAAAACTAATAAAAAAGACATAAATAATAAAGCAAATATACCAAATAAAAAAAAGAAACATTCAAAAAATAAAAAAAGATAAAGTTTTACTTTTAAAAACCTTGACTAAATCTTAATAAGAATATAAACTGTTAATTATAGGTGTAAAATCTATTCTTAATCCGTTTATAGAGGTTTTGAAATCGATTTCTAAAATAAACGGATAAAATAAAATTTTTTGGAGGTAAAATTATGGAACAAGCAGTTACTAGAAAAATGAAATACCCACTGGGTTTTTATGTCTCTTGTCTTACTTACACATTTGAAAGATTTGCTTTTTATGGAAGTAAGCCTTTACTAGTTCTTTTCCTTATCACTGCAATCGATAAAGGTGGTTTGGGAATTAATGCGACTGAAGCATCAATTGTCGCGGCAAATCTTACCGCATTTACTTATCTTGCACCGGTTCTTGGTGGTGTTATATGTGACCGTTGGTTTGGTGCCAGATATGCAGTATCAATAGGGTGTGTTTTGATGGCATTAGGTTATTTTATCGGATGGAAAGCTCACAGCTTGATGTCTGTTCATTTAATGATTGCAGTAGTTTCAATAGGTACTGGTTTATTTAAGGGTAACCTTGCAAGTATTATAGGTAGATTATTTGATGATAAGGAATTATTAGATGCTGCGTTTTCTATTCAGTACTCATTTGTTAACGTTGGAGCATTTTTTGGATCATTAATAACAGGTATATTATATTTAAATCAGTTTAGACAAGGTGAAGTTCTTGGTTTCAGACCTGTATTTTTAGTCTGTGGTATTATAGTTTTAATCGGTGGTATATTCTTCACTCTTAGTTATAAGACTTTAAGAGGTCAAGGTCTAAAACCTTTCAAATATTTAACTGATGAAAAAGGTAATATCGTAGAAGAAACTACAGTAGAAGAAAATGTTGAAGAAATAGTGGATGTAAATGCTCCTCTAACTTCAAAGGAAAAAAATAAAGTTGTAGCCATAGTATTCGTATCATTTGTATCAGTTATATTCTGGTTATTCTACTATCAGCAAGAATTAGCACTTACTATTTATATGAATAAGTTTGTAAATATGACTTTAGCCGGAGCTACAATAGCACCTCAACACGTTACAACTACTTGGAACGGTCTATTATGTATATTCCTAAGTTTAGCGGCTGCCAAGTTATGGTCTAAACTTGCCGCAAGACCACAGGGTGACTTATCAATGTTCCAGAAGGTTACGTTAGCTTTTGTATTCTTAGGGTTTGCCTATGTTGTATTGATGTTAATGGAAACTTCAAGAGGTATAGGTGCTGATGAAACTCATCAAGCTTCAGTATTATGGTTATTCTTATTTGGTCTATTACTTACTCTTGGTGAAATTTGTTTCTCACCACTAGGCAACTCTTTCGTAAGTAAGCATGCTCCAAAGAAATATCTGTCAGTTATGATGAGTGTTTGGATATTTGCTACTTTTGCTTCTGCAAAATTAAACGGATATATTCAGATATTTGTTGAAAAATTAGGAATTTACACTATATTTGTGACTTTTGCTGCAGTATCTTTTGCTGTTGCGGTTATAATGTTCTTGATAACAAAGAAATTAAATAAATTGCTGGAAGATTAGTGTTAAAGGCTTTTCGTTAAATAACATTAATGAAAAATTTATAAAAATTTATATGCGGCGGTATCCGATACAAATTATATTGGATACGCCGTTTTTATTTCCTCACTTTGTGATATATAAGCCCCGTGATATATTCTATAAGATAAATAAAAAATGAAGACGGGCAATTAAATCGACCCCATCTCCATTTTTTATTTAAATTAATTGTCTTTATTTATTATATCTTTTACTTTCATCAGACGAATAATAGAGCTTCTATCATTTTCCTCCAGCTTCATCTTTATATAAGTAATAGTTTCCTTTAATTGAGGAATTGTCATATATTCAAGGGCATTAACCCTTCTTCTTGTGCTTTCAATTTCATCAGCCATCAATTGACAAGCCTTTTCTATTTCAGCAAGTTTCAGTAAATAAGGAAGGATATTGTAAAGCTTCTTCACAGCATCATCCAATTCTGAAGATGTTCCTGCAAATCCATATGGATATATAGCCGATTCATCCTCTTCATTGCTTCTACTAAATGTCATCACCGGAACATTTACACTCATCAGATTTTTTGTCTGTATTTCCAAATTTATAGTTTCTTTTGAAATAGCGAGTGCTTCATCAAGCATTTGAGATGAATTCATACTTCTTGCCAATAGAAAATCTTCAAAGGAATCCGTTATCTTTCCCTCAACTTCTTCTCTCAATTTTTTATTTTCTTTTATCATAGCAATAAATTGTCTCATCAGTTCATCTTGCTTATCCTTTAATAACTTATGACCTCTTGTAGATGTAGCCAATCTAGCCTTGAGTCTTGAAAGCTCCATTCTAGTTGGATTAACATTCAGTCTAGCCATACTAACCCTCCTGACTATCTTGAGGTAGATACTTATTAATATACTTATCCTTAATTCTTTTAAGTTCTGTTCTAGGAAGAATTTTTAATAAATCCCAACCAAGACCTAATGTCTCTTCTATTGTTCTATTTGTTTCATATCCTTGAGATACGTATATTTTTTCGAATTGATCCGCAAATTTAGCAAATGCCTTGTCTGTTTCAGATAAAGCCGATTCCCCCAATATTACCTGGAGTTCTTTAGCCTCTTTACCGGCTGCATATGCTGCAAACAGCTGGTTCATAGTATCAGCATGATCTTCTCTTGTCTTTCCCTCACCAATCCCTTTATCCTTAAGTCTTGATAGAGATGGAAGAACATTTATAGGAGGCATCATATTTTTCTTATACAACTCTCTTGATAATATTATCTGTCCTTCAGTAATGTATCCTGTCAAATCCGGTATCGGATGGGTGATATCATCTTCAGGCATAGTTAATATAGGAACCTGAGTTATTGACCCCTCTTTACCCCTAATTCTACCTGCCCTTTCATATAGTGTAGAAAGGTCGGTATACAGATACCCCGGATATCCTCTTCGCCCCGGAACTTCTCGTCTGGCAGCAGATATTTCACGAAGAGCTTCACAATAATTTGTAAGATCTGTAAGTATTACAAGTACATGCATGCCTTTTTCAAACGCCAAATACTCGGCACAAGTTAATGCCATTCTCGGAGTAGATATACGTTCAATCGCCGGATCGTCAGCCAAATTCATAAATAGTACAGCCCTATCTATAGCTCCTGTCTTTTTAAAATCATCAATAAAAAACTGTGCTTCTTCAAATGTAATACCTATAGCAGCAAATACAACCGCGAATTTTTCATCTTTTCCTAAAACCCTTGCCTGTCTGGCTATCTGTGATGCCAAATTTGCATGGGGAAGACCTGAACCTGAAAATATAGGTAATTTTTGACCTCTAACAAGAGTATTCAATCCATCGATTGCAGATACACCTGTCTGAATAAATTCGGATGGATAGTCTCTGGCTACCGGATTTATTGCAACACCATTTATATCCAACTTCTCATCCGGAATCAACTCCGGTCCTCCATCTTTAGGGTTACCCATACCATCAAATACCCTCCCTATCATATCTTCTGATACACCAAGAGTAAGGGGCTTCCCTAAAAATCTCACCTTAGAATCTCTGATATTTATACCTGCTGAGCCTTCAAAAAGCTGAACCATGGCTTTATTTCCCTCTATTTCAAGAACCCTGCCTCGACGAATATCGCCATTTTGCATTTCTATTTCAACGAGTTCTTCATATTTTATACCTTGTACTCCATCTACCATCAAAAGTGGACCAACTATTTCTCTTATAGTTCTATACTCCTTAATCATTTAGTCCACCTCCTTTATTTATCAATTCATCCACTGCTGTTGTTATTTCATCTGATATTTCATCCAATCTTGCTATATTAGCTTCCTCGGTATATTTAGCCCTTGCTATTGACTCCCTTACAGGTAAGTTAATAAGTTCACTCAAATATACATTATTTTCTAAAGCCCTTAAAGATTCTCTGTAATATTTAAGAACAAGATCTAACATCTTATCCTGCTTTTCTAAAGATGTAAAAGTATCTACATCCTGGAAAGCATTTTGCTGTAAATAATCCTCTCTTATAGACTTTGCAACTTCCAGTTTAAGTTGATCTTTTTCAGAAAGAGTATCTTTGCCTACAAGCCTTACAATTTCCTGTAAAGCGGATTCCTCTTGTAGCAACGTCATTGCATCCACTCTATTTCTAGGGAATCTGGAAGACACATTTTCTCCCATCCATTCATCTACATCAGCTTGATATAGCGAATATGAATCTAGCCATGATATAGCCGGGAAATGCCTTCTATATGCAAGATTTGCATTAAGTCCCCAGAATACCTTTACTATTCTTAAGGTAGCCTGAGATACCGGCTCTGAAATGTCACCACCCGGAGGCGATACCGCTCCTATTATAGTAAGAGCGCCTTCTCTACCGTCACTTCCTTTACAAATTACTTTACCCGCTCTCTCATAAAATTCCGCTGTTCTTGAAGATAAATAAGCAGGATAACCTTCATCTCCGGGCATTTCTTCTAAACGTCCTGACATTTCTCTCAGGGCCTCTGCCCATCTGGATGTAGAGTCCGCCATAACTGCCACTGAATAACCCATATCTCTGAAATACTCGGCTATAGTGATACCGGTATATATACTGGCTTCACGAGCAGCAACCGGCATATTTGAAGTATTCGCTATAAGTACCGTTCTCTTCATTAGTGTTTCGCCAGTATGGGGATCAATTAACTCCGGAAATTCATTAAGAACATCTGTCATTTCATTTCCACGCTCTCCACATCCTACATAAATAACTATTTGGGCATCTGCCCATTTAGCTAATTGGTGCTGAACCACTGTTTTTCCTGAACCAAAAGGACCTGGTACACACGCCGTACCTCCTTTAGTTACGGGAAAAAATGTATCCACTACTCTCTGTCCTGTGATTAAAGGAACTTTGGGAGCAATTTTTTTCTTTATTCTTCTATTTACTCTGACAGGCCATTTCTGTAGCATTTGAATACCTTTTGATTCGCCTTTATCATTTTTGATTACAGCAATATCCTCAATAACTGTAAACTCACCCTCTTTTATACTTTCAATCACGCCTTCTACTCTGTACGGAACCATTATCAAATGCTTAACCACTTCAGTCTCTTGCACATAACCAAGTACATCCCCTTCTTCCACTCTATCTCCTAATTTCACCTGTGGATGAAAGAACCACTTTTTCTCCCTATCAAGCGATGGTACTTCTATTCCCTTTGCCAAAAAATCTCCTGCAACCGCTCTAAATTTTTCTAAAGGCCTTTGAATACCATCAAACATATTTTCTATAAGACCCGGTCCCAGTTCGACACTTAAAGGTTCCCCCGTAGTCTCAACAATCTCACCCGGACCTATACCGGCTGTTTCTTCATATACCTGTATTGAAGCTTTATCATCACGCATTTCAATTATTTCACCTATTAACCTGGAATCGGATACCTTTACAACATCGTAAATATTAGCATCTTCCATACCTTCGGCTACAACAAGCGGACCAGATACTTTGACTATTTTTCCTGCCATAACTTCGTCCTTCCTCCTTATTTATCCGAATTGGCAAATATATTGCTACCAACTGCCTTTTCTACATTTTTATTAATATCGTCCATTCCCATTCCTAACGTACCCTGATTAGAAGGTATCAATATTATTGCGGGAATTAGCTTTTTTTTGTATCTTTCAATAGTATCCTCAATATTCTGTGCTACATGTTCAGTCACAAATATCAACCCATAATTTTCTTCTGCAAGTCTATCAACAGTAGTTCTTGCCTCTTTTTCATCAGTCACCGGATGAACTTCTATGCCTATGGATTTAAATGCTAATATCGAGTCTTTATCTCCAACTGCACCTATTTTATACATCAAATATCACCCAACCTCTCTCGTAATTTAGTTGATGGGATATTATTCAATTTACCAACTAGTATCAGTCTTACAATAGAAATTTCTTTTTCCTTTGCCACAAGATAAGCAAATATAGGTTCGGGACCAAAAGAAATAAATCTAGAATCTGAATTGAGTCTGCCTAAATAAACATCTTTCATATTATCAATTACACCCAGACTTCCTATTTCATTATAGCTTTCCACACATTCTGATAATATCCTTCCGATTTTTTCAGATCTGAGAGCTGCCGATATTCTATCAAAATCTTCCCTGGATAGAGATATCAACTTCGAAATTGATACTCCTCCACCTTCAACTAATATATCATTTAAAAAATTTTGATTTTTCCCCATCTTTATAGCCCTCAACATAGAAAGGATATTAAAAAAATCTATACTTGCACTTACATAATCATTAAATAAATCTATTCCCAGCGATTCTGCAATTTCTTTAAGATGAGTATAATAAAATCTATCTATTATAATATCAATTATTTGTGGATCATTAGTTTCATTGTACTTTTCCTCGGCTATTTTAAGTGCTTTTATAAATTCACTTTTAGTATCCGTAAATTGTCCACTTTCAAATTGAAGCCTCATTTTCTCAGGATTATTTTCACTGGAGTATATAAATAAATGATTCAGATCCTTACCGGAAACCTTCGCTTTAACCATTGTTTTTAAATTATGGTAATCATATTTCAGCGATAAAATTTCAAGAATTCTTTTATCCTGAAGCATTTCATTTCCCAACTTAAAAACTCTTGATGTTTCATTTTTTAGCAAAATCTCATAATCGTTAACACCCTCTACACCCTCAGCACTCTTTGAATATTCCGAATCTAAAAGCACTTTAAAGGCCTCATTGGCATCCTTCGCATCAATCATTTTTTCCAATTTTCCTTTGTCGAGAAGTCTCTTCTCGTAAACCCTTGCCATTACTACACCTTGGGCGTAATCCAATCTATCCATAAACTACCCCCTACCGAAAAGTACTTTCGCAATTTCACCTTGTAAATCATCTTTTATATAATCAAGCTGCGCATCAAAAGTATAATTTTTTTCTACACCGCCACATATTTCAATAAAACCCGTTTCTACAAATCTTTCCGTTGATATATTGGCTTCAGGAAACTTCTCTTTAACCAGATCAACTCTATCTTTAGTAACTATAAGCTCGGAATCACCAAAACCGGCTTTTTCTTTTATATATTCAAGATAACTTTCTGAATCTATATTTTTTAAGTCATCCAGTGCAGATTCATATACTCTCAGAATTACTTCCTGCTTAACCCTTAATTCATTATCCCTGGCTTTAAGATTTGCATTTGACTTAAGTCTTTCTTTTAAATTCTGGGCATCTAACTTCCCTTTTTCGACAATAGCTTTATACTTTGCTTCAGCCTGAACCCTTGAATTTTGTTCTATTTTTTTGACTTTTTCGTCAGCCTGGGCTATTATCAAATCTGCTGATTCATTTGCTTCGGACAGTATCCTATCCGTAAGCTTGCTAATATCTGCCATACAATTCACTTCCTTTTCAATAAATTTCTTTAATTCCTATGCAAAGAAAGCTCCGAATTTAAAGAATAATAAAAGTGATATAACAAATGCCAATAATGCATAAGTTTCAACCATTACTGAATATATAATCCCCTTTGTCGTCTGTGATTCATTTTTAGCAAGAATTCCAACACCACTAGCCGCAACTTTTCCCTGCGCTATAGCCGAACCCCAACCTACGAAACCTATTGGCATGCCAACTGCCGCTAAATACATACCTTCTGATAATCCTATATCACCTGTAAGTTTAAATAAAATAAGCAGTGCAATAACAAATCCATATAATCCCTGTGTACCCGGTAATAATTGAAGTATTAAAGTCTTACCAAATTTTTGAGGTTCTTCAGGTACAAGTCCTGATGCAGACTGACCAACTATTGAAAGCCCCTTAGCCGAACCTATACCTGCTAACATGGCTGAGACTATACCTAAAGCACCAAATACCACACCACCATTATCTACTATCCAAGTTGCGAAATTCATAAATAAACCTCCTCGTTTATATCCTTTCTATCTTATATTATTCTTTCTATGTTAATTTTTATTTCACATGTATTTTTTATAATATGTGTATCTTATAATTTAAACAATATTTAATAAAATTACTCTTCCAGATGTCTATCCAAATTAATATATCTGGTCTTTCCTCTAAAAAACTTAAATGCCTTTCCTCCACCTTCGTAAAATTTCCCAAAAAATTCAACATATATTAATCTAAGTGCATGAACATAAGCCCCCAAACATGAAAGGAACAGGTTAAATGCATGAAAAATTACCAATATTAATATCGATGCTACATATCCTATAATGGTATGTCCCCAAGTCATTCCAGCTATCATATTTACAGAAAATGCAATATATCCACCTGCCATACCAAGTGCCATCAAACGTGAATACGATACAAAATCACCTATATAATTTGAAATTCCGTACACATTATATATACCGGCAGCTATCTTAGCACCTATATTACCATTGACAGCTCTTGCACCTCCTACTATCAACAACACTATACCAAGACATGCTCCATATTTAGCTATTGTTTTTAATTCAGGATTTAATACTCCAGCTATTGACAACAATAGTACAATTATACTCGCAAGTACTATATACCAGGCTATTACATCAAAAAACATATCTACATACTGTTTATCTCTAATCAGCATATATGCTTTAATTGCCAAACCATAAGCAAGATGTATCCCTCCCATAATTATGGAAATAATAAGTATTGTCATAAATTGTGTACTCAAATCAAATAATCTCCACATTCCCGGTATACTTGCACCAAAATACGATCCATACAAGAATCCCCATATTGTCGTGGAAATTCCTATTAACTGGAAAAATTTCACATTTTTTTTCATATCCGGAGTAAAATTACATAATTTTAATCCCAGAGTCGTAAGTATTAGCAATACTGCACCGTATCCAAAATCTGCAGACATCATCCCAAAAAACAACGCATAGATCGGTGCATATAAAGGAGTTGGATCCACCTCATTATACTTGGGCAAAGCATAAGTAGATGTAATATTTTCAAAAACTCTTACTATTTTATTGTTCTTTAACAATATAGGTATTTCATCACTATCTCTATCTACGTCTTTAAACTCAAGACTATAATCTTCGCCACAAATATTAAATATTATCTCTTCCATTCTTTTGGTATCAAAATCCGGACAATATCCACTTAGCATACATACGCTTGATGTAGCCATAAAATCTCTTTTTGCGAGTTCTCTCACCCTAATGTTAGCAAGATAATCATATACCAGCTTAAAATCATCAAGCTTATCTTTATTTCCCGATATATTTGATATAATATTTTGTTTTTCATTTTCAAGCTTTTGTATATCATTTTTAATATCTTCTATACTATCCCTTGGAAGCTTATCAGAATCTATCTTTATTTTATTAAAATTTCCAATTCTAAGGGCTTCGTTCAATTCATCCTCTTCTCTTTTATCACTAATTATAAAAAAGAATACTTCATCTTTATAAACACCTATTTCTTCATAATAAGTATATTCCAAACCTGACATAGCCCCATTAAAGTTATCCACAATTTTCCCGGAAACACCACCCAATATTGAATTAAACCTGGATAATTTATCTATTTCATTAATGGAAACATCCAATTCCAAAAGTGGTTCTAACTCTTTGATTTGCTCCTTCTTTTTAGATATTTTTAATTCTACTGATGATAATTCATCCCCCAAAATTTTAATAATATCGTACTCTTTATCAAAATCTATCTCAGAAATCCTTTTCTCCATTTCGACAAAAGTATAATTCGGAAGACCTTCCTTTAAACTTTTTAATCCTGATACAGTCGGTGCATATTTACTAATCAGTTCTATAGCATAAATAGATTTATTCATATTTTCATCAAGATTTGAAATATATTCTTCAACTATCGGTTTCTTAAAACGTTCAAGTGATTTGTCTTCAAAATCTTCAATATCCTTTACATCCTCAAATTGAATATTTCTAAATATCTGAAGCTCTCTCAAAAGTTTTTCTCGATATGATTCTAATACCAGGAGATCGAATTTTTTCATCTTCACTATAGCCATATTATTTCACTATCCTCTCCACCAGTATTTTTTTAGCTTCATCGAATTTATCCTGAGGAATTTCCACTATGGATTTACATTTATCATCGCTATTACAGGAGATATACTCAAGCTCTTCTTTTATTTCATATTCTGCCTGAGATTTCAACCTTTCACATTCTGCCTTTGCTTTGATAATCATGTCCTCTATATAGCCCTTCGATTTAGCATCCGCCGCATTTATCATTTTTTTAGCATCCTCTTTAGCCTTCTTTACTAAAAAATCTGCCTGTTCTTCGGCTTCAACTATTTTTAATAAAGCCTCTTTCGCCATCCGACTTCCTCCTTTCGCTAAAATTCTTAATTTTCAGATATTACTTGTTAATAATTTTACACTATTTAAAGATATTATTCAAGTAATAAAAAAAACTCTTTTTTAAAGAATATATACTTTTTCTGAAAAATTAATTAAAATAATAATGTTTTACATAGTTTTAACAACATATATAAAGAATAAACTTTAAAACAATTCATATCTGAATATTATTAAAATTAAACTAATTTTTTCTTAAAATTCAGAAATAAAAGTATTTTTTTAATAATCAAATTAATATTTTTTTAGTATTTTCCAGCTAAAATCATCTCGGTATATAATTCAAATAAATTTATTCAGATTATTTTAAAGCATTATTTCTTTTTCTCTTTTATTATATTTGTTTTTTTATATATAACTTTATATTTTTTATAATTATCAATTTATTTTTCTAAAAATTTTGTAAATATTAACAAATAATCTCTAATTTTTATAATAAATCAATATATTTGTTTTTCTAATTTTATAGATTATATTTTAACTAAATTAATCAAAATTATACGATTATTTATACATGTTTTCTCTATTTAAATAATTTTATAACACCCTTCTCTTTTTATATTGATCTATTTTTTCGCTTTTCGATATCCATATAATATATCCTTATAATTCTTACAAATCGGATATTATCTTCAATTAGAATTATTTAAAAAAGCAGTGTCAATAATACGAAACTTTTGTATAATCGACACTGCTTCAAATAATCATTCACTCACTTTGTTATTTATTTTTTATCTATTTGCTATTATTTCCCATAATAAGCACTTAAATACATCTGTTTTAATTCTTCAACCAATGGATATCTTGGATTTGCACCAGTACACTGATCATCAAAAGCTTGTAAAGCCATCGCATCTAAATTATCCAAAAATGCTTTCTCATCTACTCCAGCTTCTTTTATTGTTTTTGGCAGACCTACATCTTCTTTTAATTTATCTAATGCTTTTATTAAATTATCAACCGTTTCCCTATCGTCCTTACCTTGTTTAACTCCACAGAATCTTGCAAATTCAGCATATCTCTTAACACAATCGGGATATCTGTATTGTGGGAAAGTACCCATTTTGATAGGTGCTTCAGAACAATTATATCTTATTACATGATCTATAAGCAATGCATTTGCAACCCCATGTTGAACGTGATGGAAAGCGCCAAGTTTATGTGCCATTGAATGGCATACACCCAGGAATGCATTTGCAAATGCCATACCGGCCATAGTTGCTGCAATTGCCATTTTTTCTCTAGCTTCAAGATCGTCTTTACCATTTTTAAACGCCCTTGGTAAATATTCAAATATAATTTTACCGGCCTGTAAAGCCATTCCATCAGCAGGTTCTGTTCTAAGCATAGCCGCATACGCTTCCAATGCATGTGTCATAGCATCAACACCTGAAGATGCAGTAAGTCTTGGAGGCATTTCTAACATCATATCAGCATCGACAATAGCCATATTTGGAAGCAATTCATAATCAGCTAATGGATATTTTACTCCTATCTCTTGATCTGTAATAACTGCAAACGGAGTGACTTCAGAACCCGTACCTGCAGAAGTTGGAATTGCACAGAAATATGCTTTTTCACCCATTTTAGGGAATTTATATGCTCTCTTTCTTATATCCATAAATGTCATCGCCATATCTCTAAAGTCCGCTTCCGGATGTTCATACATAACCCACATAATCTTTGCAGCATCCATAGCTGAGCCACCGCCAAGAGCAATTATAAGATCAGGTTGAAAGCTTTCCATTGCTTTAGCACCTTCCATAGCACATTTCAGTGTAGGATCCGGAGCCACGTCATAAAATGTAGTGTGCATTATTCCCATTCTATCAAGTTCATCTGTAATTTTATCTATATAACCGTTATTATATAAGAAATTATCAGTAACTACAAAGGCTCTCTTTTTGTCCATTTCTTCTTTAAATTCTCTCATTGCCACAGGAAGGCATCCCTTTTTAAAATACACTTTTTCAGGAACTCTAAACCACAGCATATTTTCTCTCCTTTCAGCGATTGTCTTCATATTCAATAAATGTTTAACGCCAACATTTTCTGATACTGAATTTCCACCCCAAGATCCACATCCAAGAGTTAATGAAGGAGCTAACTTAAAGTTATATAAATCACCTATTGCCCCCTGAGAAGATGGTGTATTAATCATTATTCTACAAGTCTTCATAGTCTCAATAAACTTCTGTTCTTTATTATTGCTCTTAGTCAAGTCTACATAAAGAGCAGAAGTATGACCTAAACCACCTTGTTCAACTAAATGCTCAGCTTTATTCACACCTTCTTCAAATGAAGAGTATTTATACATTGCTAAAATTGGAGATAATTTTTCATGCGCAAATGGTTCGCTAAAATCAGTTTCCTCAACTTCTCCTATTATAATTCTGGCACTTTGAGGAACATCTACCCCTGCCATTTTACCAAGTTTATAAGGAGACTGTCCGACAATATTTGAATTTAGTCCGCCGGATGAAGTCAAAATTATCTTTCTAAATTTTTCAATTTCTTCGTTATTAAGTATATATGCTCCTCTAAGCTCAAATTCCTTTTTTACCTCATCATATATTGAACTCGGAACTATAACAGACTGTTCAGATGAACAAATCATACCATTATCAAAAGATTTTGATAATATAATTGAACTAACAGCCATTTTAATATCCGCACTTTCATCCAGGATGGCAGGAACATTTCCTGCACCAACACCAACAGCAGGTTTTCCTGATGAATATGCTGACTTAACCATTCCCGGTCCTCCAGTTGCTAAAATTAAATCTGCTTCTTTCATTAAAGATGCAGTCAAATCAATGGAAGGTTCATCAACCCATGCAATAATCCCTTCTGGAGCTCCCGCCTTTACCGCAGCATCCAACACAACTTTTGCAGCAGCAATTGTAGCATTCTTAGCCCTAGGATGTGGCGAAATAATTATTCCATTTCTTGTCTTAAGAGATATTAGCGTTTTAAATATTGCAGTTGATGTCGGATTTGTAGTAGGAATTACAGCAGCAATCACACCAACCGGTTCAGCCACAACAGTTAATCCAAAAGCGTCATCTCTTTCCAGCACACCACATGTCTTAGTATGTTTATAAGCATTATAAGTATATTCTGCAGCAAAATTGTTTTTTATAACCTTGTCTTCAAATATACCCATTCCAGTTTCTTCGTTGGCCAGTTTGGCCAAAGGAATTCTTTCATGATTAGCAGCAACAGCTGCAGCTAAGAAAATTTCATCAATTTTTTCCTGAGAAAATTTTGCAAATTCTCTTTGAGCCTTTTTCACTTCTTCTAATTTTCTTTCAAAAGTGGCAAGGTCATTAACCAAATAATCTTTAGATTTTCCGACTTTAACATTATTCTTCGCCATACTATACCTCCTAATCAAAATAAAACTACTAGTAATAGAATGTCTATTATTTATCATTATTATATTATCTTTATATTTATATATCAATATGTTTTTGCATATTTAGGTGGATATTTTTTACCAAAAACCGCATATATCCACTAATTTTACTATCATAATTGCATTTTTTTTATATTAATATAGTTATTTATCGTTTATTTTTTAACTAAAATATGTCTTTTTTTTATCCAGAATATTCATATTTTTTTGAATTTTTTTATATATAATACCTGTTATTTTTAGTTATAATGCATATTTTTTATATACATTAAAAATATAAATAGATATACAATATTCGACTTTTAAAATTAATTAATTTTTTTATATCAATACTATTCTTTATAATTATTTTGTCAATCTTATTCTTTTTTTATGAAAATTAATCCATTTTTTTATCATTCACATATATTTTTTTTTACTTTATTATTCATAATTTTATATATTATTTTACAAAAAAAGAGAACTTAAAAAAATTAAGTTCTCTAAATCTTGATATTTATTCAATCAAATAATTATTCAATTATTGACGCAACAACTCCAGAAGCTACTGTTCTACCACCTTCTCT
>NZ_JABGBW010000013.1 GCF_014229965.1 Peptostreptococcus canis
CTCATAAACTACCTCCCATGAGATAGTTTATATCATAATCATATTTAAGACAATTTCATTTGCGATTACTTAGGACAATATCATATATGATTCATAAAATGTCAAAAAAAATATTCTAAAAGCATTGACAATGCATAGTATAAAATGTATAATAAAGTGGTTATTGAATACGGGCGTACCTCTTTTACGATGGTCAGTATTTATGTACGTCTATGATTAGGAGGAAAAAAATGAACGAATTGATTAAGGCTATTGAAGCTGAACACATTAAAAGTGATGTTCCAGATTTTGGACCGGGGGACACAGTAAGAGTACACGTTAAGATTATCGAAGGTAAGAGAGAAAGAATACAGGTTTTTGAAGGACTTGTAATTAAAAGACAGAATGGTGGAGTAAGAGAAACTTTCACAGTTAGAAAAATTTCTTTCGGTGTTGGAGTTGAAAGAACTTTCCCAATTCACTCACCAAAAATTGAAAAGATTGAAGTTACAAGATTTGGTAAGGTTAGAAGAGCTAAGATCAACTATATCAGAGGCAGAGTTGGTAAGGCTGCTAAGATTAAAGAAGCTAGAAATAAAAAAAGATAATCGAAAATAATATTGTGAATTAGGGTGTCTTTATAGACATCCTTTTTTTCAGTCTTATATGAGAAAGGAAATAGCAATAATGAGTTATAATAATGAATATTTAAGAGATGATAATTTGAATATAAATTGGTATCCGGGACATATGAAAAAGACAAAAGAGTTAGTTCAAAGTAACTTAAAATTAGTAGATATAGTTATAGAATTGCTGGATGCCAGGATACCTTTTAGTAGCAGAAACCCGGATATTGATAAACTTGTAGGTGATAAACCCAGGATTGTTTTATTAAATAAATCAGATATGTGTGAAAGGGATGACCTGGATGCATGGATTACGTATTATCATAAAAAGGGAATAAGAGCCATACCTGTCAATGCAATGAATGGTGATGGTATAAATAAAGTTATCAATGAATGTAAAAATCAAACAAAGGAAATGATGGAAAAATTTTCTGAAAAAGGGAGAAGAGCAAGAGCAATAAGGCTTATGATTGTAGGCGTTCCTAATGTAGGAAAATCCTCTTTAATTAATAAATTATCCGGTAGAAAAAGCACTCAAACAGGAGATAGACCGGGTGTGACAAAAGGAAAACAGTGGGTAAAAATTAAAGGTAATATGGAGCTTTTAGATACGCCTGGTATATTATGGCCGAAATTCGATGATCAAAGAGTGGCATTAAACCTGGCATTTACCAGGGCGATAAAAGATGAAATACTAGATGTTGAAACTTTAGGTTTAAGATTAATTGAGAGGCTTAGTGAAATTGCACCTGAAAAACTTATTGAAAGATATAAAATAGATCAGATCAATGAGTCAGGGCTTGATACTATGGAAGCTATAGGCAGGAAAAGAGGCTTCATAATGGGAAATAAAGAGTTGGATTATACTAGAACGGCTACGACTGTTTTAAATGAATTTAGAGAGGGAAAAATTGGAAAAATAACACTTGAAAGCCCTTTAGAATTAGAGTAGAATAAGTACAGAATATAGTTTATTTTACTGAAGTTTTTAAAAATTAAAACAAAAAAATAGATAATAATAAATTAATTCATAAATAAAGGAAGTGGAATGATGTTTCAAGGAATAGGATCAAATTGGCTGGAAATTAACTTAGACAATCTGGAATACAATTTTAAGGGAATAAAAAATAAGCTGCCAAAAGGAACTAAAATGTGTATGGTCATAAAATCTAATGCTTATGGTCATGGAGCTGTAGAAATTGCTAAATTCTATGAAGAATTAGGAGCGGATTTTTTTGCAGTTGCGAGGACGGGAGAGGCTTTGGAATTGAGAAAAAATGAAATAAAACTTCCTATTTTGAACTTAGGATATACAAATCCGAACTGGATCGCCGACTCTATAAAGAATGATGTATCATTCACATTATATAACTATGAATTTGCTGAGAAAATTAACAGTATAGCAATAGCTATTGGGAAAAAGGCAAAAGTCCATATAAAATTAGATACAGGAATGTCCAGACTGGGATATGTGGTTATGGAAGGAAAAGAAGATGAGATAATACAGGATATTCAAAAAATTAATAAATTAGATAATATTGATATAGAGGGAATATATACACATTTTGCGACTGCAGATGCAAGAAACAAAGAATTCGAAAATTTACAAATGGATAGATTCTCTAAAATGATAAAAATTCTTGAGGAAATGGACATAAAACCTAAGTATATTCATTGCTCAAATAGTGCTGAAATACTGGATACAGATGAAAGATATAATATGGTCAGACCAGGAATTATTCAGTATGGAATTTATCCGTCGAATGAAGTTTGCTATTCAATAGACTTAAAACCCGTTATGAGTTTTAAGGCAAAAGTATCAAATGTTAAAATTTTGGATGCAGGAACTTCTATTAGCTATGGAAGAATATATTTTACAACAGTAAGAGAAAAAATAGTGAGTATATCGGTAGGTTATGCAGATGGTTTTACAAGAGGAAGAAGAAATCCATATGTATATATAAAAGGAGAAAGATGTCCTATAGTTGGCAGAATATGTATGGATCAATGTATGGTTAGAGTTCCTATGGATATGGATGTAAAGATGGATGATGATGTTCTTATTTTTGGTGAGGAACTAATAACTGTGGTCGATGTTGCAAGAGATTGTGATACTATTGAGCACGAAGTTATGTGTAATATAGATCGAAGAGTACCTAGAGCGTATATTAAGGATAAAAAGGTAATAAAGGTTGTCGATTATTTAAAATAAATATTATATAGAATTTAGGGCTGTATTTCAGCCTTATTTTTATAAAATTTTAGAAGAAAAATAAAGATTTATTTATATTATTGTGACAATTATCGTAAAAGAGTATAATATAAATAATGATAAAATATCAAAAAATATGAGGTGTATTATGAATAAGTTATCTAATATTTTGAATCAATATAATGTTGATAATATTAACAAACTTAAAACTAAAGATATAAAGACTATATCTGAAAAAATAAATATAGTGGAATATAGAGAATTTATAGATATTTTCAAATTAGACAACAGAAAATCTATACAAGATATATGTAATAAATTAGAAAAAAAATTAGAAAAGCAATCTTTGGAATTTAAAAGACTGGAAAAAATTAATTTTTATGAAAATCAGGCGAGAAATGAAGGATATATCTACATAGGCGGAGTTGACGAGGCAGGAAGGGGACCACTTGCTGGACCGGTAGTAGCTGCTGTAGTATTATTTGAAAGAGATACAAAAATTGAGGGAATAAATGACTCAAAAAAATTATCAGAAGCAAAAAGAGAAGAATTATTCAGCATTATCAAAGAGAAGGCAATAGATTACGGTATAGGAATTGCTGATAATTTAGAAATAGATAGGTACAATATATTAAATGCAACTTATATAGCAATGAAAAGAGCAATATCAGAATTAAAGTTAAAGCCGGATTGTCTTTTAAACGATGCTGTTATAATTCCTGAGTTGCATTGCAAGCAAATACCTATAATAAAAGGGGATTCAAAGTCCATATCAATTGCAGCAGCGAGTATATTAGCCAAGGTAACAAGGGATAGAATGATGTATGAATATGACAAAAAATTTCCAGGTTATGGTTTTTCATCAAATAAAGGCTATGGTACTGCAGAACACTATAAAGGAATAGAAAAGTATGGAAAGACAAAGATACATAGAGAGAGTTTTTTAAAAAATATAAAATAGTAGGTGAACGAGATGAATTATAATGATGTTTTAAGAAATGCCAGAGAAAAATTTAATGGATCTTGTAAAGTATGTAGAGTCTGTGATGGAGTTGCCTGTAGGGGAGAGGTTCCAGGAATGGGTGGAAAAGGTACAGGAACTTCTTTTATAGAAAACGTGAGAGCTTTAGAAAAATTAAAAATAAACATGAGAACGATACATGATGTAACAAATCCGGATACAAGTATAGAATTATTTGGAAGGAAACTATCAATACCTGTTATGGCAGCTCCTATAACAGGTACTACTTTAAATATGGGGGGTAAGGTTAGCGAAAAGGAATATATAGAACCTGTAGTTGTAGGGTGTAAAAATGAAAAAACAATAGCTATGGTCGGTGATACAGCAATACCACAATTTTTGATAGATAATTTAGAAGTATTAGAAGAAAAAAATGGTGACGGAATAGTATTTATTAAACCGTGGGAAAATAAAAATATAATAGAAAAAATAAAATTAGCAGAAAAGGCCGGTGCAATAGCTGTTGGTATTGATATTGATGCATGTGGTCTTATTACATTAAATATTCATGGAACACCGGTTGAAGCAAAGTCAATAAATGATATAAAAGAGTTGGTAAATTCTACTAAATTGCCATTTATATTAAAAGGTATTATGACACCTGATGAAGCTGAAAAGGCAATAGAAGCAGGTGTTTATGGGATAGTGGTGTCAAATCATGGAGGTAGAGTTCAGGATTTTACTCCGGGAACTGCGGATGTTCTTGAAGAAATAGCAAAAGTAGTAGATAAAAGAGTAAAGGTTTTTGTAGACGGTGGTGTCAGAAGTGGACTGGATGTCTTAAAAATGATAGCCCTTGGAGCAGATGCCTGTCTTATCGGCAGACCTTTTGTAACTGCATCTTTTGGAGGAGAAACTAAGGGAGTAGAATTATATATTCAAAAGTTAAAGTCAGAACTTGAGAGTTGTATGATATTAACAGGCTGCCAAAACTTAGAATCAATAACTGATAAAGTGTTATATAGATAAATTATTGTATATAATAATAGTTTTTTTGAGAAATTTGACTGTATAGAATAATAATTTTTCCAATATAATTTATATAATAAGGAGGATAAAAATGAAATTTGCTCACTTTAATTTTAATGTATTAGATTTAGAAAAGAGCTTAGATTTTTATGACAAAGCATTAGGATTAAAACCTGTTAGAGAGAAAAATGCATCTGATGGAAGTTTTAAGCTTGTCTATTTAGGCGATGGTAAAACCAATTTTCAGTTGGAATTAACTTGGTTAAGAGATAGAACTGAAAAATATAATTTAGGAGAATGTGAGTTCCATTTAGCTTTAGTAGCAGATAATTATGAGGAAGTATATAAGAAGCATAAGGAAATGGGAATCGTTATTTTTGAAAATGAATCAATCGGAATTTATTTTATAGTCGATCCTGATGGATATTGGATAGAAATATTACCGGAAAAAAGATAGAAATAATAACTTAAAAGAATTTAATTATTTATCGTTTTATATATCAATATTATGTATTTGTTGTTTATATTTAGAAAGGGGTTGTAATTATGAGTAAAAGAGTTTATAGATCAAATACCAATTATATAATGGCCGGTGTGTGTGGCGGTTTTGGAGAATATTTCAATATAGATCCGAATATTGTCAGAATTGCGTGGGTTTTATTCACACTTTTAGGAGGAAGTGGTATAATAGCATATATTATATGTGCATTACTAATTCCGAAAGAATAGCGATTAGAAATTTTTATAAAGATTTTATATGATATGAATATAATAAAAAAACTATTGAAAATTATGAAAATATTGATTTTTTAAATACCGTGGAGAAAAACTCAGCGGTATTTTTAATTTTTTTGGTGATTAGGGATTTTAGTTATTTTATTTTTTGACTATATATTATCGATTAGAAACTTAATATTAAATAAAAAATAGTCTAATATATTGAAAAAAATTGAAAGGAATGTTCTGTATCAAAAGGTATGGTAATTTAAGTGGAAAAATGAATAATTATGAGATAGGAAAAACGGGAGAAGATGCTGTAGCATATTTTATAGAAAAGTCAGGTTGTATAATTATAGATAGAAATTACCGGACAATAAATGGCGAAATAGATATAATTTTTTTGGATGGTGATGAAATAGTATTTGGCGAAGTGAAAACGAGGAGAAGTTATAAATATGGTAGACCAGTGGAAGCCGTTGATTTTAGAAAAAGAGAAAGAATTACAAGGGTAGCTAAAGAGTATATTTTAAGAGCAAAAATGTATGATACAAATACGCGTTTTGATATTTTCGAAGTCTATTTTAACCAAAGAAAAATTAGACAAATTAAGAATGCTTATTAAAGTTGAAGCAGAGAAAGAGCGATAGAGGAGATATAAATGATAAATAGAGTCAAATCGGGAATATTATATGGAATTGAAGGAAGACTAATAGAAATAGAAGTTGATTTATCAAGAGGAATGCCAAGTTTTAGTGTTGTAGGGTTAGCCGGAACGGAAATAAAAGAATCAAAAGAAAGGGTTAGATCTTCAATTAATAATAGTAATTTAGTTTTTCCAAATGGTAGAATAGTTGTTAATTTATCGCCGGCAGATTTAAAGAAAGATGGTTCTTATTTGGATTTAGGTATATGTATGGGAATATTGAGAAATAAAATATCTAAAACAGATGAAGAGTTAATGAAAATTGCATTTTTAGGTGAATTGTCACTTGATGGAAGTCTTAGATCAGTAAATGGTATTTTATCAATAGTAATTTCCCTTAAGAAATATGGAATAAAAAGTATTTATATACCAATAGATAGTTATTACGAATGTCATGAAGTAGAAGGCATAGAAATAATTCCTGTCAAATCAGTTAAAGAGTGTTTAAAAGTTGTAAGTATGCCAAGTGATGAGTATGAAAGTTTTATTGAAAAAAGATATGCGGATTTGAACACCATAATAGAAGAAAAAACAAGAGAATTTGACGAAAAAAAAATATATACTGACGATTTTTATTATATAAAAGGAAACAGTTTTGCAAAGAGATGTGTCGAGATATCTGTATCAGGTGGACATAATTTATTATTAATTGGTCCTCCGGGAACTGGAAAAACAATGATTGCAAAATCTATACGGAGTGTTTTACCTGAGCTGGATAATTCTGAAAAATTAATAGTTACTCAAATTTATAGTGCAGCTGGGAAGTTGAATAATATATCGGGATTGATGAAAGAAAGGCCTTTTAGGCAGCCACATCATACGACAACGAGATTATCTATAATTGGCGGAGGAATCAATGCGAGTTTAGGAGAAATAACGTTAGCTCATAAGGGAATTCTTTTTTTAGATGAAATTCCCGAGTTTAATAGACATACAATTGATGCAATGAGACAACCTTTGGAAGATGGATATATAAATGTATCTAGAATAAATAATTCATTTAATTATCCGGCTTCTTTCACACTTATAGCCACTGCCAATCCTTGTCCATGTGGGTATTATAATACTGATAAAATTTGTACTTGTAAGCAGAGTGAAATAGAAAGATATAAGAATAGAATTTCCGGTCCTATATTAGATAGAATGGATTTATTTTGTGAAGTTGGAGAAATTGATTATGAAGAGTTTAGTAAAAACAACTCGGAAATGTATTCTTCATGTGAAATGAAAAAAAGAATAGAGCTTGCACGAAATGTTCAGTATAAAAGATTTTCTAAAGGCATGGAAGATAAAGATAATAATATAAGTCTCAATTCCGAAATGAATTCTGAACTTATTTATAAATATTGTATTCTTGATAAAGAAGCTCAAAAAACTGCGAGAAAATTACATAATAAATATAATTTAAGTAATCGTTCATATTTAAGAATACTTAAAGTAGCCAGGACAATTGCAGATCTGGAAAATAGAGAAAGGATAGGGGAAAGTGATATTATAGAGTCTTTTTCATATAGAAAAGCATACTATAAATATTTTTCCAAAATATATTAATAAAAATATAATTAGTTTGAAAGTATAAACATTAAATTTGTAAGGGATTAGAATGATAGTATAAATACAATTAATTAAGAGAGGTATAAAATGACAAAATATAATAACTTTTACCTATGGGCAAATACAGTAGTCAATATATCCCCCATTACTATGAAATATATTAGGGAAAAATATATAAAAAATTCTTATGATTATTTAGATAATGGGTTAAAAGATTCTGATAAAATATTGAATTCTAAAAAAAATTATATAAAAAACTATTCATATATATTAGATATGATAGAAAAAGATGAAAAAATTTCGCAAAATATAAGAAATAGGATAAAGGAAAATAGATACAATAAGACTCAAATTGAAAATATTTTATTTGAAATGAAAAAAAGACATATTGGATTTATTACAATCGATGATGAAAAATATCCTTATAGGTTAGCTAATATATACGATCCTCCATATATACTTTTTTACTACGGTGAAATTAGCTTACTAAATTCAAATAGACCGGTTATTGCAGTGGTTGGAGCGAGAAATTCTACTGACTATGGAAAAAATGTTACAAAATATTTTGTAAAAGGCCTATCATCAAAAGGTTTTATAATAGTCAGCGGTTTAGCGAGAGGAATAGATTCATATTCGCATAAATACTGTATAGATTGTAATTCAAATACTATAGCGGTTATGGGAACAGCGATTGATAATATATACCCTAAATCTAATACACGTTTATTTAAAGAAATATTGGACTCTAATGGGCTAATTATATCTGAGTATAATTATGATACAAAAACATATCCGCAGAATTTTGCAATAAGAAATAGAATAATAAGTGGTATTAGTGATGGTGTTTTAGTTACTGAAGGAAAACTTAAAAGTGGAGCATTGATTACTGTCGATTCAGCTTTACAGCAGGGAAAAAATGTATATTCAGTACCTGGAAGTATTTTTTCTTCAATGAGTGAAGGATGTAACTATATAATTTCAGAAGGAGCAAAACCCGTTCAAAAAATTGAAGATATTTCGGCAGATTTTGACAAAAAATCGGAATATTATGAAGAAGAAAATCATACTGATATAAATAAATTTTCTAAAAATAGTAGAAATAATACATCCAGTTGTGTTAATATAAACTTTGACAATGGATTTGATATTGATATTTCAAATGAAGAAGCATTAATTTATAACACATTGTCAGTTAGAGGTGTAATGGATATTGAGGAGATTTCTAGAATTACTAAATTTGAAATTAAAGAAGTCAACTATATAATTGGTAAATTATTACTTTCAGACTTGATAATCGAACAAGGATTCAATAGATATGCACCTAATAAATAACTAAATTGGAGGTGTAGCTTGTGCCAAAGGCTTTAGTAATAGTAGAGTCTCCTGCAAAAGCAAAAACAATTGAAAAATTTCTAGGTAAAAGTCACTATGTAGTGAAGGCATCTGTAGGTCATATAAGAGATCTTCCTAAGAGTAGACTTGGTGTCGATATAGATAATAATTTTGAACCCGAGTACATAAATATTCGAGGAAAAGGTGATGTAATAAAAGATTTGAAAAAAGAAGCTAAAAAAGCAACTAAAATATATCTTGCAACTGACCCGGATAGAGAAGGAGAAGCTATATCTTGGCATCTTTCATATATTCTAGGAATAGATGTTGATTCTGCATGTAGAATAGAGTTTAACGAAATTACAAAGGATACAATAAAAAAATCTATAAAAAAACCGAGAAAAATAAATACTGATCTTGTTGATGCACAGCAAGCGAGAAGGGTATTGGACAGATTATTAGGATACCAGATAAGCCCTGTATTGTGGCAAAAAGTCAGAAGAGGGTTAAGCGCTGGTAGAGTTCAATCAGTAACTACTAAAATTATATGTGACAGAGAAAATGAAATTAATAAATTCATACCGGAAGAATATTGGACTATTGATGTTATTTCAGAAATAGATGGCAAAGAAATAGATTTTTCGTTAAGTGGGAAGATAGAAGATATATCCTTACTAAAAAACAACAATGTTTCTGCGAATAAATTAACTAAATTAAATTTAAAGAATAAAAATGAAGTTGATTATATATTGGAACAAATTAATGATGGCAAGTTAGAAGTATTTGACATAGATACAAAGATAAGAAGAAGAGTTGCTGTAAAACCTTTTACAACTTCTATACTTCAGCAGGAAGCCGTAAACCGTTTGGGATTTACTACGAAAAAAACTATGAAAATAGCTCAAGAGCTCTATGAAGGAGTAGATGTGGCAGATGAAGGTACAGTAGGCCTTATTTCTTATATTAGGACAGATTCACAGAGATTGTCTGATGAAGCAAAAAATGCTGCAAAGGATTTTATTTATTCAAATTATGGCGATAATTATCATATAAAAGACAAAAGAAATCAGGTAAAATCCAGTAAAAAATCTCAGGATGCCCATGAAGCAATTAGACCTACTTCTACAAACAGAACTCCCGACTCAATAAAAGATTCCCTTTCAAGGGATCAATTTAAATTATATAATTTGATTTGGAGAAGATTTGTAGCCAGTCAGATGTCAGATGCAATCTATGAAAATCTTTCCATATCATGCAATATAGGTGAATATGTTTTTAAAGCTACTGGTTCAAAACAAATTTTTGATGGTTATACAAAAGTTTATAATTTTTCGGAAAGGGAAGATAAGATACTCCCTCAAATTGAAGTGGGAAATAAATTGACAGTAGATGAAATAAAACCGGAACAACACTTCACTCAGCCACCGGCAAGATATACTGAAGCCAGTTTGGTAAAAACTTTAGAAGAATTGGGTATAGGAAGACCATCCACATATGCTCCAACTATAGGAACGATACTTACAAGAGGATATGTAGAAAAAATAGGTTCATCTTTGAAACCGACTGAGCTAGGTTTTATTGTTACAGAAATACTTGAAGAAAATTTCGAAATGCTTACAGATGTTGATTTTACGGCAAAACTTGAAGATTGGCTAGATAAGATTGAAGACGGCGATATGCAATGGAAAAAAGTAGTTTCAGATACATATAGACCTTTAGAGTCATCTATAAAAGAAGCAATTGAAAAGATTGAAAAAATAAATATGGATATCGAAACAGATGAGGTATGCGAGCTTTGTGGCTCTAATATGGTTATAAAACACGGAAGGTTTGGAAAATTTATGGCCTGTAAAAACTATCCGGAATGTAAAAATACTAAGCCAGTTGTGGATAAAATCGGAGTTAAATGTCCCAAATGTGGTGATGGTGATATAATAATCAGGAAAACAAAAAATGGAAGAAATTTTTATGGTTGCAGTAATTATCCAAATTGTGATTTTATAGAATGGAAAAAACCTACCGGAGAGAATTGTACTGTTTGTGGATCTTATATGATTGAAAAAATTACTAGAAAAGAAACGACAAGTGTATGCTCAAATGGCGAATGTGAGACAAATAAGAAGAACAATAAGGCTGATGCGAAAAAATAAAGACATAGTGTTATTTTAGACAAAAAACGGGAAATCCCGTTTTTTTAATGTGATGATATGAATTAACTTTAATATAAACTTTAATAAGTATTCTAATAATATTTGGGTTTATAATAATAAATCTAGATATTATATACCGACTCATTAGTAGTAAAAATTGAGAAAATTTTAAAAATTATAAAAATAGGTTGAAATTTTTAAAAAATTATGATAATCTTTTTGTGAGAGAATAGATAATCAATATTTATGCAATTTACATATAATAAGATTTATAAAGATAATACTAATTTTTACGAGGGGGTCAATGAAATGGCTAACGAATTATTACTAAATACAAGACGAATTAATAAAACATTACAATCAACAGCAGGAACATCAGTTTCTTTTAAACAGTTATCAAGTGTCTTAGGAGAGGTCTTGGATTCAAATGTTTATGTAGTAAGAACTAAGGGAAAAGTACTAGGACATCATCTACAAAATCCGGAAGATAGTTCTATACTTCTTGATGAAGATGGAAGTACTGAGAAATTTCCTTCCGAATACACAGAAAATATTTTGAAAATATTTGAAACAAAAGAGAATATATATGGTGATAATATATTAAAATATTTTCCATTTGAACAGGACAGGCTCAACAAATATACGACAGTTGTTCCTATAATGGGAAGTGGAGATAGGTTGGGAACATTAATACTTTCCAGATATAATAAACCTTATACAGATGAAGACATCGTTGTTGCCGAGTATTCAGCAACAGTTATAGGTCTTGAAATACTTAGAGCAATTAGTGAGGAAATGGAAGAAGATATGAGAAAGAAAACTGTTGTCCAGATGGCGATAGGAACGCTTTCATATTCAGAATTAGAAGCAATAGATCATATTTTCAGAGAGCTAAATGGAGATGAAGGGTTATTGGTTGCAAGTAAGATAGCAGATAAGGTAGGAATTACTAGATCTGTGATAGTAAATGCTCTTAGAAAATTTGAAAGTGCCGGAGTTATAGAATCCAGATCATTAGGAATGAAAGGTACTCACATAAAAATACTTAATGACAAATTATTAGACGAATTAAATATTCATTAGTTTTTTACAATAAATTGTTTGGTTTTATGTTTTTTATGTTTGCTATATATTTAGTTTTTTAGGACTGCTTTTGCAGTCCTTTATTTACGATAAGGGGGGAAAATAATTATGCCATTAGCAGAGAAATATAGACCTACTGAAATTGCAGATGTGGTCGGACAAAGACATATTATAGGTAAAGATAAATTAATAAATAATATGATAGAGCATAGTAGTTTTCCAAATATGATTTTTTATGGTCCTCCAGGAACAGGAAAAACTACTATTGCAAAAATAATTTCAAAAAATGCCAACAAAAAGTTTTATAAAGTAAATGCCACAAATTCATCGATGGAAGATATTAGAAAAATAATAGCTGAGATCGGGACTTTAGAGGCAAAAAATGGAATATTACTCTATATAGATGAGATACAGAGTTTTAATAAAAAACAACAGCAGTCAATATTAGAATTTATTGAAAATGGTGAAATCACTTTAATTGCGAGTACGACAGAAAATCCATATCATTATGTCTATAAAGCGATATTAAGCAGAAGTATTGTAATTGAATTGAAATCTCTTACATTGGATGATATAGTTGAAGGGTTGTATAAGATAATTGACAGATATAATGATGATCTATTATCAAAAATCACAATTAAAGGTGAAGCTGCAAAAAAAATAGCCGGTTCTTCAAATGGAGATTTAAGATCTGCCATTAATATACTTGAGTTAGCAATTAATGAATCAAAGTTAGATGAAGATGGAAATATTTTTGTGGATTTATCAACAATAGAAAAACTAAACTTATCTACTTCTTATAATTTTGATAGAGATGGAGATATTCATTATAATCTTCTTAGCGCTTTTCAAAAATCAATAAGAGGAAGTGATGCAGATGCTTCTGTATATTATTTAGCAAGACTTATCAAAGGAGGAGATTTGATAAGTATATGTAGAAGATTATTGGTTATAGCAAGTGAAGACATAGGTTTAGCTTATCCTAATGCAGTTTCTATTGTGAAGGCTTGTGTAGATTCCGCAATGCAACTTGGGCTTCCGGAAGCAAGAATACCTTTATCGCAGGCAACCATACTTTTAGCAACTTCTCCAAAGTCCAACTCTGCATATCTAGCAATAAACAGTGCTTTAAATGATATTAATTCGGGTATTCATGATTATATACCATCTTATTTGAAAGATGCACATTATTCGGGTGCGGAAAAATTAGGAAGTGGTATAGGTTATAAATATCCGCACGATTATCCCAATAACTATGTAAAACAGTCCTATATGCCAGATAATATTTCTAATAGAATATACTATGAGCCACAGGACAATAAATTTGAAAATAGTATTAGAGAATTTATCGACGCAATAAAGAAGTAAATCATAGTAAATTAATCTTGACAATTTTACTAGGATATTATAATATATTTTTAGGATTAATTCATAGTTAAATACTAGGAATTAGTTCAAGGAGGATGATTTTAATGAAACTTTCTACTAAAGGTAAATATGGTCTAAAAGCGATGTTTGAGTTGGCAAGATGTTCTAATGAAGAACCGGTATCTTTGAAGTATATTGCCAAACAACAATCCGTATCAGATCAATACCTTGAGCAGATTTTTTCAGCTCTTAAGAAAGCCGGGCTGGTAAAGAGTGTAAGAGGTGCTCAGGGAGGATATCTATTATCCAAGGAAGCAAGTCAGATAACAGTCGCAGATATACTTAGAGTTCTGGAAGGTGATATGGCATTTACGGAATGTCTTCTAGATAGAGACGCCTGTGAGAATTTTAATTCATGTTCCACAAGATATGTTTGGGAACAAATCAAACAGGCAATTGAAAATGTAACAATGTCAATTTCTCTACAGGATATGGTGGATGATTACAATTCAAATTTTAGTTATAGAGATGATGATATTTCCGAAATGATGAGTATAAAAAAATAATTAGTGACTCTACGTACATGGCCATGTACTTATATATTTTATCGAATTTGAAAAGAGAGCTTAAAGGCTCTTTTTTCAGTTAGAAAATAGAAATATATTATAGGAGTTTAATAAAATAAATCTAGGAGGAAAATTTATAAAAATATGAGTGATAATAATAGATTGAAGAGAAAGGTTCTTCTAGGCATGAGTGGTGGGGTAGATAGTTCGGTTGCTGCATACCTGTTACAAAAAGAAGGTTATGAAGTCATAGGTGCTACGATGAAATTATGGAAACCCGGTGAAGATAATATAGATAATGCAATTATTGATGCGAAAAAAGTAGCTGATAAATTAGGTATAGAACATCATGTTATAGATTTTGAAAAAATATTTAAAGAAAAGGTTGTAAAAAATTTTATAGAAGAATATTTTGCTGGAAAAACACCTAACCCCTGCGTTTTTTGTAATAAACATATAAAATTTGATAGAATGTTTAGAGAAGCTGAACGATTGGGATGTGATTACGTGGCTACCGGACATTATGCAAAGGTTGAATATAATTCGATAAAAAAATTATATGAGTTAAAGAGATCAAGTTCAGACAAAAAAGATCAAACCTATATGCTTTATAATTTAAATCAGGAAAAGTTATCAAAAATACTTTTTCCAATAGGTAATTTTCAAAAAGACGAAATTAGAAAAATTGCTAAAGAAATAGGACTAGAAATACATAATAAACCAGATAGTCAGGATATCTGTTTTATTCCTAATCAGGATTATGAAGCTTTTTTGAAAGAGTATTCCAATAAAATAATAAACAAAGGTAATTTTATAGATGTAAATGGAAAAATAATTGGAGAGCATAAAGGTATAGTTAGCTATACAATAGGACAGAGAAAAGGACTTGGGATTACATTTGGGAAACCGACCTATGTTATCGATATAGATGGTGAAAATAATTCAATAATACTAGGTGATAATGAGGAATTGTTTAAAAAAGAACTTTACGCAAGAGATGTGAATTTTATTGATTATCCTCTTTTGGTAAATGATACAAGAACTGTCAGTGCAAAAATAAGGTATTCTTCAAATCCTTCTAAAGCAGTGATAACTATGTTAAATGATAATAGAATAAAGGTTAATTTTGAAAAGCCTCAAAGAGCAATTACACATGGTCAAAGTGTGGTTTTTTATGATGAAGATGTCTTGGTTGGTGGTGGTATAATAGAATAAATATAATTATTTTAAGAAATTAATTGATTAAATTTTAAATTTACGGTAATATATAGAGTATAGATAAATACTTTGAAAGAAAATAGTAAGAAGCTCAGGTTCATATAGAGAGAGGTTGTTTGGTGGAAATACCTTGAATACAGTTTCTGAAGCAGTTCTGGAGTAGCTCATTGGAAATTTTTAGTATAGTGAGACGTATTGCCGCGTTAAGGTTAATGAGATATCAAGAAATTGATAATAAGGGTGGTACCGCGATAATTCGCCCCTGTATTTTAAATACAGGGGCTTTTTTTATGTAATAATTATTTTGTTGGAGGATAAATTTTATGAAAAAACTTGGTGTAAATGAAATAAGAAAAAAATACACAGACTTTTTTAGTACAAAAGGACACTATATAGCAGAATCGCATTCTTTAATACCTAGCAGTGATAAATCGTTGTTACTTATAAATTCTGGTATGGCACCATTAAAAAACTATTTTTCAGGTGTTGAAACTCCGCCGAAAAATAGGATGTCTACTGTTCAAAAATGTATTAGAACGGGAGATATAGAAAATGTAGGTGTAACAGCTAGACATGCGACTTTTTTTGAAATGATGGGAAATTTTTCTTTTGGAGATTATTTTAAAGAAGAAGCAATTAAATGGGCTTGGGAGTTTATTACTGAATGGTTAGAGATACCTGAGGACAAGCTTTGGGTAACTGTTTATGAAAGTGATGATGAAGCTTTTGATATCTGGAAAGATAAAGTTGGTTTTCCGGAAGAAAAGATTGTAAGACTTGGAAAAGATGATAATTTTTGGGAAATAGGATTGGGACCTTGTGGACCATGTTCAGAAATATATTTTGATAAAGGTGAAAAATATGGCTGTGGATGTCAAAATTGTAAACCGGGATGTGATTGTGATAGATTTTTAGAATTTTGGAATCTTGTATTTACTCAATTTGACAGACAGGAGGATGGATCATATACCGAATTGGAGAATAAAAATATAGATACGGGTATGGGACTTGAAAGAATGGCCTGTATAATGCAGGAAGTAGATAATATATTCGAAATAGATACAATAAATAAAGTTCTTAGTAAAGTAGTAGAAATTGCAAATAAAAAATATGGTAATAATTCGTCTGATGATAAATCTATTAGAATAATAACTGATCATATAAGATCTGTAAGCTTTATGATTGCGGATGGTATACTTCCTTCCAATGAGGGAAGAGGTTATGTGCTAAGGAGACTTCTTAGAAGAGCGGCTAGACATGGAAAGCTTTTAGGGATTGAAGGTTCTTTTTTAGCTGAGTTAATGGAAGTTGTTGCGCAGACATCTGGTGAAGCTTATCCCGAGTTAATAGATAAAAAATCGTATATTAAAAAAGTAATAAAGATAGAAGAAGAAAAATTTGCAGAAACTCTTCAGCAAGGACTGGATATTTTAAAAGGATATACAGAAGAAATAATTAATAAAGGCGAAAAAATTATATCCGGTGAAATGGCATTTAAATTATATGATACTTATGGTTTCCCTCTAGATCTTACTATGGAAATTTTAGAAGATGAGGGATTAAGTGTCGATGAAAAAGGGTTTGAAAAGGAAATGCAGTCACAAAAAGACAGGGCAAGAGCTGCTAGAGGAAATCAAGAAGGAGAAGCTTGGAAAGAAGATCCCCTTACTTCTCTTGAAGATGCAAGTTCAGTTTTTGAAGGATATTTTGAATTAAATAAAAATACCAATATTAAGGCTATAGTGGTAAAAGATGAACTTGTCGATCAAGTTGAAGAAGGTATAGAAGCTTCTATTGTATTGGACAGTACGACTTTTTATGCTAATGGTGGCGGACAAGTAGGAGATAAAGGAATAATAGAATCTGATACAGGAGTATTTGAAGTAATCGATACATTAAAAGGTGCTAATGGAAGTATAAAGCATATCGGTATTATGTCCAGTGGATCATTACGTACTGGTGAACATGTAGTGGCAAAAGTTGATAAAAAACTTAGAATGGATGCAGCTAGAAATCATAGTGCCACACATTTGCTTCATAAAGCACTTAAAATGGTTTTGGGTGAGCACGTAAATCAAGCAGGTTCTTTGGTAGAACCTGATAGGTTAAGGTTTGATATAACTCATTTTGAATCTGTAACATCTGAAGAATTATCTAAAGTTGAAAAAATAGTAAATGAATTTATTCTCGATTCTTTAGAAGTAAAAGCTGAAGAAATGAGTATAGAAAAAGCGAAATCACTTGGTGCAATGGCTTTGTTCGGTGAAAAGTATGGTGATATTGTAAGGGTTGTATCAATGGGAGATTCTTCAGTAGAGTTGTGCGGAGGTACTCATTTAAATAATACATCACAGATAGGTATGTTTAAAATATTATCTGAAAGTGGTGTAGCTGCAGGGGTTAGAAGAGTAGAAGCCATAACTGGAAGAGCTGTATATGAATACATATTAAATAAAGAAGGTACTATTGATAAAATATCTGATGTATTAAAAACACGAGAAAATAATATTATCAACAGAGCAGTTTCTCTAGTTGAAGAAAATAAAGAATTGGAAAAAGAACTTCATTCTATTAAATCAAAAATGAGTTTAGCCAATGCTGATTCGGTATTGGAGTCAAAGATAGACATAAAAGGAGTTAATTTAATTACAAATAAATACGATGGAATGGATATGGACACACTTAGAGAAGTGGCGGATAATTTAAGGGATAAATTGGAAAATAGTGTTGTTATCCTGGCGAATATAAGTGAAGATAAAATAAATTTTGTAGCAGCAGCAAGCAAAGAAGCTATTGAAAAAGGAGCTCATGCAGGTAATATAGTTAGGGAAGTTGCTAAAGTAGCTGGCGGAAAAGGCGGTGGAAGACCTAATATGGCACAAGCTGGAGGAACTGATATCTCAAAAATAGATGATGCCCTAAAACAGGCTGCAGAAATTTTAAAATCTCAAATTAATTAAAGTATATTTAAAATCTCAAAATTAATATTATAAGTATAGATGCAATTTAATATTTTTTAATAGTTATTGATGCTATGGCAAGATCAAGTCATTTAGCATCAATTTCTATTTTCTTGGAAAACTTGCTTAATTGGTTTTTTTATTGTAAAATCTATTGTAAGCAATAATTTTTATAATAAATATAAAAAAGAGCCACAGTTTATTAATTATTTTTGATTTATTAAAAGAACACTTTATTTTTATGGTATAAAAAGATTATTTACCATAGAAAAGTAATCTTAATTGCTTGGTTTATTCTAAAATAAGGTATGTATTGAGTTATGCGTATAAAATAGGAGGTATATTATGGATAAAGATATGGAGTACACAGTACAATTTGAAACTCTTACAGAAGAAAAAATGGATGTTTCTGAAACTATAATGTATGTTTATAATGCATTATTGGAAAAAGGGTATAATCCCGTAAATCAGATAATCGGTTATTTACTTTCCGGAGATTCCAGCTACATAACTAGCTATAATAACGCAAGAGCGGCAATAAAAAGATTTGAGAGAGACGAAATTATGGAAGAGATAATTTCAAAATATTTAAATATTGGAGAGTAATGTAATATGAATAAGAAAATTATGTCGCTTTTTATTTCCATTGTTTTCGTATTTAGTTTATCTGTTTCTTCATTAGCAAAGCAAAAAGAAAAAAATAATATGATGCTTTCTACTGAAATGAAGAGTACAAAAGGAGAAGTTGACAAAACTATTGAAACTACGACCTCTAAACAAGGTGGAAGAGTAATTGTTATTGATTTAAGCAGAACAAGTTTGGAAAATTTTGATAATATAAAATTTCTCAGAGAAAGATTGGATAATAGTGGATACATAGGTCTAATGAATATTAGAGGTGATAAAGGGTATGACGATAGAAGAAATTATGCGACAATAGGTGCTACAGGTAGAGTAGATATATATACTGATGCAGTTATAGATTTTTCAAAATCGACAAAAAACAGCAGAGCTCTATATAAAGCTTCTACCGGACATACTCCTGCAGAAATCAATTTAAATAATATCAATAATATTGATTTACTCAACCAAACTTATGGTGAATTTAAATCTAAAATGGGATATTTAGGAGATACCTTAAAGGCTCATGATAAAAGAATTGCTGTACTTGGAAATATGGACCACTATGATGAATTTGGTGAATATAAAAAAAACAGAGATTTCTGCTTATCTCTTATGGATTCAAAAGGAAGAATTTATAGAGGGAATATCGATGATATAAATAAAAAAGATCTCAGATTTCCATACGGAATATCTACAGATTACAAAAAACTAAAAGAAGAAACAAATGACTATTTAAAGATGGCTGATTTATTATATGTTAATCTTGGTGATACTTACAGATTAGATATGTATAAACCAAATTTAAATAAAAGAACGTATAAAAAAATGAAATTTGCTATTTATGATAAAATTAGTGATTATATTGAATATGTCTTTAGTCAAGCGGATTCTTCCGATACTATTTATGTTATAAGCAGTTATCCTAGTGCTTTGGAGTACAATAACAATAAAAGACTGGCACCTGTTGTAAGGTTTGATATGAGTGATAATACAATGGGATTGCTTACTTCATCTACAACTAGAAGAAAAGGTATAATTGCAAATTTAGATTTAGGTGTTGATATACTTTCAAGATTTGGATTAAAAAACTCTGAAATGGTAGGTAGAAAGATAATCTCTGTTGAAAATGAAAAAAGAGATGAGTACTTAATGAAAGAATATGAAAAAATAGTAGCTATTTCAAGTATTAGAATACCAATTATCAATATTTATGTTACATTAGTATCTTTTTTCATAATTTTAGCTGCAATTACATTATGGCAGAGAAATAAAATTTCTTTTAAGCGAAGATATAAAACTCTAAATATAATGAAAGAATTGATAAAACTCGGATTAATAATGCCTTTGGCTTTTTTAACAGCACCTGTATTACAGGCAAAAACACAACCGATGGTGGCAATTTCTATAGTTATAATGACGATACTATATTATGTAGTAGTAAGTAAGATATTTAAAGGTGACGACATAAAGCAAATAGGTATATATTCTCTTCTAATGATATTTGTAATAACATTTGACTCACTATTAGCTACACCACTTATGGAAAGTAATATCATGAGCTACGATCCTATGATAGGAGCTAGATATTATGGTATAGGAAATGAGTATGAGGGGGTTACAATAGGAAGTGCGTTATTAGGATTTTCTATCCTGCTTCAAAACAAGAAACTTCGCAAACCTATAGTTACAACGATACTTATAATTATCTTATTCATATCCGCATATCCTGCAATGGGAGCAAATGTTGGTGGAGCTATTTCGGGTTGTATTGCATTTTTTGCATTTATTTTAATGGTATATGATATTAAAATTGATTTAAAGAAAATAATTCTGATATTTTTTGTTACATTGCTTTTGGTAGTTGGATTTGCGATTGCAGACATTATGCTAGGGATAGGTTCTCATTTAGGAAATTTTGTAGAACAAATAACAATAAACGGGCCAATGGAGGTTGTGACAGTATTTACCAGAAAAATAGAAATGAATGTTCAGCTTGCACAAACTACAATTTGGGTGAATATTTTATTGGCGACAATAGTAGTTATTTCTTTCTCTGTTTATAAGCCGAATAAAAATTTAGCGCCTATTAAGAAAGAATATAATATTATATATAAGGGATTTTTATCAATGATTGCGGGTTGCTTTGTAACTTTGTTGGTGAATGATTCGGGTATAATATCAGCAGCTACATGTTCTATATATCTTATAATACCGATTATGATAATGATGATAAATAGAAAAAATATTCGAAGTACAATAGATGAGGATTTGATATGTTAGAAGGAAGAATACTTGGCTTAGACATTGGTGATGCAACTATAGGAGTGGCATTAAGTGATATCATGGGAATCACTGCCCAAGGAATTAAGACAATTAAAAGAGAAAGCAAGAAAAAAGATATTGAAGAAATAAAAAAAATAATAATTGAGAATAATGTGAATCTGATTGTATCAGGGTTGCCCAAAAATATGAATGGGACAATCGGACCGCAGGCTGAAAAGGTAACTAAGTTTTGTGATTTATTAAAAGAAGAGACTGGACTTGAAGTGGACTATTGGGATGAAAGGTTGTCAACAGTATCAGCTGAAAAGTTACTAATAGAAGGATCAGTAAGTAGAAAATCCAGAAAAAAAGTGGTAGATAAACTCGCAGCTGTGATAATATTACAAAATTATTTAGATTTTAAAAAGTATTAAAAATTTAAGATTTCGTATCTAGTTGAAATAAGAATGTCTAATTGATATATTTTTTGGTAAATAATACCCCTTAGAGAGTTAAAAATTCGTCTAAGGGGTATATTTTTAAAAGAGTATGAAATTAATTTGTTATATCTATTGACTTTAAAGCATTTTTGGTTTATATTTATATTATCAATTGAAAAGAAGAGGTGAGAGTTATTTATGGAAAAGACTATGGATATTTTAAAAGAAAAGCTAAAGGCTACTGGATTTAAAATTACACCACAAAGAAGAGCGATAATCGAGGTATTAATTGAGAATGAAAACTCACATCTAAGTAGTGAAGAAATTTATGATAAGGTACGTGCTAACTGTCCTGAAATTGGTCTTGCAACAGTATATAGAACTATGCAGTTGTTGGATGAAATAAATGGAATTTCTAAACTAAATTTAGATGATGGATGTATAAGATATGAAATTAATATAGAAGGTGAAGAAAATCATCACCATCATCATCTTATCTGTAAAGAATGTGGAGCAATTATTGAGGTTAAGGAAGATTTACTAGAAGCAATCGAGGAAAAAGTTGAAAACATGTACAATTTTGAAATATTTGACCACGATTTGAAATTTTATGGTAAATGTGAAAACTGTCAAAAGAAAAAATAATTTTTTTACAATTTATAAATGTATGAAATAAAAAAGATGTACAATGTACATCTTTTTTATTTCATATATTTATATAATATAAATATATTTGATTAGTTGTTAAAATCTCTAAATAATTATAATGTATATAAATAATTAATATTTCAGATATTTTGAATTTTATACAAGTGTTTTAAATTCATAACCTTGACTTTTATAGTATTTTATAATTTTATCAAGTGATTTAACAGTTTCTTCTTTTCCATAAGTATCATGCATAAGTAAAACAACTAAATTTTTGTTCTGGCTTGATTTAACAGCCTCATCGTATAATTGATCAGCATTTTTTTTAGGACCTTCAGCATCTCCATTTAAACAGTTCCAATCTATAGAAGCTTTATTATTTTTTATTAAATATTCATTTAAAGGTTCCGTTTTTTGCCAAGAAATTTGACCGCCAGGGCATCTAATTACACGAGTTGAAAAATTTTCCATATCTAAAGAAGCTTTTATTAAATCATCATTTTTCTTAAAATCACTAGAAAAATTTTCCATGCTTAAAACTCTTGAAGGATATAGGTATGAATAGTCGTGTGAATAAGAGTGATTTCCTATAGCATGACCTTGGTTGTAAATATCCTTTAGAATATTAGGAGCCCCATCAATTCTCAGTGATTTTCCGATTACAAAAAAAGTGCCCTTGACATTATTGTCTTTTAATATTTTAAGGACATTTGGAGTATTTGTTAATGAAGGGCCATCGTCAAATGTAAGAAATACTTCCTTTTTTCCGCCATTTTCATAATCATATGCATTTAAAGCATTCCAAACTTTCTGGGAGTCAACCCCGTAGATTTCTTTCTCTCTTTTTCTTTGACCAATTATAGTCTCATCTTTTTTCTTTTCAACTACCTGATGTTGAATAGTTTTCTTTTTTGTTGTTTCTTGTTCAGTTTTGTAAGCAAGTGCAATTTTGATACATCCAGTAATACTTAAAACAATTATAAGTAAAAGAAGTACTTTCTTTGCACTAAAACCTGATTGTTTTTTCTTATAAGTATTTGTTTTCTTTTTTCTTTTAGCCATGTCATCCTCCTTCAGTTCTATTTTACTACAGATTTGACCAATATGAAATATCAATACAGAAATTGTAATATTAATTTAAGATTTATACCTTGTAATGTAAACTTTATGTAAACTTTTTTTGAAAAAGTCGATAATTTTATCGTAATAGTGGTATAATATATTAATGTTTGAACAGTATAAATTATATATAAACAGTTTATAGCTGGTTAGTCGGGTATATTAATATTTAAACAAATATGATATTATTTTATGAGGTGAAGCATGAAAAGATATAAGTGTAAAGAATGTGGGTATATTCATATTGGAGATCAACCGCCAATAACATGTCCGGTTTGTGCATATGATGATATATTTTATGAAATAAGTTCTTTGGTGGAGCAGAGTAGTGAATATTATGAGATGCTAGATGTAGATAATCCATCATTTATAAAATTACTTAGAAGTCAGTTTGAATTATGTAGTCAACTTGCATCAGTAGCGATGGCCATGTCTATGCAGGCTACACATGAAGGTAAAGCTAATGAATCTGCCAAATTTAAAGAAATAAGTTATGAGATGCTAAAACAGTCTGCTATCTATTCTATGTTTTTAGGCGAGTTTCTTGAGTTTAATACAGAATCTAATATAAAAGAAATTGAAAATAAAATAAAGAAGTTAGTAAAAAATAACGAAAAGTTCATATTATTTCTCAATGAAGAAAGTCTAGATGAAATTTCTGTATTAATTGAAAGAAATAATAAATTATTAATTAATTGTTTTTGATTTGGATTTTATATAATTTAAATGACTATTGCTACCATATAATATAGTGGCAATAGTCATTTTTAAGAAATCATTGCAGAAATGATAATATTTTATTAAACTTAAAGTTACTGGTCACTATATACTATTTTTCCTCCACAAATTGTATATTTTACTTTTCCATATAATTCCCAGTTAGTAAAAGGTGAGTTTTTTGATTTTGATTTAAATTCTTTTACCGTATATTTTTCGTTCGGGTCAAAAATACATATATCGGCTATTTTTCCTAAACTTATATCACCTCTATCAAGATTATAGTATCTGGATGGATTTATTGTAAGTTTGGACAACATATGTGACATATTCAATATATCTTTATTTACTAATTCAGTAATAGAGAGCGGGAGAGCAGTTTCAAGACCTATAATCCCACTAGGAGCCTTTTTGAATTCTGTATTTTTTTCATCAAATGTGTGTGGTGCATGATCAGTAGCAATTATCTCAATTGTATCATCAGCCAAACCACTAAGTATTTTTTGTCTATCGTTTTCAGTTCTCAATGGAGGATTCATTTTGGCAAGAGTCCCATATTTTAGTACGGCATCTTCTGTAAGAGTAAAATGATGGGGCGTTACCTCGGCTATAATATTGGCACCCATAGATTTCATATGCCTAACTATATCCACTGAATTTCCTGAGCTTATATGTTGTATATCTATAGTTGCTCCTGTTTCAAGAGCTAACATGCAATCTCTTGAAACCATAAGATCTTCAGACACTCTTGGAGCACCTTTTAGTCCCAATTTTTCTGATATCAAACCATCATTTATACCATGTGTACCTATTAGGCTGTTATCCTCTTCATGTAATGCAATTATAGCTCCTAATTTTTTTGCCCTCAACATAGCTTCTCTTAGAACATTGGTACTCATTACGGGAACACCATCATTTGTGAATCCAGCAGCTCCTGCAGAAAATAAAGTTTCCATATCTACAATTTTTTCCTTAAAATCATATGTCAAAGCAGCTTCTTGAAAAATATTTATTTCCGCTTTTTTTGATTTATCTAATACATAGTTCAAATTTTCGACTGAATCAATTTTAGGATTTGTATTTGCCATTAAAATAACAGAAGTGAAACCACCAGCTGCAGCAGCTTTTGATCCAGAGAGAATATCTTCTTTATGAGTAAATCCCGGGTCTCTAAAGTGAACATGAATGTCTATCAGACCGGGAGAGACAATGTATCCCTCAGCATTGATTACTATAGTATTCTCATCATCATAGGAGTCTATATTTTTATTTATATTGATAATTTTGTCATTTTCAATAAGAATATCTCCATCATCTTCAAATGAAGTGGCAGGATTTATAATTTTTCCGTTTTTTATAAGTAATTTATTCATTTTTATCCTCCTGATTAAATTTTTTAAAAAAAGAGATTAATTCATAGTGAATTAATCTCATGTTTTCAATAATCGTCTACTACTTATATATAATCTTAATAGGATCGACTTTAGATGCCTTAAATGCGGGAACAAGACCAAAAACAATACCCGTAATAGCAATAGCAAAAAACGCATATAAAAAGCTATTTATGTTAGGTATAGGTTTGAAAGGAAGTATATTTTTTGAATATAGAGTGACTGCATATCCAACTACTAATCCAAGGATACCTCCACAAGCCGTTATAAATATTGATTCAATTAGAAATTGAAATAGAATTGTCTTAGGTTTAGCGCCTAAAGCTCTTCTTATACCAATTTCTTTGTTTCTTTCCATTACAGATACATACATTATGTTCATTATTCCAACACCACCTACAATCATTGCAACAATAGTTATAACTCTTACAAATTTATCTATACCTTGAGTAAGAGATTCAGTGGATTTTTGAATACTATTCTGATCCTGTATTTTATATTCACCAGCAATATTAGGATGTAGAGAAGTTAACTCTGATACTACAGATTCAGAAACGTCTTTTATTTCATATCCTTCTTTTACTTTTACAGTAATATTGTTTATAGTGTTATCCCTAATAAAGTTACCGGACAAAATATTAAATCCATTGTTTGTTGTATATGAAGAAGGGGATGAAGTATCGAAATTTGTTCTTTTTTTAAATTTCTTTTCTATTGGATCATAAGTAACATTACTATCAGAAATACCTATGATTTCAAAATTATTTCCACCAATAGTTACACCTTTTCCAATAGGATCTTTTTTTCCGAAAATTTCCTTTACTGCTTCACTTTCCAATACAACGACTTTTTTTCCTTCATCAGATGGGGTAATTTCTCTACCTTTAATAATTTTATATTTATTTCCTTCAGAAGGTAAAAATTGACCGTTATATGATTTATCAAAGTATGAAATATCTTGGAACACCATATTTTCACCATAAAAACCAGGTCTTGTTTGAACAGGTTTGCTAGAAGGTTTTATTGATTCAACACCATCTAGTGTAGATAATATCTGAATATCGGATGTTAAGAAAGGGTCCAATAATATTTGATTCAAAGCCTGACTAGGCGTTTGTTTTTGTGCATTTGAAGTGGTAGGTTCTTCGACACCATCATAATCGTTATTAATTTCATCAATAGTTTTAAAATATATTATTGCAGTTCTTGGTGCAATACTCTGAAATGATTGCTTTACCATTGCACTCATTGCATTTCCGACAGAACTAACGAATACTATTGAAGTAATACCTATTATAATCCAAATAAATGCAATAATTAGTCTAAGTTTATGTCCCTTAAGATTAGTAAGGGAATTTTTCAATATAGTAATCACAGATTAATCCCCCTTTATAAAACGTCCATCTTTTAAGGTTATTACACGGGAAGCATACTGTGTCATATCATGATCGTGTGTAACCATAATCACAGTAGTACCTTTATTGTTTAATTCTTTTAGAAGGTTCATTATTTCTATCCCAGTCTCACTATCCAAAGCTCCTGTAGGTTCATCAGCAAAAATAAGATTTGGATTATTTACGAGCGCTCTTGCAATTGCAACTCGCTGTTGCTGACCACCGGATAAATGGTTAGGATAGCTAAGTGCCTTTTCTGAAAGACCTACATCAAATAATCTTTTTTCTACAAGTTCTTTTCTCTTATTTTTATCTTTTACACCCGCATATATAAGCGGTATTTCAACATTTTGAAAGACATTTAAGGTATCTATGAGATTAAATTGTTGAAATACAAAACCCACATGTTTAGCTCTATATTCAGATCTCATGTTTTCGCCTAAATGACTCACATCGTGGCCTTCAAAAAAATACTGTCCCTTATCAAGTTTATCAAGAAATCCAAGTAAATTTAGCATAGTTGTCTTACCACTACCTGATTTACCCATAATCATTATAAACTCACCAGATTCTATTTCTAAATTTAGATTCTTTAGTACATGAAGTTTATCTTTCCCTACTTTATAATACTTTTGTACATCTTTTAATATAATTTGCATAATATCACCTACTTAAATTCTGACTACTTATCAGAACTATCATCCTTTGAAGAATCATCTTTATTTGAATCTTCGGCTGTTTTAGGAATAGGATCTCCATCTTTCATTTCTAGAGTAGGGTTCTTAATTATGACATCATTTTGGTTTAAGTTACCGGTTACGATAGAGTAGTTATCTCCCTCTGATATTATTTCGACATTTACTTTTCTAAGTACTCCTTCAACTTCAGCCATTACATATACTTCATCACCAGAATTCAATATTGCCTGACTAGGCACTTTATGTTTATCAGAGTTTATTTCTATAACTGCTTGTGTATGATATCCATCCATTATACCTTCCTGAGTATCAAAAGTTAGTGTTACAGTATAAAATGACATTTGTGAACCAGAGGAATCAGCTCCGAGTGGTCCACTAGAAGAGGCTACTGGTCTATCAGAAATATAACTTACTCTGCCTTTTATGGTTTCGCCAGAAGATAAGATAGTAACATCTGCAGTCATATCTTGGCTTATTTTAGATAGATCCTGTTCGCTTATTTGCCCATTCATTACATATTCAGTAGTTTGAACAGTCATTAAAGCTCCGGCAGTTTGCTGTTCTGAACTATTGTTATTGTTATTCAGATAGACCTTTCCATCAAATGGTGCTTTAACCTTTGTATAAGCTTTGGCATTTGCTGATGAAAGGCTGGTATTTAGAGTTGCAATCTGGTTGTTAATTGCTGTTATGGAAGGATCTCCATTTTGTAAATTTCTCTTTTCTCTAATCAGATTACTTATTTGTGTTTTTATAGAAGCAATTTCCTGTATAGCAACTTCATCTTTTACTATATAAAGTACATCTCCGCTTTTTACACTCTGTCCATTACTAACTCTAATATCAGGAGTTACACCAGAAGCAGGACCCATTATATCTTTACTTTGTTTAGGAACTATAATACCATTTATAAATATTTTTTCATTTTCGGGTATTGTATATGTTTGAACGATATTTTCCGTTGATTTTTTAGTGCTATTTGTTATTATTATTCCACCAATAACTACAATTACCAAAACAGCAGCAATACCAACATATATCTGGATTTTTTTATTAGTTCTAAATTTTGTCCAGTTTTCTTTTATTTTTTCTTTAAAAGACATTTTAACCTCCTATATATTGAAAGTGTTAGTGTGCCAAAAAGGGCAAACTACACCAATTTTTTATCCTTACTCTATTATTTTACATTAAATATGTCACAATTGCAATATTTTTTCAATATAGAAAGTTAGAATTTATTATTAAAAGTCAATTTTTTATAATAAATTAATACCGAAAAATTTAAATAAAGAAGAAAATATAGTTAAATACTTATTTTGATTGAAACTAAAATAGATATTGATAAAATAAAAAATAGAAACGAAATAATTAAAGTAAAGTCAGGTATTAAAACTTAATAACCTAAAAAAATAAAATTGGAATCTATACAGTTATAAAATAAAGATATATAAAGATATATAAAGATATATAAAGATATATAAAGAATAAAATACTAAATTTTATAAAAAATTTTATAAAATATTAATACATGATACTTGTATAATATTACATAACCATATTAATTAAACCACCACATAATAGTTTGAAAAGTGGTGGTTTAATACTAATATTCAATAATAAGAAACATAATTTATGTTAAAATAAAGTTAATATTAATTCGGCATATTCTGCTTAAAAAATATGAATATAACTTATGGAATAATTATTATGCATTCATGACAATTATTCTTTTTCTGTTACTATTTTATTATCATCATAGCTAATCCAATCTGAAAAACTACCCGGATATATTTTATAAGGTATTCCTATTTTATCAAGAGCAAGGGCATTTACCATTAAAGATATACCAGAACCACAGTAAACTATTATTTCTTTATTTGGATCAAGTTTTTCAAAATGTTTTCTGAGTACTTCATCGGATTTATATGAGCCATTCTTCATTGATTCAATATTCAAAATATCCATAAAAAAGTAATTTTTAGCACCAGGTATATGCCCGGCTTTTTTATCAACTGGTTCTTCTAAACCAAGATAGCGAGGATTAGATCTGGAATCTATAATAATTGTATTTTTATCGTAAAGTTTAGATTTTACATATTCCATATTTACCATAAAACTATTATCAATTTTCGTATCTAAATGGATATTATTAAAATTAGGTGTATTAATTTTTTTCTCTATAATACCGCCGTTTTCTTTATAGGATGTCAAACCACCATTTAGTGCTGCTACATTATAAAAACCTATGTTATTAAGTTGATAAAGTAATCTACCAGCACCTTGCATATCGCCATCATCATAAGTTATAACAATCGTATCATTATCAACTCCATAAGATTCCATTATTTTAATGAAGTCTTTGTGATTTTTAAATGGATGTCTACCTCCATGTTCGCGAACGTTGTCAGTTAAGTCATTTTCTACATCCACTAAAAATGCTCCTTCTATATGTCCTTCTTTGTATGAATCTACACCATATGTCTTATTCATCAAATCAAATCTACAATCTAAAATTACATATTTTTTCTCTGAGTTCATTAAATTGAATAATTCTTCAACGCTTATTAATTTTTTCATGCTATCATCTCCTTAGCTATATAATTAAAACAATATCTCATTATCTAAAGTATAACATATTTAAATATAAATTGTATAGATTATTGTCTAAGTATCATATTTTCACTTATTTTCAAAACAAATTAATACGAAACATTAATTTATATTAATAATAGATTATATATTAATAAAATACTATTAAAACTAAGAAATATAGTGTATAATTAAACTGAATCATATTATTCTATAATATTGTCATTAATCCACTTAAAATTATAAAATGTGATATTAATTTTCATTTTATAATATTTGGATATCATGATTGTATATATTTTTATAATATAATAAGGGGGATATAGTTATAATGAGCTATAAGATAGTCAATAAAAAAAAGCTTAACGAAGTTGTTTATTTAATGGATATTGAGGCTCCTAGGGTAGCAAAATCAGCAAAACCGGGACAATTCATCATAGTTGTAATTGATGAAAAAGGTGAAAGAATGCCTCTTACAATTGCTGACTTTAATGCTGAAAAAGGAACTGTGACAATCGTATTCCAGGTAGTCGGCGATTCAAGTAAAAAACTTGGTAAACTCGAAAAAGGAGACAGTATAAAAGATTTCGTAGGACCATTAGGTCAACCAAGTGAATTTATACATGCTGATTTAGAGGAATTGAAGAAGAAAAAAATAATTTTTATAGCTGGAGGTGTTGGGGCTGCGCCCGTATATCCACAGGTCAAGTGGTTGAATGAACACGGGGTAGAAGTAGATGTTATAATTGGTGCCAGAAGTAAAGATATAATTATTTTTGAAGATGAAATGAAAAAGGTGGCAAAGAACCTTTATATGTGTACAGATGATGGTACTTATGGGTTCTATGGCAATGTTACCATGATGCTTGATGATTTAGTTTTAAATCAAGGAAAAGAGTATGATGAAGCAATTGTAATAGGTCCTATGATAATGATGAAGTTTGCATGTATGGCAACAAAAAAATTAAACATACCAACAATTGTTAGTTTAAATACTATAATGGTAGATGGTACAGGAATGTGTGGAGCATGTCGTGTAAGTGTTGGTGATGAAATAAAGTTTGCGTGTGTTGATGGACCGGAATTCGATGGTTGGCTTGTCAACTTTGATGAAGCTATGAAAAGACAAACCATGTTCAAAACTGAAGAAGGAAGAAAAGCTTTGAGAAATAAAGATGGTGATACTCACACAAATCCAAACTGTAAGATCGGAGGGAAACATTAATGGCTATGAAACCAAAAGTTCCTGTAAGGGAACAAGAACCAGCTGTAAGAGCTACTAATTTTGAAGAAGTTTGTTATGGATATAACGCAGAAGAAGCAATTGAAGAAGCTCAAAGATGCTTAAATTGCAAAAAACCGAGATGTGTTGAAGGATGTCCTGTAAGTATAGATATTCCCGCATTTATTCAAGAGGTAAAGACAGGGGAATTTGAAAAGGCAGCTAAGATTATAGCTAAGAGCAGCTCACTTCCGGCTGTATGTGGTCGTGTATGTCCACAAGAATCTCAGTGTGAAGGTGTTTGTGTTTTAGGGATAAAAGGTGAATCAGTTTCTATAGGTAAGTTGGAGAGATTTGTTGCAGACTGGTCTAGAGAAAATGAGATAGACTTAACCGGGGATATTGAGAAAAATGGTATTAAAGTAGGGGTAGTAGGTTCAGGTCCGGCTGGCCTTGCATGTGCTGGTGATTTAGCAAAACTGGGATACGATGTCACAATTTTTGAAGCTTTTCATGAATCAGGCGGTGTACTAACTTATGGTATACCTGAATTCAGATTACCAAAGTCGAAGGTAGTTAATTATGAAATAGAGTCGATAAAGAAACTGGGTGTTACAATAGAAAATAATGTAGTGGTAGGTAGAACTATAACTATTGAGGATATGTTTGAAAATGAAGGGTTTAAGGCCGTATTTATAGGTTCAGGAGCAGGCTTACCATCTTTCATGGGAATTCCAGGTGAAAATGCGAATGGAGTACTTTCTGCAAATGAATTTTTAACTAGAGTAAATCTTATGAAAGCATATATGGATGACTATGATACACCTATAAGAGTTGGAAAACATGTAGCAGTTGTAGGTGGAGGAAATGTCGCAATGGATGCTGCAAGAACTGCTTTACGTTTGGGTGCTGATACTCATATTGTATATAGAAGAAGTGAAGAAGAACTTCCTGCAAGAGTTGAAGAAGTACATCATGCAAAAGAAGAAGGTATAATATTTGACCTTTTAACAAATCCAAAAGAAATCCATGTAGATGATAATGGAGATGTATGCGGTCTTACGTGCATAAAAATGGAATTAGGTGAACCGGATGATTCTGGAAGAAGAAGACCTGTTGAGATTCCGGGATCTGAATTTAAAATAGATGTAGATATGGTAATAATGTCATTAGGAACTCGTCCTAATCCGCTAATAGCTTCAACAACTATAGGATTGGAAGTTAATAAGAAAAGATGTATTATTGCAGATGAAAATGGATTGACTTCTTTGGATGGAATATACGCAGGTGGTGATGCCGTAACTGGTGCGGCAACAGTTATTTCTGCAATGGGAGCCGGTAAAAATGCTGCGGCCAGTATACACGAATATTTAAAAGAGAAGTTTTTAAATAAATAATTTTACTGTGAATGCAGATATAATAATGTATGTTTTAGATTTAGATATGTAGTAAAATATAAAATAAAATTAAATATAGTGTGTATAATAAAAATTATACGATAAAATTTAGAGTAATTTCTATTGAGTTTTCAACCATATAGAGATTACTCTTTTTAATTACAATATGTTTTGAATATGATATAATTCCAACTTCATCAACAAAATCAAAAGACTGCTATAATTATTGCAATTAAAGAGTTATAAGCATTTTGTTATCTTTATCTTCCATAAATTAATTTATACAATATTTTCTAAATGGTCTGTGGAATATTATAACAATAAGCATTTAAAATATAAATAAATTATAAAGATTGGATATAAAAGTAGACATTTATTTACAATAAAATTTATTCCTAAAAAAAGAATACAATATTCATTAAAATTTTTAGAGGTATTATAAATACATAAATATTATACTTAAATAATTATAACATATATTGTTTTTAAAAGTC
>NZ_JABGBW010000014.1 GCF_014229965.1 Peptostreptococcus canis
TGGAGCTATAGTGTGGAGATGTAGATGTCTAAAATGCGGAGAGTATATAGAGGCCACTAAAAAACAATTGGATAGAGGATATATCAAAGATTGCGGAAAGCATAAATATGAGGATTTAATAGGTAAAAAAGTTGGAGAATTGAAAGTAATTTCATTTAATTATAAGTTAAAAAAATATTTATGTAAGTGTTCTTGCGGTAATGAAACATATGTTACGAGAAGTAACTTATTAAGTAATCATACTCAAAGTTGTGGACATTTAAAAAATGATAGGACTTTGGAGTATGTTGATGGAACATTACCTTATAATTTAACATCAAAATTATCTAAAAATAATACAAGCGGTATTAAAGGGGTAAGTAGAACCAGAAATAATAAATGGATTTCGTATATAACCCTTAGAAGAAAGAGGTATACATTAGGTATTTTTGATAAAAAAGAAGATGCGATATTTGCCAGAGAGAAAGCAGAGAAAGAGAAGTTTGAACCAATAATAAAAAAATCATTGGAAATAAAAAAAACATAATATAATTTAATTATGTTTTTGCTGAATTTTGTCTTTTCATGATAGAAAACATGTGACTCTAAAAATATATTATATACGCAAAAATTAAAAATAGAAAAAGTAAAAATGCTTTTTTAAGCTAGATCAGCATATAGATAATCTTATATGAACAAATTAACAGAATAATAAGCTAAAATAAGATGACTGGATAATGATAAGATTAGACATTAATATCCTCACAATATTGTAGATATATGATATTATTGATAGAATATAATTGAAATAGTGATTTAATTGATAATAAATATTGGTTAAAATCGAAAATATTAAGGGGGGATTAAAATGAGTGTATACAAAAAGTTATTTGCGTATGTACCGGATAAGAAGTATTTAGCTGTATTGGCTACCTTATTTTCAGCAATATCAGCTATTTTAACTTCGATAGGATATTATTTTATTTATATTTTTTTGAGGGAAGTAGTTATTTTCAATAATGAGGTACAGGCTAAATATTATGCAACTATGATTACAACTATTTTAATAATAGGTTCAATATCATATTTTGTGTCCGGATATTTTTCACATAAATTGGGATTTAGATTAGAAACTAATCTTAGAAAAAGGGGTATTGATGGATTGACAGAATCCAGTTTTAGATTTTATGATTTATATCCATCAGGTTTGACTAGAAAGATTATTGACGACAATGCTGCTCAGACTCATACGATTGTGGCGCATTTAATTCCGGATAGTTGTAATGCCATTTTTACACCAGTACTTACTATAGCGATAGGTTTTATAGTTGATATTAAGGTTGGAATAGTTCTTTTGGTTTTGACTGTACTGGGAGTTCTAATTCTGAATAAAATGATGGGCGAAAAGCAGTTTATGAAGATTTATCAAGAATCACTTGAAAAGCTTAGTGCAGAAACTGTCGAATACATTAGAGGTATTCAGGTAGTAAAAATATTTGGAGCAAGCGTAACATCTTTTAAAGCTCTTCATAAAGCTATTATCGATTATTCAAAATATGCATATAATTATTCCAAAAGCTGTAAAAAACCATATGTAATATTTCAATGTATGTTTTTTGGTTTGGTATCGATTTTAATAATACTATACATGTTATTAAATATTGATGGTAGCAGTGCAGAAGTATCCGTAAGTATGATCATGGTTTTATTTTTAAGCGGTGTACAATTCGTAGGCTTTATGAGAGTGATGTACGTGAGTATGTATAGCTATCAAGGGAATGGTGCAGTAGATAAACTGGAAAATTTATTTTCTGAGATGCAAAAAGATAAACTCATATTTGGAAATGAAAAAGAACTAAAAAATTATGATATAGAATTCGAAAATGTATCGTTTGGATATGGCGATACTATGGTTATCAAGGATTTAAGTTTTAAACTGGATGGTGGTAAATCATATGCATTGGTGGGTTCGTCAGGAAGCGGTAAATCTACAATTGCCAAATTGATTTCGGGTTTTTATAAAATTGATGGTGGAGAAATAAAAATAGGTGGAAAATCAATAGAAAAGTATACTAAAGAAACATTAATAAAAAATATCGCTTTTGTTTTTCAGAATCCGAAACTATTTGCTAAAAGTATTTATGAAAATGTGGCTTTAGCCAATAAAAATGCCACAAAAGAAGATGTCTTAAGAGCATTGCATTTAGCTGGTTGTGATTCGATTTTGGATAAATTAAGTGATAGAGAAAATGCTGTAATAGGTAGTAAGGGGGTATATCTTTCAGGTGGTGAAAAGCAAAGAATAGCAATAGCCAGAGCAATTTTGAAAGATGCAAACATTATAATAATGGATGAGGCCAGTGCTGCAGTTGATCCGGAAAACGAACATGAACTTCAATTGGCATTTTCTAATTTAATGAAAAATAAAACGGTTATAATGATAGCACATAGACTCACAAGTATAAGAAATGTTGATGAAATATTGGTATTGGAAAATGGAAAGATAATAGAACGTGGTAGTGATGAAGAATTAATGTCAAGAGAAACTAATTATAAATCTTTCCAGGAATTATATAGCAAGGCTAATGAATGGAGGGTTGGATATGATAGAGTACTTAATTAACAGGTTTGGCCTGACAAGACAGGGCGCTATAGATATGAGAAAAGCGACAATATCCAGTTTTGCAACGTATTCAGCAAATATGATTCCTGCCATTTTGTTGATGATTTTCATTGACGGGTTGCTTACTAATAACTTGAAAAGTTCCGGTTTTTACATTACTTTTTCATTGATATCAATAATTCTTATATATATAGCACTTAATATTGAATATGAGGCTCTTTACAATTCAACATATAAAGAGAGTGCAAATTTGAGAACTGAAACGGCTAAGAGGTTGAGTATACTTCCATTGTCATATTTTTCAAAAAATGATCTTTCCGATTTGGCTCAAACTATAATGAGCGATATAGAGGCTATAGAGCATGCGATGAGTCACTCCATACCGAAAATTGGCGGATTTTTCATATTTTTCCCTATAATATCTATATTGATGTTGATAGGAAATGTGAAATTAGGTTTAGCGGTTATATTACCTACAATATTAAGTATTATTTTGGTAATAATATCAAAAAAAGTGCAAATAAAAGGAAATGAAAAATATTATGGAACTTTAAGAGAGAATTCAGAAGCATTTCAGGAAACAATAGAATTGCAGCAAGAAATAAAAAGTTTCAATCTTTCAGAGGATGTGAGGAAAACCCTATATGAAAAGATGGATGATAGTGAAAGAATTCATATGAAGTCAGAAAAATCACTTATGTATATAATAGGACTTTCGAGAATAGTAAGCTCATTAAGTTTGGCGGTGGTTATACTGGTTGGAATTTCACTTTTTTCTAACAATGAAATAAGTATTTTATATTTACTTGGATATTTATTAGCTGCGATGAAAATAAAAGATATAGTTGATGCATCTAGTGAATTAATTGCGGAGGTGTATTATTTAGATCCTCGTATTAAAAGAATTAAAGAAATCAGAGAATCTGAAATACAAAAAGGAAAGGAACAGAAAATAAATAAATTTGATATTGATCTTAAAAATGTCAGTTTTTCTTACGATAAACAAACAAATGTATTAGATAACATTACTTTTACTGCCAATCAGGGGCAGGTAACAGCTTTGGTGGGAGTTAGCGGCTGTGGAAAAACAAGTATACTTAGACTTATTTCAAGATTATATGATTATGACAAAGGAAAAATAGAGATAGATGGAATTGATATAAAAAGCATATCAACTAAGTCGTTATTTGAAAATATTTCTATAGTTTTCCAAGAAGTTACTTTATTTAATACATCAATTTTGGAAAATATAAGAATAGGTAGAAAAAATGCAACAGATGAAGAGGTTAAAAATGCTGCAAGATTGGCAAATTGCGAAGAATTTATAAATAAACTTGATAAAGGCTATGATACTTTTATAGGTGAAAACGGAGCTGAATTATCAGGTGGTGAAAGACAAAGACTTTCTATTGCACGAGCATTTTTAAAGAATTCTCCTATATTGATACTTGATGAAATATCTTCTTCTTTAGATGTAGAGAATGAAAAGAAGATTCAAGAAAGTCTTAGTAAATTAATAAAGGACAAAACGGTAATTATAATTTCACACAGATTAAAAGCAGTTGAAAATGTAGATAAAATAGTTGTTATTGATAAAGGTGTCGTTGAATCACAGGGAACACATGTAGAGCTTAAAGAAAAATCAAAAGTATATAAAAATCTTTTGAAAAAATCGAATCTTGCGGAAGAGTTTGTATATTAAGTTTCTGTATATATTAAATTTGTGTGTATTAAATTTGTAAATATTAAAATCTTAATATAATAATTTATCTTAAAACAGGCAAGGGGTCATGACTATAGTTGGTATTCTTTATTTTATCAAAATAAAAAAGTTATTTTTAAGTGGTTTTAAATTTCGATAAATAGAATATTTAATTATAGATTGACCCCTTCTTATTTTTAATATAAATTATCTATTTTTGTATCTACCATATAATCCAGTAATATGGCTTATATAATTTTTTAGATCATAATGAATATCATCTTTTAGAAGTCTGAATTTCCAGTTTGATTTTGTTGTCGATGGTGTATTTATTCTCGACCATTCGCCAAAATCCAACCAGTCCTGAATTGGTATAATGGCAATATCAGAGCAAGAGCCAATGACTGCCCTTATAAGTCCTTCTGTATATTTTTCATATGTTTCAAGTCTAAGATATTGTTTTGCATATTCAAGTGGACCATAAGGAGCCGCTTCTAGCCATTGTGCTAAAGTCATATTATCATGAGTTCCGGTATATGATACTGTGTTCTTATAAAAATTATGAGGAAGATTTAGGTTCTCCGAATTTGTACCAAAACCAAATTGTATTATTTTCATTCCGGGAAATCCTGTGTATTTGAGTAAATCAATTACTTCATCTGTAATTATTCCTAAATCTTCAGCTACTATTTTAGCATTTGGAATGTTTTCTTTTATCAAATCAAAAAATCTTTTTCCGGGTGCCTTTTTCCAATAACCATTCATTGCATCTTTAGTGGTTTTATCAATGCAATAATAACTTTCAAAACCTCTGAAATGATCAATTCTTAAAATATCATATAGCTCTAGTGATTTTTCAATTCTCTTTATCCACCAATCAAAATTATTGTTTTCTAAATAATCCCAATTATATAAAGGATTTCCCCAGACTTGCCCTGTAGATGAAAATTCATCCGGTGGAACACCTGCAATTAAGGTAGGTTCTCCATTTTCATCTGTTAGAAATAATTCTCTATGAAAGTAAAAATCACAGCTGTCTTGCGAAATATAAATAGGAATATCACCAAATATTTCTATACCTTTATCATTAGCATATTTTTTTAATCTGAACCATTGGTTGTAAAAGATATATTGTAAAAATTTATTGTATATTACCAGTGAGTGAAATTTTTTTAATAAGTCATTATTTTTTTCTAATTCCAATTCAGATAAATTTTTAATTATACTCCATTCCCAGTAAGGTTTATTTTCATTAATTTCTCTTAATGACATATAAATTGAATATTCTTCCAACCAAAAATCATTATTTTTCTCAAAGTCTATAAAATCTGAAGAAAGGAAATCATAATTTTTAATTGCCTCCAGAAGTAATATTCTTTTAAGAGCTCTAGTTTTTTCATAGTCGACATATCTGGGATTTGAAAGATATTTGTCAACATCTATTGAATTAATATATTCATAAGTTAGTAGTCCATCTTCTACCAGTAAATCTATATCTATTAAATCATAATTGCCGGAAAATGCCCCGTTTGTCTTATATGGAGAATAGGAATCTTCATTACAAGTGGAAGTAACGGGAAGTATTTGCCAAATGGACTGACCGGTTTCGGCTAAAAAATCTATAAAATTATATGCTTCTTGTCCTAAACTTCCAATTCCATAGTTTGATGGTAATGAAAAAATAGGAAGCAAAATGCCTGCTTTTCTCATTTTTTTACCTTTCTTTACATAGTAATTTTTTATAATATAGTATCGAATTTTTAAATATTTATTTTAATTGCCGTATAAGAATTAGGCGGAATTACTATTCCATATTCAGTATTATATGGAAATTTATTACCGAATAACCATATACAATAATTTTTTTCTTCAATTATTATAGGCTTTTCAGAAAAGTTTACTACGCAAAAAATATCGTTTCTATAGTAAGAAATATATTTTTTGCCAGTATCTCCAAATTTAAAACCTGTTTTAAACGACTCTATGTTAGTGTTTCTCAGTTTTGAAAGTTCAATATAGTGATTAAGTATTTCTTCGTCTATATTATTTTCATCAAAACAAGCCCTGTTGAAAGGATCAGAAAATCCTTGCATTCCTATTTCATCACCATAGTAAATTGATGGAATTCCAGGAAGTGTGAATTGAATAAAAGAAGCAAATAATTGTAGTTCTTTTGCCCTATTATATTGTTCATTTGAAAGTCTAAAATTTTTTCTATCTTCGTTTTTAACGTCAGTTACTTCAATGCCCAGATTTGTTATTATTCTTTCAGTATCATGAGTGGAAAGCATATTCATCATACAATCCAAGGCAGGTGTAGGATAGTTATTTATGATTTCAGACAATTTATTTTTAAACAAGATTGCATCTTTGTTTTTTACAAAAGATATAATTGCATTTTTCCATGGATAGTTCATTACTGAATCCAGCTGTTCGCCAAGCAAATATCTTCTTCTAGAGCCATATGAAAATTTAGTTGATGCATCCTCCCAAACTTCACCAATTATAAAAGCATCATTATCCTTACTTTTCACGCTTTTTCTTAAGTTGTCAATAAATATATCAGGCAGTTCATCTACGACATCCAATCTCCAGCCTTTTATGCCCAGATTTTGCCAGTATCCTACTACACCGGTTTCATCATTAAAAATAAAGTCCATATAGTCTTCGTTTTCTTTTCGGAGTGTAGGTAAATTAGTAAATCCCCACCAAGATTCATAGTAGTTGGGATATTCTATAAACTTATACCATGGATAGTATCTTGATAACATTGAGTTATATGCACCAATGACATTGTACCGACTTTCTTTATTAAAATAAATACTATCGGAACCGGTATGGCTAAAAACTCCATCTAATATGATATGTATATCATTTTTTTCGAATTTTTTACACATTTCATTAAAAATACTATTAGTTCCTAAATAAGAATCCACTTTAAAAAAATCGGAAGTCGAATATCTGTGATTTTCCGCACTTTCAAATATGGGATTTAGATATATTAAATTGATATTTAAGTCTGAAAAGTATTCTTTTTTGTCAATTATGCCATTTAGATTTCCCAGAAAAAAATCTTTTGCAGAGTACTGTGGATCATCTAATGGTGAGTTAGGAATATCATTCCAGTTGTCGTGAATTTTTCTTTCACTCTCATTCATTGCATTTTTAGGCTTAAATTTTGTGCTTCTATTGAATCTGTCAGGAAAAATTTGATACATAATTCCACCTTTGACCCATTCAGGAGTAGAAAATTCTGAACTGTATACTGTCATCTGCCATGGAAATACATAGTCCACAATTTCTGCTTCATAATTCACCTGTGAAATGTATTTAGTGTCATGTTCAAATTGAATAATAAAATAATAGTAATATATGCTTGGAGTTAATGCTCCAACTGTTTTTTCATAAAAACTGTAATCTCCTTCTGAGCATGATTTATTCATTTCAAATTCGCTAATATTATCTGGATCTATATCATTGTAAATAACAAGTTTGATTGATTTTTGGAATAAATTTTTATCAAGTTTTATTCTAAAAATTGTAGACTCATTATCTTTTACAGCACCAAAGGGTGTTTTATCTGTTAATTGATTGTAAATTACTTTTTTCATTAATTACCTCTATTTCATAAACAGTATTATTTTTAAGATAGATTGTTGATAAAAATAACACTTAAAATTAATTTTAATAATAATTTATATTATATACATTTTTTAAAATTAAATCAATATTAATAATGAAAGTGAAAATCATATCAATTTTATATGATTTTTAATATATTATATAATCTATGAGAGAAGATAGATTGACTTTTTAGATTTGGGTAAAATATAGTATCAATATAGAATCAAATAACACAAAAATATAGTGAAAATAATAATATTTGTGGTAATATAATTATAAAGATAAATTGGGAGGTTTTATTAACTTCTTAAATATATATTTTGATATATACAAAATATGTGAGGTGATTATTAATGGTGGAATGCAAAGATTATGATATGGCTGAATATTTGTTTCATGAAGGTACAAATTATCATTCTTTTGAGTTTTTGGGTTCTTTTTTGCAAGGGGATAGTTGTACTTTTAGAGTATGGGCTCCAAATGCAAAAAAGGTATTTGTAACAGGAGAATTTTGTGACTGGAATCCTAATAAGTATGAGGCTATTAAAATTACTGATTCAGGTGTATATGAATGTGTGATTGATGGCATAAAACAGTTTGATTCATATAAATATGTTTTTATCACAAGAGATGGCAAAATGATTTATAAATCTGACCCATATGCCGTTCATTTCGAAACACGCCCTGCAACTTCTTCAAAAGTATACAAAATGGATGAATACGATTGGGGAGATGATAAATGGATGAGTACAAGGCAAATTCCATACTCAAAACCTATGAGTATATATGAGGTACATTTAGGTTCATGGAAAAAGAAGCCCAACGGAGACTACTATACATATAAAGAATTGGCAGTTGAACTTACAAAATATGTAAAAAAAATGAATTATACTCATATAGAAATACTTCCGATAATGGAATATCCTTTTGATAAGTCATGGGGATATCAAGTTACCGGATATTATGCTCCTACGTCAAGGTATGGTTTGCCGGAAGATTTTATGTTTTTAGTGGATGAGATGCATAAGAATAACATAGGTGTAATTATGGATTGGGTACCAGGACATTTTCCAAAGGACGAATCGGGATTATTTGAATTTGATGGAGAATATGTATATGAATATTCCGATCCTAATAAAATAGAGCACAAAGAATGGGGAACAAGGGTTTTTGATTATGGCAGAAATGAGGTGAATTCTTTTCTGATTTCAAATGCCGTGTACTGGATTGACAAGTATCATGTTGATGGTCTTAGAGTGGATGCCGTGTCTTCTATGCTTTATTTGGATTATGGGAGAAGTGATGGAAATTGGAGCTCTAATAAATACGGAGGAAATGAAAATTTAGAAGCAGTGTCTTTTTTGAGAAAATTAAATACGTTTATAAAAAAAGAATATCCAGATGTAATGATGATAGCTGAAGAATCTACAGTCTGGCCGAAAGTAACTCATGATATAGAGCATGGAGGACTAGGATTTGATTTCAAATGGAATATGGGATGGATGAATGACTCACTAAAGTATTTAGAATCTGATCCTTTTTTTAGAAAAGGAATTCATAATAATCTGACATTTTCAATGACATATGCATTTTCGGAAAATTATATACTTCCTTTATCACATGATGAGGTAGTACATGGGAAGAAGTCAATTTTGGACAGAGCTACTGTAGGATTTGAGGATAAGTTTAGTAATTTAAAGGCTTTTTTAGGGTATATGTTTGCACATCCGGGAAAAAAGCTTGGATTTATGGGGTTAGATATTGCTCAGGTGATTGAATGGAATGAAAGTGATGAACTGGACTGGAATTTATTAGACTTTGATAATCATAGAAATACTCAGAGATACATATCAGAGTTAAATAAAATCTATTCATCCAATGCGGAATTTTGGGATAATGATACTTGTTGGGATGGTTTTAAGTGGAATACGGTAGATGATGCTGATAACAATGTTTTTGCATTTTCAAGAATTGATAGAAAAGGTAATGAAATTTTAATAGTAAGTAACTTTTCATCACAGATTCTTAGAAAGTATAAAATTGGTGTGTCAGAAAAATATAATTATAAGATCCTACTAAATTCAGATGCAAAAAAATTTGGTGGAAGTGGTATATTAAACAGAAATATTAAATCTATTCCAGAATCTTGGAATGGTTTTGAATATCATATAGAAATAACAATTCCTGCATTTTCGACAATGTATTTAACAAAAAAATAGTTTATGTAAGAGAGGTAATATTATGGGACTAAAAAAAGAAATAGTAGCGATGTTGTTGGCTGGTGGACAAGGTACACGTCTTCAAATTTTGACTAAAAAAATGGCTAAACCGGCTGTTCCATTTGGAGGAAAATATAAAATAATAGATTTTCCACTATCTAACTGTGTAAATTCTGGTATTTCTACTGTGGGAGTTCTTACACAATTTATGCCTTTAGAACTTAATTCTTATATTGGGAATGGTTCTCCTTGGGATTTAGATAGAATGGATGGTGGGCTTTCAATATTACCTCCATACACAGGTGGCGAAGGGGACTGGTATAAAGGAACATCAAATGCAATATATCAGAATATGAAGTATATTGAACAATATGATCCAGAATACGTATTAATATTATCTGGTGATCACATTTATAAGATGAATTATAATGATATGTTAAAATTTCATAAGAATAACAATGCAGATTTAACTATAGCACACATTGATGTGCCAATAGAAGAAGCAAGTAGATTTGGAATATTAAATACATTAAATGACTTGTCTGTAAGTGATTTTGTGGAGAAACCAAAAGAACCTATTTCTACAAAAGCATCTATGGGAATTTACATATTTAATTGGAAAGAATTACAAAAATATCTTACTAAGTGTGAAAACCTTGAAGGAACAAATTATGACTTTGGTAAGGATATTATTCCTATGATGCTAAAAGATAAGAAGAAAATATTTGCTTATCCATTTTATGGATATTGGAAAGATGTAGGAACAATTGAAAGTTTATGGCAGGCTAATATGGATTTATTGCATAACGTTGGTCAGTTCAATATTCATGACCCTCTTTGGAGAATATATTGCAGACATTACGAATCAATGCCTCAGTATATAGGAAATACCGCAGAGCTAAAAAATTCAATGATTTCTGAAGGTACTACTATAAAAGGAAAAGTAGTGGAATCAGTTTTGTCTTCAGGTGTATATGTTGAAGAAGGAGCAGAAATATATAATAGTGTAATAATGAAGAATGCATATATAGGTAAAAATGCACGAGTATATAACTCAATTATAGCTGAGGAAGCGATAATTGAGGATTCTTCAGAAGTTGGACATAAGAAAATCGAAAGTGGTAAGGATATGATTACTGTTGTAGGAAATAGGAATGTAGTTGGTAAAGGTGTACTTGTAAAAAAATAGCCTAGGAGGGATAGATATGAACGCATTTTGTATATTATTTTCGGATAGTTTTAAAAACTATGAAATTGGTGGTTTCGTAAAGAACAGAACTTTAGCATCTCTTCCTGTGGGGTGTAGATATAGATTAGTTGATTTTATGTTATCTTATTTAGTAGAAGCAAATGTTCCTAATATAGGTATTTTAGCAATAAATAACTACAACTCATTAATGGATCATGTAGGTTGGGGAAAGGACTGGGATTTAAATAGAAAAAATAGCGGACTTAAAATACTACCTCCGCTTGCCATATCTAATACCGGTTTAGCCAGAAATAAATTTGAGGCTTTGAATGAAGCAGAGCAATATATTAACTCTATGTTACAGGATTACTGTATAATAGCAGATCCCAATATAATTTGTAATATAGATTTTAGTGAAATGTTGAATTTTCATGAAAGTAATAATGCTGATATGACTGTAGCTTGTGCAAGAAGAAAACCGTTAGATGGTGAAATTGAAATGATGGTTGACAATAAAAATAGAGCTTTTGATTCTTTATATCATCAGCATGGAGCTGATTATGAATGCAATACACTTTTAAAAATTACTATTTTAAAGAAAGACCTACTTAAGGAAATAATAAAAAAAGGAACGTCTCAGGGATGGGAAGATGTTGTAAGAGATTATGTTTCAAAAAATTTCAACAGGCTGAATGTTTATGCATATCAAATAGAAGGTTATTGTTGTGTGATAAATAGTTTAGAAAATTACTTTGAATTTAATATGGATTTATTAAATGAAGATATTAGTAAAGAAATATTCTTGTCAGGGAAAGAGATTTTAACTAGAGTAAAGGATAGTGTTCCTACTCTTTATGGTGAGTATGCCAATGTTAAAAATTCAATGCTGGCAGATGGTTGCTCAATTAATGGAACAGTCGAAAATAGTATTATATTTAGAGATGTATTTATTGAAGAGGGAGCAATCGTGAAAAATAGTATTTTAATGTCTGGTACAGTTGTAAAAAAAGGAGCTAAATTAGATTATGTTATAACCGATAAATCTGCCGTTATAAATGAAAACAAAGAATTAAAAGGAGATAAGAATTGTCAATTTACAGTTCCGAAAAATAAGGTTATATAAAAGATATACTATTCGAATAATTATATAGATTATATATGTCTACTTTGTTGGAATCAAACAATGAAGTAGACTATTTTAAAAAATGAGGTGATGTATTGAAGGTATTATTTGTAGCTGCTGAATCAGCTCCATTTATTAAAACAGGAGGTTTAGGTGATGTTATAGGTTCATTGCCGAAAGCGCTTAAAAATAAAGGTATTGATGCAAGGGTTGTATTACCTCTTTATTCAAAAATAGATAAGAAAAAGTACAATATAAAATTTGTGAAGTATATTTATGTTTCACTTGGATGGAAAAACATATATTGCGGTATATTTAAAACTGAATATAAAGGAGTTAAATATTATTTTATAGACAACGAACAATATTTCAATAGAAATTCTGTATATGGTCAGTTTGATGATGCTGAGAGATTTGCTTTTTTCTCTAAGGCATCGATAATGATTATGCCACATATAGAGTTTAAAGCAGATATTATTAATGTCAATGACTGGCATACTGCTATGTCTATTATATATTTAGACAAATTAAAAAAGGATAATGATTCATATTATATTGATATGAAAAGTGTATTGTCTATACATAACATTGAATTCCAGGGGAAATACGATAAATATCTGTTGGGAGACGTATTTGGTTTAGGCAATGAATATCTAAATGTGCTTACATTTGGTGACTGTTTGAATCTAATGAAAGGCGGAATACAACTTGCTGACAGAGTAAATACAGTGAGCGAAACCTATTCTAAAGAAATATTAAATTCATTTTTTTCCTTTGGCTTAGATCCTATACTCAATATAGAAAACCATAAAATAAGAGGAATAGTAAATGGTATAGATTATGAAATATTCGATCCGGAAGAAGATCAAAGTATTTATAAAAGATATAATAAAAAAAGTATTAATGATAAATATAAAAACAAACTTGCCTTGCAGAAAGAATTATGTCTTGAAGAAAATATAGAAATACCACTGATAGGTATGGTTACCAGATTGACGGATCAAAAAGGTATAGGTTTGATTACCGAAGTTGCAGAACAAATATTAAATATGGGAACACAGTTGGTTATTTTAGGAACAGGTGATCCAAAATATGAAGAACAATTAAGACATATGGAGAATATGAGGCATGATAGAATGAGATCTATTATTATGTTTTCAAATCAAATGTCTTCTAAAATATATGCTGCAGCAGATTTATATATAATGCCATCAAAATCGGAACCATGTGGACTGTCTCAGTTAATTGCCATGAGATATGGGACAATACCAGTAGTTCATAGAGTTGGTGGTCTTAGAGATACTGTCGAGCCATTTAATATAGAAAATGGAACTGGATGTGGTTTTACATTTGAATCTTTTAATGCCTATGATATGTTAGATGCAATAAAAAGAGCTTTGGACGTTTTTTATTATGAGAAAAAAGCATGGAAGTTATTGATTAATAATGCTATGTCATATAATTCAAAATGGGAAAAATCAGCTAAAAAGTACATTGAAATGTATAAGGAGATATTATAAGTATAAAGAGTTGAATTTTTATCTATTATATAGTATTATTTATTGAATTAGAATATATTATTTTAAAAAAGTGATTAAAGTGATTATGGTAGTTTAAGTAAGGAGATGAAAATGAATAATTTTACAGAAGATATAAAAACGTATCTTGAAACAAAGTTTGGAAATTCAATTGATGAGGCAAGTGAAAGGCAAGTGTATCAGGCACTTATGGTAAAAACAAGAGATATACTATCGCAAAAGAGGTATAAATACAATTCTAAGTTGAAGAATTCGTGTCAAAAGCAAGTATACTATATGTCAATGGAATTCCTTGTAGGTAGAACTCTAAGAAATAATTTATTTAATCTGGGACTTGAAAAAGAAGTCAGAGAATTATTATCTGAATATTATTTTGATTTAGATGATATATATGCGATGGAACCGGATCCCGGGCTTGGAAATGGTGGATTGGGAAGATTGGCATCTTGCTATATGGATGCCGCGACTAGCAATGACTATCCAATAACAGGTTTTTCTATTCTTTATGAATTCGGTATATTTAAGCAGATAATAAAAAATGGATGGCAACACGAATATCCAGACAATTGGCTTGATATGGGATCTTATGGGCTTGTATATAGAAATGATGAAGAAGTAGAGATTAAGTTCTACGGTAAAACTACTGAAGAGTGGACGGAAAAAGGGTTGAAAATTAGTCATAAAGATTATACATCTATAATTGCAGAGCCATATGATTTGATGATTTCTGGATATAAAAGTGATTCAGTAAATGTTTTAAGACTTTGGAAATCTAAAGCAAATGAAAGATTTGATATAAAATTATTTGAAAAAGGTGAATACGCAAAATCCGTTGAATCTGAAGTCATTGCAAGTTCAATATCAAGACTTCTTTATCCGGCTGATGACAACGACAATGGAAAGGCACTGAGAATAAAACAGCAATATTTCTTTACAAGTGCATCACTTCAACAAATTGTGAGAAAACATTTTATGAATTACAATACATTGGATAATTTTGCTGAAAAGGTAGTAATTCATATAAATGACACTCATCCGGCTATGTGTATTCCAGAATTGATGAGAATATTACTGGATGAATATGATTACTCATGGGAGAAAGCTTGGGAAATAACTACTAATACATTTGCATATACAAATCATACAATAATGGCAGAAGCTCTTGAAAAGTGGTCAGTTCATTTATTTGAGCCTATTTTACCTAGAATATATACTATTATAAAAGAAATCAACAATAGATTTTGTTCATGGTGTAACGAAATTGGAGCATCACATGAACTTGAAACAATGTCTATAATACATAATAATATGATTAGAATGGCAAATTTATGTATAGTAAGTAGCTTTAATGTAAACGGTGTTTCAAAACTTCACTCGGATATACTTGTGAAAGATACTTTTAAATCTTTCAATAGAATATACCCGGGCAAGTTTGATAATGTAACAAATGGTATAGCCCATAGAAGGTGGCTTGGACAGTCAAATCCCGAGTTGGCAAATTATTTAAATAATTTATTAGGGGTCGACTTTATAAATGATCTTTCTAAAATCAACAAATTGATAGAGTACAAAGATAATGAAAAAGTATTAAGGGATTTAGAGGATATAAAAAGAATTAAAAAGACTCAATTGGCAATATACATAAAAGAATCTACAGGAATAAAGGTGGATCCGAATTCAATATTTGATGTACAAGTAAAAAGACTTCATGAGTATAAAAGACAGTTGCTAAATGCACTTCATATAGTTTATTTATATAGAGAAATAAAATTTAATGGATTAAGACCTTTTCCAAGAACATTTATTTTCGGTGCCAAAGCTTCTTCGGGATATGTGATGGCAAAAAATATTATAAAACTGATATGTTCTATTTCTGAAATGATAGAAGCGGATCCTTTAGTAAGGGATTATATAAAGGTAGTATTTTTAGAAGATTACAGGGTTACTTTGGCAGAAATGATTATTCCTGCAGCGAATATTAGTGAACAGATTTCACAAGCAGGAAAAGAGGCATCCGGTACAGGTAACATGAAACTGATGTTAAATGGAGCAATTACTTTAGGTACTATGGATGGTGCAAATGTTGAAATTCATAATGCAGTCGGTGATGAAAATATTTTTATTTTTGGGTTAACAACGCCTGAAGTAAATAGTCTTGCATTAAATGGATATAATCCTAGAGAATTATATTTAAATATACCTGAAATAAAGGATACTCTTGATTTTATAAGAATAATTGATGGAAATGGGACTAATTTTAATAATATAGTCGATTATTTAATAAATAATGATCCCTATATGTGTCTTGCAGATTTCATTAGCTATATAGAAAGCCAAAAGAATATAGAGAAAACTTATACTAATAGAGCAAAATGGAATAAAATGAGTCTTGTAAATATTGCCAAATCTGGTATTTTCTCTGCAGACAGAGCAGTAGAGGAATATGTCAATAATATTTGGAAAATAAATAAAGTTAGATAATTATTCTTGTAATATCGATAGTTTTGATGGACTTATATAAGAGTGTCATGGATTTTTCCATGTCACTCTTAATTTTGGTGTATTTTTAATAAAGTTATTCATATTTATTCTATAATTTTTTTGTATAAGATGGATTAATTTGATATAATATTATTGTAATGAAAAAATGTGGAGGAATTTATGGGGTTAAAAGAGTTTGAATTTATAGAAGCTGCCACTTCAATACTCGGAGAGCAAAGACCTGCATTAGAGGTTATCGAGGAAGAGTTAGTGAAGTTTTTTGGTTCAATTCCACTAAAAGACAATGAACTGATTGCAGTAACATCCCGAATTAAATCGGAAAGTAGCTTAAAAGAAAAGATTATTAGAAACAGATATTTAGTTGATTATTCAAATCCCAAAGATTTGCTATCAGATATACCTGATTTAATTGGTATTAGAATGGAATGCAAATTTATAAAAGAGGAAGAGGAAATTTTTTTGAAGTTGAAAAATTTTTTCAAATGTACAGATGATAGAAAATATTTTTATTCCAAGAGTAATAAAAATATTAGATTATATTTATATGATAGGCAACCTCTTAGACAGAAAAATGGATTTGAAATTTATAAAATCGATGGTGAATACAAATTTTTGAATAGAAGAATAAAATTTGAATTGCAAATAAAATCTCTTGTAAATGTTTTCTGGAGTGAAATAGAACATAAAATAATTTATAAAAATACTACATATTTGCTGGAAGATAAGTTTTTAAAGGATATGATGAGTTCAATAAAAAATAATCTTACTATGATAGATGATCAATTACTTAATATTTACAACAATTTTAAACCGGATAATAATGTTGTTACAAATGTAAATAGAGATGAAATTGAAAAACTGTTTTCTAAATTTTTATATGATTCAATTACCAGAAAAATGGAAGAAAAATTGGCATTTTCGATTGACTTTAAAAAACCATGTAAAACAATTTTAAAGTATTCTTTAAATAAATATGACGATTCAATAGAAGGACTCAGTAGGTTTTTAACAGAAGAATATAGAAAGATAGGAAATTTTATTGAAAAAGATATAGATTTTAATTCTGAAATAATTCTTGAAAGAGAAATAAATTTTGACGATGAATTTTCTAATAATGTTGCAGAACTATTTTTAAAAAAGATGAATTCAGAAGTCCCATGGAATATATTTTTTAGAGTGTTATTTGAGTTGGAACCTGAGAATGATACAGAAGATTTTATGAATTTTATCAGTTTTTTCAAAAAGGCTCTTATTTCAGAAGAAAGTATATTTAATACTGTAGATAAATATGGTGAGTATAGTAATATAATAATAGATGATTTATATGATTGTATTTTTAAGATGTTGAGTAAAGTTGGTAAAATAGATATATTTTTTGATCATAATTTAAAAAAAATTAATAGACTTGCATCAGAAGGTCTTGAATATGTATGCTATGAATTTGATACTTATTTTGATTATATGGAGCAAAAAAGAATTATATCAAAAACGATAACAGATAGTTTAATAAAAATTTTCTAAAGGAGGTGTACTATGGATAATAATTTATCCTACCTTAGAGTTATTTTAACGGAAGAAAATAATTACTCATTGATGTATCTACAAAAAGAGATGGATTCTGAAATAATTACTCAAGATGTACAGGCAATGCAAATTGATGACTTTAAAAAAATAATATCATATTTTGCAAAGAGAGGACTTAAAAAAATAAAATTTGTAGGAGGAGAACCTCTTCTATATAAAGGATTAGAAGAACTTATTGAATTTTCAGGTTCTTTAGGAATAGATGAAATAGGTATTACTACAAATGGAATTGGTTTGGGCACCAGAATTTTAGAACTTAAAAAACTGGGTCTTACCAATGTGAATATTTCATTAGATTCATTAAAAGAGTATAAATATCAAGCTTTGACCAATGGTGGAAACTTAAAAGAAGTTTTTATTTCTATTGATGCCTGTCAAGCAGCTGGAATTAAGTTGAAAATAAATTGTGTTGCGATTAAAGATTTCAATGATGATGAGCTTATTGATTTTATGAAACTGACAATAAACAATGATATTGATATGAGATTGATAGAGCTATTGCCGTATGGAATCGATAAAAAAGTATTTGAAAGAGGATATATGGATTTAAAGGAATTTATTGATAATACTGAAGGTATATATGAAGATTCCGTTGATGATCTGAGTGTTTCAGAATATTTTAAAATATATGAGGCTGTTGGAAGAATAGGAATAATTACCACATCAAGCAGAGAATTTAATGAAGATTTAAGAAGGATTAATATAAGTAATAGAGGATACTTAAATGTTGGTCCAATGCAGAAAAATGAATATTTTATAAAAGACATTATCGATGATGAGGAAAAATTAGATGATTTATTTTATAAAATAACAGCTAAATTATAAAAAAATGTTATATTTTTGAAATTATTATTGATATTTTTATTTTTTATAAAACATGTTATTATATAAAAGCAGGTTTATAATTCAAACATAAAAAGTGTTTGAAGATATTATTTAACAGAGGTGTGAATATGGAAATAGCTGTTTACTTAATCGGGGGATTAGGTATGTTCCTTTATGGAATGAATGTTATGGGGGATGGTTTACAAAAAGCCGCCGGAGAAAAATTAAAAAAGATTGTTGGACTTTTGACTACAAATAAGCTAAGAGGAGTATTTGTAGGGGCAATTGTTACAGCAATTATTCAAAGTTCAAGTGCAACTACAGTTATGACAATAGGTTTTGTAAATGCCGGTATAATGTCGCTACAACAAGCTGTAGGTATTATTATGGGAGCTAATATAGGTACGACTATTACAGCTCAATTGGTATCGTTTAGTATAGAAAAGTATGCACCTATTGCAATAGGATTTGGAATGTTTGCATGGTTTTTTACCAAACAGAAAAATGTGAGAAATTTAAGCGAGATATTAATAGGATTTGGTATTCTTTTTGTGGGAATGAGTTTCATGAAGGAAGCAGCATCACCAGTATCTCAAATGAAAGAAGTACATGAAGCTATGTTGTATCTTAGTAAAAATCCTATTTTAGGAGTGCTTGCAGGATTTATAATAACCGGAACAATTCAGAGCTCAAGTGCATCCATAGGTATACTTATTGTTTTAGCATCCCAAGGTGTGCTTCCAATTACTGCTGCATTACCAGTATTATATGGTGATAATATAGGTACATGTGTGACCTCTCTTTTATCTACTATAGGAGCGAGTAGAAATGCAAAGAGAGCAGCTATAATGCATTTAAGTTTTAATATTATTGGTACTATATTATTTATTCTTATTCTTAATAAGCCGATACTTGCAATAGTACAACAAATAAATCCGAATAATGTTCCTAGACAAATTGCAAATTCACATACGTTATTTAACTTGATAAATGTAATAATTTTATTCCCGTTTAGCAGTTATATTGTGAAGCTTGCTGATAAACTAGTTCCTATTACAGATGAGGAACAAGAAGAAGTTGTTAATACAACTAAATTCCTTGATGAAAGAATGCTTGAAACTCCATCGATAGCTCTTTCAAATACAGTAGATGAAGTTATTAGAATGGCTAGTCGTTCAACTAGATCTTTAAATGCAGCATATGATGCTATAAAAAATAATGATATGGAAAAAAGGGATAAGTGTTTTGAATATGAAAAAATTATTAACACATTACAGCTTGATATAACAAATTTCCTGTTTAAGTTGACAACTACTAATTTAAGTGATAACGAAAGAATAAAAGCAGATGTATTATTTCATATAGTGAATGACATAGAGAGAGTGGGAGATCATGCTGAAAACTTAGCTGAAATTTCAGGATTTATGCATGATAAAAAACTTTCATTTACTGACGAAGCCAGAGAAGAATTAGATGAATTATTTGAGTTTGCATCTAATAACTTTTATGATTCAATTACTGCTATAAAGACTCATGATGTGGATTTAGCTACATTAATAGCAAGTAGAGAAAAGGATGTAAATAAACTTGAAAAGAAAGCTAGAGATTCACATATGAAGAGACTTCGTAATGGAGAATGTTCTGTGGAAGCGGGAATTTATTTCTTAGATATAATAACTAATCTTGAAAGAATATCCGACCATTCAATAAATATTTTAGATGAAATGAATAGGTTGCAAGGAAAAATGGAAGTATAATATAAGTAGAGTTCCTTTTTAAAGGAGCTCTTTTTTATAACATAAATTTGATGAAATTAAGGAAGTGATGATGTGAGAGAAAAGTATAATAAAATGTTAGATTATGAGATTATAAAAAAAATGCCTAAAATAGAATTACATTGCCATTTGGATGGTTCATTGAGATATAATAGTGTAATTGAAGAAGCAAAAAAACAAAATATTGATTTGAAATTGACAGAAAATGAAATAAAAGAAAAATTAATTGCTCCTAAAGAGTGTGAATCACTAGATAGATATTTAGAGAGTTTTGAACTTCCTTTAAAAGTTATGCAGACAAGTGATAGCTTAAAGAGATTTACTTATGAAGTTTTTGAAGATTCTTATAAAGAAGGAATAGTATATATGGAATTGAGATTTGCTCCTGTATTGCATATGGACAATGGTATGACTATGAAAGAAATTATAAGAGCTGTTATAGAAGGAATGAAAAATGCTGAAAAAAAATATGGTATATACGGAAATATCATACTATGTTGTATGAAAAACTACGATGAAAAGTATGCAATTGAAACAATAGAAGCTGGAAAAGATTATCTGGGCAAAGGTGTAGTGGGTATAGATCTTGCAGGACCGGAATTAGAAGGTTTTTCGAAAAAATTTAAAAATTCAATAAGATTAGCTAAAAATTATGGGTATTATATCACTATACATGCTGGAGAAGCTGCTTCAGGAAATAATGTATATGAGTCAATCAAATTACTCGGGGCTCAAAGAATAGGTCACGGTGTAAGGACTTTTGAGAGTAGTAAAGCATATAATGCAATAAAAAATAAAGAAGTATTTTTAGAGGTGTGCCCAAGCAGTAACATACAAACAAAGGCAGTTAAAAATTTAAAAACACATCCATTTATAGATTATTATAAAGATGATATACACATGTCTTTTAATACTGACAACAGAACTGTTTCAGATACAACATTGAGTAAAGAGATTTTTTTAGCTGGTTCAATTATTGGTCTATCACTAGACGATTATAAGAAAATGTATTATAATACAGTTGGAGCGTCATTTGCCCTAGAATCAACCAAAAATAAATTATTAAATAAAATGGAATTGTTTTATAAAAACTTAAAAGGAGGTATTTTTTATGAGTAATTGCGATACTTGTCCATCAAGTAATCAAGGAAATACAAATCCAGAAAATACTGGTGTAACAAAAAATCCTAATAATAAAATTAAAAATATAATAGGAGTAATGAGTGGTAAGGGTGGAGTAGGAAAATCTACTGTAACAACTCTTTTGGCTAGACAACTTTCAGAGCAAGGATATAATGTGGGTATATTAGATGCGGATATTACCGGTCCAAGTATACCTAGATTAATGATGATTGATCATATAAAGGCTTATTCAGATGGTGAATTTATAATACCTGTTATGACAGATAATGGAATTAAAGTAGTTTCTTTAAATCTTTTGATAGAAGATGAAGATTCACCTGTAATTTGGAGAGGACCTATGATAGGTGGTGTTGTACAGCAATTTTATTCAGAAGTTTTATGGGGAGAATTAGATTATTTACTAATAGATATGCCTCCTGGAACTGGTGATGTTGCATTGACTGTGATGCAGTCTATACCACTTACCGGCATTGTAATGGTATCAATACCACAAAACCTGGTTTCTATGATAGTTGGCAAAGCTATAAATATGGCAAATCAATTGAAAGTTCCGGTTGTAGGTGTTGTAGAAAATATGAGTTATGTTGTATGTCCCGGATGCTCAGAAAAAATTAAAATTTTCTCTGATGAAAAAACAGATGAATTTTTAAAACAATATAATCTTGATCTATTAGGTGAACTACCTATGTCTCAAGAAATAATAAAGATTCAGAGTGACGGATTAGGTGAAATAAGTGATGGACTTAAAGAAATTATAAAGGGCATTGCAGATAAGGTTGAAGCATTCTGTAAAAAAAATAGAATAAAGATGTTTTTTAAATAGGATATTAATATTTGAAATAGAATTTAGAATAAATGACCTCCAATTATCTCGAAGTTATAGATAGCTGGAGGTTTTATTTTCTACAATTTTTTTATAGACTTAATTGAATTTAAAGGTATATATAAGGACTCACCGTGTTTTGAGTTTTCCTCATCTAAATATGTAACTGATAAAGTTAGTGATAAGTTATCATATTCCGAGATTGTTCCATATAGTTTTGAACTACATAGATATGAATTTACTTCAACAAAGTCATTCTTATGATTTTTAACAAAATCATGAAAAGTTACAGCCGGTCTTTTTTTATTTTTATTCTTATTGGCAGATGTAATCTTGATCATAGAACTCACTCCTTCAAAAATTTTACAAACGATAAAAATTATTCCTCAATCATAAGTAAAAAACTACTATATATTGATAAAAGTTTCTTTTTACTTATATTTATTATATAATGTAGTAAAAGTAAAGTAAATATCAAAAGGAGAAAAAGATGATAGCCATAGATAAAAAAAATACAATTACAGATTTAAGAAGTGTATATACATCCAAATTTTTAAATATGTTCGAAATCCACTACAAAACAAAAAACGGTAATAATAAAAAATGGATAGTTGCAACTAGAAAAAGCGAAGAGGAGTATAAGAAAATAATATTTGAAAATTACAATATAAAAAATGATGCGGTAATAATTGTAGGATATGATGAATCTAGAGATAGTGTAGTTATAATAAATGAATTTAGAATGTCTATAAATGACTATATTTATTCTTTTCCGGCAGGTTTGATAGATAATGATGAGGATTATAAAGAAACAGCTATAAGAGAAATGAGGGAAGAAACGGGTCTGGAATTATATGAAATAGAAGATGAGAAGAGTTGTAAAAAAGCATTTTTATCAGTTGGTATGACGGATGAGTCAGTGGCAATCGTATTTGGAAAAGTAAGAGGAGAAATTTCTATTAAAAATCAGGAAGATAGTGAGATAATATATCCTTTTTATGTAGGTAGAGAGAGAGCTAAAGAAATATTGGAATCTAATAGTAATATAGATATTAAAGCGTGGCTTATTTTAAAAAATTTTTCTGAGGGTAAAATATAGGAGAGATATAACATGTACACATATTTAATCAGATGTCTTGATAATTCTCTTTATTGTGGTTATACTACGGATATTGACAGAAGAATATCTGAGCATAAAAATGGAGTAGGATCAAAATACGTATCTGCTAAAGGGTTTCTCAAAGTGGAAATCGTATTTAAATTGAAAGATAAAAGTAGTGCAATGAAATTGGAATGTTTTATAAAAAGACTTAGCAAAAAAAAGAAAGAAGAATTGATTGAAGGCTCAATCAATCATTTGAAAGGGTGTAATATTAAATATAATATATATAATAATAAAAGTAATGTCAAACGTTAATATGTTCGGCATTACTTTTTTGAAAAAAATTATTTATTTTATTGACAAAAATGTGTACTATAGATATAATACAGTTAAAGTGTATTATATGCATAGTACATTAGTATTATAGACATAGTACATTTTATTTGACAAAATAAATAATGAGTGGAAAGGAGTGCCTATGTTTGAAGCATTTGAATTTAATAATAATTCTCCGATTTATCTCCAGATAACCAAATTCTTTGAAGCAATGGTATTTTTGGGTGAGTTAAAACCGGGAGATCTAATTCCTTCCCGAAGAGAGTTAGCCGGAGAGATGAGAGTAAATTTAAATACTGTTCAAAAATCCTATGCGTATATGGAAGAAATAGGACTAATCACAACGGAGAAGAACAGATATAGCGTAATAACTAAAGATACAGACAAAATAGAAGAATTGAAGAATAATTATATTAAAGAACCGCTAATTATATTTTTGAAAACAATGAAATCTATTAATATATCTAAAGATAGTGTCTTGGAGTTGATAGATAAATATTATGATATAGTTGATGAAATGGAGGGTTTGGAAGATGATAATTGTAAAGAATCTGACAAAAAAATATAAAAAATCAGGACATATGAAGAAGAAATATATGAATTATGCATTAGATAATGTATCTTTAAATATAAAAGAAGGTGAAATTACCGCTATTTTGGGAATAAACGGTGCAGGAAAATCTACTTTACTTAAAAGTATTGCAGGGATTGTAAAGGTGGATTCTGGAAGTATATGTATAGATGAGGAGAGGTTAAACTCCAACATTTATAATAAATTGATTTTTATACCTGATTGTGATATACATTTTGCCGGGTTTACTATTAATCAAATGTTAGATTTTTATAGAGACTTTTATCCTTATTTTAATGACAAAAAAGCAGATGATATGCTTGAATTTTTTAAGTTAGAAAAAGATGTTATCATAGATTCTTTATCAAAGGGAAATATTGCAAAGGTAAAATTGGTGTTAGCGTTCTCTCTTGACTTAAAATATATTTTATTGGATGAACCCTTTAATGGAATAGATATTTTTAAAAGAGAAGAATTTGTGGGTATGATGGCAAAATATATGGACAAAAATCAATCAATAATTTTGACTACACATGAAATATCCGATATAGAACAAATCGTGGATAGGGTTGTAATTTTAAGCGAAGGTAAGGTAGTATCAAATTTTGAGGCAGAAAAAATGAGAGATAAAGAAGGAAAATCAATTCTCCAGAAACTAAGAGAGGTGTCGATAAATGAATAATTTTTTAAAAATATTCAAATATAATTTTTATATGAATAGAGGTTTATTTTTTATTCTCAATATTATGGGATTGACTGCTTCGATTATATTTTTTATATTTTCTTCATTTAGTTTTAAAATGAATATATCAAGTTCTATAGCTGACTACAATATCAAAGGGTATAGCATGCTTGGTACAGAAGTTAAATTTATGAGTATTAATATTATAGCTTTAATATTAATTATTGCCATCTATGTAATATTATCAATATACAAAAGGATATATAATGATGATGGCTCTATGTATGTTATGCTTCAATTACCTGTAAATAAAAATAATCATTTATTATCTATATTTGCTGAATCAATTATTTTTACTGCAGTTCAGTATATATTTTGTATTTTGATGATATTTGCTACCTACAAAGTTGCCTGCTATTTTTATAATGCAAACATATCACTTTTTAACGGTAGTTATGAGGCGGATGTATTAAAAAATTTTAAAAGTTATGCAGCACATTTAAGTTTGTCATTTGTAGAATTTGATGTTTTAGGTTCGTTGTACAGAATGACAATAACTACTATTGGATTAGTCTCATTTACAATGTTTATATTGATTAATTTTTATAAATTTGGGAAAAAAACAATTGTCATTTTTATAATAGCCGGTTTATTATTGATATTTATTGAAATGAACTATTCGATCTCAATTATATATCATATTTTAATTTGTATGATAGATAGTGTTAATATTCAAAACTTGATAAATTCTTTAGCGATAATAGCTGTTACTTTCGCCTATTCATCATATTTCTTTAGTAGAAGAATTGATTTTTAGGAGGTGCTTTATGATAGATATTTTAAGATTATATTATTATGAAATGGAAAAAAATAGGAAAAAGTTTATAATAATTTCAGTAGCAGTATTAATAATGATATTTTCGCTTTCTTATATTATGCTTGTTGATACATTTAACTATCTCTCAATACCAAATAATATAAAAATTTTTGGAGAATTTTCAAAGCATTCATCTGAAAATATCGGACTATCCGAATTAATAAAAAATTATTCAAAAGATAGAATAAGTATAAAAACGTATATAGAGCTGGGAATGGAATTTTATTTTGCGTTAGGAACTTTAATTTCAATATTGATGTCATTTGATATTGTGATGAAAAATTATAGAAAAAAGAATCAAAGCTACTATATTGAATCAATGTTGCCAATCGGTATATGGAAGACAAAAATAGCAAAAATTCTGTGTGGTTACAGTTTATATGTTTTTTTTATAAGTATGTCTTTAATAGGAATGATGCTACTAGACAAGATTATGGGAATGGCATTTTCGGATATATATATTGCCGATGTGTGTGGAAAAAGCTTTGATAATCCTTTTGTACCTGGTGAATTTTTAAATAATGTTTTATTTATGTTTGCTTTTGTATTGACTTGTATAGTTGGAACACAGTTTTTGACGAGTGTACTTTTTACGGATTATAAAAGGGGAAGCAATTACAAAAGAATATCTTTTTTTATAGTATTGCCAATATGTATTTTCTTGATGACTCTTCTTATAATCGTTTTAGTGTTTGTGCCTGAATATGCAGTTTATACATCAAAATTGAATATAAAGCTAATAGTTCTCATTATTCTGACTTTTATATCGGGTGGCATGTTTGTAGCTGATGTTAAAATTACTAAAAAAAGATTGAAAGGAGGGCTATAAAATGAAAAAATCTCTTAAAAGAGGTATTGCTATATTTATAGGCATCCTATTTATTTTTTCGATAAGTATTTATAATTTTACAGCAAAATATAAGCAAGAAATAAAATTGAAGACAATATATGGGGAAGCTAAGGAAATTGATAATATAAATATAGGATATTTAAATTTTTCAAAATATACTCATGATGATGACTATCCTATAGAAAATCAATTCAAAAAAAATCCTCCTGTTGTAAAGTTATTTAGAAGTGGCAAAAAAATGGATACTCCTAAAACGATATTTAGGAATAATAAACCGGTTTTTGAAATAAATGGGGAAATTTATACTGGTAAGGAAACGGATAGCGGAGAAAATATATATATTAATGGACAAGGAGATGAAAGTGAACATATTGATGGTGCGGATCCAAAAGATGTTTATATAAGTATTAAGGAAGAAAAAATATTAGAAGAAAATAATAACTATTTTATAAGGATAGATAGAGACTCTGATTTATATAAAGAAATAAGAGATTACAATAAAAATAATACCAGTTTATTATCATTTGACAGAGTAGATGATAAATTATATATTTTATTAAAAGTTGAAAACACAAATGAAATAGACACAGTAAAAAATAACATACAGATAAAATATCGAAAAGAAAAAGATAATAAAAAGATAGATTTTAAAGTTCCTGATTTAAAGGTGAAGGTTCATTTAATTGAATATAATTTAAATAGCAAAAAATATATGGAGAAATCCAGTTTTGAGTTTTCTGAAAAAATTAATATTGATTTTAAAATTGCTGATCCGGAGGAGTATTATCAGGAGTTCAAGACTGTATTACCATTTTTATATAAAGATAAATACATTATTTTTACAAAAATAAATAATAAAAAGATTGCAAAGATTATAAATATAAAAGATGGGAATATAGTATCTAAAGAAGTAGAGGACAAGGATAATTTAGATATTATATTCAATAATATTGACACATTACTACACCCATTATATATGTCTTATGATGAACAAAAAGATGCAGTTTTTGTAGTAGCAAAAGACGAAAATATGAAGAAACTTTTTTATATGTATATAAAAGAGAAAAATGGCGAGATATATATGGATAAGAAGTACATAGATATACGAACAGGTAATGAAATGTATAACATAAAAAAAGATGGAACATTGGTGGATGATAATAAAGATGACTATAATGAAACAGAATTTGATGAAGAATCCATAAAATATTTTATGAGAACGTATACTGATTTTGATGTTTCCAGACATAGTAATAAACTTGTTATTCTAAAAAAAGACGATTTCACAATAGGTGAATATAGAGAAAATCAATACATGAATAGCATTGTGCGAAATGATTTGATTATATATGATTTAAATAAAGAAAATATATTATATATTGGAAGATTTGAATTGAATCCGCATTTAAATAAATTTGTCATTTTGGAAAAACTGAATAATAAGTAAAGAATTAGGCAATTATTTTCTTGAAACATGTACTAATAAAAAACATTAAATAGTACAAGTTTAATAGAGAATAATTGTCTTTTTTGATATAATATAAATCAGGTGGTGGTATATGTGAATATAACTGTGTATTGTGGTGCAAATATAGGTAATAATAATATTTATGAAAAAGCCACAATAAAATTGGGGAAATGGATTGCATCTAATAATAATACTTTAATATATGGGGGGTCTAAATCAGGATTAATGGATGTTCTTGCTAGCGTTGTAATGAAAAATGGAGGCAAAGCTATTGGTGTAATTCCCAAATTTTTAATGGAAATAGAGCTTGCTCATGAAGGATTGACACAACTTATTAAGGTTGAAGATATGTCTAGTAGAAAAAAGAAAATGGTGGAATTAGGAGATGTATATATTGCATTGCCCGGTGGACCGGGAACATTAGAAGAAATTTCTGAAGTTATATCATGGTCAAGGTTAGGAAAAAATAATAATCCTTGTATATTATTTAATGAAAATAATTACTATGATAATTTAAAACATCAGTATGATCTTATGGTTAAAGAAGGATTTTTATCACAAGATGGCAGGGATAGAATTTTGTTTTCCAATGATTTAAATGAGATTGATAATTTTATAAAGAACTATAAGATTCCTGAAATTAGAAAATATGATAGAAAATAAGCACTTTTTAATATTTATGTAAAGTATATTTGAAGATTTTGTGATTTATTAGTATAATAAATGGTGTTGGTTTTATTGATACCATCTATATTTTGGAAATATATGGAGGAATTATGATTAGGTTTTTAGATGAAATAGATAAAATAATAGATTATATTTTAAGAAATGACAGATTTATAGTTACTTCACACATAAATCCGGATGGCGATAATATAGGATCTTCAATAGCAATATATGAGTTTATCGCAGGTCTTGGAAAAGACGTGAAATATGTATTAGACGATGATTATCCGACAAATCTTAAATTTTTACTCGATGAAAAAATTAAAAATAAATCAAATGATATATTAGATAGAGGTCAAACAATTATAGCTTTAGATTCCGGAGACTATTCAAGAATTTGTATAGATAACGATATATTAGAAAAAGCAACTGAAATAATATGCATCGATCATCATATGACTAACGGAGAATATAGTAATTACAAATACATAGATACAAAAGCATCTTCAACATGTGAATTAGTATATAATTTAATTAAAAGATATGAAGAAAGATTTGAGAAGATGATAATATCTGAAAAAATTGCAACATCACTTTATACCGGACTTATAACAGATACCGGTAATTTTCAATATTCAAACACAGAGGTTTCATCTTTTATAATGGCAGCGGATTTAATGACTAGAAATGCTGATAAAAATAAAGTTATTCAGAATATTTTTCAAAGCAATACATTAAAATTTTATAAAATACTTGGTGAATCACTATCAAAAATGGAAGTTATTGATGAAAAAATATCCATTATAATAGTTACAAATGAAATGCTTTTGAAAAATCAAGTAGCATATGATGACATAGATGCGATAACTCCTTATTCGAGGGATATAGAAGGAGTAGAGTTGGGAATTTTTATTAAAGAGAAATCTGTTGGGGAAATTAAAGTCAGTTTAAGGTCCAAAAACTATGTTGATTGCACAAAGATTGCAAAAGCATTTGGTGGAGGAGGTCACATAAGAGCTTCTGGATGCACAATAACGGATGTTTCTGTGGATGAAGCGAGAGAAATGCTTATAGCAGAATCTAAAAAACATATATAGGAATCTGGAAAGGTATTAATGAATGGATAGAATATTTAATATAAATAAGCCTGAGGGTATGACTTCACATGATGTTGTCTATAAAGTCAGGAAAATTTTAGGTATAAAGAAAGTCGGACATACAGGAACTCTTGATCCTGATGCTATCGGTGTTTTGCCAATTTGTGTTGGCAGAGCTACAAAAGTCAGTGATTTGATATTGAACAAAGATAAAGAGTATGAATGTGAAATGATACTGGGAATTGAAACTGATACATATGACTCTTCCGGAAAAGTGATATTTGAAAAAGAAATAAAAGGCATAACCGAAGAGGACGTAAAAAAAGCTTTGCTATCTCAAATTGGTGAAATAGACCAATATCCTCCTATATACTCGGCTTTGAAAATCAATGGAGAGAAGATGTGTGATATAGCAAGAAGTGGTAGGGCTGATGAAATAATTGTTAATCCTAGAAGAATTGAGATAAAAAATATAGAAATATTATCTATTGACTTGCCCAAAGTTTTGTTTAAGGTTGAATGTAGTAAGGGTACATATATAAGGAGTATTTGTCATGATGTTGGGGCGGATTTAGAAATAGGAGCTCACATGACATATTTAAAGAGAATTAAAAGTGGTATATTTGAATATGATAATACCATAACCTTGCAAGAACTAGAAAAATATAAACAAGAAAACAGATTGATAGAACATAGTTTTTCAATAGAGGAAACTTTATCTGAATTTCCGTATTTAATTTTAAATAATAATGCGGTTAAATATTATTCAAATGGTGGTGTAATTGAATCAAATAGATTTATAGACGGTGATTATTCTGAGAAAAGCAAAAGAGTAAGGGTTTATACCCCTGATAGAGATTTTATAGGTATAGGTATTTTGAATAAGGATAATGATAAACTATGGGTTAAAAGTGAAAAAATATTTAGGTTAGGATAATGGTGGTATAATGTTAGTTTTTAATAATATTGATGAAATAGATATTTCTTGTGATACTTGTGTTACTATTGGGAATTTCGATGGTGTGCATAAGGGGCATCAAACGCTTATGAAAAAAGCTATAGAGTATTCAAAATTGAATAATCTAAAAAGTGTAGTTTTTACATTTGCTAATCATCCGGTAAATTATTTTAAACCTGGATATGTTAAAAATATTATTACGTATGATGAGAAAAAAACTTTATTAGAAGACTTGGGTGTTGATGTTTTAGTGAATATACCATTTGGGGTGGAAATGACTGAAATATCAGCGGAGGATTATGTACAGAATATACTTATTGATAAACTTCACGTGAAAAAACTTATAGTAGGTCATGATTTCACCTTTGCCAGAAAAAGAGAGGGAAATGTCGAAGTTCTTAAAAAACTAAGTACTGAAAAAGGCTTTGAACTGGAGATAGTAACTCCAGTATTAGTTGATGGGAAAAGAGTGAGTTCTACTGATATAAGAGCAATGATAGCGGAAGGGGATGTGTCCGGAGCTGAGAAACTTCTGGGAAGATATTTTGCAGTGGAAGGGATAGTAATAAGAGCAAGACAGATTGGAAGAACAATTGGTTTTCCGACTGCAAATTTAGATGTTGATAAGAATATGGTCATACCTCAAAAGGGAATTTACGCCACTATTGCAAAGATTGATAATAGGGTATTTTGTGGTGCTACAAGTATAGGTACTAATCCAACTGTAAATGGAAAAGGTCTTAGTATAGAAACATATATTTTGGATTTTGACGAAGATATTTACGATCAAAGGCTTAGAATTGAATTTGTAGAGCGAATGAGAGATGAAATAAAATTTGATAGTGTAGAAGGTTTAAAAGAGCAATTGACAGAAGATGTTGAATATGTTAGAAAAAACTATGTAAGACACTGTCAACCGTAAATGAAAATGTCCCAAAAATTTTTAAACATTAGCACTGGTTTTCCAGTGCTTTTTTGCTATTTGGATATGCCGTGCACCCCAACAAGA
>NZ_JABGBW010000015.1 GCF_014229965.1 Peptostreptococcus canis
TGTCTGAGGCATTGGACCGTCTGTTGCTGCAACAACTAGTATAGCTCCGTCCATCTGAGCTGCTCCTGTTATCATGTTCTTTACATAGTCGGCATGTCCCGGGCAGTCAACGTGAGCGTAGTGTCTTTTTGGTGTTTCATATTCAACGTGAGCTGTTGATATTGTGATACCTCTTTCTCTTTCTTCCGGTGCCTTATCGATATTTGCGAAGTCTACCGCTTCTCCTAGCTTATACTTTTCATATAATGTCTTTGTTATAGCCGCTGTTAATGTTGTCTTACCGTGGTCAACGTGTCCTATTGTACCGATATTAACATGTGGCTTACTTCTTTCAAATTTAGCTTTTGCCATTTAAAATTTCCCCCTTTAAAATTTATATTATTTGGTTGTATTTTACTATTAATCTTCTTTATTTTCAAGTAATTTTTCTAATTTTCTTTTTACCCTTTGCATCGCATTGTCAATAGATTTTAAATCTTTATTCAATATTTTTGATATATTTGAATAATTTTGATTGCTTAAATATAGCATTAAAACCTCTCTTTCGAAAGGACTTAAAACCTCTTTTATCTTCTTTTCCGTGTTTTCATAGCTTTCTTTGTTAATTATCAATTTTTCCGGATTGTTTTCTTTTACACTTATAAACATATCATAAAGAGTTCTTTCCGATTCTTCATCAAATACCGGTTTATTCAATGAAACATATGAATTTAAAGGTTTATGTTTTTGTCTTGTCGAAGTTTTTACAGCTGTTATCATTTGTCTGGTCACGCACATATCCGCAAAATTTTTAAATGAACAAGTTTTTGTATCATCAAAGTCTCTAATCGCTTTATATAACCCTATCATACCTTCTTGAATGATATCTTCTTTATCAGCACCTATCAAAAAATATGCCTTTGACTTAGCCATTACCATTATCCTATATTTATTTATAATATAATCCAAGTCTTTCATACTTCCGTTTTGAGCTCTCTTGACAATTTCGAATTCATCGTCATTTAAATTAGCAGGCTCTTTAATTTCATTTTTTTCTACCATAAAAATAGATATCAACCCCTTAAAACTATTTTTTTCTTCTAATTTTTTCAAGCTTATCAAATATATCGCTATCTATTCTATTTTCAAGTCTATTCATAGTATTATATTCTTTAATGTATCCCTTGTTATTTTTTCTAATATCATCCTTAAATTTTTTTAAATCATAAATTAATTCCCTTGACGATATCCTTGAACATCCCTTTCCAAGAGCAATTTGCTGTTCAGCATAATCACTGGTTGCAACTGCTACCTCATCATACTTTGATAAACCTGAAATAAACTTCTCAATATAGCTATCTGCAGTTTGATTTTCTCTGGTAAAAACAACAGTAATACCATGATGATCTTCTATTTTTTCATCACATCCTTTAACATTATATGCATCAAAAACAATATATGCTTTATATCCTTTTATCTTTGAGTATTCCTGTATATATGATACGAGAGTTTCTCTTGCAACTTGTAAATCTTCTTCTGATTTTTTCTTTAAACTATTCCATGCATTTATTACGTTATATCCATCTACTATCAAAATTTTCTTGGGATTATATTTATTTTTCAGCATTTCTTTGCCTATAGACTTCGTAAAGTAATATTCCGCCTGCCACAGAAGCATTTAACGAGGTGACTCTCCCAGACATAGGTATAGACACTGTAAAATCGCAGTTCTGCTTAACTAACCTTGATATACCAGCACCTTCACTACCTATCACCAACCCTAAAGCTCCCAATAAATTCTGCTTATAGAAAGTATCCCCATCCATATCTACAGCAGCTATCCATAATCCATTTTCCTTTAAAATTTTGATAGTATTTACTATATTTGTAACCTTACATACAGGTATATATTCTACTGCACCAGCAGATGCTTTTGCCACGATTGGAGTTATGTGAACACTTCTTCTTTTAGGAATTATAACAGCATGTGCTCCTACGGCATCTGCCGTTCTAATTATTGACCCTAAATTATGCGGATCTGTAATTCCATCAAGAATTATAAAAAAAGGCTCTTCATTTCTTTTTTTCGAAATTTCAAGTATCTCCTCAAGCTCATAATATTTATATTCACTGGTTATAGCTATTACACCTTGATGAGCATGACTTTCCGACATATCATCTAGTTTACGTCTATCAACATTCTGTATCACTATATTATTTTCTTTTGCCAAAGCGATAATTTTCTTGATAGAACCTTCTTTTGAAGCTTTATTTATTAGAATTTTATCTATTTCTCGATCATTTTTTAAAGCTTCTATTACTGGATTTCTTCCTTCAATTAAAGCCAAAAAGCCCACCACCTTACCTATCTTCAATTATTTTTATGCTTTTTTGCACTATTTCTTCAAGTCTATTTATATTACCTTTCAAATATAAATATCCAATAAGAGCTTCAAAACCAGTCGAATGCCTATACTCAATTATGCTTGCATTTTTTGCACCAGTACTCTTCTTATGATTTCTTCCTCTTTTAAAAATAGTCCTTTCTTCTTCTGTTAAGAAGGATTCTATTCCCTTAATTGCCTTAGATTGAGCTGAAGCACTTACATACTTAATTGCTTTTTTATGCAAATCGTTAATTTTCATAAAAATATTTCCTTTTATAAGATACTCTCTTATATAGGATTCATACACAGTATCTCCTAAATAAGCAAGTGTAAGAGGTGATAACCTAATCAACTCCTCTTCACTTATCTTATTATCCATTACATTTTCTTCCATTTTACACCTTGTCTTGTATCTTCAATGGCTATTCCCATTGATGTCAACTCATCTCTAATCTTGTCAGCAAGAACAAAATCTTTGTTTTTTTTGGCTTCCGCTCTTTTCGCTATCATATCATCAACTTTTTCAGCAAGTTCAGTATCTATATCAGTAGACTTTTGAGCTATGTTTAATACTCCTGTTAATTCATAAAACATATCTAAATTCTTTTTCACAAATTCTTTTGAAGATGTATCTTGAATATTAGTATTCATAAATTTTGCTAATTCAAATATTACACTTATTGCATCAGCAGTATTTAGGTCATCATCCATCGCGTCAATAAATTTATCTCTATATCTATCAATATCAGCAAATAATCTTTTTTCTGTATCTGTAGCACTTTCAATATTTTGATTTTCAACTATAAATTCTGCACGTTCTCTGGCATTTGTTAATCTTTCTAACCCTGCTTTTGCTTGTTCAAGAACCGTATCACTAAAATTAACAGGATTTCTATATTGTGTAGATAATAGGAAAAATCTCACTAATCCTAAGTCATATTTTTTTGATATATCCCTTACAGTGAAAAAATTTCCTAAAGATTTACTCATTTTTTCACCATCAACATTTATATAACCATTATGCATCCAATATTTGACATATTGACAATCATTGGCACATTCACTTTGAGCAATTTCATTTTCATGGTGAGGAAACTGTAAATCCTGACCACCTGCATGAATATCAATAGAGTCTCCTAGATATCTCCTTGACATCACCGAACATTCTATATGCCAACCCGGTCTTCCTTCTCCCCAAGGACTCTGCCACCCTGGTTCTCCTTCCTTTTTTGCCTTCCAAAGTACGAAGTCAAGCGGATCCTCTTTTTTATCATCTATATCTATTCTCGCTCCTAATTCGAGTTCTTCTATATTCTGATGAGATAATTTTCCATAGTCTTCAAATTTTCTCGTTCTGAAAAGAACATCTCCATTAGACTCGTATGCATATCCTTTATCTATCAATTTTTGAATAAATTCTTTAATCTGATTTATATTATCTGTTACTTGAGGATGTACCGTTGCCCTTTTTATTCCAAGTCCATCACAGTCAATAAAATATTCCTCTATATACTTCTTTGCGACTTCCTCAGGAGATATGCCTTCTTCGTGACTTCTCTTTATTATTTTATCATCTACATCGGTAAAGTTTTGAATATAAGTAACCTCATATCCTCTATACTCGAAATATCTTCTTAATGTATCAAATACCGTAAATGGTCTTGCATTTCCAAGGTGAATATAGTTATATACAGTAGGTCCACATACATACATCTTTACCTTTCCCGGTTCTAAGGGTATGAATTCCTCTTTTTGTCTTGTCATAGTATTATATACTTTCATCAAAAAACCTCCTGTCAATTATGGTTAATTATTTTTTTGAACTAAGTATAAGCAGTTCTGTAGTAGCCATACTGTTCATCCCGTTTCCTACTTGAATGTAATTTTTAACTTTTTTATTCTTTAATACATCTCTTTGTTCATCTGATAGCTTACCATGGGATATCACTATTGGAGAATAAACTTTAGAAGCATAAGCTCCTACTGCCAACCCATCTATTAACATATCTTCATCATTTAATCCGTCTTTGGCAATAAATACATTATCAATACTTTCTTTATCATAAAATTTTTCCAAAATTTTGGCATTTGTGTTATTTCTGTCTTTGCCACTTATTCTTGTTGGATTAACTAGATCTTTTTCTACAAGATTTGGTACTGATTTATCACCACCTATTATAAAAGTTTTCTTCACCTTTTCGGAATTAGAAATTTCAGATGGAGATTTTAACTTGCCTTTTCTGTCCACTAATAAAATTGGTATGCTCTTTTCTCCAGCTACAGAAGAAAAACTTATAGCATCAGCAAGACCTGTATAGCCGTTAACTACTGATATTGAATCAACTTTATCATTTAATTTTAATACTTCTTTAGCAATCATATTGCTAGTACCAAATCTATCTTTACCATAAATTCTTTCAACATTTATTTTTTTGTTCTTTAACTCTTTTTCAACTTTTGAAGAAATTGATGTTTCGCCGCCAATTATAGTTACGTTTTTTACTCCTAATCGATTAATCTCTTTTACTACATTTGCATTCAATCTATCATTTTCAGTCAAAAGTATAGGCGCATCCTTTAATTTAGCCAAAGGCGTCGATGTAAGGGCATCAGCTATAGCTTTACCGTTAACTAAAACCAAATTTTCAGAAGAGGACCATCCTGATGAAGAAATTTTAGCTGCCGTATCATATCTATTACCGCCGGCCATAACTATTCCGCCATCTACCGGCTTAGTAATACCTTTTATAACCAAATTAGCGGGTTTATATTTTTCCATTCTATTTAAGTCATGAAATACTCCGTTTGACAATATAAAAGACTCTCCTACACTAGCTTTAGCTTTAAACATGTTAAAATTTGCCACATTTTTTTCCAAACCCAATGTTGATTTTTTATTATTGATGGAATTATCTATTTTTACTGCCAAAGCACCATTTCCAGTTGGCAATGGAAAATTATCAATATCAGAAGTAATATATCCTGAAAAAGGAACCGTACCTGATTTTATAAAGTATTTCTGATGGAATTTCAAATTACCTTTTACTTCAGGAACAAAGTACAACTCATAATGAGCTCCTATACTATCAGTTGCAAACATTATTCCCTGAAGAGACTCATGTTTTCCAAATTTAAATTTATTTGCTCCTGTCAATAATTTCCCTGAAATAGTTGATGACATGGAATATTCATGTTGATACATCCTTTGTTTTAAATCTTTTCGAACTCTACCTATAGCATAATTGTCAGTATACGATAATATAGTTTTATCTTCATAAGATATCCACATATAGCCATTTTCTTTATTATATTTACCCCAACTGTTCTTTATAAGCCAAGCCCCATTATTATGTGGTTTTGCCTTGCCTGTAAAATTACCGGCAGGATAATCATCATCCCATCCGACAATAGTTATCGCATGCGTTTGACCAAGTTGCTCATCACAATAAAAAGCTGTTAAATCCTTATTCATATATTGAGGACTATCATAATATCCTGATGTAATAGCCCCATACTTTAAAATTGCACTCTTAACAGATGTTTTATCTGAAGCCACATTAACAACATCCAAAACTCTATAATCAGACATTTTAGCAGAATCATAATTATGAGGTCTTTTAGCCCCTTCACTTGTCGTTTGATTTCCATTATAAGATATATCTTCTCCCATTTTAGGTCCACTCCAAGATGTAAAATAACCTATCGATGTTTCATTAGTAGATCCTTCTGTATCGCCTATATCCCAATTATTTTGTCCACCTTTTGCCCACCATCTCATATGCTCTTCTGAAAAATTATATGTACCATAACCATTCTTTTTCAAAAAAGTTTCCAAGGCGGCATTCCCGGCAAAAGTCCAACAGATACCAAGCTTTTGCTGATCCTTTACTTGAGTTGTCAAACCATAGTCTCTTGGATCATATTTTCTAGAAGAAGGAGTTACTCCTTCTATACCTTTTATTACACCATCCGTTCTTAAAACAGTTCCGTCAAAATCAAATGGAGAAGTATTTATATTTTCTATATTGCTAACAGCTTTTTCAGAAGATTGTAATTGACCATCTGATATATCATTATCGACTTTATTCTCCTCTGATGATTCGGAACTACTCAAATCTTCATAACTATATACTGGATTTTGATGTCTATCTTCATCAGCTCTGACATTCACAGATGAAACACCAGTAGAAATTATTACTGCTGCAAGTGTAACACAAATGCTACTCATAATTTTATTTTTTTTATTTCTTTTATATATCATAATTTTCTCCTAATTTCACGTACAAAAAAGCAAACTTACACAACTATATAATACCATTAAACACTTAATTTTTCAACTTATTGAATGTATACAAACTTATCTATCGGCTTTCTGGCCTCTTCAAGTTTCACATTAAAAATCATAGGCAGTTGCTCATAGTTATAGGTATATTTTTCATTATCTCTTATTTCGCCTTCTACCCAATACCATTCTCCACTTTTTAAATTATTATATCCTTTTTCATTATATATAAATCCGCATGGTTGAATATCTGCCATGCAACATATCATACCCATTCTTCCAAGAACTACAAATTCTTCTTTTTGAGAATTATCTTTAAATACAGTAGCAAGTATTTTAAATCTGGTACCTTTATAATTTGACCAGCTCAATGTAGATTCATAATACCATTTTAAATACTGATTGTCATCTATTTCTATATAGTCTTTACCGGGTTTTTTTACATATTTTTCTCTTTCTTTGTATTCATTAACTTCAGGTATATTGACATTCTCAAACTTATATTCTGATGAAGCACCTGATGCACCTAAATTATAAATGGAATCCTTAGAAATATAAAAAGTAATGATTAAAGGTATAATAACCAAAAAATATTTTGATAAAACATTCATATGCTTTGGTCTAAATAATTGAAATAATGATACAAAAGCCATTAATATCAATACTATTGAGGTAATCCAAAGCATTAAATTAAACTTTGGATGAACAAGTAAGTTTATATTTCCATTAATAAGGGTTGTAATCATAATTGCAGAAATAAATAACTCTATTAATATTTGTACTAATATCTCAAAATTTATCTTATTATACAATTTTGAAACCTCCTCCCAATAATGCAAAAATCATAAAAGAAATATAAACGAGAATCGCTATTAAACGTACTATAAATTTCTTTTTAAATGTTCCCATCATTACAGATAGATTCGTAATATCCAAGATTGGTCCCATCACCATAAATGCCAAAATTGAATTAACCGGCATTATTTTATAAAAACTTCTAGCTATAAATGCATTTGAAGTTGAACACACAGATATAAAAAACGCAGCAATTATCATACCTATTACCGCAAGAGCATTTATATTATTCATTTGAATAAAAATGCTCTTTGGCACAAATACTTGTAAACAAGCTGATATAAAAGCACCTATCACCACATAATATCCCATTTTAAATAATTCTTTTTTAGTATGTGATACAATAGCCTCTATATATCTGAGTTTATTATCAAAATAAAATTTTTCATTCGATGATTCCGTAATGCTATATTTATCTATATGCTCTTTAATAACTTCAAATTTTCCTCTTTTTTCAACTATCATCAATATTACCCCTGTTAAAAATGCAATTAGTATTCCGAATAAAATTCTATATAGTACTAACTTAGGATTATTTGGAAAAGCATAGTAGGTAGACAATACTACGATTGGATTAACAGCGGGTGCAGCTAATAAAAAAGTCATAGCAACCGGAATAGAATAGCCTTTTTTTACTATTGAAGTAGCAATTGGAACCATTGCACAGTCGCATACCGGAAAAAAAATTCCCGCAAATAAAGCCATAAATATAGACTTAATATCTGTTCTTATAAATATTTGATTAAATCTATACTTCGGCATAAAAAGTTGAATTAAACTGGATATAATTGCACCAATTAATAAAAATGGCAATATTTGTACCAGCAAACTTAAAAAGATGCCGATTACTTTTTGGAAATTAGTATCATAGAACTCGCCAAACAAAAATTTTGTCCCTAAAATCAAAACATTAAAAAATATAAATAGAACGCCGAACTTTATTAACTCCATATCAGATCTTGTAATAGAAGAAGTCAATATATCATTTTCATCATCCAAAAATAATTCTTGTGATAAAAATACCTTACACCCTTTATTAATACTTTTTAACATTTTATATTTTATATCCATTTCATGTTTGTCAAAATCTTCATCCTTTGTAATCACTATTACATCGCTATTAGATATCTTATCCAGCATTATACTCTCCATATTCGCCACATAATTATCCATAGTTTTATAATCGATTGTAGAAATTATATTTCTAAGATTGAAGTTGTTCGTATAATCTATTCCAACCGCCTTTGAAATATCCCACACTCCATTATATTCTATTAGTACATAATCCGGATTATATTTTTCTATATATTTATTTATATTTTCTTGATTAAATTCATCCTCATTCAAAATATCAACTTTATTAAAATTTATATCATTATCCAAACTATCATAATCCTCAAATCCATATTCACAATTAATCAATAATATATTTTCATAAATTTCTTTTGCTTCATTTTGAATAAGATTCTTAATGAAAGTAGTCTTTCCACTTTCAAAAAAGCCTACTACAATATCCAAGCTCATTTACATCTTTCTCCTTTAATAACATTTGATTTAAATGTCTACATATTGTTCATTATAATTTGCAAAACTTATTTTTTCGTTAATTCATTCTTCCACCATATAATTTATATATAATTAAGTAAAAAATGATATTATATAAATTAATATATTGATTTGCAAAATCAATATCCCTACATTAAAAAAGGAGTATCATTATGAAAATAACAAAAATAAATATTATTTCAGGATTTTTAGGGTGTGGAAAAACAACTTTTATAAAAAAAATAATTCAGGAATCAAGTGATTTTTCTAAAACAGTAATCATAGAAAATGAATTTGGCGAAGTCAGTATAGATGGAGAATTGCTTGAAATTGATGGAGTTAGTGTTAAAGAAATAAATGCGGGTTGTATATGTTGCTCTGTAGCTGGTGACTTTTCCAAAAGTATTCTGGAAATCAAAAAAATATTCAATCCTGACGAAATAATTATAGAACCATCCGGAGTTGGTAAATTGTCTGAGATAACAAAAATATGCGAAGAATATCACGATAAATTCGAAATTAATAAAATCATAACTATACTGGACCTTACAAAATACTTTATGTATCTCACAAATTTCGGTGAGTTTTATAAAGATCAAATCAAAAATTCAAATATCATTGTATTCAGTAGATTTACAAAAGGTATAGAAAAAGAAAAACACTTGGAAAAAGTAGTTTTAAGCATAAAAGAAATAAATAATAATTTAAATATAATACAAAAAGAATGGGATGATATAAACTCAATTGATATTTTGAAAAAAAGATTTGATATAAATATATTTTCACAGAATCATTCACACTGCGGATGTTCAGACAATACTCATAATCACCACGAATATGATAAAAACCTTGAAAACTCTAATAACCATCCACATGATCATAACTGTAATCACAATCATAATTGCGAATGCCATTCTGATGAACATCAGCACTTAGATTCGAAATTTAGCAGTATTACCTTGAATGTAGATAGAAATTTTTCGGAGACCGATTTACACACAGTTTTAAATTCTTTTAACAAGGACACTTCTACTGGTAATATAATAAGAGCAAAAGGAAGTGTTCCTAGTGGAAATTTAAAATTACAGTTTGATTTTGTTCCGGAAGAAATAAATATATATGAAAGAAGCAATGATAATAAAAACTATGTTGTTATTATTGGAGAAGATTTAAATAAAAAACTTATAGAAAAACTATTTTTAAACGGCTAATAATAGTATAAAAAATTTATGAAAAAAAACAACTATTTAAATAAAAAAGAAGGTAACATATTTATGATTTTAATACCTGATAAAATCCTTTGGCATTTAGACTCTTATTAATTATTTAAAATGATAAAAGACACTGTATTTACAGTGTCTTTTATTTTATATAAAAATAATTATTTACAATAACATCCAAACAATTATAATCTAATCCGTTTTTTATTTTTTCTATTATTTTTTTATCAACATAGATACAATCAATGTGATTACACTGGCAATTACTATGGTTCCTCCCGGTTTAAGTCCCAAATAAAATGATAGTGTAAGTCCTATTATAGTAAATATAACTGCAAATACAATTGAAAGTATCACAGTCATCCTATAGCTGGAAGAAAATCTCATGGCACAAGCAACCGGTATTACCATTATTGAAGATACTATCAATGCACCTACTGTTCTGGACGCAATAGAAACCGTCAATGCCGTAAGTATTGTAAACACAAAATTTACATACTTCACAGGAACTCCAGCCAATCTTGCACCGGATTCATCAAATGAAATATACATAAGCTCTTTATATAAAAGTAGAAAAGTCAACATAACTAATAATGAAAGTCCAATGACCAAATATAATTCAAAATCTGTTATAGCCACAATACTCCCAAACAAAAAACTGGTAAATCCAGATGAGTTATCTGCAAAACCGGATAAAATCCCGGCTAATCCAACTCCGGCGGACATTATGATTGCTATTGATATTTCAGAGTATTTTGGATACTTTTTTCTTATTAAATCTATTGCAAATCCTGAAAACACAGTTACTATTACTGCTCCTAGAATTGGATTTATACCTAATATAAGCCCCATAGCAACTCCCGCAAGAGATGTATGTGACAATGCATCTCCTATCATAGAAAGCCTTTTTAATACTATAGTAACTCCTATACATGGTATTATTGAAGCAAGAAGTATGCCAACTAAAAATGCCCTTCTCATAAATTCATATTCGAACATTATTCACTTACCTCCTCGCTGTAAAAATTTTCTATTTCAATAAGTTTATTAGACTTCTTTTTTATCTTTTCAATATCATGGGAAATCATTACTATTGCAATGTTACTCTCATTATGTAATTTTTCCAATAATTCATAAAGAGCTTTTTCAGACTTATGATCTATACCCGTAGTAGGCTCATCTAAAATCAATATTTCAGGATTGCTAACTATGGCTTTAGCTATAATTACTCTTTGTTGTTGTCCTCCTGATAGTTCTGAAAACTTTCTATCTGCAAATTTTTTCATCCCAACGACATCAAGTGCATCTAATACTTTCTCTTTATGCTTTTTTTTAGGAAACCTAAGAAATCCAATCTCTTTGTACATATTTAGCATTACTATCTCACTAACAGTGGCTGGAAAATCAATCCCCCTTGAAAGTCCAACTTGCGGTACATATCCTACTTTATTTAAATTTTTATTATTGATGGGATTTTCACCATATATTTTAATATATCCCTCATCTGGTTTTAATTGACCCAGCATAAGTTTTATTAATGTACTCTTGCCAGTACCATTAGCACCTATTATTCCGACAAAATCACCTTTACTTATATCAAATGATATATTTTTAAAAATGAACTCTTTATCATATTTAAAAGATACATCATTTACTTCTACTATTTTATCCATAATTTTTCCTCTTAAAGAATTTCATATTATTACTAACAAAAGAGGCCTTATTAAATAATAACGCCTCTTTACTCTTATCTAACTAAATTCTATTATACAATAGGTTCGCAATATTTTAAATATAATTTTGATATGAAAATTAAAGAAAATATGTTTAAATAAAAAACACTAAGTTTATAATATCTACTTTTATTTCAAAGCTTTTAATAATACTTCTAAATTCTTTTCCATAATACTAAAATAATCTTCACCAGCATTTATCTGTTCATTGGTTAAGCCTTCTATCGGATTTAGCACTTCTGTTCTGGCTCCAACCTCTTTCGCTATTGCTTCTGAAACCTTTGGACTAACCAATTCCTCAAAAAATATGTATTTAACATTATTATCCTTTGCAAATTTAGTTATTTCAGCCATCCTACCTGCATCCGGTTCTGAGTCTGGAGATAAACCTTCTATTCCAACCTGATGAATTCCATAATCCTTAAATAAATAAGCAAAAGCTTCATGAGAAACAATTACATCTTTTTTTGAAGTATTCGCCAAAGAATCTTTATACTTTTTATCTATTTGATCTAACTTTTTAGAATTTTCTTCAAAATTCTTTTCATAATAATCCTTATTTTTCGGATCTGCTTTTATAAATGCTTCCTTTATATTTTTCATTTGGATTTTTGCGTTTTGTGGATTTAACCATACATGAGGGTCATACTCTCCATGATGATGTTCATCATGATCATATTTATCATCGTGATCATGTTTATCATCGTGATCATGTTTGTCATCGTGATCATGTTTATCATCGTGATCATGTTTATCATCGTGATCATGTTTATCATCGTGATCATATTTGTCATCGTGATCATATTTATCATCATGATCATGAGTTGATTTTAATAGTTTTACACCTTTTGATGCTTCAACCTGTATTAATTTATCATTTTCTACAGTTTCTCCTACCTTATCAATCCACTCTTCCATACCTGCACCACTATACACAAATACATCTGATTTTCCTATCTTTACCAGATCTTGTGGGGTAGGTTCCCAATCATGTGGTTCTGTTCCAGCTGGAACAAGATTCTCAACTTCAACTTTCTCTCCACCTATTTTTTTAGCGAAATCATACATGGGATAAAAACTAGTATATACCTTTAATTTTCCATCTTTATCTTGTGTAGTTGCATTATTTGTTTTATTTGAACCACAGCCAGCTAAAGCTAAAGAAGTGGCAATCAAAATTCCAGACAATTTTAAACCTAATTTTTTCATTAAATTTACCTCCTTATTTTTTGCAAAAGAAACGCATTTGCATATTCTAAATAAAAGTATATTATTTGACTCTCCCTTTGTCAATAAAAATATGATATAATCAAATAGAAATTATTTGAAAGGGGTGTTACAAATGACATTAAATAAATGCGATTGTTCTTTAGATAATCATAGAAAAGAAAATAATAATATTCTTAAATCCGCAAATCTTAAGGCCACAAAAAAAAGAATGATATTATTAAATTGTTTAAGACATTCAGATGCACCTCTTAATGCAGAGGAAATATATAATATTCTTAAGCAGGATATAAATATAAATCTATCCACAGTTTATCGTGCGTTAAGTGCATTGACTGATGCTGATATACTTGTAAAACAAATATTATCTGATGGAAACAATGTATATCAAATAAATAATAAAAATCACAGACATATAATTACTTGTAAAATTTGCAATAAAATCTCATATGTAAATATATGCCCAATTAACGATGTGATTGATTCTGTATCAAAAGACACCGGATACGAAATAACGGGCCATAACCTAGAATTTATTGGAATTTGTCCAAATTGCATAGAAAAAATAGAAGAAAATTAAATAATATCGACTTTTTTGTTAGATTGATTTGTTTATGGGTATATTAAAACTATAAACATTGAAAATAAATTTTTTAACTATAGGAGGATAACTATTATGAAGAAGTATGTATGTGATGTATGTGGTTATGTGTATGACCCAGAATTAGGCGATCCAGATTCAGGAATTGCTCCTGGTACTCCATTTGAAGATATTCCAGATGATTGGGAATGTCCAGACTGTGGTGTGACAAAAGAAGATTTCTCTGTTTTAGATTAATCTTGTCAAAAAAATAAAAAAAGTAGCTAGGGATTTCTATCTCTAGCTTTTTTTATTCTAAGCTTACGAATTCCACAACTACATCTTTATTGTACAAATAATAAATATGATTTATAATTAAGTGTATAATAATACATACAAAATAAACATATAACATATATAAATAGCTGAAAGGAATAAACCATGATTAAATACTGTTCTATAGGTAGTGGAAGCAGTGGAAATTGCCATTATGTAGGATACAAAAACACAAATATACTAATTGATGCCGGACTTAGTGGAAAAAGAATAACAACCGGACTTAATGATATTAATATAGATGTTGATAAATTAAAAGGAATATTTATAACGCACGAACATACGGATCACATAAAAGGAGTAGGAATTCTTTCAAGAAAATACAATTTACCAATTTTCGTAAACTATAAAACCTGGTTGGCAATGAAAGAAAAAATAGGTCGAGTAGATGAAAAAAATATTATCATTTTCGAAAATGATAAGCTATACAATATAGGAGATTTACTTATCAAACCCTTTTCAATAACCCATGATGCAGCAGATCCAGTAGGATTTACATTGCTGAATGAAAAAGAAGATAAAATATCTATAGCAACGGATATCGGACATGTTTCCAATAATATTAAAGAAAATATCCTTGGTTCAAAACTTGTAATCTTAGAATCAAATTATGACAAAGAAATGCTTTTGATGGGCTCATATACATATACCCTTAAAAAGAGGGTAATGTCTAATACCGGACATTTATCAAATGAAGATGCTGCAAAATTTGCAGTGGAGCTTATTAAAAACGGGACAGAAGATATACTTCTAGCACATTTAAGTAGAGAGAATAACTTTCCTGCATTGGCTTATGAAACATCAAACCATATTTTATCCGAAAATGGAATGAAAATAGGTTCTGATGTAAAATTGGATATTCTAAGAAGAGACTGTTCTTCCGATGTTTATGAGGTTAAAAAATAATGGTTAAAATCACACTTATTTCTGTAGGGAAAATAAAAGAAAAATATATAAAATTAGGAATTGAAGAATTTTCAAAAAGACTTACTAAGTATTGCAAGCTTGAAATTATAGAGGTAGTAGATGAAAAAGCTCCTGAAAATCTCAGTGAAAAAGAAATATCAATAGTAAAAGATAAAGAAGGAGAAAAAATATTTTCCAACATAAAACAAAATTCTTTTATAATATCCCTAGCAATAGATGGTAAAAAATATTCTTCGATGAATTTTGCTAAAGAATTGGATAAAATAACAATATCCGGTAATAGTCATATATACTTTATAATTGGTGGTTCATTAGGTCTTTCTGATAAAATACTAAATACCTCAAATTTAAAGATTTCTTTTTCAGATATGACATTTCCACACCAATTAATGAGATTGTTTTTGCTAGAACAAATTTATAGGGCTTTCAAAATTAACAATGGTGAGCCTTATCATAAATAAATAATAATTTAATAATTAAAAATATAGAGTTAACTCAAAATAATATGAAAGGAGAATCTCAGATGTTTTTTATTAATTCGACAGGAGATATATTTAATGATGTATTAATTCCTAGCATATTCTTTGATCTATACTTGCCATCGGCTTCAGGGGAACAATTAAAAGTTTATTTTTTAGGATATAAAAGTGCCAGTATGAAAAATAATAAAGATTTACCTATGAATAACAAAATAATAGCCAATATAGTTGGAATTTCTACTGATAAAGTTCTGGAATGTTGGAAATACTGGGAAGATAAAGGAATTATTAATATTCATTATAGTAATAACGAATATTCAATAGAGTTTATAGATATAAAATCTAAATTTGTTAAAGATAATATAGATGTTCTAAAAGAAATAACTGAAAATGAAGATTCTACAAATGAAACTTCTGAACCTGAGGAGGAAGAGTTTAGAAATATGTATGATAGTATTGAATTGATAGTTGGAAGATTACTGACACCCAACGAAAAAATATCAATTTTTGAGGCAATACAAAAATATGATATTGACAAATCACTAGTAATTTTAGCCTTTGAAAAAGCTTTAAAAAATAGTGGTAAAATCAAATCTGTCAATTATGTAATTGGAATTATGAAATCTTGGTTTGACAACTCCATAAAAAATATTGATGACCTTGAAAACTATGAATCTGAAAATTATCAACTAAGAAATCAATATAGCCTTATATTTAAAAGTTTGGGATTTAAAAGATTACCCACTATTGCAGAAGAAGAATTGATGAATAAATGGATTAATTCATATAACATGAATATGGATATAATTCTTAAAGCCTGTTCAAAATCTGCTAATATTTCTAATCCAAATTTAAAATATTTCGATTCTATAATTACCAACTGGTATGACAAAGGATTTAGGACAGTAGAAGATATAGAAAATGATGAAATAAAATACAAGGAAAATCTAAAATCTAAACAACAAAAACCTTCAAACAGAAAATCGAAAAATACCAAAAGTAAGTTTCATAACTTTGAACAAGTTATTTCTAATAATTATTCAAATGAGGATTTAGAAAAACTAATTTCAAATCCAAAAAAAAATAAGTAAGGGTGATTTTTATGAATAATAGTAATATGAAATCTATATTAACGGAATATCAGAAAAGAAGAGATAAAAATATAGATTTACTAGAAAACAGAAAAAAAGAAGTCGAAAATCTGATACCGGAAATAAAAGATATCAATATGCATATAAACTCCATTGGCTTAAGTATATCTAAAGAAATCTTAAAAGGTTCAGATAAAAAAACTATTGATTTACTAAAAGCAGAACAAAAAAATCTTATAGAACATAAGCGACAAATTCTCAAATCACAAAATATACCTTCCGATTACCTCGAAATAAAATATGATTGTGATCAATGTAAAGACACAGGTTTCCTAAAAGATGGTTCTAAATGTAATTGTCTGAAACAAATTATAATAAATAATGCATACAAAATGTCTAATATAGAAAAAATACTTGAAAAAGAAAATTTCAATACATTTGATTTAAATCAATTTTCCGAAGAAGTAGATGAAGAAATGGGAATCAGCCCTAGAGATAATATGATAAATATAGTAAAAGCTTCAAAAGAATTTATATATAACTTCGATAAAAAAGTAGAACCCAAAAAAGCAAATATGCTTTTCTTTGGTTCTACAGGTCTTGGAAAATCATTTTTATGTAGCTGTATTGCAAAAGAATTAATGGATTTGGGTTACACAGTTATATACCAGACATCCTTTAATCTAATGGAAATAATAGAAAAATACAAATTCCACAGAAAAGAATGTACTGATATAGACGAGGAAAATTTCAAAAATCTATTTGAATGTGATTTACTGATAATTGATGATCTCGGAACTGAACTTACAAATAATTTTACAATATCTGAATTGTTTAATATAATTAACGATAGACTTCTTGGAGATAAGAGAATTATCATTTCCACAAATCTTGATTTACTACAGATAGGTAATGAATATACAGATAGAACAATTTCAAGAATTGTTGGAAATTTCTCTATGTATAAATTTATGGGTAAGGATATAAGACTTAAACAAATATTCTGATTATTTTTTATCCATATTATCCACAATTTCTGTTGATAACTTTGTGGATTATACACATCAAAAATTCTTTAAAATTCAATATTTTAGTAAATGTATGAGGAGTTATCCACAATTTTCTGTTGAAAAGAACATATTTTCTGTGAATAACTCCTATTTTTTTACTTTTTGGATATATCTTTTTATACATATAACCATAATTTATATTCATAAATAATACTATATACTTTTGATTATGTTAATAAATAAACTGTTTTTTTTCTATAATTTGCATCTAACTATATATAGATTTTGTTAGATTAACTAACATGTTCTAAATACTTTTTTGTTTATCAGTAAATTTTTGGAATTCTCCCATCCAAACAAGTTCTATTTCACCAGTTTCACCATGTCTATTTTTAGCAATTATAATTTCGGCTATATTTTTTTTCTTCGTTTCAAATTCATTATAGTATTCATCTCTATAAATAAACATCACTATATCAGCATCTTGCTCTATAGCTCCTGAATCCCTTAAATCCGATAGCTTTGGTTTATGATCTTTTCCACTTTCTGTGTTTCTTGAAAGCTGAGAAAGAGCTATAACAGGACAGTTCATTTCTTTTGCTAAAATTTTCAATGATCTTGATATCTTTGATACTTCTTGTTGTCTACTTTCAGCCCTTCCATCACCTTCCATCAACTGTAGATAATCTATCATTATCATATCAAGCCCTTTTTCAAGTTTTAACTTTCTGCATTTAGATCTAATTTCAGATGCTTTTATTCCCGGAGTGTCGTCTATATATATATTTGAACTTGACAATACAGACAGGGCATCCATAATTTTATTCCATTCTTCATCTGCTATTTTTCCATTTGATATATTTTTCATACTAACCATAGATTGACTTGATATAAGCCTTTGCACAAGTTGTTCTTTTGACATTTCAAGACTGAATACGGCAACACTTGCATTTGATTTTATAGCAGCGTTTAAAACAAGATTTAAAGAAAAAGCTGTTTTTCCCATACCTGGTCTGGCTGCAACAAGTATTAAATCACTGTTATGAAATCCACTTAGTTTTTTATTTAAGCCCTCAAATCCTGTATTAAGTCCAGTCAAATCAGAGCCACTGGCATATACTTTTTCTATATTATCAAGAACGTTTCCCAATACTTTACTTATTTCCTTAAAATCCTCACTAGTTCTTTCCTGTGATATATCAAATATTTTTTTCTCTGCTATATTTAATATATCATCTATATCACTTTCCTCATCATACCCTATATTTATAATATCATTTGACGCTTTTATCAATTTTCTGAGTGTTGATTTTTCTTTTACTACTTCAGCATAATACTTTACATTTGATGTAGTAGGTACCATTGTCATCATACTCGTAAGATAATTCATTCCTCCAACGGTATCTAAAGATTCTCTATTTCTGAGTTTACTCGAAACTGTTACTATATCAATTGGTGATTTCTCATCATTTAACTCCAGCATACAATCGAATATAACTCTATGAGCTTCTGAATAAAAATCATCTATATCCAACACTTCTATGACTGGTATAATAGAATCACTATCTGTCAATATTGCACCTATAACACTTTGCTCCGACTCAAGGCTATTTGGCGGAACTTTAGATATATTACTCATAAAAAACTCCTTTTCTAATTATTAAAAATAATAGAAACTTTTTAATAAATTTAGCGAGGTATAGACCTCGCTAAAAATTAATTCTTTTCTTTGACATCTACTCTTATTTTAGTAGTTACTTTTTGGTGTATCTTTATTTCTACAAATCTGGAACCAAGAGTTCTAATAGGCTCATCAAGAAGTATTTTTCTTTTATCTACATCTATGTTTTTTTGACTCTTTAACTGTTCGGCTATTTCCTTTGATGTTATTGAGCCAAATAATCTACCGCCTTCTCCTGCTTTGGCAAATATTTCTATATTTACATTTTCCATTTGTTTTCCCAATAATACAGCTTCCTCAAATTCAATCTGTTCTTTTCTTTCTTTAGATTTTGCCTTTTCATCTAACTCTTTTAAATTAGTACTATTAGCTTCTACAGCTACTTTTTTCTTTAGTAAAAAATTTCTGGCATAACCATCACTTACTTCTTTTATTTCACCTTTTTTTCCGGTTCCTTTTACATCTTTCAATAAAATAACTTTCATTTTAATCCTCCTTTAGATAATCTGTAATAATATCTTTTATCATATTATATGCCTGTGATAGACTCATATCTTTAATTTGTGCACCAGCTATGTCTATATGACCCCCACCACCTATTTTTTCCATTAATACATGAACATTTATATCTCCTAAAGACCTTGCACTTACAAATACGATATCATCTTTCATACCAAGAACAAAGGATGCCTCTATTTTTTTTATATTTAGAAGTTCATCTGCTGCTTTTGCAATTACAATATTAATATTATCAATTTCCTCTTTAGAATATGAAATGCATATTCTTTCATCAATAATTTCAGTTCTCTGGATGATTTCTGCTTTCACTAAGAAATCTTCTGCATATGAATTGAAAAACTTTTTAACAGAAAGTGTATCTGCACCTAAATTTCTAAGATACGATGCTGCTTCAAATGTCCTTACACCGGTTTTAAATTCAAAGTTCTTCGTATCAAGATAAATTCCTCCAAGTAATCCCTCAGCAGTCAACTTATGTATCTTAATATCATAATCAGTATATTGAATCAACTCTGTAACCATCTCACAAGTGGAAGAGACATATATCTCGTGAAAAAGAAGAACAGTATCATTAATATAATCGACCCCTCTTCTATGATGATCTATTACAACAACCCTGTTAGATATATCAAGTAATACCTCACACTCAGTATAACTAGGTCTGTGAGTATCAACAACTATTACTAAAGTATCTTTATCACATATATCTGTAGCTTTTTCGTGATTTATAAAAATACCATTATAATAGTTTTCTTCTTTAATTCTTTCGATAAATATCTCTACTGCTTCATTTACATTATTTAGAACAATATTGGCTTTTTTACCATATGCCTTACATATATCAAAAACTCCAACAGCAGCTCCCATAGCATCCATATCCGGATAGTGATGACCCATTATTAATATTTTATTACTTTGGTTAATTAATTCTTTTAATGCCAATCCTATTAATCTGGATTTAACCTTGGTCTTTCTTTCAAATCCCTTTGATTTTCCACCATAAAAATTAAATCCGTCCTTATTCCTCATTGCGACCTGATCTCCACCTCTTCCAAGCACCATATCTATGGCACCTGAAGCGAATTCTCCGGTTTCTTCAATAGTATCACCATCTACACCAACACCTATACTCAATGTTACTGGTAAAGAATTTCCATAATCTATTTCCCTTGCTTTATCTAATATGGAAAATCTTGATTTTTCAAGTATATCTAGATCTTCCTTTTTAATAAGCAATATGTATTTATCATTTGCTAATTTTCTCATCAAACCATGTGTTTCAAATTCAAGATTTGAAAGTATTTTTTCTATATCCATAGTAACCATTGGTCTATTCTCTTCCGGTGTACTTTTTAATATATCTTCATAGCCATCAATTTCTATAAACAGAATAGCTTCTCTACTGTTCTCATATATTTCCTTTATAGAATTATATTCTGTTTTATCTATCCAGAAAATCAAAATTCTATAATCAGCACTTCCATCATTTTCCTCTTCAATTTTGACAAAGGAATATTTTATTATATAATCTCTATCTCTAAATTTTACCTCTTCTTCTATTACCTTATTTTCATCTAATACTTTTCTGAGTGTAATATCATCTACATAGTCATCTATGTTACTTCCTATAGATGTTCCACCTTCTTCTTGACCTGTCATCTGATCAAAAGATTTATTAGACCAAAAAATTTCACCATCTAATTCCAATATACAAATTGGAAGAGGATTATTTATAGCAGACTTTTTTATCATTTTATTTACATTGAAATCAACAGTCTTTAACTTATCAATCCATATTTCTTTATCAATTTTCTTTTTACAAACAAAGCTTAAAATTAATATAAAAGATGATATAAGCCCAATAACACCCAAGGTATTACTTTTTACAAAGGCAAAGCAGCTAGTTATAATTAAAGCTAGAAAATATATATAGTCTAGATAATTTAAAAAACTAAATTTGTCTTTTTTATCGTTCATTTTTTCCACCATTAACTCCCAATTTCCGAATACCATTTTTTTCTAAAGTTTATTACATTATCAAGCATACCTAAAATTGATATTCCAGGTAATATTCCCATGAAAATAATTAAAAAAACTATCAAAAGCCAATTAATTCTATTTTTGATTGACTTCCAAGATTTCACAACAAAAGTTATTAATGAAAGCCCCTCAATAAAAAATAGTATATTCATCACCAAAATATAATTGTTTATTACTGAATTCATACCTAATTCAGGATATGATTGTCCCAGTAAAAATAAGACTATTATAGATATAAACAACACTATAACAGGTCTTCCCGGCAATATAATATTATCAAATGTTATATACACTATTTTATTATTATATGCTTTTTTATATAATGGTATACAAATAAAATATGAAATAATTGCACTAATCATGGCTTTTAAAAATGCCATAATCATTACCAAAGAACTCGTATCTTCAAAAATGTCAAAGAAACCGGCTTTTTGCAATTTTTCAAATTCACCTGGTTTAAGCACACTTTTATACTGTGTTATTATAGCTTTTGTAAATTTACTAAACTCTTTTACAAAGTCAATTTTATAAAGAAATTTCATTATGAGATAATATGCTATTAGACCTAATATAAAAAGTACGATTGAAAATAAAAATACTTTTATTGATGCAAAATTCACCAATTCCTTATCCGTTTTTAATTTTATTTTAAATTTTCTTCCATATTTATCTCTAAATTCTTCATTATTAATAATTAAACCAGTTAATAGAGCTGGTAAAAGGTATGTCAATGAATTTAATGCTGTAAATTCTCCTCCATATATAATAAATGTCAATGCGGTTACTAAGACAAAAGAAGATATTGAAAAAACAATATTTGCACCTAATGCCAGTAAAACCATCGGTATTATCACCAAAAATGAAAACATAGACAATACTGAATTAATATTTAAAGATAGCGATAACAAAATTAATACAGCTAACATAGCAAAATTTATCAAAACATTCTTTTTTACATTGTTATTCAACAAATCACTATCACCTCCAACTATGTAGTTATCTTTTATATTATATCATTTGGTATATGTTATGTAAATATTCTACAAAATATAGCAAATTTTCGTTTTTTTAATTATCAACATATATGTTTCACTTTACATAAATTTTTTAGACACTTACTATTATTATTAAAATCAAATTATCCTATAAAAATATCCATAATCTGATTTTCGTTTTTGACAATACTATGATCCTCATTTTCTTTATTGCAATAGCAACAAAAAAATGGTATATATGTTAATTTGCCCCTGATGATTGTATGTTCAACACCTCTAATAATATCGGTTTAAAGAAATTTTTATCAAACTCTATGTTTGTATCGTATATTTCAGTTATTTTTTCTATAATATTTTTAGATGGAATGTCAATTCTCCCTTGTTATTTGGTTTTGGCCGACTTTATTATACAACCAAAAAAATTTAATAAAAAAACAGCAGCATCATAAATTCATGTGATGCTACTGCATAAATTGCGATTTTAATTGGCATAACTAATATGCCTTCATTATTACAGATTATTCAACTGTATATGGTAAAAGCGCTATATTTCTAGCTAACTTAATAGCTTTTGTAAGCTCTCTCTGATGTTTTGCACAAGTACCAGTAATTCTTCTAGGAAGAATTTTTCCTCTTTCAGTTACATATTTTTCTAATTTCTGAAAGTTTTTATAATCTATAACAGTATTCTTGTCAGCACAGAACTGACAAACTCTTTTTTTCTTACGTCTCTTCTTGTTTATCATGACTTTCACCTCTTCTCTTAATTAAAATGGAACGTCATCGTCATCTACAGCAGAAAATTCAGAAGGACTTACGACACCGCTTGGCTCAAAAGATGGAGCATCATAGGCATCATTATTAGTAGTACCAGACACACTGCCCGGTGCTGCAGATCCTCTGCTTTCTAAAGCCTGTATGTTACGACCTGCTACCTTTGTAAAGGTTCTTTTTTCTCCATTAGGTGTTTCATACCTATCAACTCTAATAGATCCCTGAACACCTACTAATCTTCCTTTAGTAATATAGTTTGCACAAAATTCAGCTGGCTTACCCATTATTTCTACTGGAATAAAATCAGTAGTTGTTGAGCCATCTTTATTTTTGTAATCTCTATCTATAGCCAACGTAAATGTAGCTACTGGCGTACCGGAACCTGGAATATATCTTAATTCCGGATCTTTAGTTAATCTTCCAACTAATACAACATTATTAATCATATTAATACCACCTATTATTTTTCTTCTTGCGCAACTATGACATGTCTCATTACATCTTCACTTATCTTAAGTCTTCTGTCTAATTCTTTTGGAAAATCAACAGTAGCTTTGAAGTTGATTAGAGTATAATAACCATCTCTAAACTTCTGGATAGGATAAGCTAATTTTCTACTCCCCCAAACATCCACTTCACCAACTTCACCGTTAGCAGAAGTTATTATCTCCTTGATTGAGTTTAGTATTGCCTCTCTTGCTTCATCATCAAGCGTAGGCTTTACAATGTAAAGTAATTCATAAGCTCTCATTTATTTCACCTCCCTTTGGACTATACGGCTCCGAGACCTATCGGAGCAGAGACGAGAATGCTTAGTTCTCATACCAAAATAGTATATAACATTGAAGAGCTTAAGTCAATAGATTTACAAGTTTTTATTTTTATTAATATGAATCATATATGATATTGTCCTAAGTAATCGCAAATGAAATTGTCTTAAATATGATTATGATATAAACTATCTCATGGGAGGTAGTTTATGAGAA
>NZ_JABGBW010000016.1 GCF_014229965.1 Peptostreptococcus canis
ACAAATAAGCGGATGTGGCGGAATTGGCAGACGCACTAGACTTAGGATCTAGCGCCTTTGGCGTGGGGGTTCGACTCCCTTCATCCGCACCAATTGTTTGTAAAATGTAATAATTTTGGGTGCATAGCTCAGCTGGATAGAGCAACGCCCTTCTAAGGCGTGTGTCCGGGGTTCGAATCCCTGTGCGCTCATTTTTAAATAATGTTGGGGATTAGCCAAGTCGGTAAGGCACATGACTTTGACTCATGCATTCGTGGGTTCGAGTCCCGCATCCCCAGCCAATTATTTAATTTTTTTTGCAAAAATACGGAGAGGTGTCCGAGTGGTTTAAGGAGCTGGTCTTGAAAACCAGTGATGCTTAACGGCACCGTGGGTTCGAATCCCACCCTCTCCGCCAGTCTTAGCCTAGATAGCTCAGTCGGTAGAGCAGGGGACTGAAAATCCCCGTGTCGGTGGTTCGATTCCGCCTCTAGGCACCATTTGGCGGTATAGCTTAGTTGGCTAGAGCGTTCGGTTCATACCCGAAAGGTCACAGGTTCAAGTCCTGTTACCGCTACTATTTGATATGGATCATTAGCTCAGCTGGGAGAGCACCTGACTCTTAATCAGGGTGTCCAGGGTTCGAGCCCCTGATGATCCATTTTTTTATATGGCGACATAGCCAAGTGGTAAGGCAGTGGACTGCAACTCCTTGATCTCCAGTTCGAATCTGGATGTCGCCTCTTTTTAGAATATTTATTGAATATGAAAATTATATATGTTATACTTTATGAGTATTAATGTGTGCTCATAGCTCAACTGGATAGAGTACTTGACTACGAATCAAGGGGTTGTGGGTTCGAGTCCCGCTGGGCGCATTATTATAGACCTAAAGCAAATGCTTTAGGTCTTTGTTTTTTTAGGTTTTATAATATATAGCATTGAAAGTAAATTTATATATTTTTATCTCCTTTTAATTATAGTAATTTTATTTATCTCTTTATTTTTTCATTAATTAAGCGATAAATCGTAAAGATTTACTTGTTTTTTACAAATAAAAAAACCCTCAAAATAAAGGGCTACAATATTGTTTTTCTGGCGTCCCCGAGAAGATTCGAACTTCCGACCCCTCGCTTAGGAGGCGAGTGCTCTATCCTGCTGAGCTACGGAGACAATTAATTATATGTAAATTTACTCTATATAAATAATACCATAAAAAATCGGTTCTATCTACTAAAAAATAGAACCGATTTTTTATTTAAAAAAGAAACTGTATGATTTACTGATTTATTATAGTATTTTATAGATGTGTAATTTAGATAGTAAACAATTAGTCGAACATCATTATCATTCTGTAAAGTATATTTTTCTTCAATATTTCTTCATTATGGTTATACTTTTTTGCTAATGTGTTACTTGCAAATAATTTTTTCATTTTATATACCTCCTAAATAATAAAAATATGATATTGTTTGTTATTTATTTATCTCTATAGTTTGATTATATCATTAAAAAAATAAAGGTCAATAGATTTTATAAAAGAAATTTTCAAGTCATTTTTATAATATAATAGATATATTATAAGAATAAAATGGTTAATACTTTATATTTATGTTAATTAAATATTTGATTATAAAAATCATATAAAACTAATTAAATTAATAAAAACTAATCTAAAAATTTTTAAAAGATATTTTATGATGTAATAAAAAAGCTGGTATTTTGAAATTTTAGTAGTCATTTCTTAAAAACCAGCTTTACTATTATATAAAATTAACTTATTTAATATCAGTGTATATTTTTTATCTAAAAAATTAACTTATTAATGTTTATTTAGGAAATTTTTCAAAGCACCAATCATGCCGGCATCATTTTTTAATTTGGCAAATCTTAATTCAGTTCCATCTGATATTACCTTTGGCAAATATTTTTTAATAGCATCTTCTAATCTAGGTTTAAAATAATTTTCTCTTGCCATTATTCCACCACCTAATATAATTATTCCGGGATTGAATATAAAACAAAGATTGGAAATTCCTATCGCCAGATTATTAATCATTTCATCGACTGCATCGATATAGATTTTATTGCCTTTTTCAATTTCCTCAAAAACTATTTTTCCGTTTAATTCTCCATCCTTAAGACCGAGTTTCTTTTCAAGTTTTGAGGTCATTGCAAATGATGAGGCAATATCTTCAAACCTACCGCCGGGAATTAAAGTTTTGCCTATTTCACCTGCACACATGGTATTTCCGGTAATCAACCTATTATCTTTTATTAAGCAAGCTCCGATGCCTGTTCCTATAGTTAACATAGCGACTAGACTTGAGTTTGAATCCATTCCAAACCATAATTCTCCCAGTCCGGCAGCATTTACATCATTTTCTATTTCACATAAAAGACCTGTTTGTTTTTTTATAATTTCTTTTATTTTTATTCCAGTAAAATTAGGTATTAAATGTTCATCAGCAAACATAACGGAACCATTTATAGAATCTATCATTCCTGCACATGATATTGCAACTCCGCTTAAATTATATTTGTCCATGTATTTCTTGGTTATGTCAACTATCTTATCTATAATACCTGGACCACCTTTTATTCTGGCCTCTGAGTCAACACTGTCTTTGATTATTATATTACCATTTTCATCTAAAACACCGAATTTTATATTGGTGCCTCCTATATCAAAACACATATATTTTTTCATCAAACCACCTCTTTTATCTTATTATTAATATGGTTATACCACAAAAAGTTTATTATAAGTATATGATAAATAATAATTTTTTTCAAGAATTTATTCAAAAAAGCTTGCAATCGTTTTTTTATTATGATATATTGTGTTTAAGAAAAAACGAAACCGGTTGCACTAAATTTTAGTTGGTTAGAAAGGAGGACTTATGACAAATAAAAAAAATGTTACTATACAAATGGTGGCAGATAGAGCTGGTGTATCTAAATCAACAGTATCTAGAGTTATAAGTGATTATCCTGACATTAGTGATAAGACAAAGAAAAAAGTCTATCAGGTGATGAGAGATTTAAACTATTATCCAAGTGCTATAGCCAGAAGTTTGGCAAATAAGAAATCAAAAAATGTCGGTTTAGTACTTCCCGCTGATGATGATTTTTTTGAAAATCCTTTTTTTCGTGACAGCTTGAGGGCAATAGCAAAAACTGCAAGCTCAAGAGGATATGATACATTAATTGCTTATAATGGTGATAATGAAACCCTTTCGGTTGAAAGATTGGTAAAAGCGAATAAAGTTGATGGAGTAATAATGATGAGATCTATTATTTCAGATCCGACAATAGAATATCTTAGAGAAAGAAAATTTCCTTTCGTACTTATAGGAAAATCTCTTGATTATAAAGATGTTTATTCTGTTGATACAAACAACTTTGAAGCGGCTAAAAAAATAACTGAAAAACTGGTCAAAAAAGGATGTAAAAAAATCGCTTTTATTGGAGGAAATAAAGAATCTGTCGTTACGATAGACAGATTTAACGGTTATCTTGAATGTATTAAAGATAACAATCTCATTTTTGACGATACTTTGATTCAAAAAAATGAATTTAGAAAATGTGATGGATATTTGTCAATAAAAAGGATACTTGAAAAAAATCCTGATTTGGATGGATTAGTAGTTACAGATGCCATTATATTTAGCGGTGTATTAGAGTATATAGAAAAAATGGGAAAAGGTAATAAAAATCTCAATTTATTTAATATAGTTATTGGCACATTTGGTACTGATAACACTTACAATTCCAAGTTGAATATAGTAAATGTAGATGTTGATTATATGGAACTTGGAAGAGCAAGTTGTGATAAAATTATAAACATACTTGAGGGTAAGGAAGTAAATGAGATTGATATAATCGATTACATTTTAAAGTAATATATTTTTATTTTGTTCTACAAAAGAACGTATTAACTAGGAGGGTTTTAATATGAAGTTTAAGAAAATTTTTAGCTTGGCTTTAGCAGGTGCTCTTTCTGTTGGTTTGCTGGCAGGATGTGGAAAATCTGGTTCAGGCAATTCAGGCAATGGCGATCAAGTTCAATTAGATGTATTTCAATTTAAGGTGGAATTTAAAGATCAGTTTACGAAATTAGCTGATGAATACATGAAGGAAAATCCTAATATTAAGATAAACATAACAACTGTAGGTGGAGGGGGAGATTATGGTGCTGCACTTAAGTCCAAATTCTCTTCTGGAAATGAACCGGCTATATTTAATATAGGTGGTCCTCAAGATGTTAAGGATTGGATGTCTAAACTGGAAGATTTAAGTGCTGAACCATTGGTTAAAGAAGCACTTCCAACTACAGTAGATGGTGTAACAGTAGATGGTAAGGTATATGGTCTTCCGTTCAATCAGGAAGGATATGGTTTTATATACAATAAAGCTGTTTTTGAAAAAGCGGGTATAAAGGCTGACGAATTAACTAACTACACTAAGTTGATGGAAGCAGTTAAAAAACTAGATTCAGATAAATCTAAATTAGGATTAGATGCTGTATTTGCTTTACCTGCAAAAGAAGATTGGGTGACAGGTCTTCATTTATCAAACGTATTTTTATCACCGGAATTTGATGGAAATATAAATAAGACATTTGAAGCTAAGAAAGTAGAATTTAAGTATGCTAAGCAGTTTAAAGATGTATTAGATATGCAGAATAAGTATTCTGTTCAGCCTACTGTAAGCCTTGATTATTCTCAGCAGGTTGAACAATTATTTTCAACAGGAAAAGTTGCTATGATTCAGCAGGGTAACTGGGCATATAATTCAATAGAACAAGTCGATGCAGAACTGGCTAAGAATATTGGAATTTTACCAATACCGGTTGACGGAGTTGCTGAAGGTAAATTACCGGTTGGTATTCCTATGTATTGGGCTGTAAATAGCAACAAGGATGATGCGACTAAAAAAGCTGCAAAAGATTTCTTGAATTGGATCTATACTTCAGAAAAAGGAAAAGAATATGTTATAAATGAATTCAAATTTATACCTGCATATAAAGGATATGACGCATCTAAGATTTCAGATCCACTATCAAAAACTATCTATGAATATGCTGAAAAAGGTAATACTATAAACTGGGTATTTATGGGTTATCCATCAAGCTGGGGACAAAAGACTCTAGGTGCTGATATTCAGAAATATGTGGGTGGAAAAGCAAGCTTTGATGAAATAGTTAAGAGTGCACAAGAAGCTTGGGCTCAGGCTAGAAAGTAATAAACTAAGTTTGTTTACAGTCAAATTGTAAATACGATTTAATAAAAGTGCTGTCTGAGTTGGATTTCAACTGACAGCACTTTGTTTATATTAGGAGGAAATTTTATGAATAGAAAATTGCGACAGAATGGACTGTTCTTTTGGTTATTTATAGCTCCCGTTGTAATTGCATTATTTATGGTTGTAGTAGTTCCGTTATTTTATGGTATTTACTATTCATTTACAAATTGGGACGGTATAAATCCCGCTCAGTTCGAAGGTATTACAAATTATATAAATCTATTGAGTGACAAAGGTTTTGCAAATGCACTTTGGTTTACAACTAAGTTTGCAATAGTTTCTATAGTATTAATAAATGCAGTAGGATTGGGACTTGCTTTATTAGTAACTCAAAAATTAAAGGGAAATAATGTCCTTAGAACAATATTTTTTATGCCGAATTTAATTGGTGGATTAATACTTGGTTTTATCTGGCAGTTTGTTTTTATTTCAGGATTTGATGCACTGGGAAAAGCAATAGGTGTTCAGGCTCTTCAAGGGTGGTTATCTACTACTAAAACCGGTTTTTGGGGTCTTGTTATACTTACTGCATGGCAGATGTCAGGCTATATTATGATAATTTATATAGCTCACCTTGAGAGTATACCGGAAGATTTGATCGAAGCTGCTCAAATAGATGGAGCTAATGTATTTCAAAGATTCAGACACATAGTATTTCCGTTGGTAGCTCCTGCATTTACTGTAAGTATGTTCCTTACTCTATCAAATTCATTTAAATTATATGATCAGAATTTATCTTTAACCGGAGGAGCACCATATAATTCCACACAAATGGTTGCAATGAACATATATAACACGGCATTTTTAGAAAATAAAATGGCATATGCCCAGAGTAAGGCTATAGTATTTTTCATAATAATAGCTATTATATCTCTGACTCAGGTTTACTATAATAAAAAGAGGGAGGTAGAAATGTAATGAAAAGTTCAAATAAAAATAATATATTTTTAGGTTTACTTGGAATAATTCTTGGAATTTTATGGTTAAGTCCATTCTATATGATGGTGGCTAATTCATTTAAAACCAAGAAAGAAATATTTCAATCTCCATTGAAATTGCCAGAAGGATTTCATCTGGATAACTATAGACAAGCAGCTGAAAATTTAAATTTCGGACATACATTTTTAAATTCATTAATTATAACAGTGGTAAGTGTTTTAATAATTATTATATTCTCTTCAATGGCAGCATATGCTTTATCAAGAGTAAAATCAAAGGTAAGCACAGTAATATTCTTTGTTTTTGTTGCAGCCATGTTAATACCGTTTCAGGCAGTAATGATACCATTGGTATCTTTATTTGGAAAACTGGGAATGTTGAATAGACCTGGAATAATATTTTTATATCTTGGATTTGGTTCGAGTTTATCTATTTTCCTGTATCATGGTACGATAAACACATTACCAAAATCATTGGATGAAGCTGCTATAATAGATGGATGTAATAGATTTCAAGTATTTTGGTATATAATATTCCCTATATTAAAACCTATTACTGTAACAGTGGCTATATTAAATACAATTTGGATATGGAATGATTATTTATTACCATCTCTTGTAATAAATCAGACTGGAAAGGAAACTATACCACTAAAGATGTTCTTCTTCTTTGGAGAATATACTAAACAGTGGCATTTGGCACTTGCAGGTCTAACATTAGCTATAATACCGGTAATTATATTCTATTTTATAGCTCAAAAACATATTATAAAGGGAATAACAGCAGGTTCTGTAAAATAATAATATCCTGCTCGATTCTCAATTTTGAGAATAAAAACAAAAGATACTAAAAATAGAGGAGGAATTATGAGATTCGAATACGATGAATTCAAAATAATCGAGAATGGCTTTGAAAAGAAAGATTTTAGGCTATCTGAAAGTATAATGTCCATAGGAAATGAATATATGGGCATGAGGGGAAATTTTGAAGAAAAATATTCGGGAGATTCACATAAAGGTATTTACTTAGGAGGTATCTGGTTTCCGGATAAAACAAGAGTAGGCTGGTGGAAAAATGGATATCCTGAATATTTTGGAAAGATGATAAATTCACCGAATTTCATAGGATTAGATGTGAAGATTGATGGTGAGTATATAGATCTTTACAAGGATGAAGTAGTATCTTTTGTTAGAGAATTAGATATGAAAAACGGGGTACTAAATAGATATTTTACCATCAGGAAAAATAACAAAAATTTTGAAATGAGAGTACAAAGATTTGTAAGTATAGATACAAAAGAAATTTGTGCAATTAATTATGAGGTAAAGGCTATTGATTCAAAAGCTTTTATAGAATTTTTCCCCTATATAGATGCCGATATTGTAAATGAAGATTCTAACTATGAAGAAAAATTTTGGGAAGTATTAGATAAAAATGCGGATGAAAATAATGGGTATATACTATCAAAAACAATTCCAAATGAGTTCGGAATTGATAGATTTTCAATATGCAACTATATGATTTCTAATTTTGAAGGCAAATTAAATAAATCCAAAATTTGTAATAAATATGTAGAATGTAGTTTTTCAAAGAACATTGAAAAAGGTGAGGTTGCAAAAATAGAAAAAATAGTGGCCGTAACTACATCACGAGATTATGAAGAAAATGAACTGGTAGAAGTTGCTAGAGATATTGCTCAAAAAAATGCGTATTATGGATATGAAAAATTATACGATAATCATTCAAGGAAATGGAGAGAAAGATGGGATAAGGCCGATGTTGTAATAAAAAACAATCCCAAATTACAACAAGGAATAAGATATAATATATTCCAATTATTTTCTACCTATTATGGTGAAGATTTAAGATTAAATATAGGACCAAAAGGTTTTACCGGTGAAAAGTATGGGGGCGCGACATATTGGGATACGGAAGCCTATATAATACCAATGTATTTGTCAGTAGCACCTCAAGAAGTGACTAAAAATCTGCTTTTATATAGATATAATCAATTAGAAGAAGCGTATCATAATGCCAAACAACAGGGGTTAAAAGGGGCTCTTTATCCTATGGTTACATTTACAGGCGTTGAGTGTCATAATGAATGGGAAATAACATTTGAAGAAATCCATAGAAATGGTGCAATAGCTTACGCTATATATAATTATGTGAATTATACCGGTGATTATGATTATATAACAGATTATGGAATAGATGTACTTGTGGGGATAAGTAGATTTTGGGCCGATAGAGTACATTATAATAATAGAAAAAAATGCTATATGATTCATGGTGTAACTGGTCCAAATGAATATGAAAATAATGTAAACAATAATTGGTATACAAATTTAATTGCCGTATGGACTCTGGAATATACTATATCGATAATTAGAAAAATAAGCGACTATAAAATGGCTGAAAAGTTGAAAAGACTCGAAATTAGTTTGGATGAAATTAATAAATGGCAAGGTATCATAGACAATATTTATCTTCCATACGATGATGAGTTGGGAATTTTTGTTCAACATGATACTTTTCTAGATAAGGAAATCATAAAAGTAGAAGAACTGGATAAATCTATTCTTCCACTGAATCAAAATTGGTCATGGGATAGAATTTTAAGATCTTGCTTCATTAAACAGGCAGATGTGTTGCAAGGAATATATTTATTCAATGATAAATATACATTTGAAGAGAAAAAGAAAAATTATGAGTTTTATGAACCATTAACTGTTCATGAATCCAGTTTATCTGCTTGTATTCATTCAATATTAGCCTGTGAAATAGGTCTTGAAGATAAAGCAGTAAATATGTATGAAAGAACATCCAGACTGGATTTGGATAACTATAATAATGATACACAGGATGGCCTTCACATAACCAGCATGTCGGGAAGTTGGCTATCAATAGTCCAAGGTTTTGCAGGAATGAGAACATATGATGAGAAGCTATCTTTTAAACCTCTGGTACCAAAAGGATGGAATGGATATAGTTTCAATATTAATTATAGAGGAAGATTAATAAATGTAGATACTACAAATGAATCGGTAAAATTTACATTAAAATCCGGAAAACCAATTTTTATAGAAGTATATGATGAAAAATTTGATTTAAAAAACGAAGCAATTATCGGCTTAAGATAGAAAGGAATAAGTATGGAGTGGTGGAAAAAATCGGTAGTTTATCAAGTATATCCTAGGAGTTTTAATGATGCTAATGGCGATGGTATAGGAGATATAAAAGGTATTACTGAAAAGTTGGATTATCTTAATGATTTAGGAATAGACGTTATATGGCTTAGTCCGGTATTTGAATCTCCACAAGATGATAATGGGTATGATATAAGCGATTATAGAAAGATATGGAGTACATTTGGTACAAATGAAGATATGTATGAGTTAATAGAAGAGGCTCATAAAAGAAATATAAAAATAGTTATGGATTTAGTAGTAAATCATAGTAGTGACGAACATTTCTGGTTTAAGGAAAGTAAAAAATCCAAAGAAAATCCATATAGAGATTATTATTTTTGGAGAGATGAAAAAAATAATTGGGGATCTTACTTTAGCGGTTCAGCATGGGAATATGATGAAGCAACAGAACAGTACTATCTTCATCTTTTCACAAAAAAACAACCGGATTTAAATTGGGAAAATCCTAAATTGAGAAATGAAATATGGGATATGATGAAGTTTTGGATGGAAAAAGGAGTAGATGGTTGGAGGTTAGATGTAATTAGTTCAATTTCCAAGTTTACAGATTTTCCTAACTATGATGAATCGATGGGGAAATATCCAATAGGAAAATATCATTCAAATGGACCTAGACTTCATGAGTATCTTCATGAAATGTATACGGAAGTTTTATCTAAATATGATTGTATGACAGTCGGTGAAGCACCTGGTTCCACTATTGATAATGCATTGCTTTTCTGTGGTAAGGACAGAGAGGAGCTTAATATGATATTCACTTTTGATCATATGGATTTGGATAAAGTGCCTAATAGTGATATTGGAAAATGGGATGTAAAAGAGCTAGATTTAGTAGACTTAAAAGACAATTTTAAATTATGGCAAAATGGTTTGTATAACAAGGGTTGGAATTCTCTGTATTTTGAAAATCATGATCAACCCAGAGTAATATCTAGATGGGGAAATGATAAGGAATATAGAGTAGAATGTGCAAAGATGTTTGGAACCATACTTCATATGATGCAGGGAACTCCTTATATATATCAGGGTGAAGAGATCGGTATGATAAATGCGCATTATGATATTGAAGAATATGACGATGTCGAAATAAAAAATGCGTATAAAGATCTAGTATTAGATAGAAAAATAATGTCAAAAGAAAAATTTATGAATGCCGTATATAAGATTGGTAGAGATAATGCACGAACTCCAATTCAGTGGGATTCAACGGAAAATGCCGGGTTTACAACTGGAAAACCATGGTTAAAAATAAATCCGAGGTACGATGAGATAAATGTTGAAAAGGCATTGAAAGACGAAAATTCTATATTCTATTATTATAAAAAACTTATAGCATTAAGACATGAAGATGATTTAATTACTGAAGCAAGTTTTGATTTAATAGATAGAGAAAATAAAAATATATTTTCTTATGAAAGAAAAATAGGAGAAAAAAGTCTTATTGTTGTAGCAAATTTCTATGAAAAAGAAATCGACTTTACGTTGCCAAATAAATTTGATATTAGCAAATATAGCTTAATTTTATCAAACTATGAAGGTTTTATTCACAATGAGAATATTATTAGTTTAAGACCTTTTGAGGCAATTATACTAAAGAATTATAAATAGTCAAAGAGGAGAAAATTTTATTATGATAAGAGGAATAATTTTCGATTTAGATGGTGTAATAACTGATACGGCAAAATTCCATTATGCTGCATGGAAGTCACTGGCTTCTGAATTGGGAATTGAAATAGACGAAAAATTTAATGAAAAATTAAAAGGGATATCTAGAATAGAGTCATTGGAAAAAATATTGGATTATGGCGGGATAAGAGAAAAATATTCTGATGATGAAATAAACTCCTTAGCACAAAAGAAAAACGAAGAGTATAAAAAACTATTAAAAAGTTTAGATAGAAAAGATATATTGCCCGGAATATCAGAATTTATTGATGAATTAAGAGAAAATAATATTAAAATAGGTTTAGCTTCAGTATCTAAAAATGCACCTATAATACTTGAAAAACTTGGACTAATGGAGAAGATAGATTTTATAGCCGATCCTTCTAAGGTTGAAAAAGGTAAGCCGGCCCCGGATATATTTATAGAAGCTGCTAGAGGCATAGGTATAGAGATAGAAGAAGTAATTGGAATAGAAGATTCTGATGCGGGAGTAAAGGCTATGAAAAATTGTAAAATGAAAAGTATAGGAATAGGTGTAGAAGCTGACATAAGTCTATCTTGTACTTCCGAGTTAAGTTTAGACCTAATAAAGAAGTTCAATAAGTAAAAACTATATTATTTAAATGAAAGGTGTGAAATTATGGCAAAAGTACAATTAAAAGATATATGTAAATCTTATGATAATGGATTTAATGCGGTAAAAAATGTAAATATAGATATAGAAGACAAAGAATTTATAGTATTAGTAGGACCATCAGGCTGCGGTAAATCTACAACTTTAAGAATGATAGCCGGGCTTGAAGAGATCAGTAGTGGTACATTGACTATAGATGATAAAGTGGTAAATAATGTCGAACCTAAAGATAGAGATATAGCCATGGTTTTTCAAAATTATGCCCTTTATCCTCATATGACGGTTTACGATAATATGTCTTTTGCTCTTAAACTTAGAAAAATGAACAAGTCCGAAATAGATAAAAAGGTAAGAGAAGCAGCAGAAATACTTCAATTAGAGGATTTACTTGACAGAAAACCAAAAGCCCTTTCAGGAGGACAAAGACAGAGAGTTGCTTTAGGTAGATCTATAGTTAGAAACCCAAAAGTTTTTCTTATGGATGAGCCTTTGTCAAATCTTGATGCGAAATTGAGAACGGAAATGAGAGCTCAGATTTCTAAGTTACATAAAGATTTAGGGGCAACTTTCATATACGTAACTCATGATCAGGTAGAAGCTATGACTATGGGAGATAGAATTGTCGTAATGAAAGATGGTATAGTACAACAGATAAATAAGCCGAAAGTTCTTTATGATAATCCTGTCAATAAATTTGTTGCTAGTTTTATAGGTAGCCCTCAAATGAATTTTTTAAATGTGGAACTTTTAGAAGAGGGAAAAGATGTAGTAGCTAAGTTGGAAGGAAAAGATCTTAAATTTGTTATTCCAGGAGGAAAAGCGGTTTTCTTGAAAGAAAAAGGATATATTGGTAAAAAAGTTGTTTTAGGAATAAGACCTGAAGATATACACAGAGAAAAAGTATTTTTGGATATGTCACAAGAAAGTATGTTTGAAGCAACTGTAATAATTAGAGAATTGATGGGTTCAGAAATTTTTGCTTATATTGAATTATTGGGAAATGAGATGATTGCTAAATTCGATGGAAGAAATGACGTTAATCCCGGAGATAAATTAAAATTAGCATTAGATATGAATAGAGTACATTTCTTTGATTTGGAGACAGAAGAAAATATACTTTTTACGGAAAATAAATAGAAAAAAATTATAAAAAATAAATTTGAATATATATAAAAAGGCTAGTCTATGAGAAGTATTTTTCTCAATTTACGGACTAGCCTTTACAAACTATTATTTTTTCAAGAATCAATATTTACTATTATACTTAATTATTTATTATGTAAAAAAATATTAAGTATATCAAAAGTATTGCGGTTAGCAAGTATATTTAAGTCAATGTCAATTTTAGTTGCACTAATTTCTGTTTTTTCACTAGGAAAAGCATCAACTCTGTAGAAAATTGAAACCGCAAAGATAAATGAAGAAAGTACAACAAGTAATTTTTTATTTCTTTTTAAACATCTGTCTTCATTTTTGAAATGATAATCCAATATAGTTTTAACACGAACTTCCGCAGAATTTCTTCTTGCGTTAAACGATAATGCAACGGACTGCTTAAAATTACGTTCCTTATATCCAACTCCTTTAAGTAGTAAATAGAGATATTCAGCTATTTCTATATCCGGATAATCATTTATTACACATAGGTCAGTTTGGATTTCGAGTGATAACAGTAGTTTATTGTGTATATACCAGACAATCGGATTCCACCAATATACAATATTCACTATATCAGTTATTATTTTCAAAAATATATGATTATTTTTATAATGTTCTAATTCATGAGATAACACATATCTTATACCTTCTTTAGATAAATCAAAAGGAAGTACTATTACAGAGTTTTTATATCCGAATAAAAAAGGACCTTGTTTTGTGTTAAATTGAATAACTTTAGGTATTCTTTCTATATTCTTCTTATGGCAAATATCAACCAGGGTTTCATTTATGAAAGAATCTTTTGTATTAGGAACCATATTCAAAACTCTACCCAGTATTATAAATTTAATTATATATCTAATAAAAAGTATTGTCGAAGTCATTATCCATATATAAAAAAGTGCTTCTCCAAATGTAAGGTTTTTAGCTACTTCTAATAAAAATATATTTACTATAAATGGTAGTACTTTTGTTTCCCCAATTGTTTTTGTGAAAGAAAAAGAATATGGAAAAATAAACCTGGTACCAATAATTAGTAATAGAATAAGTATGGGTATACCTTTTTTATATTTTAATGCTACAGGATCTGTAACCACAGGTATCAGTAATAATAGACATATACAACATATTAGACAATTTAAGATTATAAATATCGGAGTCATAATAATTACCCCCTGTTTTTATACTTATTTAATACTTCTTCCAGTTCATCCAAGATGCTTTCATCTTCTGATTTTATAAGGTTGTCAACAAAATTCAATGCAGAAAAATTAAAAGCGGTTTTTTTCATAGCATTAAATTGATCTGCAGCATATTCTTCTGCACTAATTACATATCTATAGCTTCTGGATAATGTTTTTCCACTATATACTACATCTGCTACTTCAATATATCCTTTTTCAAGCAGATTACGAAGTACGCCTTGTACAGTATAGTGACTCAAACCATCACTGGCTTCAGTAACACCAAGACCAGTAAGTGGCTTATCAACTTTCCATAAAACTGACATTACATCTTCTTCACGAGCGCTAAGTTTTGGTAATTCTCCTCTCATAAACTCACCTCCTTAGATATACTATTTTTTAAATTATTGTCAAAGTAATATGACTTATTTTTTATATCATATATCAATAATGATTATAATCATTATATAAATTTTTATAGATAAAGTCAATTAAAATTTATTGTATTAAAATCAAAATATTAATATTTCATACATTAAAAAAACAAGCGGATTAATCCACCTGTTTCATCATTCTTTTTAGTATATCGAGTTCTAATTTTTTCATGGTAATATCGATATTTGCTATAACTACTACTAAATATATAATATTTTCAATTTCATCCCATTTATACGCCATAGATGATTGAATTGTATACTTAGGGAAGAACTTCAGGAAGTTCTTAGTTTTCAGTTCCGCTTTGCCAAAATATTCATTTACAGAGTCATCGTCACCCCAATTAAACTCGGAATCTGCATCTATTTTTTTGACGGGAATAGAAAGTTTAAAAGACATCACATCTTCGCGTTTTGTAGCTTTTGTAAGGTCTGTAATTACTTTGAAATCTGTTTCTTTATTAATTATATCTTTTATTTCGTCACTATTTATTAAATCATCTCTAAATATTACATACATAGTTATACCTCTTGCTATTAATGAAAAATGGCGCGCCTAGTAGGATTTGAACCCACAACTCACAGATCCGAAGTCTGCAGCTCTATCCAGTTGAGCTATAGGCGCAAAATATAATAATAATTATTATATCATAAATAATGGCATACCATAAAGAATAATTAAAAATTTATTTTAACCAATATTGATTGAATTGAAAATTTAAAAGATTTATTCTTTATTATAGAGAATAATACAGAAAAGTACAAAAATAAGTGTTATAATATTAGATGAAATTAAATTAAGATTTATTGGAGGTTATCATGCGAGAAAAGGTTTTATCAAGATTTTTAAATTATGTTTCAATCGATACTCAGTCCGATCCAAACTCTGAGACTTGTCCTTCTACTGAAAAACAATTTGATTTGGCTAAGGTGCTGGTTAAAGAACTGGAAGAATTGGGATTAGTTGATATATCTTTGGATGAAAGATGTTATTTAATGGCGAAATTGCCTGCAAACACTGAAGGTATTAGTCCGATTGGATTTATTGCACATATGGATACAAGTCCGGATATATCAGGTAAGGATGTTAAACCGAGAATTATAGAAAATTATGATGGAAAAGATATAGTTTTAAATAAAGAAAAAGGAATAGTAACTTCCGTTGCAGATTATCCTGAAATTGAGAGATTTAAGGGACAAACATTAATAGTAACTGATGGTAATACACTATTGGGGGCAGATGACAAAGCCGGTATAGCTGAGATATTGACAGGAATTGAATACTTAATCAATCATCCGGAAATAAAACATGGTGATATCATGGTGGGATTCACTCCGGATGAAGAAATAGGAAGAGGCGCAGATTTCTTTGACGTTGAAAAATTTGGTGCAAAATATGCATATACTTTTGATGGTGGAGAAATAGGTGAACTGGAATATGAAAACTTTAATGCAGCATCTGCAATAGTTAAGATTCAGGGAAGAAATGTTCATCCGGGATTTGCCAAAAATAAAATGATAAATTCTATTTATATAGCATCCGAAGTTATGAGTGCATTTCCAATTTGTGAAAGACCTGAAACAACTGAAGAGTATGAAGGTTTTTATCATCTAAATAATATGGATGGAAATGCAGATGAGACAACAATGGTATATATTATTCGTGATCACGATAGAGAAATTTTTGAAAAGAGAAAAGAGTTTTTTGCCAAGACAATCGATATTTTATCAAAGAAATATGACGGAAGAATATCAGTTGATATAAAAGATAGCTACTATAACATGAGAGAAATTGTTGAAAAGAGTATGTTTGTGGTAGATATAGCCGTAGATTCAATGAAAGACATAGGTGTTGAACCGAATGTAATACCTATTAGAGGCGGAACAGACGGAGCCAGATTATCATTTATGGGTCTTCCTTGTCCGAATCTTTTTGCCGGCGGTGTAAATTTCCATGGTAGAAACGAATTAGTGAGTATAGAAGCATTAGAGGCGGGGGCTAAACTATTAGTCAGAATAGCCGAGAAATATGCTGAGTTGGGAAAATAGGATATAAAAGATGAATAAAAAGTTAAAGATAAATTTACTGTGTTTTTTTACAGTTGTATTTTGGTCTTTGGCATTTCCTTTTTCTAAAGTTGCATTGGGGCATTTTTCTCCAAATACGCTTGGTTTTCTGAGAGTATGTATAGCTTCTATAGCCCTCTCTATTATAGGAAGATTGACAGGTGGCAGACTACCTAAGAAAAAAGATTTGGGATGGTTTTTACTATCCGGTGCTTGTGGATTTGGAATATACCTGTTTGCTTTTAATAGGGGAATGCAGACATTAACATCGGCATCATCCAGTATAGTAATAGCTATCACTCCGGTTTTAACGGCATTAGTAGCCAATTATTTATATAAAGAAAAAATAAATATAATAGGATGGATCACCCTGATTACCGCATTTTTGGGTGTCGCCGTTATGATGTTATGGGATGGAGTTTTGTCAATAAACAATGGTATATTTTGGACATTAGGTGCTTCAGTAGTATTTTGTATGTATAATATACTTAACAGGAAGCTCTCCATGATGGGTTATAAAGCTATTGAAATAGTAAATTACAGTATGATTTCATCAGTATTGGTATTATCTCCATTTTCTATAGATGGAATCAAAGAACTTACAACATCTGATACTTATTATGTTTTTGTATTATTGATGTTAGGAACTTTAAGCAATGCCTTGGCATATTATTTGTGGAGCAAGGCGCTGACATTGACCGATAATACAAGTGATGTGACAAATTATAGCTTTCTCACTCCATTTGTAGCAACATTGATGGGTTCTCTTGTTTTGGAAGAAGTCCCGGGGATGGGTACTTTAGTGGGTGGAGCCATAATTATTACAAGTATTATTATATTTAGCAAAAAAGGTAAAGTTAGAGGATAATATTTACTTGGTATATGTAAATTTCAATGAAAGTTTCTTGTATAAAAAAGACCTGATTCATAAGTCATTATACCTACTAATCAGGTCTTTTTTAATTAAATGAGATTATGATAATCTATAAATATTAATTTATAATTTCAATTTCTGATATTATATCTACCACAGCTTCAATGGCAGATTTTATGGAATAAGTGGCTCCTGAAGTGACATCTTGAATTATTTTTTATCATTAGGTTTGTCATTTTCTTCTGATTTAATATTATCATTTTGATTAGGAGTTGAATTTGGTTTGGATTTTGGAGTATCAGGTTTATTATTGATTATTTGTAGTATACTTTCAGGAAGTGTAGTTGTTACTCCTACCAAAAACACATTTGAAACCTTATTATTTTCTATATATTCTTTAACATCTTTTCTTAGTTGATTTCCGTTATTTAGCAAATTAGGTATGTTTTTATCAGATTTCCCTTTACCATATTAATACTTCGAGTAGTTTTCAATGATGTTTCAAATCTATTTGCACTACTTATTCTTTCTATTTTATAATTTTTTGCCAACAGATCAAATAAAGATTTGCTAACGAAACTGTCTCCTCTTATTAATTTTATTTCTTTTATACCAAGTTTTTTTAATTCGTTCGAAATAGAATGCGGTATTTGGTTCTTTATCACCAATAAAAAAGGTGCTTTATATTTAGTTGCCAAAGCTCCACTGGATAATTTTCACCTGATATAATAACGGCAACATCTGATTTTTCAAAAGATTTTTTACTTATTTCAGCACAAGTTTCATACCTGTCTTTTCCTCTTATTTTTGATACTTTGTTTGAATCAGCATAAGAAATATTAGCAGGCATCCCTATGTTACTTATAATAATTGTGCTTGTTACAAATAAACTCAATCCCTTTTTCATTTAATAACCTTCTTAAATTATTATTGTACTATGTCCCATCAAATAAATTATCAATAAGTTATTTAGGAAAGTTTATAAATCTATTTATATATGTATAAATTTAATTAGTTAATTTATTTAAAATAACTTTTATGTTTTTGTTTATGTTTTATATTGACAACATAGCTTTTTACTCCTATAATTGATAGAGTTAAGAATTAAATTGATAATAGAGTTTTCTTGGTACCCTCTCTAAAAAACAAGGATGTGATTTTTATTCGTATAATTTTGCATTCTCCCTTGGGTGAATGCAATTTTTTTATAGAAATCCTCGAGGCTTATTTCCATGAAAATTTCTATTGAATAATGAATTATTCAGGAGGAATTAAAATGAATTTTAAAATTAGTGTAAAATCAATGGTCATACAATCAATGGTGGCCGCAATCTATGCAGTTATAACTTGGGCGATACCTTCACTCTCATACGGACCGATACAGTTTAGAATATCAGAGGTCATGACTCTTTTAGCTTTCTTTAACCCACAATATATAATAGGATTAACCGTCGGATGTGCATTATCTAATATTTTTTCATCATTAGGAATGATAGATATTATAGTTGGTACTTTTGCATCTTTTTTGGCAGCATTTGTCATGAGTAAAATAAAAAATATATGGATAGCATCTTTAATGCCGGCGCTTTCCGCAATAATAATAGGGGCTGAAATAGTATTTGTATCTCCGGAACCAATATCGTATTATGTAATTACTACTCAGATTGCAATATCGGAATTTATAATAGTAACATTAGTAGGTGTTCCATTATTTAAAATACTTTCAAAAAATAAAAAATTTAAAGAAAATATACTTGAATTGAAACAATAACTATAAAAAATACTTTTTAAATGCTTTTATAAATATAAAGATTTAAAAGCTGCCTATATAAACATTGAGATATATGTATTTATAGGCAGTTTTTAATAGTGTAAAATCCAAATTAAAGATTGTTTTTAAATAAAAAAATAAAAAAACTATTGACATATTATTTATATTAGAGTATAGTATTACTTGTCTTTAAAATAGATATAAAAATTTAGAAAATAATAAATAAAAAATTTCTGAATAAATTAAAGAAAAAATCTTGACTTTTATATAAAAAGGTGTTAAGATGATAAAGTCGCTGAATAAGTGACATAATGAACTTTGAAAATTGAACAGCAGGTTAATTCAATAAGCTTTTTAAGCAAATTGATTAATCGTTTAAATAATAATAAGACTATGTAAGTTTTGTTAG
>NZ_JABGBW010000017.1:0-1679 GCF_014229965.1 Peptostreptococcus canis
CTAAAAAAAGAATACAATATTCATTAAAATTTTTAGAGGTATTATAAATACATAAATATTATACTTAAATAATTATAACATATATTGTTTTTAAAAGTCTAAGTTTAGTTCCAATATATTAAATACTATATAGATGATATTTTAGAGAAAGACTAACTATTAAAAGTCAAGAGGTGAAACGAAAAAAAATATAAGGGTTGATATTGATAAAAACTGAATAAAAATAAGCATGAAAAAATACCCTGGAGTTTAAGATTTTAAAAACAGGGTTAGCAAAGTTTTTGCTTTTTAGATTGTAATTTTTTTCAAAAGAACCTGTAAATGATAAAGGCTTCACCCGAACAAAGATCATCATATACAGAAACTTTTTCAAAAATTAATTTACAATTAAGCAAAAACTAACTTTGTTCCTGATAAGGTTCGTTTTTAGTTAAAACAGCAAAAATAGTATGACAAAGCTTTCTAGCAACAGTATTAGTAGCTACTGAATGATGTTTTCCTTCTGCAATTTTCTTTTGGTAATAATTAGAAAAAACAGGGTCACAAAATTCAGCTCTAAGAGCAGATTGAAACAAAGCACGTCTTAAATAAGGAGAACCTCTTTTAGTCATATGATTAGAAGTGGATTCAAACTCTCCGGACTGAGAAATACCGGCATCAAGACTCGCGTAAGCAATAAGTTTTGAAGGATTGGAAAATCTTTTAGTAACATTGTCTAAAAAAGATTGTAAATCTACAGAACTAATATCTTTAAAATCAGATGGAGATGAAAAATTCTCTAGAATTTGTTTTGAAGTCTTTCCAAAAATATTACTGAAGGAAGAAGCATATTCAGGGAAAACTTGATCTAAAAGAGCAATTGTTTTTTCTCTTAAGATCACCAATTGAAGAAATTAGATAAGATCTAAATCTGGAAAGATTTCTTAAAGATAAATAATCTTCATTAGAAAGTGATGTTTCAACAAAGTCACCATAACGAAGAAGATCGGCTATTAAAAGAGAATCAATAATATCAGTTTTTCTCTTTCTAATTTCAATACCTTGTCTCCAACCATCAGTTTGGATTGGATTAATAACACGAACAGTAAAATTCTTTTGGTCAAGATATGAGTATAGACTTAGCCAATAATGACCTGTAGCTTCCATACCAATTTCAAGTTCATTTTTGAAAGGATTTAGTTTAGAAACTAAACTATCTGCTACATCAATAGAGTTAGAGAAAGAAAAAGCCTTGAAGATAACTTTTTTCTTATCATCAATTAATGAAGCCACATGAGTATTTTTACCAATATCAATACCTAAATAAAACATAAGATACCTCTGAAATAATATTTTAGATAGACACCTCAAAATCTAATAACGTTACTGCCTTATGGTAAATCCGAAGTACCCTGAAAGGGTCAACATCTAACTTATTCGTAAACAGTTAAAAGATTAGAGGACTCACTCTTTCAAGTACGAGATTAAATATCAAGGAGAAAACGAGTACACTCTATCTAATAACAATATTATACAGTAAAACTGAATAATATTCAGTCGAAAAAGGATTATAGGTTACCTTTAACAACCTAAATACATTATATAAGGAGAAAAAAATGACACAGATAACAGTTGAAATGGTGGATCAAGTATTAGAAAGACTCCCATATGCAACTTACAAGGAAGCCAGAGAAGCTCTT
>NZ_JABGBW010000017.1:1753-2091 GCF_014229965.1 Peptostreptococcus canis
CTAAAAAGAGATGGAAGCGTATTAGAAGCTATTATATATATTGAAGAAGGAGGTGATCAAAACTTTGGAAAAGCTAAATCTTATAGGTTTGAGGAAAAAGTAGGCAAGGATACCGAAAAAATAAAATCACAATTAATAGAACTGTTAAAAAAAGCCACTGTAGTCAGGATAAAGGTAGAAAAAGATGGGAGAAACATAATAAATATACCTCTTACAGTAGGGATTGTGGGAACAGCTGCTATGCCAGTGTTTGTGTTATTTGGATTATCGGCAGCAGTATTAAGTAAATACTCTGTTAAAATCGCAGATGACATTTCCGGTGATGAAGTTGACTTAGG
>NZ_JABGBW010000017.1:2344-2923 GCF_014229965.1 Peptostreptococcus canis
AAGTATGACACCTGAAAAATTACAAATATTAAAGGATATGTTTTTGAATTCATTTCAAGATATAAAGTCAACTTTCTATTCTGACAATGACGATGAAAACAGTAAAAAAGAAGATTCAAGTGATATTACAGATGAGTTGCTAAAAGAAGATGAAGACGAAAAGTAATTTATTAATTATATAATGTATCAGTTTTAAGTCTTTGGATATGTTGAAAAATTTGAAAAAATTTAGTTAGATTGATTATTTTATGATAGAAAGTCGAGTATAAAATATGAAAAAAAAGATTTGTTTATTGTTAGGATTAATTTTGGTTGGTACAATATTTTTCCTTTCAGGTTGCCAAGGAAATAAATTGAGCAAGGAAGAATTAATAAAACAGATAATAGAAAATAATAAGAAAGTGGAATATATCGAAATAAACAATGAGTTAACAACTGATATATATTCAGGCTTTACAAAACAAATAACAAGGCAAGTATTAGAAGGTAATGCAGAATATGATTTAAAAACAAAACAAATAAAAGAAGGAAAAGTACGCATTAAATCAAATGGAAGTGTAAAAAGTGATGTTACTGTTG
>NZ_JABGBW010000017.1:3001-5095 GCF_014229965.1 Peptostreptococcus canis
TATAATTAATAATCATATTACAAGATATGGTGCAAAATATACTATGAACCCTGATTTTCACCAACTTATTGAGTTTTTAAGTACAATTGAAAAAGATTTGGCATTGGAAGAAACTGATTCGTCATATTTATTGAAATTAAAAGGGGATAGCAAAGGGTTAGAGTTATTACTCGAAAATCAATATAGGTTAAAGCTGAGTAATATAGATTTTAGTGAACTAGATAAAGAATTGACCTTAGAATTTGAGAAGGATACATTTTATTTGAAAAGCCTGAAATTTAATTTATTATACGATGGCTCAAAGGGGAAAATAAAAATGGATAACTTAACCGTATTTTCAAAGCATAATGGAAAATAAAGTTTATATTAAGGAATGTTTTGATAGTGAAAAAATATATGTTTAATAGAAAAAAACAAAAATTTTGAAGTATATAAAAATAAAAGAAGGAGGAAAAGAAGATGGAAAAATAATTTTAAGACATTACAATGATGAAGAATTTGTTGTTTTTTAGCCAGAAAAAATGAGAAAATTTTATGAAAAAAATTAAATTTTGAATAATGTTAGGAGGAGTATTTATGAAATTGAAACTCAAAAAACTGTTTACGATTATAATGTCTATAATAATGCTAATCAGTAGTACATTATTGCCAAGTATGCAGTCTTTTGCAGAAGGAAATATTAGAGTGCCTGATATTTCGGTAACAGATTTTGATATGTCTAAATTGGATCTATATGAATTTAAATGCAGACAGGAAAATATGCAGGTTATACATCAAGGAATAAGTGCATTGCAAGAACATGTAGTTCCGAATGGTACATGGAAACGTAGCACTGTCTTTATGCATAAATATAATAAATATGCAGTACAGCAAAGTTTTGATAACGTTTTGGAACTTTTATTTCGTGACGCGGGAGAAATTAATGGCAAAAAGGTAAATGTAAGAGTAAAAGTTACGCGCCTTGAGCTGAATCCTACACAGTATTGTGGGCAGCAACATAATTTTAATTGGGACAATTCAGGGGTTCCATTTTTAACTGTTGACCAGAATTGGGGTGATAGTGGTATTCAGTTGATGGATTATGTTTACCCAGAGCATCCAAACTTCAATTCTAATACTGAGCAGGCATTTAATACGAGATCCGAAGTTACCGCTACTTTAGAATATGCTGATGGTACACCATGTGACTTGAAACTAACTATGCAACCTACAGATATAGATGTAAAGCCAGGCAATCCGATTGATAATGGTAATATGACATCATTTTACGAAGGAGTTGGTGTAAAAGATGTGCATAATAGTATTGACAAAATTGTGTATAATATTAATGCAGATCTTAGACAACATGATTATCCAGGCAACTGGCATTGGTGGGAACCACAGGCATATATAGGTGAAGGGGGAACTTCTGGGACTGATGAGTTTAATAAAAGTGGTTTTGCAATGAGATCTAGAAACAACAGTATTACATTTGCATACAATTCTTCGGCGACTAGTGGAAGTCTGTTCAAATTCTTTGCAGAAGTTCCTTACTATCATAATCCTGAAAAAACAGCTAAAAAAATAGTTGATAGAGTAAGTGCACCTAAAATAATTGGTGAGCCGATTAAGTATACGGTTACTTATACTGTTCCAAGACCCGGAATTGATATTATTGATGATATAAAAACGTTGAAATTTACAGATCAGTTTGACAAGAAGGTTGACTTTAAAAATGCCGAAGTCAAACTTGATGGCAAAGTTTTGAAAGAGAATACAGATTATAAACTATTGAAAATTGAGGCTTTAGGTGTACCACCTACTATAGAAATAGATATTATTAATAAATCTCTATTTGGCAGAGATAAAGCTGGAAAAACTTATGAAATCACCTATAACACGGTGACAAATAAAAATGCGTTAGTAAAAGGCGATGACAAAGTAATTAATTCAACTGCTAGAATGTACTTTGATGGTGTACCTATATTTGCCAATTCTGTAGAAACAAGATTAATTACATCAGTGCCACCTAAGAAAGATGTATTCACTCCTGGAGACTTAAAACAAAGTATTAACGGTAAGGTAGTTAGTCCTGGTGAAAAGTTGACTTACAAG
>NZ_JABGBW010000018.1 GCF_014229965.1 Peptostreptococcus canis
TTTTTTAGAGAGTTTGATCCTGGCTCAGGATGAACGCTGGCGGCGTGCCTAACACATGCAAGTCGAGCGCGGTTGTGCTTAGTATTGAGTGTTTTATTGATATAAAACATTGAATTCTATGCACAACTGAGCGGCGGACGGGTGAGTAACGCGTGGGTAACCTGCCCTATACACATGGATAACATACTGAAAAGTTTACTAATACATGATAAAATAGTTTTTCGGCATCGAAGAATTATCAAAGTGTTAGCGGTATAGGATGGACCCGCGTCTGATTAGCTAGTTGGTGAGATAACTGCCCACCAAGGCGACGATCAGTAGCCGACCTGAGAGGGTGATCGGCCACATTGGAACTGAGACACGGTCCAAACTCCTACGGGAGGCAGCAGTGGGGAATATTGCACAATGGGCGCAAGCCTGATGCAGCAACGCCGCGTGAACGATGAAGGTCTTCGGATCGTAAAGTTCTGTTGCAGGGGAAGATAATGACGGTACCCTGTGAGGAAGCCCCGGCTAACTACGTGCCAGCAGCCGCGGTAATACGTAGGGGGCTAGCGTTATCCGGATTTACTGGGCGTAAAGGGTGCGTAGGTGGTCTTTCAAGTCGGTGGTTAAAGGCTACGGCTCAACCGTAGTAAGCCTCCGAAACTGTTAGACTTGAGTGCAGGAGAGGAAAGTGGAATTCCCAGTGTAGCGGTGAAATGCGTAGATATTGGGAGGAACACCAGTAGCGAAGGCGGCTTTCTGGACTGCAACTGACACTGAGGCACGAAAGCGTGGGTAGCAAACAGGATTAGATACCCTGGTAGTCCACGCCGTAAACGATGAGTACTAGGTGTCGGGGGTTACCCCCCTCGGTGCCGCAGCTAACGCATTAAGTACTCCGCCTGGGGAGTACGCACGCAAGTGTGAAACTCAAAGGAATTGACGGGGACCCGCACAAGTAGCGGAGCATGTGGTTTAATTCGAAGCAACGCGAAGAACCTTACCTAAGCTTGACATCCCTCGGACCGGTGTTTAATCACACCTTTCCTTCGGGACTGAGGAGACAGGTGGTGCATGGTTGTCGTCAGCTCGTGTCGTGAGATGTTGGGTTAAGTCCCGCAACGAGCGCAACCCTTGTCTTTAGTTGCCATCATTAAGTTGGGCACTCTAGAGAGACTGCCAGGGACAACCTGGAGGAAGGTGGGGATGACGTCAAATCATCATGCCCCTTATGCTTAGGGCTACACACGTGCTACAATGGGTGGTACAGAGGGTTGCCAAACCGTGAGGTGGAGCCAATCCCTTAAAGCCACTCTCAGTTCGGATTGTAGGCTGAAACTCGCCTACATGAAGCTGGAGTTACTAGTAATCGCAGATCAGAATGCTGCGGTGAATGCGTTCCCGGGTCTTGTACACACCGCCCGTCACACCATGGGAGTCGGAAACACCCGAAGCCGATTATCTAACCGCAAGGAGGAAGTCGTCGAAGGTGGCGTCGATAACTGGGGTGAAGTCGTAACAAGGTAGCCGTATCGGAAGGTGCGGCTGGATCACCTCCTTTCTAAGGAGAATTACCTGCTGTTCAATTTTGAGAGTTCATTAGAATTTTCAAATATATAAATTTGTTATGCAATAAATGAAGGCGTAAAAAAATAAAAGAAATATGGGGGTGTAGCTCAGTTGGGAGAGCACTTGCCTTGCAAGCAAGGGGTCAGGAGTTCGACTCTCCTCATCTCCACCATTTGTACCTTGAAAACTGAATATATTAGTGATATACAATGACATCTATTTTTGTCCTAACGGACATAAAATAAATTGAGAGAAAACTCAAAAAAACAACCAATTATTCTTTAACTGTCGAAAGANGATTTACGAGCATTTTTAATGTAATTTAATACCGCATGAATAAAATACGATTGAGCATACTAAGGTATGTGATAGAGTATTTTATAAAGAGGATATTAAAAGACATAAAAAGGCGAAGTGAATTTTTGTACCTTGAAAACTGAATATATATAGTGATATACAATGACATCTATTTTTGTCCTAACGGACATAAAATAAATTGAGAGAAAACTCAAAAAAACAACCAATTATTCTTTAACTGTCGAAAGACAAATAGAAAAATCTCATTAATAACTGAAAAAGGTCAAGTTATTAAGGGTGTAGGGCGGATGCCTTGGCACTAGGAGCCGATGAAAGACGTGATAAGCTGCGATAAGCTTCGGGGAGTGGCACATACACATTGATCCGAAGATTTCTGAATGAGGAAACTCACCCGGAGTAATGTCCGGGTATCCATATATGAATACATAGTATATGGAGGGGAACTCAGGGAACTGAAACATCTAAGTACCTGAAGGAAGAGAAAGAAAATCGATTCTGTAAGTAGCGGCGAGCGAAAGCGGAAGAGCCCAAACCGGGTCAGTTTACTGATTCGGGGTTGCGGACATATCATCAAAGAAAGGTTATTGCGATTAGAACAGAGCTGGAAAGCTCGACCACAGAGGGTAATAGTCCCGTACATGAAGCCAAGAAGATTCTTGATATGATCCAGAGTACCACGAGACACGTGAAACCTTGTGGGAAGCAGGGGGGACCACCCCCCAAGGCTAAATACTACCTAGTGACCGATAGCGAATAGTACCGTGAGGGAAAGGTGAAAAGAACCCCGGGAGGGGAGTGAAACAGAACCTGAAACCCTACACTTACAAGCTGTGGGAGCGCAATATTGGCGTGACCGCGTACTTTTTGTAGAACGGGCCAACGAGTTACGTTATGTGGCAAGGTTAAGCACTTAAGGTGTGTAGCCGAAGTGAAAGCGAGTCTTAACTGGGCGTTAAGTCACCTAACGTAGACCCGAAACCGGGCGACCTACCCATGAGCAGGATGAAACGAAAGTAAAATTTCGCGGAGGTCCGAACCCACGTACGTTGAAAAGTGCGGGGATGACTTGTGGGTAGCGGTGAAATTCCAATCGAGCTCGGAGATAGCTGGTTCTCCCCGAAATAGCTTTAGGGCTAGCCTTGAATGTAGAGATGTGGAGGTAGAGCACTGAATGTCCTAGGGGGTATTGCACTTACCGAAGACTATCAAACTCCGAATGCCATAATCTTTTATTCAGGAGTCAGACTATGGGTGATAAGGTTCATAGTCAAGAGGGAAAGAGCCCAGACCGTCAGCTAAGGTCCCAAAATGTATGTTAAGTGGTAAAGGATGTGGGATTGCACAGACAACCAGGATGTTGGCTTAGAAGCAGCCATTCATTCAAAGAGTGCGTAATAGCTCACTGGTCGAGTGATCCTGCGCCGAAAATTTCCGGGGCTAAAACATACTACCGAAGCTACGGCATCACAAGATGATGGGTAGGGGAGCTTCCCATGCAGGCTGAAGCGATACCGTAAGGAGTCGTGGACAGTATGGGAGAGAGAATGTTGGCATGAGTAGCGAGATGAAGGTGAGAATCCTTCAGGCCGTAAACCCAAGGTTTCCAGGGGAAGGTTCGTCCGCCCTGGGTTAGTCGGGACCTAAGCTCAGGCCGAAAGGCGTAGGCGATGGATAACAGGTTGAGATTCCTGTACTACCGATAATCGTTTGAGAGAAGGGATGACACAGTAGGATAAGCTGAGCACACTGTTGGTTAAGTGTGTCTAAGCATTGAGGCAGACTGGACAGGCAAATCCGTTCAGTCAATGCTGGGATGTGATGGGGAGCGAAACAAAGTAGCGAAGCAGCTGATTTCACACTGTCGAGAAAAGTCTCTATCGAGATTAAAGGTACCCGTACCGCAAACCGACACAGGTGGGTGAGGAGAGTATCCTAAGGCCAGCGAGAGAACTGTTGTTAAGGAACTCGGCAAAATGACCCCGTAACTTAGGGATAAGGGGTGCCCCAGAAATGGGGCCGCAGAGAATTGGCCCAAGCGACTGTTTACCAAAAACATAGGTTTCTGCTAAGTCGCAAGACGAAGTATAGGAGCTGACGCCTGCCCGGTGCTGGAAGGTTAAGGGGATCTGTCAGAGCAATCGAAGCAGTGATCTTAAGCCCCAGTAAACGGCGGCCGTAACTATAACGGTCCTAAGGTAGCGAAATTCCTTGTCGGGTAAGTTCCGACCCGCACGAAAGGCGTAACGATTTGGGCACTGTCTCAACAACAGACTCGGTGAAATTGTAATCCCGGTGAAGATGCCGGGTACCTGCGACAGGACGGAAAGACCCCATGGAGCTTTACTGTAGCTTGACATTGGGTTTCGATACTACATGTACAGGATAGGTGGGAGACGAAGAAATCAGGGCGTCAGTTTTGATGGAGTCAACCTTGGGATACCACCCTTGTAGTATTGGGACTCTAACCATAGGCCATGAATCTGGTCTTGGGACACTGTCTGGTGGGCAGTTTGACTGGGGCGGTCGCCTCCCAAAAGGTAACGGAGGCGCTCAAAGGTTCCCTCAGTACGGTCGGAAATCGTACGAAGAGTGTAAAGGCAAAAGGGAGCTTGATTGCGAGACATACAGGTCGAGCAAGGTAGAAATACGGACTTAGTGATCCGGTGGTTCTGAGTGGAAGGGCCATCGCTCAACGGATAAAAGCTACCCTGGGGATAACAGGCTTATCTCCCCCAAGAGTCCACATCGACGGGGAGGTTTGGCACCTCGATGTCGGCTCATCACATCCTGGGGCTGTAGTTGGTCCCAAGGGTTGGGCTGTTCGCCCATTAAAGTGGTACGCGAGCTGGGTTCAGAACGTCGTGAGACAGTTCGGTCCCTATCCGTCGCAGGCGTAGGAAATTTGAGAAGATCTGTCCTTAGTACGAGAGGACCGGGATGGACATACCTCTGGTGTACCAGTTGTTCTGCCAAGGGCATAGCTGGGTAGCTACGTATGGAAAGGATAAGCGCTGAAAGCATCTAAGCGCGAAGCCCACTTCAAGATAAGATTTCCCACCGTAAGGTTAAGATCCCAGGAAGACTACCTGGTTGATAGGTCAGAGGTGTAAGTGCAGCAATGTATGTAGCTTACTGATACTAATAGATCGAGGACTTGACCAA
>NZ_JABGBW010000019.1:0-3328 GCF_014229965.1 Peptostreptococcus canis
GCCTTCTAATACTAAAATGTTTTGAATGTGTGTTATCTTTTACTTGTTAAGATTTTTTCTTCGCCTTAATTCAAAGAAAAGCAATATACTTCCCGGAATAGCGAATAAGCCTGCATATCTTGCCGGATCTAATCCATCACCTGTTTTAGGTAATCTTTTAATAATATCATCAGGAGTATTTGGCGTTGTTGGTTTATTTGGTACTGTCTTTTCCGGAGTAGGATTATGTGTTTCATTTGTTTCATAATCATTTTTACCATCATTTACCTTTGCCATATTTTTCAATATAACTCCATCAATGTTATTATTTACTTTTACTTTAAAACTTACTGTAATACTTTCTCCAGCTAATAACTTCTTTTTCCATGTAATTATTCCATCTTTATACACACCATCATTATCTGCTGAATTTTCTATATATGCTGTGTGTACCGGAATTTTATCTGTAATGACAACATCTTGTTCTTTTCTAGTTGTATTCTTATATGTTATCTTGTAAGTTAGTATTTCTCCAGGATTTACTTCTTTACCATCAATATTTGTAGTCGTATCTCCTTTAAATACCTCCTTCTTTGGTCTTGTCGGTGGTGTTTCCGGTACAGGGTTGTTTGTCGGATTTGTCTTTAGGTTGTTATTACCTGCCTTTACCAGGGCTTCATTTTTTAAATTCTCTCCTGAAGCTGACTCTTTTACCTTTACCTTAAATGTAACTTCATATGTCTCTCCATTTCCAAGGTTTTCTTTTGTCCATGTTATTGTTCCACCGCTGTACACTCCACCATTGTCTGCAGAATTATCTACATATTCCGTAAATTCAGGTATTTTATCTTCAATAACTACCTTTTGTACTTTCCCTGTTATATTTTTATACGTTATCTTGTAAGTTAATATTTCTCCGGATTTTACTTCTTTTCCGTCAATATTTGTAGTCGTAGAACCTTTAAATACTTCTTTCTTCGGTTTTGTAGGTGGTGTTTCAGGTACAGGGTTGTTTGTCGGATTTGTCTTTAAATCGTTCTTTCCGGCTTTTACCAAAGCTTCGTTCTTTAAATTCTCTCCGCCCGCTGACTCTTTTACCTTTACCTTAAATCTAACTTCATATGTTTCTCCATTTCCAAGGCTTGCCTTTGTCCATGTTATTTTTCCACCGCTGTACACTCCACCATTGTCTGCAGAATTATCTATATATTCTGTAAATTCAGGTATTTTATCTTCAATAACTACCTTTTGTACTTTCCCTGTTATATTTTTATACGTTATCTTGTAAGTTAATATTTCTCCGAATTTTACTTCTTTTCCGTCAATATTTGTAGTCGTAGAACCTTTAAATACTTCTTTCTTCGGTTTTGTAGGTGGTGTTTCAGGTACAGGATTATTTGTCGGATTTGTCTTTAAATCGTTCTTTCCGGCTTTTACCAAAGCTTCATTCTTTAAATTCTCTCCTGAAGCCGATTCTTTTACCTTTACCTTAAATGTAACTTCAAATGTCTCGCCATTTCCAAGGTTTTCTTTTGTCCATGTTATTGTTCCGTTACTGTATACTCCACCGTTGTCCGCTGAATTATTTACATACTCTGTAAATTCAGGTATCTTATCTTCGATTACTACCTTTTGTTCCTTGCCTGTTGTATTTTTATACGTTATCTTGTATGTTAATATATCTCCAGGGTTTACTTCCTTACCGTCGATGCTTGTTGTTTCTGTTCCCTTAAATACTTCCTTCTTTGGTGGAGTTGGTGGTGTTTCCGGTACAGGATTATTTGTCGGATTTGTCTTCAAATCATTCTTTCCGGCTTTTACCAAAGCTTCGTTCTTTAAATTTTCTCCGCCTGCCGATTCCTTTACCTTTACCTTAAATGTAACTTCAAATGTTTCTCCATTTCCAAGGCTTGCCTTTGTCCATGTTATCGTTCCGTTACTGTACACTCCACCGTTATCTGCTGAATTATTTACATATTCCGTAAACTCAGGAATCTTATCTTCGATTACTACCTTCTGTTCCTTACCTGTTGTATTTTTATACGTTACCTTGTAAGTTAATATTTCTCCAGGATTTACTTCCTTACCGTCAATATTTGTAGTTTCACTTCCCTTGAAGACTTCTTTCTTTGGTGTAGTCGGTGGTGTTTCCGGTACAGGGTTGTTTGTCGGATTTGTCTTTAGGTTGTTATTACCTGCCTTTACCAAGGCTTCGTTTGTTAACTTTTCTCCACCTGCTGACTCTTTTACCTTTACCTTAAATGTAACCTCAAATGTCTCGCCATTTCCAAGATTTTCTCTTGTCCATGTTATTGTTCCACCACTGTATACTCCGCCATTATCTGCAGAATTTTCTACATATTCTGTAAACTCAGGGATCTTATCTTCGATAACTACTTTTTGTGCTTTTCCTGTTGTATTTTTATATGTTACTTTGTAAGTTAGTATTTCTCCAGGTTTTACTTCCTTACCATCTATATTTGTAGTTTCACTTCCCTTGAATACTTCTTTCTTAGGTGGAGTTGGTGGTGTTTCCGGTACAGGGTTGTTTGTCGGATTTGTCTTTAGGTTGTTATTACCTGCCTTTACTAGAGCTTCGTTTGTTAACTTTTCTCCACCCGCTGATTCTTTTACCTTTACCTTAAATGTAACTTCATATGTCTCGCCATTTCCAAGATTTTCTCTTGTCCATGTTATTGTTCCACCACTGTATACTCCGCCATTATCTGCAGAATTTTCTACATATTCTGTAAATGCCGGAATCTTATCTTCGATAACTACTTTTTGTGCTTTTCCTGTTGTATTTTTATATGTTACTTTGTAAGTTAGTATTTCTCCAGGTTTTACTTCCTTACCATCTATATTTGTAGTTTCACTTCCCTTGAATACTTCTTTCTTAGGATCTGTCGGTGGGGTTTCAGGTACAGGGTTATTTGTCGGATTTGTCTTTAAATTGTTCTTACCTGCCTTTACTAGAGCTTCGTTTGTTAACTTTTCTCCACCCGCTGATTCTTTTACCTTTACCTTAAATGTAACTTCATATGTCTCGCCATTTCCAAGATTTTCTCTTGTCCATGTTATTGTTCCACCACTGTATACTCCACCGTTGTCCGCTGAACTTTCTACATATTCTGTAAACTCAGGGATCTTATCTTCGATAACTACTTTTTGTGCTTTTCCTGTTGTATTTTTATATGTTACCTTGTAAGTTAATATTTCTCCAGGATTTACTTCCTTACCGTCAATATTTGTAGTTTCACTTCCCTTAAATACTTCCTTCTTTGGTGGTACGCTTTTAATGTTTGTAATTATAAAGCCTGTTTTTGCGTCTCCGGTAATAATTGTGTTA
>NZ_JABGBW010000019.1:3390-3647 GCF_014229965.1 Peptostreptococcus canis
TAACCTTCAATTTTGTCTTCTTTTACTGTGTACTTGATTTCTTGACCTTGCTCATTGTATTTATCACGATTATCAAAAGTCCATCTCCAATTGTTAGCTTTATTTAGGTCTTTATAGGTAACTTCTTTTCCATCTGCAAAAAGTCTTACTCTTACAGAATCTAACTCTTCCCCTTCCCATTTCTTTTCTACAGGAATCGATATTTTTTCTATATTTTTATTAGTGATAGTAAATCCAGTTTTGGCATTTCCTTCTTT